>JBBIWB010000044.1:0-26212 GCA_037439445.1 Desulfobacteraceae bacterium | reverse complement strand
CGGCATGAGTAAGTTGGTGCCCACTATTGCCATCCGAGCTCATTTTACGATATCATCAAAAATACCTCGACCTTTTTACAATAATGTCCTAAAATCTGAACAGACTAAAAATTTTTCCATTTTATTATAGGCTTTATTGTTTTTTACAAAAAGATGAAGAGGTACTGTATTCTTTATGAAGCTTTCAACACGCAGCAGATATGGGGCTAGAATTTTACTTGAGCTTGCAAAGCACAGCGATCAGGATTTTGTTCAGGTTAGTGAAATTGCCCGCCAACAATCCATTCCAGCCAAATACATAGAGCAGTTAATCAGAGTCCTGAAAAGCGCTCATCTTGTCTCAAGTATTCGGGGTTCCAGAGGCGGATATACAATATGCAAGGATCCTGCAGCGATTTCTTTAGGAGAAATAGTTCGGTTATTTGAAGAGCAGACTGAATTAGTTGAATGTATAAGCTCTCCTGAAATATGCGAAATGTCCGAGGAATGCCGTGTCCGTCTGGCCTGGAAAGAAGCCACGGCAGCTCTTTACGACAAACTCGATTCAGTGTCTATAGCTAATCTTGCCTGTGAAAAGAATTCTTAACAACAAGATCTTTTCCGTGAAGAACCGCTGCATAGCGATATAAGGAGCAGTGGTTTTTTCATGGAAGACAGTTCTATTTTTTCAGTATGTTTTTTATTTTATCTAAAGTTGCCTGGTCGCATTGGCTAACCATGTGTATAACATCAGAAAACTCGATGTCAGGGTCGCACTGTTGCGGTTGATTTGTTTCCACTTCTAAAATTTCGCTTATTGCCTTTACAAGCTTATCCGGTGTAACCGGTTTTTCCATTACATAACGTGGCCTCAGTCCGGAGGTAAAGGCATTGAAGCCTTTTATATCCTCACTGCCGAATTCATCGTGCGCATGTGCAGTGATTACTATGACAGGCAGCTTGGCCATCTTCTCGTTTTTCCGTAGAGTCCGGATTACCTGTATCCCTGATGTTCTTGGCATTACCATGTCAAGAGTCATTAGATCGGGTGGGTTTGCTTCAATTTTTTCAAGTGCTTCGGAGCCGTTTTCAGCAGTGTCAACGATGAAGCCTGCATCCTGAATGCAAGCTGCCAAAAAGGCGCGAACATCCGGTTCATCATCAACTACCAGGATTCTTTTTTCTGAGGCATGAGGCATATAACTTGCTCCTTTCCCAGCCTTTGACGGCCTATCTGCCTGTTTGGGGATATGTTGTTAATTTATCCTCCCCAACAAGCTGGGCATTGGGTTTTAATTTGGCCATTGCCTTGGTAAGTTCGAGAATTACGCCTAATCCTTCCTTTACTTCGCTGTTAAACCCCGCTGCTACGAGGTTCATTGGACTGGCTTTCTTTGCCATCGAAAGGTCTACATCCGATGTCATTTCAGCAAATCGTTCTATAAAGGCCACTGCTTTCGGATCAGCGAATTTTTTTGCTACTTTTAACATGGCTACTGCACCGTCTCCGATTTGCTCGATGTCTTCCGGAGAATATGCATCTGCGATTTTGGCACGTACATCAAGCATTGCAGTGATGATCCTGAAAACCCCGCGCCTTTCCATAATATCAAGATGTTCTATCAGTTGCGGAACTGCTGACTTCATAAGAGGTTCAAGGTCATTTATGAATTCTATGATATTTTCCAGTTGCTTAAGAGCCCATGTCAGGTTACGGATATTTCGCGCCAGTCTTTTGACAAAAAGCATCATGTCTTCAATTTGAAAACTGGTCTCCACTTCTTGTAACTCTTCAATAAATAACTTGACCATTGTGTTGCCCAAGGGGGTTAAGTCTTCTTTAAATTCCAGAAACGCCTGACGCGATTTTACTATGGGTTCTAACTGGGATTCTATTCTGGCCAGTTTTTCAAGAATCAACGCCTCATTTGTCATCGTAGTCTCCTATTTCGTTTCAACTTTTGGCCATGACTTTCCAGCCATGTTCATTTGTGGTTCAAGAGGCAATTCCTGACCAGACAGCAGAAGATTCCAGTAAACCCATTTAAACATCATCTTGCCCCAGTAATTGACATAGCTTTCTCCGACCAGATCAAATGGCCCGAGTCCAGGAAAGGGGTATTTTCCTGGCAGTGGCTCAGTTTTGTAATTAAAGTCAAAAAGATATGCCTTGTCATAGCCTGATACTATAAAACAGGTGGAATGTCCATCAAACAACGGTTTGGGCTCTTGTCCGTCAATTTCAAGAATTATGTTCTCAACAACTATTTCAGCTTCGTAGTGTGCTACTGAACCTGCTTTGGAAGTGGGTACGTTAGTAGCATCACCTACAACATAGATATTGTCGTAGCGTTCTGCTTTGAGAGTATGATGGTTGGTAAAAACATATCCCATTCCGTCTCCCATTCCTGAATCCTCTATATATTTGGCGCCAAGGTTTGGCATTGTTGATACCAGAAGGTCATAATCGACTTTTTGGCCGTCTGCAGATTCGATATAGTTGTTTTCAGTATTCACAGATGAAAGATGAAAATTTGGGGTAACAAAAATCTTTTTTTCTTCTGCTGCCACGCTGAGGACCTTGGTAGCAATGGGTTTGGTGAAGATGCCTGCATTGGGAGTTACAAATTCTATCTCAATGTTGTCGCGGACTCCGTTGATACCAAAAAACCAGTCAGCCATGAAGATGAATTCCATTGGGACCACAGGACATTTGTGGGGCATTTCTGCAATGTTGAAGACAAGCCTGCCTTTTTTGAAATAGCGCAGTTTTTTATGCAGGGCTATTGCGCTCTCAAGAGTAAAAAACGTATGGACATTGCTCTTGGGGTTGGGCGACCAGCTCTCCATTCCTTCTACTTCTTCAGGAGCTATCCGGCAACCCGTTCCTATGACCAGAATGTCGTAAGAATACTTGCCTTTTTGGCACTCAACTTCTCTTTTGTCAGGATTTACTGCTATAACTTCGTCCAATACGAATTTGACTCCCTTGGGAATAAAATCTCGCTTGGGTTTCATGCAGTCAGAAGCCTGATATATGCCAAATGGTATAAAAAGCCACCCAGGCTGGTAGTGATGAATCTCGTCGTTGTCGATGATGGTAATTTGCCACTCAGATTCGCTGAGCAGTCTGCGCAGTTTTACAGCAACCATAGTTCCACCAGCGCCTGAACCCAAGATAAGAATTTTCTTCATATACTCCTCCGGTTAATCTATTGTGAAAAGATGCCGCTAAATGATATTGAAGTTTTTGTCGCTACAATTTTGACGGCATCGTAAAAAGGCCGGATGCTACGTTGCGCTGCATCCTTCGTCATTGCGGCGTACCATAAGTACGCCTCATTCCTCAGGATTTGCGCGCCTTGCCTGCGGCCTTTTTACAAAGCCGTCCGAATATTGACTTTTTACGAGTTCATCAATTTTTATAAAAATAACTTGTTAAGCATATTGTTATAATCTATATTGATCAAATATGAATTAAAAATTATATTGTCAAGAAAAAAAATACCGGCTTCTGGCAACTTAAGCTGTATTTTGCAAGAGGATGATGTCAAACAAGATTTTAATCATAGACGATGAGCCAGATATAAGGATATACCTTGAGGCGGTTTTGGAGGATTCCGGTTATGTTGCTTGTTCGACTGATGGGGAACAGCCCCTGACGGACATCATCGGGCAGGAAAAACCTGATTTGATTTTGCTTGATATCATGATGCCCTACAAGTCAGGTCTTTCAGTTTACAGATTGTTGCGCTCCAATCCTTTTTTTTGCACCGTGCCTGTTGTGATGATAAGTGGCATGGACTATCAGTCGGATTTTTCCGAGCTTAAAATATTAACCAGACTTGAGGCTGAAAAATTGCCTCACCCTGACGCTTTCTTAGAAAAACCTTTGAACATTCCGGCTTTATTGCAAATCATAGAGACTCTGTTTAAAAAAAGGGGGCAGCAAGACGTTGTATCCGGCAACTGAAGGTATTGATATCTGGCTTAAAGAAAGGCTTTTTGATGCGATTCCAATGGCGCTTTGCGTAATTGACAGAGACTACAACCTGATTCATGCCAACAGGGCATTTGAGCAGATGTTTGGAGAGTGGCGAAACTATAAATGTCATGATGTCTATAAAGGCAAGAACCAGGTTTGTTCAGAGTGCAAGAGCTTTCAGACATTTGAAGACGGAATACCCCGAATAAGCGAAGAGATCGGATATATTAAAGATGGCTTCTTTTGCCGCTGCATAAAGCACACGGTTCCAATATTAGATAAACAAGGCCGAGTCTCCTGCATTCTTGAGCTGTGCGCCGACGCAACAGAAACTGACCAGGTGCTGAGAGAATATCAGCTCCTGTTCGATCAGGTACCTTGCAATATTCTTCTGATTGACCGCAACTACAGGATTGTAAAAACTAATGCTCGAACCAGGCAAACTGTCGGCGATATAATAGGAGACTACTGTTATAGAGGCTTGAAAGGTTCAGACAACGCCTGCAGTGAATGTACGGCAAGGCTGACATTCGAAGACGGAAAACTTCACACTGGGCATCACATCTGGCGCACGGTAGAAGGAGAAACAGTACATCTTCATGTCATTGCTGTTCCTCTTCTCCAATTTGATGGTTCCTTCAACATTGTAATGGAAATGGCTGTCGATATAACCCAGACCATAAAACTTGAAAGGGGCTTGAATTTTGCCCAGACTTTCCTTGAGACAATGGTTGGTACATCCATGGATGGAATATTTGCAGTCGATAAGAATGGAAATGTAAGTATTTTCAATCCGGCTGCACGCAGGCTATTTAAAATCAGAGAAAACCAGCGTATAAATCGGGAAGACTTGGAAAAAATGCTTCCACCAGGCGCTTTTAACCTGGCAGACACAAGCACAAAACAGTTATATCTTCCTGATACCACAGTAGTTAATATGCAAGACCAGAAAGTTCCCGTAAGGCTGGTTGGTAACAAATTACTCATGGGAGGGGAGAATATCGGAGTAGCTTATTCGATTCAAGATATAAGCGAGATAAAACAACTTCAGAATCAAAAACTGGAAGCAGAAAGACTGGCAGCAGTCGGCCAAACAGTCGCTGGACTGGCTCATGGAGTAAAAAATCTCATAACGGCTCTGGACGGAGGCATGTATATGCTAAAGACCGGTATCGGGCAAGGCAATATAGAAAGGGTCCACAAAGGAATGGAGATGCTTGACCGCAACATCGAAAGGATATCGATGTTTGTCAATACCTTTCTTGGTTTTTCAAAAGGCAGGGTGATTAATGCGAAACTCAGCAATCCCAGCGACATTGCTAGAGAAGTTGTGCTCATGTATGCAACCAAGGCTAAAGAATGCGGCGTTATTCTGAGACACGAACAAATGGATAATATCAAGCCGGCCCCCATTGATTATGAGAGTATGCACCAATGCCTTACCAATCTAGTAGGCAACGCAATTGATGCTTGTAACTTGAGCGGTCAAAGCATTGAGTTTAAAGTAATAATACGCACAATGGAAGTAAATGAAACCATAATATATGAAGTAATAGACAACGGGTGCGGCATGGATTACGAGATAAAGAAGAAAATTTTCACGAATTTTTTTACTACTAAAGGTCTGGGTGGTACTGGGCTTGGATTGTTGATGACAAAAAAAATAGTTCAGGAACATGGCGGAAAAATCGAGTATGAATCGGATCCAGGCAAGGGAACAACTTTCAGAATAAGGCTTGAGAGAATCCGCCTGCCAAAACTTGCAGATTAGAGCTATATGAAATTCACTGATATTATTGCAGCAAGAAGAAAAATAGGAAAGCTTCCGACCATGGAAAGACAGCACCTTACCTCAGAGCAGAGTATTAGGCTAAAAAAAGGTATATGTGTTGAATGCGGAATTTGCAACCAATCTCAGAACAGTTATTTGTGCCACGAGTGCATATCACAACAATCCATGGAAGAAATTAGAGAAGAAATAGCCATTCTACGCAATAGCATTCTGATACATCATCAAATGGATTGAAAATTCCTGATCCTGTCGTTGTCACTTGCCCAATTTCGGCCTGAAGCATTTCGGCGTTATGCTTTTTTCTTTAAATCCTTAACAAATCATAAAGATAATGTCATGTTCTCTTGAACAATTTGTCAATTTCCTGTCTTTGCCATTTTATCCGCGTCGGCCTGCCATGAGGGCAGTGGCCAGGAATCTTGCAGGCTTCAATCTCTGTTATCAATTCAGCTATCTCTGAAGAGCTGAGTGTCTGGTTGGCACGTATTGCCCCGTGACAGGCCATCAATTTAAGACATTCCTCTACGGTTTTTCCCATGTTTGAGTCGATGCCTGTTTCAAGAGCAGAGTCAACCATCTCGGTTATAAGAGTCTTGATTTCGTTGCCTGAAAGCATAACAGGTGAAGATTTGATTACAAAAGACTGTTTTCCGAAGGGCTCTATCTCTATACCGTATTTTTCAAGATCGGGAATGAGTCTTTCAAGTATATGCGACTGCCTGTAATTCAGTTCAAGGGTTTCAGGAATCAGCATACGCTGGGCAGGAAGTTTTTTGCCTGTTGCCCTGTCAGCCAGTTTTTCAAAAAGAATACGTTCATGAGCTGCATGCTGATCGATAATAACTATGTTTGCACCTGATTCGCATAAAATGTAAGAGTCAAAAAACTGACCGATTGCCTTTAGATTCTCAGGCTGGGCTGTCTCCCATAATGGCGCCTGGCCCGCCGGGTTTTTCTTTGAACCTGAAAAGCCAGGTAGTTGATATGTTGAAGCAGTGTCAGACAAAGACTTCTTTATTATCCCTGAAAAAGGCAAAGGATGTTTTTTTTCAGAATGAGCCAGAGCTTCTGATATTACAGAAGTCTCACCTGATTCGGAATGAACCCAGGAGGGCTTTTGATTGTGAACAAGACATGATGAAACCGCATCAACTATCATTTCATAAATTTGCTGTTTCCTGAAAAAACGGATTTCCTGTTTGGATGGATGGACATTTACATCTACATCCCTGAAAGGAACAGCAATGAAAAGAACGGCAGTAGGAAACTGTCCCTTCATCAAACGGCCTGAATAGCCTTCCATCAGGGCATGAGTTATCATTTTATCCCTGACAAAACGTCGATTCACAAAAACATGAATTCCTTGGGAGGTCGCTCTCGTCATGTCAGGACGTGAAATCCAGCCTGAAATACAAAAGTCTTCATTCTTTGCAGATACTGGAGAAAGATTATTTTCCAGTGTATTCCCAAGGACTTCGGCAATCCTTGTCGTGTGATCATCTGATGCAGCCCAGTTCTGAATGGCATATCCATCATGAACAAGCCTGAAATGAACATTTGGCCATCCAAGAGCCATGTTTGAAACGACATCGGAGATATGTCCAGTTTCCGTACGAATTGTCTTCAGAAATTTGAGTCTTGCAGGAATATTAAAAAAAAGCTTTCTGACGGTAATCTGGGTTCCGGCAGGTGCACCTGCATCTGAAACCTTCAGTATTTTCCCGCCTTCCATGACAATTTCTGTCCCTGATTCAGCAGAAGGTTCCCGTGAAATAATGCTTAGCCTGGATACAGAAGCAATGCTTGGAAGGGCCTCCCCCCTGAAGCCGAGTGTATGGATTGAAAAGAGATCTTCGTCTGAATATATCTTGCTGGTGGCATATCTTTCAATGGATAAGAGAGCATCATCCCGGCTCATGCCGCAGCCGTTATCGCTTATCCTTATAAGAGATATTCCGCCTTTTTCAATTTCAATTAAAATACGGGTGCTTCCGGCATCAAGAGAATTTTCAATCAGTTCTTTCACAACAGAAGCTGGTCTTTCAACTACTTCTCCTGCTGCTATTTTATTGGAAAGAATTTCTGGGAGAATGCGTATCTTAGTCATGTAGTTTTCATGGAAACAGTTTTTCGCGGACAAAACGATCAAGAAAATCTGAGTCAAGAGGTGAAAGGTCAAATTTCAAGCATGCTTCTTCAATAAGATTCTTCAAGGCTTTTTGGGGATTGCATGTTCGCTCTTCTATTATCCACCTTGCAGCTTTTTTAAGATCATCGCCTTCCGGAAGAATAGTCGTCATAATATCGCCTTTTTTTTATGAAAATCGGTTGCCTGTTCAAAATTATATGCTGCTTTCAGAATTGTTCCTTCTGAAAAATGCTTTCCCATGATCTGAAGACCTATGGGAAGCCCCTCAGAAGAAAATCCGCAGGGAACTGAAATGCCTGGTATTCCTGCAAGATTGGCAGAAAGTGTAAATACATCAGATAAATACATTCTTAAAGGGTCATCATTGTTTTCACCTGTTTTAAATGCAGGGGCAGGTGCAACAGGAGAGACAATAATATCACAGAGCTTAAAGGCTTTTTTGAAATCATCCATTATCAGAGTACGGACCTGGGAAGCCTTGCCGTAATATGCATCATAGTAGCCTGCAGAAAGGGAATAAGTTCCAAGGATTATCCGGCGCTGAACTTCGGGCCCGAATCCTTTGGATCTTGTGTTCATATACATTTCAAGCAGGCCTGTTGCTGTTTTGTCTCTGTAACCATATCTGACCCCGTCATAGCGGGCAAGGTTGGAGCTGGCCTCGCAGGGTGCAATGATATAATAGGCAGCAACTGCATACTGGGTATGAGGGAGATTTAGCTCAACACATTTGATTCCTAAATCTTCAAGGGTATGAATGGCTTTTTTTACTGCCTCTGCAACTTCGGAATCTAATCCTTCTGAAGAATGGTATTCTTTAGGGATGCCTGCTACAAGCCCTTTGAGATCGTATTTGAGAAAAGCTGTGTAATCAGGAACAGGTTCAGGCACCGAAGTGGAATCCATTTTATCATAACCGGATATGGAATTTAGAAGTATGGCACAGTCCATTGTATCTTTTGTGATCGGTCCTATCTGATCTAGTGATGATGCAAAAGCCACAAGCCCGAAACGCGACACCCTTCCATAGGTTGGTTTCATGCCAACAACTCCGCAATGAGAAGCTGGCTGACGAATGGAGCCACCTGTATCAGATCCAAGGGAACCAAGGCACATCTCGGCAGCAACTGCTGCTGCCGAGCCGCCACTGGATCCTCCAGGAATCCGTGTTAAGTCCCATGGGTTTCTTGTAATCTTGAATCCGGAATTTTCTGTGGAAGAGCCCATTGCAAATTCATCCATGTTTGTCTTGCCTATAAGAACCGCACCTGATACTTTCAGCTTCCGGATGACCGTAGCATCGTAGGTTGGGATAAAATTTTCAAGCATCCTTGAAGCACACGTTGTTCTGACCCCTTTGGTGCATATCAGATCTTTGATGGCAAGAGGGATGCCTGTAAGAAAAGAACCATGTCCTTTCATAAGCATTTTGTCTGCAGCTTCAGCCTGCTTGATTGCAATATCTGGATCCATTGTTATATATGCGCCCACTCTGTCTTCCACTGATTCAATTTGTTGCAGAACTGCAAGAGTGAGTTCTTTAGAAGTCAGTTGGCGATCTTTCAAAAGATTGCTGGCCTGGCTTATTGTAAGTTCATGGAGTTTCATATTTTAACCGATCACTCTTGGAACTAAAAATGTTCCGTCTTCTTTTTCAGGCGCATTTAAAAAAACTGATTCGATGTCGATATCTTTCAGGACTTCATCTTCGCGGAAAGCATTTCTTAGAAAAATTGCATGTGAAGTCGGGATCACGTCTTTTGTGTCGATCTGGTTCAACGTATCTACATAGTCCAGTATAGCGCCAATTTGAAGAGAGAATTTTTCAATATCTTCAGTTTTCAGTTCAAGGCGTGCCAGTTTAGCTACATGAACTATATCTTCTTTTGAAATTTTCATTATTTTGTATTCCTGCTTGTCGGTTTATTTTTCCAGTCTCTTGAATTGATTCCACCGGTGCTGCTGTGTTAGTAGTTTTGTAATCACCTCTATCGTTTTACGACACTTGCATCTATATTGTCCTGCTTCAAACGACTCATTATTGCATCTGCTTCACTTGAACCGGGAATTCTCTCAATTACAATTCTGTACCATATTCCTTTTTCAGGAATCATCCTGGCTGATTTTGAAGCAGCAATTCCCTTGCTTCGTAAATTTTCAATCATCAAGTCTGCTGATTTCATGTCCAGAAGACCAGTCAGTTGAATTGAAACCTGCTGGCCTGGACCGGTTTTGTTGTCTGTAGCAGGTGTAGGCAGGCTGACGGTTCGTTGTGGAGAAGGTTCCTTGTTCTGCAAGGCTTTTAATTCGTACAAGGATTTAATTTTAGTTTCTGCAACTTCGGGTTTGATGGTTTCAGATGACTGTTCAGTGCTTTCAGGTTTAACAGCAGCAGCCTGTGACACTGGTTTTACGGCAGGAGGAGTCGTCTGTAAACGGGGAGGAGGTTCCTGTGAGGTTGCCATGGACTGTTCAACTGATCTGACAGGCTCTGCGGGTTTAGATGGTTCAGCGGGTTTGACAGTCTCTGGTTTTTTTGTTTCCTGAGTCAGGGAAGATAACTCCATTTTTGGAACTGCATCGGTTTTTTCTTTCAGCTTCTTGTGGAAATCTCCATCAGGCGGATCATTGGCAATATTTTTTTCGGTCATGTTTTTAGCAAGGATTTTATTTGAAGCAGATTTTGCAAGCTCTGCAAGCTCTGTTTCAATTTTTTTTATATTATAAAGAGCCGGTATAGAACCTCTGCCAACAATAACTCCTAAAAAAAACATCCAGCCAGAAATAAATAAAATGAGTCCTATCCAGAGCCTGTATCTTTGCGGGTCTTTGCCGGAATTTGAAGAATTCCCAAATTCAGAATGTTCTCTGCTTTTCATTTGTCCTTACATTGATTCAGGAGCTGTTACTCCGAGAAGATTCAGCCCGTTTGCAATAACCTGCCGCACTGCCATCATGAGATAGAGTCTTGCCCGTGTAAGCATAAGATCATCTGAAAGAACCCTCTTCTTGTTATAATATGTATGAAATGCCGAGGCCATTTCCATCAGAAAAAAAGTTACGCGGTGCGGAGCCATCAGTTCTGCGCTAAGTTGTACGGTTTCAGGATATTTGATGAGCATCTTGATCAGGGCAATGTCATCTTCTGTTTCTAAAAGGAAAAGACCTGATCCAGGGTCGGATTCAACAGAAATGCCCATTTCCGTGCTTTTTCTTAGTATGCTGGATATTCTTGCATGAACGTACTGCACATAATATACAGGATTGTCGTTGGTTTTTTGCTTGGCAAGCTCAAGGTCAAAGTCCAGAGAACTGTCGGAGTTACGGGTCAAAAAAATAAATCTTGCTGCATCTTTTCCAACTTCCTGGATAACATCCTTAAGTGTAACGAATTCACCGGCTCTCGTGGACATGGCAACAGGAATGCCATTTCTCAGAAGATTTACAAGCTGAACCAGGATGACATGAAACTGTTCTCTTTTGTAACCTCCTGACTCAATGGCCGCTGCAACACGCGGGATATATCCGTGGTGATCGGCTCCCCAGACATCTATTAGTCTTTCAAAGCCTCGGTCAAATTTATTGTAATGATAGGCAATGTCTGACGCAAAATAAGTCGTTTGGCCGTTATTGCGTACAACCACACGGTCTTTTTCATCCCCGAATGATGTGGTATTGAACCATAATGCCCCGTCTTTTTCAAATATTATGTTTTTCAGCCGGAAATCCTCAATTAAGGATGCCACTTTTCCTGAATCATAAAGGCCCTGTTCGCTGAACCAATTGTCGAATATGACACCGAATGACTCTAAATCAAGCTGCATCTCCTTCAGTATAATGTCAGCAGCATATCTTGCACAAAATGACACTGCTTGTTGATCAGAGCAGTTTAGAAGCTCTGAACCCCTAAGATCTACAATTTTCTTTGCTATATCTTTTATGTAATTACCCTGATAATGATCTTCAGGAAAATGCACCTGCTCACCCAGGATTTCCTGATAACGCAGGAAAACTGATCTTCCAAGAGTGTTGATTTGTCTTCCGGAGTCGTTGATATAATATTCCCTGTGAACACTGTAACCGCAAAAAGACAAGATATTGGCAACACTGTCTCCTACTGCCGCACCTCGTCCATGACCTACATGAAGAGGACCGGTCGGATTGGAGCTTACGAATTCAACCTGAACCCTTTTTCCTTTTCCTATGTCAACAGCACCATACCTGCTGCCATGCTTATGGACTTCCTTAAGGAAAGCAGTCCATGATTGAGGTTTCATGTAAAAATTTATAAAACCAGGTCCAGCAATTTCTGCCCTTTCGATTATCTGATTCACATCATTAATGTGTTTGACAATTGTTTCAGCAATCTTGCGGGGAGATATTTTTTGGACTGATGCTGAAACCATGGCGATATTGGATGAATAGTCTCCATGGGATAGAATTTTCGGAACTTCAACCTCAATTTCAGGAAAAGACTCAGAAGGCAGAGCTCCGCTGTTATGTGCATCAGACAAGGCTTGTTTGATAAGATTTTTGATGAGAACTTTCATTAAACTTTTCCAAATACATATTTGCTGATCAAATCCTCGATATCGACAGGAGGTTCGGTTTCAATAATTTGATCCCCATTTTTAAGTATATTGTCTGATCCACCAGGCAACAGCTTTATATATCGATCTCCTATGAGGCCGGAAGTTTTGATAGAGGCAATGACATCATCAGTGAGAACGACACCTTTCTTTATTTTAAGCCTGACAATGGCCATATGACGGACTGAATCGAGACTGATTTCATCCACCTGGCCCACCTGAACCCCTGCAATTTCAACCTGAGCACCTGTTTTAAGCCCTGAAGCGGATTGAAACTTTGCATCCAGCCAGTAAAAATTGTCTCCCATAAGCTCCATCTTGCCCAGTTTTATGGTTAAATATCCTACACAAAGGATACCTATCAGCATGAATATTCCAACTCCCAATTCAATGGACGATCTTTTCATCTTTCCTCCGAATCGCTTCAGCATACTTTAAATTCATAAAATTGGTTTGAACTCGATTTTGCACTTTCCAGAAGGCTGTCCAAAGTGCTTTCCTGGGTTGCCTGTACAAAACCAACCGTTACTGAAAAGCAAAACCCAGGATAGGGCTGAATGTCAATCAGTTCACTCCTTTTAATATCATTGGCAAGCCTTTCACAGAAATTATGGGCCTTGTCCCTGTTGGCATTCGAGAGCAGCAGCACAATCTTGTTGACCCCTAATCTTGAGCAGGCATCAATGATTCTGACCTGCATACGAATCTTTTCTGCAAGATTCTTCAAAACAGTGTGTATGCTTATATGGCCTACATGTTTATCGATGACTTCAAGGTTTTCAAGTGTAAAGAGAACGAGGGAAAAATCTATATTATGGTTTTGAAGGCGAAGCATTTCCTGATTAAAGCGCTTTTCCACATAATTTCTTTGACCCATGCCTGTTAAACCATCTACTTTGTCCCCCATTCCGGAAATAAAATTCTGGATTTCTGATACACTTGTCTGTTTTATTTCCTCGGGGCTTCCTTCAAACAGGATCCGCCCATTACTTAGCATTGCAATGCGCTGGGAAATATAAAAAACATCAGGAACTTCATGACTTACAAGGACAGCAGTAAAACCGAATTTCTTTTGATAGTCTGATATCATGCTGTGGACTGCATTTTTTCTTACAGGGTCGAGTCCTGTAGTAGGCTCATCAAATAAAATAATCTCCGGATCTGTCATGAGGGCTCTTGCAAGAGCTACTCTTTTCTTCATTCCACCTGAAAGCTCTGACGGGTATTTGTCATCGATTCCTGTTATGTCAAGCTTGGTCATTTTCTCGGATGCAAGTTTTTTTATTTCCGAATCCCTGAGAGAAGTTGTTTCCTTGAGAGGCAGGGCAATGTTTTCATAAACAGTCAAGGAATCAAACAGAGCATTTCCCTGGAACATATAGCTGAATTTACGCTTCAATGCCTTGCGTTCAGATCTTTCCATTTCAGAAAGAGGTCTCCCATTGAACAAAATATCACCTTCGTCTGGCTCAATAAGACCGATTATGTGTTTCAGCAGAACACTTTTGCCCCCTCCGCTCTTTCCTATTATTGTAGTAACCTCTCCCTCGTAAATGCTTAGGTTTATTCCATCGAGCACCTTGTTGGTTCCAAAGGCCTTTCTTACATCTTTTAATTGTATGAGTGGATTATCCATGACTTAGTCCCTGCTGTTTCCTGAAAAACGTCTCTCATAGTTATAGTTCAAGGGATAAGACCTGACTATCGTTTTAGCAGTACTTTATAACAGGAGTGAGGTCAGCACATAGTCTGTGATGAGTACAAGTACACAGGACATGACAACAGCAGAAGTGGTTGAAAGACTAACGCCTTTGGAGCCATATCCACCTTCGCGCAAATGAGTATAGTACCCGTTAAAACAGCAGACAGTCACTACCACAGCCGAAAAAACGATTGCCTTTATAAAGCCTCCGGTAACATCTCTCATGACAACACTTGTCTCAATCTTTGAAAAATAAATACCAGGGTTTATTCCAAGAAGAAGGGAGCCTGTAATATATCCGCCAATTATGCCTATTACATCAAACAGGGCCGTAAGAAGAGGAAAGCTTATGAGGGCAGCCGCAATCCTGGGGCTGACAAGAAACCTGACGGGGTTAATATTCATAGTTTCGAGGGCGTCGATCTGCTCTGATATTCTCATTATTCCTATCTCGGCAGTCATTGCAGAGCCAGCCCTTCCGATAATCATTATCGCAGTAAGCACAGGACCCATTTCCCTTATCAGGGATAGGGCTACTGCTGTTCCAAGAAGCCCTTCGGAGCCGAATTTTACGAGGGTATAGTATCCCTGAAGCCCTAACACCATTCCTGTAAAAGCCCCAGTAAGGCATATGACAAAAACAGATTTCATGCCTATGAAGTAAATCTGTTCGGTTATCTTGAAAAACTGAATCGGCAAGGAAAACATATGAACAATACCCCAGAAGAAAAACACGGTCATCTTTCCCATAGTCTGGACTGGTGACAGGGTCATCTTGCCCAAGTTGGCAATCCATGTTGTTAAGGTTGTCTGTACAGTCATTCATAGCCCCTTTGCACAATGAAATTTTTTTATATTTCACTTATTCATACTACATTATAGATTCATTTTGTGTCAAGCAACAGGTGATTCCATGATTTAAAAAAACGCTTGCTTTTTATGAGCCATGACACTAAAACCTTCGAGTAACCCGAACATGAACAGATATCCGAAAAGGTGTTTTTTTCATATGCGTTCTGTTTTATTGGCCTTGCTTGGAGATAATTTATGTCAAAAACATCAAACATCTTTGTATTTATCATTTTTTTTCTGCTTGCCCTGACTGCTGGAAGTTTCCAGCCTTGTCTTGCCGGATCCCCTACAGAGGAATTGAAGGTACAAATTGAGTCTGCACTGGAGCTTTTTAAAGATCCGAAGTATAAAAATCCTGACCTCAGGTTGCACCAAAGGGAGAAGATTCTTGCCATTACGCGCCAGGTATTTGATTTTACGGAAATGTCCAAGAGAGTTCTTGCCCGCTACTGGAAACAATTCAGCCCTCAGGAGCAGAAGCAATTTGTAGATGCTTTTGCCGATCTTCTCGGAAATACCTATATGGATAAAGTCGAAGGTGAATACAAGGATGAAACAGTCGTATTTCTGCAAGAAGAAATCATATCAGAAAAAAAGGCGTTAGTAATATCAAAGATTCAGAGGCAAACAAAAGACATCCCCATGGAATACAGCATGTTTCTATCCGATAATAAATGGAAAGTATATGATGTAAGCATTGAAGGCATAAGCCTGATTAAAAATTACCGGACCCAGTTTGACCAGATTCTGGCAAAGGACACTCCTGCGCAACTGATTGATCGCTTACAAAAAAAAATGCTCTTAAAGAAGTAAGGTAAGCAATAAAGGAGCTTTTCGTGAAAAAAGCGCTATTTGTCTTTGTTATTATCTTTATGGCTGTTATTTCTCAGGATGTACCTGCTGCTCAGCCTTCTGAAACTGCGATTACCAAAGACCGCTTTTCAGAAGATATTGACGATCTGGAATACGAAGATGAATCTGTAAAAATTGCAGATCCGCTCCATGTCTGGAACAAAGCAATGTTTGAAGTTAATGACAGGTTGTATTTCTGGATTCTTAAACCCGTTGCCCAGGGGTATAAGGCTGCCATCCCAGAGATTGTAAGAAAAGGCATCAAAAATTTTTTTCGTAATCTGAAATCTCCACGAATAGCTCTGAACAGTTTCTTGCAGGGGAAAATGGAGGCTGCTGCCTCGGAGACAGGACGCTTCCTCTATAATACTACTTTCGGAATAGCAGGTTTTTTGGATCTTGCCAAAGACTCAGCCTCTCTTAATCCTCCTGAAGAAGATTTCGGGCAAACCCTTGCTTTTTTTGGGATTGGCAATGGACTGTATATAGTGTGGCCTTTTTTGGGACCGTCTACACTCCGCGATACAATAGGAATGGCGGGAGACTATTTTTTAACCCCACAAAGTTATGTGGATAACGATACGATAAGCTGGTCTCTTAAAGGACATGAGAAAATAAATGATCTTTCTTACAGTATTGGCGATTATGAGGATATGAAAGACGCAGCAATAGACCCTTATGAATCCTTAAAAAATATTTATATACAATACAGAAACAAAAAAGTAAATCAGTAAAGGTTTTATGAGTCTTGAATCAAAGCTTCCTGACACGGGTATAACAATTTTTTCCAGGATGACAGCCCTTGCTGATGCCCATGGCGCAATCAATCTTTCTCAGGGTTTTCCTGATTTTAAAATTGCAGATGAACTGATAGGAAAAGTTCAGCAATACATGCAAATGGGTATGAATCAGTACGCTCCTATGCAAGGGGTGGAGGCTCTGAGAATGAAAATTGCCGAAAAAGTCTTTCGCATGTATCAGGTAAAATACGACCCTTCAACTGAAATTACTGTAACATCAGGGGCAACAGAGGCAATATTTGATGCCATCACCGCATCTGTAAGGCCAGGCGATGAAGTGATTGTCTTTGAACCTGCCTATGACTCATACATACCTGCAATAAGGCTTTGTGGAGGAATTCCTGTTTTTGTAAAGCTTTGTTATCCTGACTACCACATAGACTGGGATGAAGTTTCCGGTGCAGTAACCGAAAAAACAAGGCTTATTATCCTTAACACCCCTCACAATCCTACTGGTTCTGTGCTTACCGGAAAAGATATATCTGAGCTTGCAAGAATTGTCCGAAACACTGATATCCTGATTCTAAGCGACGAGGTATATGAACATATCATTTTTGATAACATGGTTCATGAAAGCATGTGCAGACACCCTGAGCTTTCAGAGAGAAGTTTTGTGATTTTTTCATTCGGAAAAATGTTTCATGCAACAGGCTGGAAGACAGGTTACTGCCTGGCGCCAAAGGCTCTTTCCAGGGAATTTCAGAAAATTCACCAGTTTGTCACTTTTGCATCCAATACCCCTGTTCAGTACGCCCTGGCAGATTATATCTCAGAGCCTGATACATATTTGAGCCTGTCTTCTTTTTATCAGGAAAAGCGCGATTTCTTCCGTTCAAGGATTCATGGATCAAAATTTAAAATTTTGCCTTGTTCAGGGTCTTATTTTCAGCTTCTTGATTATTCTGACATATCCGATGAATCTGACGTAGATTTTGCGGTACGCCTCAGCTCTGAGTTCGGAGTCGCAGCAATTCCGCCTTCTGTTTTTTACAAGAATAATGATGACAACAGAGTCTTGAGATTCTGTTTTGCCAAAACCCGTCAGACACTCGAAGCAGCAGCAGAACGTTTGTGCAGAATTTAAGCGTTTTTGCCAATATGCCACATATACTCTATTCTGAATTAAAAACCTATCTTCATAACCTGAAAGGCATGGATGACCAAGGCCTTCCCCAGGCAATTCTGATTTTCGGAGATGAGCTTCTTTATAAAACAGCGCTTAAAATTATAGTGAATGAAGTGGTTCCTGCCGAGAAACAGGCAGTAAATTTTGAATCAGTTGATGGAATCGCTGAAAATGTCTTTTCAGTCGTTGAAAAGGTAAACACCTACTCGTTTTTTTCCGGAACAAAGATTGTGGCTTTTGAAGACACAAAAATATTTTACACCAAAACAAACGCTGCCGATATCCTTTTGAAAACTAAGGATGCTTATGCAGAAAAGGATTTAAAGGCGGCTTCCAGGTTTTTTTACAGCTTTTTGTCTGTCTTGAACCTTACCATGGATGATGTCAGTGACAAAACCTATGTCAGGCTGAATCTGGATATGGATGAAATGGGAGATACGGCCTGGCTGGATGGTCTTGTGGATCATTGCCTGGAAAATCCTGTTCAAAAAAATGCAAGTGAAGACTTGTCCGATATCATTCTAAAAGCTGTCGAAAGAGGCTTTCCAGGGGCAAACCACCTGATAATGACAGCAGACATGGTGGATAAGCGAAAGAATCTTTACAAGGCTTTTGAAGAAAAAGGGCTTGTCATTGATTGTTCTGTTCCAAGAGGTGAGTCCTGGGCAGATAAAAAGGCACAGGAGGCTTTGCTTGGAGATCATCTGAAAAAAATCCTTGCACAGTACGGGAAAACCATGGAAAGGGATGCATTTCAGGCTCTTGTGGAGATTACCGGCTTTGATCTTCGCCAGTTTTCAGTAAATCTTGAAAAACTGATCCAATATTCTGGAAGCAGAAAGTCCATAACGGTTGATGCCCTGTCTGTACTTTCCAGGTCAAGACAGGATCCTATATTCGAAATTACAGGTGCGCTCTGCGACCGGAATTTCGAAAAATCCCTGTTTTATCTTAAATCTGTTCTTTCAAGGGGGTTTTTCCCTCTCCAGATCATTGCTGCCATTGCCAACCAGATAAGGAAGCTTCTCGTTATAAAGGATTTCCTTGAAAGCCCTGCAGGCAGGTTTTGGCATTCAGACCTGACTTTTGATCAGTTTAAGAAGCAGTTTACGGAAAAGATTTTACCTGTTCTTAAGGCTCATGACCGTATTCTTGTTGACCGTCTTGACCAATGGGAAAAACAGCTTCATTTCGACTCAGAATCTGTTGAAAAGCCGGCTGAAAAGAAAGAACAGAAGCATGCAAGAAGTGAAAAAAAATCTGCAAATCCTCGAAGCGATATACTTCTGTCAAAACAGCTTGTAAATCCTTATCCTGTTTATTCGCTGATGAAAAAAGCAGAACGCTTTTCTATCAAGGAATTGATTGAAGCGATTAGAAGTCTGGATCAGGCAAATTTGAGTCTCAAGTCAAGCAGTCTTAATCCCGAGTACATCCTTGAAAAAATGATCCTCGATATTTGTAAGGAGGGAAATGATCGCACCTAAAACCAAAATCATTTGTACCATTGGACCTGCCAGCGGTACTGAAGAAATAATAAGGGCATTGATTAAAAATGGCATGAGTGTTGCCAGGCTGAATTTTTCCCATGGCACTCATGACGGTCATCTAAAGCTCATGCAGATAATCAGGTCCGTATCTCAGGAAGAGAACAAACCTGTAGCTATTTTACAGGATTTATGCGGTCCTAAAATCCGCATAGGTGAAGTTCATGAATCAGGTATAAGACTTGACCCAGGGCAGACATTTTTTCTTACAAGCAAGCCAGTCATGGGAACAAAGGACCGCGTATCTGTAAACTACCAGAGTCTGCCTGATGAAGTAAGGAAGGGGGATCGAATAATGCTGGCTGACGGTGTTATGGAGATGGTGGTTATGGCTTCAGGAGGAACAGAGATCGAGTGTCAGGTTATTACTGGAGGGGTATTGACTTCGCATAAAGGGGTAAATCTTCCATCAGGAACCATAAAAGCTCCTGCATTGACAGATAAGGATATTGCTGATCTTGCCTTCGGTCTCGATAACGATGTTGACTATATCGGACTATCTTTTGTGCGAAGCCCTGAGGACATTATCCTCATCAAAGAAAGAATACAGAAGCAGGGCAAAGATACTCCGGTAATTGCCAAGATTGAAAAACATGAAGCATTGAGAAACATAGATGAAATCATAAGAGTTGCTGACGGAATAATGGTTGCAAGAGGGGACCTTGGGGTGGAAATACCTCTTGAGACCATCCCCAATGTTCAGAAATCTCTTGTCAGAAAAGCCAACATTGAAGGAAAACCGGTAATCATCGCTACACAGATGCTTCGATCCATGGTGGACTCACCAAGGCCAACCCGTGCAGAGGCAACTGATGTGGCCAATGCGATTCTTGATGGAGCGGATGCAGTCATGCTGTCTGAAGAAACTGCCAGCGGAAATTATCCTGTCGAGGCCGTTCAGTTTATGTCCAGAATAGCTCTTAGTGCTGAAACTGCTTTTCCCCATGATTCTTACCTTAAACTTGTTCCAAAAAAAGAAGTTTCAGAGTCTGTGGCTCATGCTTCATGCGTTCTTTCTGATCATCTTGATGCGGCAGGAATTGTAGCTCCCACCAGATCAGGCTATACAGCCAAACAGATTTCAAGGTTCAGGCCAAGAGGAAAAATCATTGCCTTGTCTCCTGAACCAGTTACCATAAGACGCCTTGCACTTTACTGGGGATGTCTGCCAAGTCTTGTGGCTGATGCAAAAGACACTGATGCTCTGATTGAAAAATCCGCAAAGACTGCTCTTGAAACAGGGCATGTTGTAAAAGGAGACCTTGTCATTATTACCGCAGGACATCCCGTATGGGTACCGGGGCTTACCAAGATGCTGAGGGTAAAGAAGCTTTAGCCTGATGTTTCCGGTTTGTTAATGGCAAGATGATTGATTCTGCTTGCCTGATATCCTGCACCAAAACCGTTGTCTATGTTCACGACAGATACTCCTGATGCACAGCTGTTTAGCATGGTTAAAAGAGCGGAAATGCCCTTGAAGCTAGCGCCATAACCTATGCTTGTGGGTACTCCTATTACAGGGCAGGACACAAGACCGCCCACCACGCTTGTAAGAGCACCTTCCATTCCTGCTACAACAACTGCTACATTGGCTTTACACAGGTCGTCCCATACGGCGAAAAGCCTGTGTATTCCTGCCACACCAACATCATAAAGCCTCTTGACCTGATTCCCGAGGGTTTCAGCAGTGACTGCGGCTTCTTCAGCCACAGGAATGTCTGCTGTTCCTGCAGAGACTACTACAACAAGGCCTTTTTTTTCAACCGGTTCAGGGTTAACAACTACAATTCTTGCCATTTCATGATATTCGCATGGAAGGTTAACGGCCTTGATTGCTTCATATACAGGAAATCCGGCGCGGGTACCCATTATATTTCTGTGATTGACTGAAAGCCTTTGTACAATTCCTTGAATCTGCTGAAGGGTTTTTCCTTCACAATATATGACTTCAGGGACTCCGTTTCTGATGCACCTGTGATGATCTATGCGGGCAAAGCCGATATTTTCGAACGGGAGCTTTTTCAATGTTTCCATTGCTTCATTAAGCTCGATTTGTCCGAGCTGAATTTTTTCTATAAAAGTCTTCAGATAGTTATCATCCATTCTTTTGTATCCTTAAAAAGATATCTTTTTGCAAATACTTTACAAAATCGCTTCCTGTCTTTATAATTAACACAAGATGAGGGTATTAGAAAGATGTAATCAGCCTAAATCTTCTATTTGCGCTTTCAACACAAACGAATTCATATCGAAAGGAAATATCAACATGAGCTTTGATTTTAATGCAGATGACATTTTCGTAATGGCTGAACAGTTAGAACGTAATGGAGCTAAGTTTTACAAGGATGCATCAGAAAATGCACCGGATCAGCAGACCAGGAAGTTCCTTATTCAGTTGTCGCAAATGGAAGAACAGCATGAAAAAACCTATGCTGCTATGCGTGCCGGCCTTCCTGAAAAGGAAAGAGTCGCAACAGTTTTTGATCCAGAGCATGAAGCAGTATTGTATCTGAAGGCTTTAGCCGATACCCGCGTTTTTTTTGAAAAACCCATAAATCTGAGATCCATGAAGGAAATTCTTAAGGCTGCAATTGAAGCAGAAAAAGAATCCATCGTTTTTTATCTTGGTATGAAGGAAGCAGTTCCTGAAGGTCTTGGAAAGAACCGAATAGATGGGATAATAAAAGAGGAGATGGGGCATATACGTCTTCTAAGTAAAGAATTGGCAGCCTTGAAAAGCTGAAGAAATCAGAGCAGTAAGCATTAAAAGGTACACTCGATTGTACTTGCGCTTTCCTGCATACTGCTTATTTCAAGATTTCAGGCAGTTTGCCGTTTTCAGCTATATCTTCTATCCCCTTTCGGTCAAGAATAAGAATGTCGCTTCCCTGAACCTTGATAAGACCGGCGGCAGCCATTCTTGTAAAAATTCTCGAAAGTGTCTCCGGAATAGTTCCAAGCAGACTGGCAATCTGGTTTTTTGAAATGGTGAGTCTGGCAATATCCCGGTTCTTCTGTTCATCTGATAAATTAAGCAGATAAGCAGAGAGTCTTCCCGGAACTTCCTTAAGTGAAAGATTTTCAATCTGAACAGTAAACTCCCTCAGCCTCATGGCTAACACTCCCATCATGCTGAGCGCCAGGGAAGGATTCCTGTTGATATTTTCTACAAAAGCATTTCTTGGGAAAAAGATTAGACTGGTTTTGACAATGGCCTGGGCATTTGCCGGAAAAGGGCGGCCTGTAAAAACAGGGACTTCTCCAAAAGGCTCGCCTTGCCCGAAAATGTGAAGAATCTGCTCTTTGCCTTCAGCAGAAACCTTGAAGATTTTGACTTTACCGTTTGCAACAATGTAAAACCCGTTTCCATCGTCCCCTTCAGTAAAAATAAACTGTCCCTTACCATAGTCTTTTTGAACAGTAATTGCACAGACTTCCTGAAGAACGTGTTCATTTAGCCCCTTAAAAAGCGGAGTATTTGCAATGATCTTGATAACGTTTTTCATGGATTTCCCATTTTTTAATGTTTGTTGACTTAAGTCAAGGAAAACGTTTTTTGCATAGTGTAGAAAGTAATCAACCTTGATGAAAAACCATAGTTCAATAACCAAATATACATTAACAGAAAGGAGATTACCATGTTTTGTTTTCAATGTGAACAGACGGCAAAAGGCGAAGGATGCACCAAGGTCGGTGTCTGTGGAAAGCAGCCGGAAGTAGCAGCCCTTCAGGATTTATTGATATATACCTTAAAAGGCCTTTCTCAGGCTGCTGTAACAGCCAGAAAGGAATGTACGTCTGTAGATCATAGCATTAACAGGTTTACGTGTGAAGCCGTTTTTTCAACCCTAACGAATGTCGATTTTGATCCAGACCGGTTTGTGGTGCTGGTAAACGAATGCATTGCTAAAAGGGATGAATTGAAAGCAAAAATCAAGACTTCCCTACCAATCGGTCCTGCTGACTTCATTCCTGCAAAAACCCTTGAAGGCATGATCAAACAAGGGGAGTCTGTTGGAGTCAAGGCTGATCCGGAGGCCAATCCTGACATTCTTTCCCTGCAGCAGTTACTCACCTATGGAGTCAAGGGTGTCTCGGCCTATGCCGATCATGCTGCAATTTTAGGGCAAAGCGATGACAAGGTCTATGCATTTATACATGAAGCACTGGCTGCAACACTCGACAAGAGTCTCGGAGCAGAGGAACTAGTAGGGCTTGCCTTGAAATGCGGTGAAATCAATCTGAGGGCAATGGAGCTTCTGGATGCTGCAAACACAGGAACTTATGGACATCCTGTTCCGACAGCAGTTTCTCTTGGAGCTAAGAAAGGAAAAGCGATCCTGGTTTCCGGGCATGACCTGAAAGACCTTGAAGCAATACTGAAGCAGAGCCAGGGGAAGGGAATAAATGTATATACTCATGGCGAAATGCTTCCCTGCCACGGTTACCCTGAGCTCAAGAAATATCAGCATTTTGTAGGTCATTACGGAACAGCATGGCAAAATCAGGCTAAAGAATTTGCAGCTTTCCCAGGGGCGATTTTGATGACTACAAATTGCATCCAAAGACCCGGCAAAGTCTATCAGGACAATATTTTTACAACAGGGCTTGTGGGCTGGCCTGGTGTTACGCACATTACAAACAAAGATTTTTCGACTGTTATTGAAAAAGCCCTTGAGCTTCCCGGATTCACAGAAGATGTTGAGGGTAAGTCAGTTATGGTCGGATTTGCCAGAAATTCGGTTATGGGAGTTGCAGGTGCAGTAATAGATGCTGTAAAGAACAAGGCCATAAGGCATTTTTTCCTGGTTGGCGGCTGTGACGGTGCAAAGCCTGGAAGAGATTACTACACTCAATTTGTGGAAAAAGTTCCTGCTGATTGCGTTGTCCTGACCCTTGCATGCGGGAAATTCCGCTTCTTTGACAAGGACCTCGGCAATATAGGCGGGATACCAAGGCTTCTTGATGTTGGACAGTGCAATGACGCATATTCAGCGATACAGATTGCAGTGGCTCTTGCCAATGCTTTCGGGTGCGGAGTTAACGACTTGCCGCTTTCCATGATTCTCTCCTGGTATGAACAGAAGGCCTGTGCAATTTTACTGACTCTTCTGCACCTTGGCATCAAAAACATCCGCCTTGGTCCAAGCCTTCCTGCCTTCATTACCCCGAATGTGCTCGATGTGCTTGTGAAGAATTTCAACATCATGCCTATAACGACTCCTGATGAAGACTTGAAGGCGATTCTGGGATAATACCCTCACTGATTAAAACAGGGGCAGCAGATTGCAAGCGCTGCCCCTGATGAAACTGCTCCAGGCTTTAAGGCAACTGGAACAGGCAATGTGAAACTGCCAACAGCCTGAACATCTGATTGGTTACAAGGATTGGTGAGCAAAAATCATGAAAATACTACGCAAGATAATTCAAATTGACAAAGAACGCTGTGACGGATGCGGAAATTGTGTAACAGGATGTGCTGAAGGTGCTCTGAAGATAATTGATGGCAAGGCCTGCGTCATTGCAGACAAATACTGCGATGGGTTAGGTGCATGCATCGGACAATGTCCAGTTAATGCACTTACAATCGTGGAGCGTGAAACAGAAGAATTTGACGAAGCTGCAGTTGAAGAGCTCCTGGGGAAAACCCATGGAAAAGCATCTGTACCCGCTGGATGTCCGTCTGCGAATCATCATATATTTTCTTCGCCTTCAGCCTGTGAGCAAGCAGGCCTTTCTTCAGGCTGCAAATCCAGGGAGGAGGAGAAGTCAGGCCTGTCTAACTGGCCTGTTCAGATAAGCCTTGTGCCTCCGAATGCTTCTTTTCTGGCAGGCTCCGATCTTCTTGTAGTGGCAGACTGTGTTCCTTTTGCTTATTCTTCCTTTCACAAAGACTTCCTGAGGGGAAAAACTGTGATGATGGGTTGCCCTAAATTAGATGATTCAAAGAGCTATATAGATAAATTTGCGAAAATTTTTAAGTTTGCAGGTATCAAGAGCATAACGGTTCTCAGCATGGAAGTCCCTTGCTGTTCCGGGCTTCCAAATATAGTGCGAAAAGCTCTTCAGATTTCAGGAGCAGAAGTTCCCATCACAGAAGCAGTTATAGGCATCAATGGGTCGATTATCCATAGTCCCATTAATCCAGATATTACTGCTAAATGTCCGACAGATAGGTTCTGCTAAACAACTAGTCCAGGTCAAGCTTTGCTTTACACTGGTTACATTTTGCCGCACCCCTGAATACTTTGTTGCTGCATTCAGGGCAAACATAGCGGGCTTCTTCATCCTGAATCCATTTTTCTGTCCCCACTTTCCGCCAATGTGGAACAGCCCGCAAAATAACTTTTTTCCCGACAGTCATGGGAAAATTTTCAATATGCTGACAGGGAAATTCCTCGCATTGATGACATCCTGTGTAGCCTTTCTTTATTGTGCAGGCCCTGATTTCACACTGCCTGCAATGCATAAACAGAACATCAGACAAGCATCCGTTGCATTTTATATCTTCTGTTGAAAGATTTTCAGTACCAGGAAGCGTCCCCTTGCCAGGAACTTCTCCCCTGTAAAGACCTGCCAGGCGCTCCTTTAATTTCTGATTATTATCACGGTGCGCAATATGAATGGCACAAACTCCGCAGTAAAGGCCACAAGGTGAAACAAAATCCGGATTAACTTTCATGGTGTCCTCTGTAATTTCTTTGTTATTTGTGAAAAGTTTAAAATCTGTCGAAGTAAAAACATTTTTGATACAAGGACTGCAAATATGTACCGAGCTGAAGAATGATGAACTCGTAAAAAGTCCGTCGGACGGCTTTGTAAAAAGGCCGCAGGCAAGG
>JBBIWB010000043.1:0-26489 GCA_037439445.1 Desulfobacteraceae bacterium | reverse complement strand
CCGATTTCACTTGAAAACTGAACCAGTCGATGTTTTTGGCAGTAGCTAAAATTGACGTCATCGCAAAAACTCATATACAAAGGCTTCAGAAAAGTTCATGGTCATTCATGATCGTCCCATGATATTTGATGGTGCAGGCTGCTAACAGTTCATCTGAAAAATTTAGGATTCATAAGATTTTCGATGGACAGAAGCTTATCCAGTTTTTCCTTTTCTATGAGTCCCTTCTCAACGGCAAGTTCATGAACTGAACGTCCAGTCTCCAGAGCTTCTCTTGCGATTGCAGCAGATACATCGTATCCGATTATGGGGTTAAGTACTGTGACAATCCCGATACTGTTCAGTACCATTTCAAGACATCGTTCGCGGTTTGCTGTGATGCCCATGACACATTTTTTCTCCAGAACCCTGCACCCGCGCTGAAGCATTTCAAGCATTGAAAAAAGATCAAAAGCCATGACCGGTTCCATGACGTTTAGCTGAAGTTGCCCTGCCTCAGCAGCCATTGTTACAGTAACATCCATGCCGATGACCTGAAAAGCCACCTGATTGACGACTTCAGGGATTACAGGGTTGACCTTTCCGGGCATGATTGATGATCCTGGCTGCATCTTGGGCAGATTGATTTCGTTGAAGCCGGCTCTGGGTCCGGAGGCAAGCAGCCTCAGATCATTACATATCTTGGACAGCTTGACTGCTATCCTACGAAGTACGCCGGAAAGCTGAACATAAGCGCCTGTGTCCCAGGTGGCTTCAATAAGATCCTTGGAGCTTTTCATGGGCAGACCCGTAAGCTGAGCAAGATAGTCAACTGCAAGTGCACGGTAACCGGAGGGTGCATTTATGCCCGTACCTATGGCTGTAGCACCCAGGTTGACCTCATGAAAGAGTTCGCAGACTGCCTGAAGTCTCTCCACATCCTCTAAAAGCGTATTTGCAAACGCGCCGAATTCCATACCCAGTGTCATGGGCACAGCATCCTGGAGCTGGGTGCGGCCCATCTTAAGTACATCACTGAATTCTATTGCTTTTTTCTGAAAGGCTGCGGCCAGAGAGGATAATGCTGTTGTCAGCTTTGGGATGATCAGCAGCAGTGCAACGCGAAAAGCAGTAGGATACGCATCATTAGTTGACTGGGAACAATTGACGTGATTGTTGGGATGGATAATATTGTAGCTGCCCTTGGGATGGCCCATGATTTCCAGGGCCTTGTTTGCAATAACCTCGTTGGCGTTCATGTTGGTAGATGTTCCAGCGCCCCCCTGAATGCAGTCAACCTTGAACTGTTCCACCAGTTCTCCGGCTATAAGCGCATCGCAGGCTCGGATTATTGCCCATTCTATATCCTCCGGCAGAACCCCAAGGTCTCTGTTGGCTTTTGCAGATGCTTTTTTCACATAACCCAATGCCTTTATCATCATTGGTTCGATGGAAATGGGAATGTCTGTTATCTTGAAATTCTCAATTGCCCGAAGGGTTTGTATACCATAATAGGCGTCAGCGGGGATTTCCTTTTCACCCAGAAAATCGTGTTCAATGCGGGTGTTTTTTTTCATGCAGTTTCTCCTCTTATTTTGCCTTATTTGACGGGAGCGGTCTGAGTCCCCTGTGGAAAGGAAAGTGCATCTCTCATTTTCCATACTTTTCTTGACATGCCTTTAAATTTGACGGCATCGTAAAAAGGCCGGATGCAGCGCTTGCGCTGCATCCTTCGTCATTGCGGCGTACCATAAGTACGCCTCATTCCTTAAGGATTTGCGCGCCTTGCCTGCGGCCTTTTTACAACGCCGTCCGTTGACTTTTTACGAGTTCATCAAATTTGGCGGCTTGACAAAAAAGCCGGCTGAACAGTGACTTTTTAAGATTTCATCATAACTTTGTTACTTCAAAAATTCAATAATGAACTTCCATTTGTCTCAGGCTGAAAATGACGGATTAAGTCTTGTGGCTTGACTCGTTTTTTAGTAAACTTCGCAGCTCTCAAGCTTGTACATTCGTCAAACCACAGAGTGTTCTGTTTAATTGACAAAAGAGGACTTAACGTGTCATTTCTAAAGAAACAATGGTTTTTTATCGGAATCGCAGTAATGATTTTACTTGCCTATGTTTTTCCGGACATTGGCAGATTGGTAAGGGCTTACGGTATTCTGAACATCGGCTTATTTTTGGCTTTCTTCATCACCGGACTAACACTCGATACCTCGAGCATTGCCAGTCATCTGCGTAATTTTAGAGCTCCTGCTGCTGCAATGATTTCTTCCCTCTTCCTGTTTCCCCTTTCAGCCTGGTTGATGGCTCATTTTGTGTTGTCTCAGGAATTCATCATCGGCGTCTGTATCATTGCGACAGCGCCTGTTACGGTTGCTTCAGGTACCGTCATGACAGCCATCGGAAGGGGTAATGTTCCTCTTTCCCTCTTTATATGTGTTCTTGGAAACTTTCTCGCTCTATTTACCATACCTTTTTCACTGAATTTGCTAGTAGGTATAGGAACAAATATAGATCTGCCTGTCTTGAAAATGCTTTCAGGGCTTTTGGTGACAGTTCTTGTCCCTACAGTAATAGGTCAGATGGTACGTCCTATGGTGATAAAAAAACTTTCAGGGTATAAAGAGTTTTTTTCTATTTTTCAGCAGTGCGTGGTACTTCTGATTATTTTTAACGCTGTTGCAAGCTCGACTGGGAAAATCCTGGAGGCAGGCAAATCAATGATCATTGTTGCAGGATTTATGATTGTACTGCATTTTCTCATACTTGGAATGAACTATGGAATATCCAAAGGCATCAGGCTGGATTGGGCATCCACTGTTGCATTCACAATTCACACATCACAGAAAACACTGACAGTCTCATATCTGATTTGGGCGGACTATTTTGCAGCCATTTATCCCATGGCACTGATCCCGGGCATCTGTTATCACCTGACACAGATGATAATTGACACTGTTGTTGCTGAAAGGTTCAGGGAGAAAGGGGTTTAAAAAACATTTTCACTTTGATCGCCTTTGTTCATAAGGGTTTCGATGTCAACCAAAAGAATAGCCTCTCCTTCTTTTACAATCTCCTCTGCAATGGGAATCTCGGGCAGTGCTTCTTTCTCCGGAAGCGGTAAAAAGTTGGAAGTTTGCCCCGTGGCCTATTTCACTGTAAACCGTTATGATTCCTTAGTGATTCTTGATGATACAAAATGCATTATTCCAAAAACCAGCCGTGCCGCTTGGCGGCATCGGCTGGAATAGCCTTTTAGTGTGATGAATTTGATCAACACTTATTTTGCAGGCAAAGGCCTGTTATAGATAAACGGCAATAATTTGATTGTAAAATACTGATTTCTTACCAGAGCGTCTCATTCCATGGTCATAATAATGGATGGAACGGTTGATTTAGCCTTGAAATGATCCAGGTCAGCCTGGCTTCCTATGCCTCTTCCTATATGCATTGGAATGGCAAGTTTGGGTTGAATTATTTTTGCTGCTTCCAGGGCCTCATCAGCAGTCATGACATATGTGCCGCTTACAGGAAGAAGTGCAACATCACATTTGAAGTCTTTCATTTCAGGAATTACGTCAGTGTCTCCAGCATGATAAATCCTGATGCCTTTTACAGTAAGTATGAAGCCTACAAAACCTGATTCTCTGGGATGAAACGGAACTCCGGGGCTTCTGAACTTGTTGACATTGTATGCAGGGACAGCCTCGATTGGTATTCCCTTAACAATTATCTTATCCCCTGGTTTAACGGTTTGAATCTGGCCGGATAGTTTGGCTGCTGCAGAAGCAACGGTTACTATAATTGTTTTATCATCCTGAATTTTTGCTACATCTTCAGGGGATGCATGGTCTCTGTGATCGTGGGTAATAAGTATGAGGTCTGCTTTGGGCCCTGGCTTGATTTGATAAGGGTCTATATAAATGACTATCCCTTCTCCATCTATTCTGAAGCTGTCATGTCCAAGCCAGCGGATGATGGAAGCCATAGAGGAAGCATCAGCTCCAGGTTGGGTCTGGCCTGATCCAGATACGCTTCCTGAGCCAAGAACACATGCAGCAAGAGCAAGACCAAGAACTTTTCCAATGATCCATTTTTTTCGAGTGTCCATTTTCTTTCCTCCCATGAGTAGTTTTTTTTTAAAGTTAAAGCCAGGCATTCACGCATGATGCGTTCCCAGGCAGAGGAGCTTGAGAACGAGTTAAATGGCTGCAATCGTGTACAGCGCTCAAGGAAATTTTCTTCAGCCTGTGGTTCATATTCCAACGAGGGCTTAAAATTCATTTTTTATTCAGCGACAGGATTGCCCTTGCCTCATCTGGAGTTGCGATCTTTCTACCTATCTGTCTTGCGATGGCAACTATTTTTTCAACAAGCCCAGGATTTGATGCCTTACTTCCGTCAGGCATGATCAAACTGTCTTCAAGACCTACTCTCACATGTCCGCCCATAGCCATGGCAATGGCTGCAATCGTCATCTGAGCCTTTCCTATACCGGTTGCCGTCCATGTAGAGGCTGGCGGTATGCTTTCAGACAAAAAAACAAGATTTCTCGCAGTTGCAGGCATTGCGCCAGGAGCCCCAAGAACGAAATTGAAGTGAAGCGGTGAGCACATGAGCCCTTTTTTTGTCAGAAACAAGGCGTTGTTTATCATTCCTGCTTCAAAGACCTCTATTTCAGGCTTTACCTTGTTCTTTTTAAAAACAGAGGCAAGATATTCCAAAAACTGAGGCGAATTTTCATAAATCATACCGGGAAGATTGCATGAACCTGTGGTAAAAGAGCCCATTTCAGGTGAAAGGTTTATCGGATTTGCCCTTTCTTCCCAGTTTTTACCGGCTCTTCCGCCTGTTGACAACTGAATGATCACATCAGGTGAAACAGCTTTGATTCTTTCGACTATTTCCTTGAACACAGAAGATGCAAGGGTAGGTTTCTGCAGGCTGTCCCTTGCATGAACATGAAAAAGGCTTGCTCCGGAATCAAAACAGCGCTTGACATCAAGTGAAATTGCTTCAGGGGTTACAGGAAGATTCGGATTCATTTCCGGGGTCGGAACGTTTCCTGTCAGGGCTACTGTTATGATGAGTGGTTGCATATTTATCCTTTTACTACTGCAATCGGCTTTAGTTTTGCCACTTTTCTGGATATGCCTGCACCGTGTACAACACCGACTACCTGGGATACATTTTTGTAGGCTTCAGGCGTTTCTTCTGAAAGCGTATGTCTTCCTGTCCATCTCACATGGATTCCCCTGTCTTCCAGTTCCCTGTGAATGGCTCTTCCCTTGCTTGCTTTCTGGGCAGCAGTTCTGCTGAGAACACGGCCTGCTCCATGGCAGGTTGATCCGAAGGTCTCAGTCATTGCTTTATCTGTTCCGACAAGAACGTAGGAAGCTGTTCCCATGTCTCCTGGAACAATTACAGGCTGACCGGTTCTTCTGTAATCCTTGCACAGAGATGGATGTTCCGGAGGAAAAGCCCTGGTCGCCCCTTTCCTGTGGACGCAAAGATTCATGTTCTTTCCATCAACCGAATGCCTTTCTTTTTTTGCTATGTTGTGACAAACATCATAGATAAGACGAAAGCCCAGGTTGCGCGGGCTGATGCCAAGAACTCTTTCGATTATTTTCTGACTGTGATGCATGAGTATCTGGCGGTTTGCCCATGCATAGTTGGCAGCACAAGACATTGCCCTGAAATATTTCATGCCTTCATCCGACTGTATCATGGCGCATGCAAGTTGACGATCCGCAAGCTTGAATCCAAGTTTATGGGAGAGTTTGGCCATGATTGCAAGATAGTCATCACAGACCTGATAGCCAAGGCCCCTTGATCCTGAATGAAGCATCAATGTGACCTGTCCTTCGAAAAGGCCAAAAATTGCTGCTGTTTCAGGATCAAAAATCTTTTCAACAACACCTATTTCAAGAAAATGATTACCTGATCCCAGGGTTCCAAGCTGTTTTTTCCCTCTGTCCATGGCCTTGTCGCTGACATCAGAAGGGTCTGCATCCAGAAGACATCCTCTGTCTTCAGTGTGCTCCAGATCGGCTTCTTCCCCAAGCCCTTGCCTTACTGCCCACTGGCTTCCTGTTTTTAATACGTTTTTTTCATCAGAAGAAGACAGCTTGACAGATCCGGTCGAGCCAACGCCGCAGGGTATATTCTGGTAAAGGGCGTTCACAAGATCGGTTATTCTAGGCTTGACTTCCTCGGCTGTCAAGGATGTTCCGGCAAGCCTTACACCGCAATTTATATCATAGCCAACCCCCCCTGGAGAAATTATACCTGACTGCCAGTCAAAAGCAGCAACACCGCCTATTGGAAAACCATATCCCCAGTGCATGTCCGGCATTGCCATTGAAGCCTTTATGATTCCGGGAAGGGTTGCAACATTTGCCACCTGATTCAATGCTTCCAAGGAATCGCCTGCTCCGGTCATAGACTCATCTGCATAGATTATACCAGGAACCCTCATATCCCCTGTCATGGGAATTTCCCATCTGTATTCATCGATTCTTTCAAGTTTTACTGTCATGGCGGCAACTCCTTATTTTGTATCCACTCAGTTGTTTCAGGCTGAAAAGGCTCTCAGCTCTTCCACCCAAACGCTTTCAGTCTAGATGCCCTGATTTTATACATCCAGGATGACGGTCGCCTTCCACCCGCCGGGAATACTTCTAACATCTATCCCGTGATAGGTGACAGCCTTGATTTCATGATTTATGAAATGGCGCTCCTTGTCAAAATTATCAAGCCTGACGAGTGCTGTCAGATCGAATTCTGTAATTTCTATCAATTCGATATCCTTCCCGAGCATTTCCATACCCGTCCAGAAATAGAGAATTTCTCTTAGCCAGTTGACCATAAGATCTGGAAAATCTAATCCTGATACCTGGATTCTGAATTCATTTTTTGCTTCCAGAAGCTCTGTATCAGATATCAGATCAAAAAGAGCAATCCCGGCGTTTTCGAAGAGGCTCTTGATATCTTTTCCGAAAACCTCGATGCCATAATCCGCAGTATGATCTATAAGCGTGTAATTCAGTTTTTTTCTCACTCAGAAAACCTTTTCAAGGTTTGCAAGCTGCTGATCAAATTTCTTTTTATGTTCTTCATAAGAATCTGTGAGTGTTTCCAGTTCATCAAACAAACGATCTATTGTTTGGTGTGAATTCTTGAGCTCACGAGAAAGCTTTACAATTCTTTCACCATCGTTTGCCCTTGAGGCTTCTGTCATGGATATACCGCAATCTTCTATATGTTTTTCATGACGGCCGATTCCCTTTTCGATATCAGCAAGGCGTTTTTCCATGGGTTTTAAAGTCCTGGAACGAAGGGTTATGATTTCAGAGCGAAGCTGACGAAGTTTTTTTGGAGAAAGCTTTTCTGAAAGTGATTCTTCAGAAGATTTCTGTTCTGAAACATCTTCATCCTCCCAGCCGCCTTTATCGAGAAACTCCTGATACCTGCCGTTGAATACAGATACACTGCAGCCGTTAAAGACGATGAGGCGCTCTGCCAAAGCATGAAGGAAAAGCTCGTTATGCGTTACCATGACAAGAGTGCCATCAAAGCTGTCTATAGCCTCAAGCAGAGCATCGCAGGATTCCATGTCGAGGTGGTTTGTGGGCTCATCAAGAAGTAGCAGATTAACGGGTGTTACAAGAACCTTTCCAAGCATTACCCTGCTTTTTTCACCTCCTGAAAGAACAGCGATCTTCTTGAGTGCAGAGTTCCCTTCAAACATCATTGCACCACAGATATTTCTTGCAAGCTGTCTTTCAACATGAGCGTGAGAATAAAGGATTTCTTCTTCTACAGTTCGATGATCAACAAGAGTCTTTATATTTGTCTGTTCAAACACTCCCAGGGCAACCTCAGGATGATATGTAATGCTTCCTTCACTAAGGGGCAAAGAACCTGCTAGAAGCTTTAAGAGAGTGGTTTTCCCTTTCCCGTTTTTTCCTATGACACAGATTCTTTCACCAGCCTGTACAGTAAAGCTGATATCCTCTATGAGAGGGATTTTGCTGTCGTATCTGAATTGAAGATTCTGTGCGGATAATACGTTTTTCCCCTGAAAAGGCTTTGTCTGAAAGGAAAACTCTAAGGTCTTTATTTGTTCCAGTTTTTCTTGTTTTGTCATTTTTGAAAGAGTCTTGATCCTTGACTGGACCATATTGGCAAGCCTTGCCTTTGCCCGAAAGCGTGAAATGAACACTTCGATTTCTTTGCGGCGTTTTTCGTCATTAATTCTTGTTTTTTCGAAAACTTCTTCATCCATTGCTATCTGGGCATAATATTTTTCCGTGTTTCCGGTTATTTTCCTTACTTTTCGACGATGAATGCCCAGTGTATGGGTTACTATCTTGTCCATGAACCCCCTGTCATGAGTAATCAGCATAAGCTCATGAGGCCAGCTCAAAAGAAAATTCTCTATCCACCTTATTGAAGTAATATCAAGATAGTTTGTTGGTTCGTCCAGAAGAAGTAGGTCAGGTTCTGAAAGTAGGGCTTTTACAAGATTTAGCCTGACCTGAAATCCTCCTGAAAAATTATATGGTGACTCTTTCATGTCCTGAAGTGAAAAACCGAGTCCTGCAAGAATTTTTTCAGCTTTCCAGGAATCATCTTTATAGCCTTCTGGAAGCCCTGTGATGGCTTCTTCAAGAACTGTTCTCTTGGAAAAATCAATATGCTGCTTGACATAACCTATGCGGTAATTCTTTGGAATAAGAACAGAACCTGTTTCAGGGCTGTCTTCACCTGCAATGATTCTAAAGAGAGTGGTTTTTCCGTGTCCGTTTCTTCCTACAAGCCCGATTCTTTCCCTGGAATTGATTTTAAAATTTATGCCATCAAAGAGAACATGCTCTCCGAAGCTTTTTGAAAGATTTTCTATACTTAACATCAAATAAACTTTCTTTTATTATCTGGGATAGCCTGTGATTTTCTGTATTTTTTTGTAAAAAGGTTTAAGCTTCTTATACATTTTTTTGTAAACATCATGATAAATTGCTTCATACAGCTCATGAGTATTCATATTGGGTTCAAATACATCCAGAATATGGGTCATTGCCTTGACTGCATGAGGAAAACTGCTGTGAAGTCCCAGACCAACTGCTGCGGCAATGGCTGCACCAAGACCCGATGTTTCATAAAGCCTTGGTCTTGCTGCAGGCAGTCCGAAAATGTCTGCTGTTATCTGCATTGCACTCTGGCTTTGTGAGCCTCCGCCAGAAACCTTCAGATAGGTTATGGGAATTTTAGTTTTTTTTTCAATTCTCTCCATTCCTTCTTTTAGTGCATAGGCAAGTCCTTCTATGATAGAGCGGTAGAGATGAGCCCTGGAATGCACATCACCGAAACCTATTATAGCACCTTTTGCCTCTGGGCCGGGAAATTTAAGACCTGGGCTCCAGTAAGGCTGAAGAATCAGACCCATGGAGCCGGCTGGTACGGCTTTAACCAGTTCTTCAAAAAGTTCTTCAGGAGCAAAGCCGTTTTCAGCAGCAAGATGAATTTCAGGATGACCGAATTCTTCCTTGAACCAGCTTATCATCCAGTATCCCCTAAAAATCTGAACCTCGATGGAATGATGTCCCGGAACAGCAGATGGATATGAAGGAAGCAAAGGAATGGCTTCAACATATTTTTTATGTGTAACATTTATAGTTGCGGTTGTGCCGTAACTAAGACATCCTGTATATGGTTCAAGACTTCCTGAGCCAATTACCTCGCAGGCCTTGTCGGCAGCCGCAGCGATCAAGGGAAGGCCTGCTGGAATCCCTGTTGCCACGGATGCAGCAGAAGTAATTTGTCCAAGAGACTGGGCAACAGGAACAAGGGAAGGCAACACCTTAGGATCTATGGGAAGACAAAGCCATTTCCAGTCCCAGGATTTAGCCCAGTCAAGATTCTTGAAATCAAAGGGAAGGTATCCGACCTGACATCCTATTGAATCAACAAATTCACCTGTAAGCTTTAAAGTCAGATAACCTGAAAGAAGAAGGTATTTGTGGGTAGCCCGCCACAAATCAGGCTGATATGTCCTTATCCAGTTAGCTTCTGCTTCTGCCTGAAAATAAGCTATAGTGTCACTGAGTCTCAGAATTTTGAAAATAAATCCCCATGACCCTTTTACAGGTAACTGACCATGGGTTTTCCTCTGATCGAGCCAAAGCATGGCAGGCCTCAGTGGTTTTCCTGATTCATCGACATTTATGACAGTTCCGCGCTGAGTCGTAAGAGTGACTCCGGCTATGCTGTTTTTTGAAATGAGACCCCTTTCCCATATCTTCTGACAAGAAGTGCAGAGTGCATTCCAGAAGACCCCTGGGTCTTGTTCAGCCCATCCCGGATTCTCTGAAAAATAAGGTGAAAAAAACACTTGCTCCTTGTCAAGAAGGTTTCCGTTCAGGTTGAATACCATGGCCTTGAGGCTCTGGGTGCCGCAGTCTATGGCAAGAATTAGTTCTTCCTTACTCATCAGTAGAGGTTCCTGAGCACATAATTAAGAATGCCGCCATTTTGATAATAGGTTAACTCGGCCTGGGAGTCGATCCTTGAAACAACACTGAACTCCGCACTTCTTCCATCTTTATGGAATGCGTTCACCAGAAGTTTCTTCCTCGTATGAAGATCCGATTCTATACCCACTATGTCAAATGTTTCGGTTCCATCCAGGCCAATGGAGCCATGGCTTTCACCTGACATGAACTGAAGAGGCAGGATGCCCATGCATATAAGATTGCTTCTGTGAATTCTTTCAAAGCTTTCAGCAATTACTGCCTTGACCCCAAGAAGCATGACTCCCTTGGCTGCCCAGTCGCGGGAGCTTCCTGTACCATACTCCTTTCCTGCAATTATTATGAGGCTGGTCTTTTTCTCCCTGTATTTCATGGCAGCATCGTAGATGCTCATCTTCTCGCCTTCAGGAAGCAGCAATGTCCATCCTCCGTCAACATCCGGAGTTAGTTTGTTTTTAAGCCTGATGTTGGCAAGTGTTCCTCTCATCATGACTTCATGATTGCCGCGCCTTGCCCCATAAGAATTAAAATCTGAAGGCAGGACGTTCTGGCCTATAAGATACTGTCCTGCAGGGCTGTTGACTGGAATTGCACCTGCAGGAGAGATATGATCTGTTGTAATGCTGTCACCCAAAAGAGCAAGAACCCTTGCGCCAAGGATATTCTGAGGTTTTTTGACTTCCCTGGTAATCTCAAGAAAAAACGGCGGCTCCTTAATATATGTAGATGAGTTATCCCAGTTATATAAAGCCCCTTCCGGCGTGGGAAGAGACTTCCACCTTTTATCACCTTCAAAAACTGATGCATAAGCATTCTTGTATCTGTCGGGGGTAATATATTTATTAACGAGCTCTTCTATTTCTTCTGAAGACGGCCAGATGTCTTTTAGAAATACAGGGGAGCCATTGATGTCTTTTCCTATAGGTTCAAGATCAAAATCAATATCTACGGTTCCTGTTATTGCATAGGCAACAACAAGCTGGGGAGAGGCCAGGTAATTTATCCTGGTTAAGGGGTTTATCCTTCCTTCAAAATTTCTGTTTCCGCTAAGAACCGAGGCTACTATGAGACCCTTTTCTTTTATGGTGCTTGTGATGTTATCAGGCAGCGGTCCGCTGTTTCCTATGCAGGTTGTGCAGCCGAAGGCGACAGGGTAAAAATTCAGGAGTTCGAGATATTCCATTAAACCTGCAGCTTTAAGATAGTCGAGGGCAACTCTTGAACCAGGAGCAAGGCTTGTTTTTACCCACGGTTTTACTGTAAGTCCATGTTCTACGGCATTTTTTGCCATGAGCCCTGCTGCCATGAGAACCGATGGATTGGATGTGTTTGTGCAACTGGTTATTGCAGCAATAACAACTGCACCGTGGCCAATGCCTCTGTCTTGATCTGCCGAGTCTTTTTGTTCAGAAACCATCTTACAGGTTTCGCCATTTACTTCATAAAGATCATTGGGAAGAGATTTGCCTCCCTCGTTTTCCCAGAAACCTGGTGCTCCAACAGGTCTTGAAGGAATGCCGCAGTTATCCTTCAGTATGTTATCAAAGGAAGTCTTCATCCTGGAAAGAAGAACGCGCTCCTGTGGACGTTTGGGGCCAGCAAGGCAAGGCTCTACAGAAGACATGTCCAGAACTACATGATCACTGTAAAGACAGGGTTGGGAGTCATCTGTCCTGAAAAGCCCCTGTGCCTTGTAGTAATTTTCCATAAGAGCGAGAGTTTTTTGACCCCTCCCGGTAAGTCTCAGATAGTCTATGGTTTTTTCGTCAACAGGGAAAAAGCCCATTGTCGCACCGTATTCAGGTGCCATATTGGCAACAGTTGCCCTGTTTTCGATTCCTAAACCTGAAACACCAGGGCCGTAGAATTCAACAAATTTTCCTACAACACCTTTTTCCCTGAGCATCTGGGTGATATTCAAGACCAGATCTGTAGCATTTACATTATCTGGAAGCTTTCCTTCAAGACAGAAACCGATTACAGAAGGAGCAAGAAGATAATAAGGTCTTCCAAGCATGACTGCTTCTGCTTCAATCCCTCCAACTCCCCAACCAAGAACTCCCAGTCCATTTATCATGGTTGTATGAGAATCGAGCCCTACTACCGTGTCAGGAAAAACAATCTTTCCTGAAGCATTCTTAGTTACTGAAACCCCAGTTGCAAGATATTCAAGATTGACCTGGTGACAGATTCCTGTCGAAGGTGGAACAACTCTGAAGTTTTCAAAACACTTCTGGCCCCACCGTAAAAAAGCATAGCGTTCCGAATTTCTTAAATACTCGAAATCAGTGTTTTCTGTTGTTGAGTTTGAAGATCCGAAAGAATCCACCTGTACGGAATGATCTATTACGAGCTCGGCAGGAATCAGCGGATTAATTTTCGATGGGGTTCCATAAAGACGCTGGGCAGCATCCCTCATGGCTGCAAGGTCAACTACAGCGGGAACACCAGTAAAATCCTGAAGCAGAACCCTTGCCGGCATAAAAGGAATTTCGTCCGAAGCAACTGATCCATGGTTCCATGAAGCCAGTTTTTCAATATCCATGGACGTTATCAAAATGCCGTCTTCATTTCTAAGCATATTCTCAATGAGTATTCTTATGCAGTAAGGAAGCCTGTCTATGCCTGAAAAACCGTGCTGTGCAAGCTTTTGCAGACTGAAATATGTAAAATATCCTTCATCTGTGCTAAGGCTTTGCCTGGTGCCAAAGCTGTTGGGATGGCCTGTCATTTATGCCTCCTTCACGTTAAATTTGTTCTGGTGAGCTGTTTTTTCAATCATGTCATCTTCTCCAGTGCTGGCGATCCTTCATCCAGTCATTTACTGTTTCGGATATTCTGTCTTTCAATTCGTTTACCATATAAAATTTAGGATACAGAAGTTCTGCCTCAGATGAAATGATGCCTTCTTTCATTGCAACCCCTGCAAGAGCTGTATAGGGATAAATTCTTATGCCTAAAGTTATTTTCATGGATTCAAGCTGTAAAGAGTCTGCAAAATGAAGGCTTTTTTCAACCGTTTCCATGGTTTCACCCGGGCCTCCAAGCATCAGGAAACCCATTTGCCTTATGCCATGTTTTTTAAGAGTCTCTGATATGATTATGACCTCATCTGGTCTGAACCTTTTGTGAAACAGTTTCAGAATTTTCTCGGAACTGCTTTCAAACCCGAAACTGACTTCTGTGCACCCTGCTCTTGCCATTTTTTCTATCAGCTCATCGCCTGCTTTCCATGGATAAAAAATGCAGCGCCATCTAATATTCAATTTGGCATCTATTATTCTGTCACAGATTTCCATAGCATAGGATACAGGAAGATTGAATGTATTATCTACAAAGAAAAACTGATTAAATCCTGTTTCAACATATCTGATTAGAGCATCAACTGCTTTATCTGGAGAAAATTTTCTCATGATCCTGCCCTCTATGGTTGCTGTTGAACAATAACTGCAATCCATGGGGCATCCACGCCTTGTCTGAAAAGGAATCCACAGTTCGTCTTCTTTTATTCCGAAATGAGGGCTGAGATGTGTATTTGGAAGAGGAATAAAAAAATTATCCAGATTTTTTGTAAATGTCGGTTTTTGTAAACCATCATTTTCAGGCAGGTAAAGACCAGGTAACCCGGCTAAATCAGTTTTTTGATGAATTCTGTCAAGAAGCTGAACAAAGGCAGCTTCTCCTTCTCCCTGAATTCCCATGTCTGCGCCAAGGTACTTGAGCGCTGTCTCGGGGAAAATACTGTAGCCTGCACCACCCAGAACTATTGGTGAATTTGATGATTTCCTGCATTCTGAAACAACATTTTTTACTGAATTAAGATAAAAATCAGGTGCTTCCATGTACTGATTGTCAATATTGCGTACAGAAATACCGATAACTTCGGGTGAAAAAGCTATTATGGCATTTTCTATCAGTGAACTAACATCGACTTGTGTCATGAGGTTGACAGTTTCCACAATGTGTCCAGCATTCTCGGCTGCTGCCGCAACACAGGCCATTCCCAAAGGAAGTACAGCCATATTGATCTGCTCTGTGTTTGCAGATATGAGTAGCACTCTCATGTAACCCTCATATTAGTTTATATTGTATCTGGCAGGTTTTTTGCATAATTTTCAGTCTGTTTCTGTCACTTATCATCAAGAATAAATTTTCAGTTTAACCAATATCCGATATTTCGGCTTCCTACGAAAATGACGATGACTTATGATTACAACTGAAAATTATAAATAACCCATGACTTCTTTTATGACAACATATTAAAGGTAAAAAAACGCAAGGGATGAATCATGGCGATCAGCTCTGAGGAGCTTTTACAGACTTTTGTTGAAGAAGCAACGGAACATCTTTCAACCATTGAAAATGATTTCTTGGCAATTGAAAGGGCTGGAGATAACATTGATATGGTACTGATTAACAAGGTCTTCAGGGCTGCTCATTCCATCAAGGGCGGAGCAGGACTCATAGGCTTAAATCACCTGAAAGACCTGGCACATAAAATGGAAACCTTGCTTGGTCAGATTCGAAGCAGAAAAATCACCCCTCATCCAGCAATCATCAATTCCTTGCTGATTGCCTCTGACACATTAAAAAACCTTGTGAAAAATATTGACACTAGCGATGAAATTGACATTTCTCCAGCATTGGAAGCCCTTGACTCGATAAACGAAGGGCAAGCTCCGATAAAAGAATTGATTGTCGAGCCTGAAACCCCGACACCTCAGATTTCCTTGGAAGATATTTTTTCTGAGATGATGATTCCGGAAGAAGACCTTGTAAGAGTCTTAAATTCCGGGAAAAAAATATACATGCTCCGTATCGATCTTGAAAATGATCCTGGGTTCACGGAAAAATCAAAAGAAGATATCCTGGATGATATAAAAGACTATGGTCAGGTTTTGTCATTCAAGACGGGGACCAATCCCTATCTTTTCATAGCTTTTGCATGTGTCCTTGATCTTGAAGATGTTATTGCACTGTTAGATATGGGGAAGGAAAACATCTGGCTTTTGGGTGGAAACCCCATTTCCCCATCTATTTCATCAAAAGCTTGCTGCATTAAGGAAGAATCTGTTCAGTCTTCTCACGATTTATCTGAAAGTACGCATTCAAAGGATTCATGTAAAATACAGCAAGTTAAAACTGGAAAAGAATTTTTCCGGGAAACATCTCCTGCCACCATAAGGGTAAACACAAGAGCCCTTGATTCGCTCATGAATCTTGCAGGTGAACTTGTTCTTGCCAGAAACCAGTTGATTAACACAATCAGCAGCAATGATCTCAGAAATACAGAAATTATCAGCAAGAGGATAGATATTATAACATCTGATCTGCAAAAAACCATTCTCTTGACCAGAATGCAGCCTGTTGGCAATCTGTTCAATAAATATCCCAGAGTTGCGAGAAATCTTGCCTCTGAATTGGGGAAAGAAGTTGATCTCATCTTGGAAGGAAAAGATGTTGAGTTGGACAGAACAATTTTAGAGGCCATGAGTGATCCATTGAATCATCTCATCCTGAATGCTGTTGATCACGGTATAGAAACGTCTGATGTAAGAAAAAAAACAGGTAAGAGGGAAACCGGAACAATCATATTAAAGGCTTTCAATGAGGCAGGTCAGGTTGTAATCGACGTTATAGATGACGGATCAGGAATCGAGCCAGAAAGAATATCAGAAGCAGCAATCGCTAAGAAGTTTGTTACAGAAGATCAAGTCAAAATAATGACAAGGAAGGACAGGCTTAATCTCATATTTTTGCCTGGTTTAACCACAGCAAGAAAAGTTTCTGATATTTCCGGCAGAGGCGTTGGAATGGATGTTGTCAAGACCAATCTGGAAAAACTCGGTGGTCTCATTGATATTGACTCTGAGCCCGGAAATGGGACAAGGATCAGGATAAAACTGCCTCTAACTCTTGCAATCATCTCGAGCCAGGTTGTTTTAGTGGAGGATCAGCGCTTTGCGATCCCTAATATGAACATAGAAGAGCTCATCAGGATTCCTGCGTTCAAGGCAAAGGAGCGCATAGAACTCGTTGGAAATGCAACTGTCTTAAGATTCAGGGAAAAGCTCTTGCCGCTTGTTCGGCTGTCTGACATTTTAAGGATAGAAAGAACATTCTTCGATCCAGGAACTCAACAAAAAGCAATTGACCGGCGCGTCAATATTGCAGACCGAAGGTCGAGAAGAACACCTCTGATTGAGGATGACGTCAAACCTGAGAACAGCGAAAAAGAAAAGGTTGAAGAAAATAGAAAGAATTCTGATCGCAGATACCGTGCTGCAAGTGCTCTTCACATTGCCGTTGTTTCAACCGGAAGAATTAAATATGGTTTGATAGTGGATGCTTTTCATGACTCGAAAGAAATTGTTATAAAACCGCTTGGCATACATCTCAAAGACTGTTCAGGATATGCTGGAGCCACAATAATGGGGGATGGAAAAGTAGCCCTCATTCTTGATATTAACAGTCTTTCCAAGATGGCAGGGCTTTTTCCAGTAAGCGGACTAAGCTGTCCTGCCGTGATTGCAAGGACAGCAGAAAAAGAAATAAAGCCTGGCTCAGATCAGCTTGACATACTGATTTTCAGAAACGCTTCTGATGAGCAGTTTGCAATTTTTTTGAATCAGGTCCTTCGTATTGAAAAAATCTCGCATAAGGACGTTAAATTGCTTGGAAAACACAAAACGATCCAGTACGGAGGAGAAAACCTTATTGTCTTTAGCATAGATGAGACAGCAAAAGTACAGCCATTTTCACAAAATGAAGATATTCGCGTAATCATCTTGATGGTTTCATGCAAAAAGATCGGGCTTTTGGCCAACAAACCGGCAAATTCCTTGACAACTCATGCAATCATTGATGGAGTTACGTTGAAACAGCCTGGAATAATGGGCTCAGTAATAGTGGATGGAAAAACAACCTTAATTGTCGATGTTTTTAATCTTGTCCGGAGACTGTTGCCGGAATGGTTTTCCGTGGTTAGTGACAAAAGACTTGCTGTCACAAGGAAGCAGACTGTTCTGGTTGCCGACGATTCAAATTTTTTCAGAACCCAGATCAAGTCTTTTATCCAGGATGAAGGCTATCTTGTTGCTGATGCCGAAAATGGGGAAGCAGCCTGGGAAATTCTTCAGAAATCAGGGGAAGGCATATCTTTAGTGGTTACAGATATGGAGATGCCTGAACTGGATGGTTTTGGCCTCACGGCAAGAATAAGAAAAGACAGAAGGTTTTCAAAGCTTCCGGTGATTGCACTCACTACCCTTGCAGATGATAAGGACATGGAACGGGCAACTACTGCAGGAGTGAGTGATTATCAGATCAAACTTGATAAGGAAAGGCTTCTTTACAGCATAAATGCATTTATTCATGAAAAAGGCTCTACATAAAAATTTGGAAGAGGGAAGCATGAGGATATTTAAAAAAATGAAATTAAGTACCAAATTAATGGTGGCATTTCTTGCTGTGGGAATCCTTCCTTTTGCAACAATAGGGATCATCACTAAGATTTGTACTAACGATGCAATGGAAAAACAGGTTTATCGTAAACTCATTACAGTCAGAGAGATCAAAAAAAATGAACTCAAAAACTATTTCGATGTTGCCTTCACCCATATGAAAATCTTCAGCCGCAGCGAGGATGTATTCCAGCTTTACAGCACAATGTCTTATATTCATTCGAATAGTATAAGACCAAAAGACTCATTTGATATAAACAGTTCCGATTATCAAAAAGCTTATGAAAAATACGGGCAAAACATCATCCAGTTCTGGAAAGACAGTGGCCATCACGATGTCTTGCTGATTTGTGCTGACCATGGTCATGTAATATTTAGCTGCGCAAAAGAGCAAGATTTGGGAACTAACCTTCTTTCCGGCCATTATAAGGACAGCGGTCTATCAAAATTATGGAAAAAAGTGGTCAGCACCAGAAAATTCGCTGTAGTTGATTTTGAGCCATATGCTCCTTCCAACAACAAACCAGCGGCTTTTGCAGGCTTTCCTGTTTTTGGGAGCAATCAAGATGTCGTTGCAGTCATTGCCTTCCAGTTCTCAATCGATCATATAAATACAATCATGAATCAACGCAGCGGCATGGGAAAAACCGGTGAAGCCTATCTTGTTGGAGCCGATAAACTAATGCGTTCTGATTCCTTTACCAAGCCTGAACGTTTTTCTGTGAAGGCTTCGTTTGCAAATCCTGATGCAGGAAAAATTGATACCGAAGCTGTACGTGAAGCTCTCTCCGGTCGAACGGGTGAAAAAATCATCAAAGATTATAGCGGCAAGTTAATCTTATCAGCCTATTCCCCGTTTAGAATAGATGAACTGAACTGGGCAATTTTGGTTGAAATCGAAAAAAATGAGGCTTTCAGTTCAATAAATTCTTTGAACTGGATCATGGCGACTGTCGCTTTAATATTAGTATTATTCGTTGTTGTTATTTCTTTTTTTATTGCAAAGAATATCACCTATCCCATCAACAAGAGCATTTATTTTGCCAAAAAAATCTCTGAAGGCAATTTTACCGAAACACTTGACATGAACCGTGAAGATGAGATCGGAATTCTCATAAAATCTTTAAATATGATGTCAACCAATCTAAGACAAATGATAGGACAGATTGTTCAGGATGTTGAAACTATTTCTTCTAATTCAACAGAGCTTTCTGTCATATCCAGGCAGATGTCGGCCAGTGCCAGGCATACTTATGATTTATCAGGAAATGTTGCAGCGGCCTCAGAGGAAATGAGTGCCAATATGGTATCTGTTGCTGCTGCTACTGAACAGGCTTCGAATAATGTAAACATGGTAGCAGGAGCTACGGAAGAAATGACTGCAACAATAAATGAGATTGCAAGAAACGCAGAAAACGCAAGACTCATCACCAATAAGGCTGTTACAGAAGCATTGGGTGCATCTAAAACAGTGGATGCACTGGGAAAGGCTGCAAGGGAGATCGGAAGGGTTACGGAAACTATAGCAGATATTTCAGATCAGACGAATCTTCTTGCCCTTAACGCAACCATAGAGGCTGCAAGGGCAGGAGATGCGGGAAGAGGCTTTGCCGTTGTGGCAAATGAGATCAAGGAGCTTGCCAAACAAACGGCACTTGCAACCGATGAAATAAAGGAAAGGATAGAAGGGATTCAGGATTCAGCATCCGGAACTGTTAAACAGATACACCATATTTCAAGGGTAATAAATGACATTAATGAAATCGTTTCATCAATAGCGACGGCAGTCGAGGAGCAGTCCATCACCACAAATGATATTGCCGGAAATGTTGCTCAGGCTGCCCAGGGAATCCAGGAAGTGACACTGAACCTGTCACAGTGTTCCATGGTTTCCCACAGCATTGCGCAGGAAGTATCAGGGGTTAATCAGGCAGGAGAAGAGTTATCTACCGGCAGCTTTCAGATCAATACAAGCGCTGAAGAGCTAAAGAAACTGGCCAATGATTTAAAGCTGATGGTAGAAATATTCAAGATGTAAATTTAGAGAGGTGCAAGGATTGTTACCTGAGACAGTGATAATCTCAAGAACTGATACAAAAAACAGTTCTCATGTTGAACTGGCAACATTTTATCTTGGAGATGCCTGCTGCGGTATAAACATACTGAGTGTTCAGGAGATAAACAAACTGACGGAGGTAACCCCAGTACCTCTTGCTCCTGAATATGTGAAGGGGGTCTTGAATATAAGGGGTAATATCATATCCCTTATAGATGCTGGAAAGAGGCTGGGGATTTCTTCTGAACTTGAAAAGAAGAAACAGATGAATATTATTGTTCTTTTTGAAAACGAATCCATAGGCCTTCTTATAGACAGAATAGGCGAAGTGGTCAGAGCAGAGAAAGAAAATATCGAAGAACCCCCGGCAAATGTTGGAGTCATTCAGAGAAAATACATCGAAGGTGTTCTGAAAACGGAAAAAGAATTGATATGTGTTTTAAACCTGAACAATCTTTTAGGAAAGAACAACAGCCCTTTCCAGCGCCTTTAACAGGTCCTTATGCCTGATAACACGACTTTAAGAACGCTGATCGTGGATGACAGCGCAATGTACCGCAAGATTATCGAAGATGTCCTATATGATTTTCCTTATGTCGAAATTGTTGGTACTGCTCAGAACGGTAAGATTGCTCTGGAGAAAACAGCAACACTTAAACCGGACATGCTGATTCTTGATATTGAAATGCCGGAAATGGATGGACTGGAAGTATTGGAAGGACTGCGAAAAAAAAATTCTGATATATCTTCAGTTGTATTCAGCACGTTTAGCACAGAGGGGGCCGATATCACTTTGAAGGCACTTGAACTTGGTGCTTTTGATTTCATTCCAAAGCCAGGTGACGGAAATCTCGATGTAAACAAAGGAATTTTCAAATCAAAGATTGCACCTATACTGGATACATTGTTTTTCCGAAAAAAAACAAAGTTTTTCAGAAAAAAAACGGAACTTAAGAATGATGTATCAAGAGCCATTGACCAGTCTTCTTACATAAGGAAATCACAAAGATCTAAAGCCGTGGCGATTGGAATTTCAACAGGGGGGCCTGTTGCTCTGACAAGGGTAATCCCTGCAATTCCTGCTGATATAGGAGTCCCCATATTCATTGTTCAGCACATGCCACCCATTTTCACCGAAACTCTTGCAGAACAACTTGATTCAATAAGTAAGATATCGGTAAAAGAAGCTGCCGATGGCCAGATAATATATCCGAATACAGCATATATTGCTCCCGGCGGCAAGCAGATGAAGATTGATATATCTGAAAACAATGCAAGACTCATAATTAAAATTACAGATGATCCGGCTGAAAACAACTGCAAACCATCTGCCGACTATCTGTTCCGCTCCGTAGCGACTCACTATGGAAGGAATTCGACAGGAGTAATCATGACAGGAATGGGCAGTGATGGAACAGAGGGATTGAAACTCATGAAGGCAAGAGGTGCCACTATAATTGCCCAGGATGAAGCTACAAGCGTTGTCTATAGTATGCCAAGAAAGCCGGTTGAAATAGGCATTGTAGATGTGATTGCTCCGCTTGATTCTATTACTGATGAAATATGTAGGACAGTTGGCAGGTAAAGTGACCATGTCAAAACTTGATCAGAATGAGTTCAGGTATTGGGCAAAATATATTTGCGAAATTTCAGGGATTTCACTTGAATCTTCAAAAACTTATCTTATCGAGTCAAGACTTTTGCCCCTGCTTAAAGAATATGATTGCATGGCTTTCAGAGACCTGTATCAAAAGTCCAGAAACGACGCAACAGGAGAAATAGAAAAAAGAATTGTCGATCAGATAACAACGAATGAAACCTCGTTTTTTCGGGATAACCATCATTTTGAAATGTTGAAATATAAAATTATACCGGATATTATCAACAGACAAATGCAACAGGCTTATTCTGGAGACCCTCCCAGCATCCGTATATGGAGCGCAGGGTGTTCTACAGGACAGGAAGTTTACAGCATAGCCATTTCTGTTCAGGAGATTCTTGACAATCCCAAAGACTACAACCTTTCGGTTTTGGGCACAGACATTTCAGGTGCTGTAATTTCAAAAGCAAGCTCTGGAACTTATAATCAAATGGAAATGGAGAGGGGACTGCCACATGTGGCATTAAAAAAATATTTTTTCCAGAAGAGAAATACATGGAAAATCAAAGATGAAATACTAGAGCTTGTGACTTTCAAAAAAGTAAATCTTTTTAAGTCATTTTCAGAACTTGGGAAATTTGATGTCATTTTTTGCAGGAATGTGGCAATTTACTTTCAGATGGACGATCGGAAAAAACTGTTTCAAAATATTGAGAAAGCACTTGCCAAAGACGGGATTTTGGTCATAGGTTCCACAGAAACGCTGACGGGAATAGCTCCTCAGTATGAACCCAGACGATACCTGAAATCGGTTTATTACCAACTTAGGAAATGATATGACTGGGATGCAAAAAAAAATACTCGTCGTGGATGACAGCCACACGATAAGAATGCTGCTTCGTGAAGAGCTTGAAGAAGGCGGATACGAAGTCATCGAGGCCAGGAACGGACTGGAGGCCATCATTAACGCTGCCTCAGAATCTCCTCCTGACATAGTAACGCTCGACATAGAAATGCCCAAGCTCGACGGCTTTGCAACCTGCCAAAGACTCAGAGACAAGAATTATACTCGTTTTTTTTCAAACAATGCTGAATACCGTCTGCCTGTTATTTTTATTACAGGCAATGACACAGTTGATGACAGGAAGAAAGGCTTTGAGCTTGGTGCTGTTGATTTTATAACCAAACCATTCCGGAAAGGAGAAATCTTAGCAGCAGTAAATAAAATTCTCCAACCTGTGATTCAAAAAGGCATCACTGCTCTTGTTGCAGATGACAGCAGTTTATCCAGAAAAACATCGGCTCTTTGCCTCAGCAGAGAAGGAATAGACATCATAGAGACTGATGACGGGCAGAAAGCTTATGAAATCATTCAGACTTCCGGAGACAGTATAGACATAGTCATTACCGATCTTTTCATGCCCAATATGGATGGGATGAAGTTGTGCAAACGCATCAGGCAGGATTTGGGTAATAATGATATGCCCATCATTGTTTTAACTGAAATGGCCGAGATTTCTGAAATATTGGATATTTTTAAGGCAGGAGCATCCGATTACCTCATCAAGCCTTTTGCAAAAGAAGAACTCCTTGCCAGAATAAACGTACACATCGAGAGAAACAAGGTAAACAGGGAACTAAGAGAAACGATAAAACTTCTGAAAAATGCTAATGAAAGAATAAAAAAACTGTCAATAATAGACCCCCTTACAGGATGTTATAACCGCGGCTATCTTAATAAACAATTTCTTAAAGAGTTGAATAGGTCACTGAGATATAATAAGCCGCTTTCAATAATACTGGCTGATATCGATTATTTCAAAAAAATTAATGATTCATATGGACATCAGTTCGGAGACGAGGTTCTTGTCCGTTTTGCTGAAATACTTAACCGCAACATAAGAGACGACATAGACTGGGTTGTGAGGTACGGAGGCGAAGAATTCCTAGTAGTTCTGCCTGAAACAGGTCCTGCCAAAGCCAAAATAATTGCAGAACGATTCAGAAAAGCAGTGGCAAGTGAACAGATTCTTGTCCAGAAAAGGATAATAAATATAACTTCCAGTTTTGGCGTTACAGGATTTGATGCTGCAACAGGATCAACTCCTCCTGATATGGAGCAACTTGTCAGAATAGCAGATGATAATCTTTACAGTGCAAAAAATGATGGCCGCAATAGGGTTGTCAGCAGTTTTTTTTCATAAGACCTTGCCTGATCTGATAATTTTTTGTGACAAAAAGAAAAAAAGATCGTAAAATAACACAAAATTGTATATCTGAGGCAATTACCTCATCTTAAATTAACAGGAATCTGATACATGAAACTTAAATTATTATTTGCAGCGTTTTTTTTCACCCTGTATTTCAGCCAGCCCGGCCTGGCCAGGGAAATGCAGCAGGGCGCCTCAACTCCATCAGTAAAACAAGCGCTTTCTCTAGATGAAGTACTTAAGCGCCTTGAAGGCAGGTATTCGACACAAGGTTTTTCAGCGCGTTTTTTCCAGTCATCAACGTTGAAAGCCCTCGATATCACAGAAACAGCATCAGGCACCATGATAGTCAAGAGGCCTGCTATGATGAGATGGATGTACGAGAAACCTGAAAAACAGTTGATAATAACAGATGGAAAGCAATTGTGGATTTACAGGCCGGCAGAGAACCAGGTTACTGTAGGAAATGCCCCTGTTTTTTTTGGAGATGGGAAGGGTGCAAGTTTTCTTTCAAACATCCAGTCGATCCGCAAAAAATTCAACGTAACCCTTGAAAAAATAACTACGAGCCAGGAATATGTTCTGAAGCTAGTACCAAGTGACAAGTCTTTTGATTTGGTATCTGTGTTCCTTGTGATTTCAGGCGATACTTTTGATATTGTAGAGGTTGTCACCTATAATTCTTATGAAGATGAAACCCGAATAGAGTTGAGCAACATCAAACTGGAACAGAGCATAGATGATGCCCAGTTCAAATTTGTCATACCCCAGGGCGCTGAAGTTATGCGCATGGACGGATAAGGAGAAAGCTTGAAAGATAAGATAAGAAAGATTTTAAAACAGAGAAAGGCAATTTTACTGGCACATAATTATCAGCCGCCTGAAATTCAGGAAGTGGCTGATCTATGCGGGGATTCTCTTGAACTCAGCATCAGGGCTTCCAGGACAGATGCCGAAGTCATAGTGTTTTGCGGTGTTCATTTCATGGCCGAAACAGCTTTCATATTGTCACCTGATAAGACTGTCCTATTGCCCAGAATGGATGCAGGTTGCCCAATGGCAGACATGATTGACGCAGAATCACTTTCTGCAAGATTAAAAGAGTTGGGGCCAATGCCTGTAGTTACATATGTTAATTCCACAGCATCAGTAAAAGCCCTGTCAACAGTATGCTGCACCTCAGCCAATGTTGTCAATGTTGTCAACAGCCTGGAAGAGCAAGAGATTTTTATGACTCCTGACAGAAATTTAGCCCTTTATGCTGCATCCAAAACCACAAAAAAAATTCATGTATGGGAAGGTTACTGTCCTGTTCATGACCGTCTTACTGCACATGAAGTGGAAAAGGCAAGAATGGCTCATCCGGAGGCCTTGTTCATGGCTCACCCTGAATGCAGGAAAACTGTTCTGGATATGGCGGATGAGATTCTAAGCACATCAGGCATGATTCGGTATGCAAGGGCCTCTTCAAATCGTTCATTTATTGCAGGAACAGAAGTGGGCCTTCTGTATCCTTTGAAAAAAGCCTGTCCAGATAAAGAATTCTATCCAGCATCAGAAAAAATGTTTTGTCCCAACATGAAAAAAATCAGCCTTGAAGATGTGCTAAGAAGTCTTGAGACTCTCGAGGGTCAGGTTACTGTCCCCGAATCGGTGCGAGTTCCTGCGCTTCGAGCTGTTGAACGAATGATAGCCATTAGATAAATTAAAGGCGGCTCATCACATCATCTGAAATGTCTGCATTTGTATAAACCTTCTGCACGTCATCACAGTCATCAAGATTTTCCATGAGCTTGATCATCTGCTCTGCTTCTTTTCCTTCAAGATTGATGGTTGACTGTGGCAGAAGGGTAACTTCGGCATTTCCGAAAGATATTCCTTCCTTTTCAAGTGCCTGTCTGACCTGGTCAAAATCAGAAGGGTCTGTGATGATTTCAAAACCTTCCTCGTCTTCCCTGATATCTTCAGCACCAGCCTCCAGTGCAACTTCCATGAGCCTTTCTTCTTCTACAGCCTCCTTCGTGACACTCATATAGCCTTTTTTGCTGAACATCCAGGCAACGCAACCGTTTTCTCCAAGATTTCCTCCACTCTTAGCAAAAACATGGCGGATTTCAGCTACAGCCCTGTTTTTGTTGTCTGTTAAAGACTCGACTATTACAGCAGCCCCTCCTGGTCCGTAACCCTCATAAATGCTTTCTTCGTAATTGACTCCTTCAAGAGCCCCGGTTCCTTTTTTAATCGCCCTCTCGATATTGTCTTTGGGCATGTTTTCACTCTTTGCATCCAGTATTGCTGTCCTCAGCCTTGGATTTGATGAAGGGTCGCCTCCGCCTGAGCGTGCTGCAACAGTAATTTCCTTTATGAGTTTGGTAAAAATCTTCCCTCTTTTAGCGTCTGCAGCGCCTTTTTTATGCTTTATTGTTGACCACTTGCTATGCCCTGACATTAATTCCTCCTGATTAATACTGTATGGATAATGCTTTGTAAACTACACAAAGAGAGGGCGTCTATACTGAATGCCCTTTGAATGTTGATGAACTCGTAAAAAGTCAATATTCGGACGGCTTTGTAAAAAGGCTGCAGGCAAGGCGCACAAATCCTGAGGAATGAGGCGTACTTATGGTACGCCGCAAT
>JBBIWB010000042.1:0-28545 GCA_037439445.1 Desulfobacteraceae bacterium | reverse complement strand
GCAAGCTGCTTGAGCTGGAGGAAAAAAACATCCGTCAAAGCTGATGCCATAGACGGGTATTTATCTTAAAAATCACGAAAAAACATTATCTTATTAAAAAGATTACAAAAAGCCTGAGATCAAGATAAGAAATTGAAGCAAACCAACAAGCCTGTCCTGTAAACAGGTTCTTTGTGAACGGCAAGATACAGCCCCAGTAACAGACACACAGGTTATGTCCGTCACCTTCTTCTATGGTTGTGAATTGTGAGTCATGATTCACTATAATTTACCAATACCTGACAATCGTCCGCTTATAAGGCATTCGTTCTCAGCCTCGGAGGCAATATGAAGACTTTCCTGAGACCTTCTTCGAGAGCTATGGCTTCTTCCGGACAGAAACGGGCACAAACCCCGCATCCGAAGCAGGCATCTGCATCCCTCACAGCCTTGCCTGTATCATCAAGGCTAATGGCCTCGGTCGGACAGCTTTCGACGCATATCCCACATCCGGTGCAGGTTTCCTTGTCGATTTTAGAAAGATGAAAAGTAGAGTTGACAAGCGGGAAAACCCCTTCCTTCCAGGTCCGCAGAGTATCACAGCAATCCTTGCAGCAGTTGCAAATACTCGTCTCGGGTCTTGCAACATTGCTGTTGGGGTGAAATGCCTTATGCACAAGGCCTGCTGCCTCTGCCTCCTGCATGATTTTAAAAGCCTCTTCTCTTGTGATCATCCGTGCAAAGCCCTGGGAAGAAGTATGACGGGCTGACTTGCCAAAGGTAAAACAGTTTTCAAGCGGTGCATCAGTTGCGCAGGGCTCTCCAAGAAGGGCACGGCGCTGACGGCAGAAACAGTATCCCACTGCTATTTCATCGAATTTTTTAATGATTTCCTCTACAGACTGACTGGGAAGTATGACTTCACCGGAAGAGCCAAGGTTTTTGTTGACAGGAATTACACTTATGGCCTTTCCCTTGTCAGTTGTGCGTGTCGGAACAGTTCTGTCAACAGGCGGGGAATTCTGGAACATTGGAACGAAAGCATCATAGTTTTCCTGAACCTTGTCTCTCAGCGAATCTATCAGCTCCTGGAAAAGAATGGCCAGCTCCTTTTCTTTTTCAGTCCACTTAAGCGGCCCCATGAATGTGTACTCCATGAGACCAACCGTCATGAGGGGAAGAAGGCGATAGACCATGATACCTGCTGTGTTTGGCTGATTAAAGAGCAAGCCTTTCCTGGCGAGGCTGTTTGCATGTTCGATGATGGCCTCTCCTGACATATGGCTTGAAATCATAAGCTCTTCAAGTGTCTGAGACGCCTTTTTATCAAAAGCTGCAATAAGATCAAGCTCTGCGCTATCATCGCCTATGGCGTGTCTTAGGATGGCAAGGGTGGTTTCATTGACAGGAAAAGGTATCATTCCCTGCCTGCAGATGACATTTGCTGCTTTTTCGTATTTCGATAACAGTGAATCAAGCATTAAGGCTTACTCCTTTTCATTTGCTGTGGTGAAGTTATTGGTGCATTAGCGGTCAAAAAATATTTTTTTCAGTATGCCAGGTGCCCAATGAGTTTGCAAAAACCATAGGAAACTAAGTCCATATAGCCGCACTCTCTGATATCTCTTTGCATGTTTGAGACTATCGTATTTGATACAGCAATTCAAGCACCATGTTTCACCAAAAAAAGAAACGTTGAAAATAAGCGCTCCCGATTCAGGATATGTGTCCTTTTACTGATAGGCAGGCATCAGGATAGGCAAAGCTGCATGGAGTTACAGTGATATCTGTTTACATTTCTGGTAAATCTGATAGAATTCCGTCAATACATGACAGAATTCATTCGTCTGTCTTGCATCCGATACAAGTCCATCCTGTGTCAGGAGGAAGTTTATCCTAAAAACTCTTGTTTACTATAATCATCTCAACCAATTCAAGTCAGCCTGGTCAATGATCCAGATGAATGGAGATAGTGCTGCTGTTATAAAAGGCGGACATCTTGAGCGACTGAAAGCCCTTTTTTCATGAACAAGGGGATGTGGACAGCCCTTGGGGCTTATGTGGTGTGGGGTTTGTTTCCTGCGTACTGGAAATTGCTTCAGCATGTGCCAACTTTGCAATTGACCTGCCACCGCATTGTGTGGTCTTGCCTCATGCTGGCTGGTGTAATACTGTACTTATGCCGGTTCAGGGACTTCAGATTAACAGCGCTCACTCCGGCAGTTATCCGTATCTGCATGGCAGCATCGTTTCTCATAGGCATAAACTGGCTGCTTTATGTCTGGGCAGTCAACTCCGGGTTTATAGTGGAAGCAAGCCTTGGCTATTTCATCAACCCATTGCTCAGCATTCTTCTTGGCGTTATTTTCCTGCGTGAACGCCTGCGCCTGTTGCAGTGGGTTCCAATAGGGCTCTCGGCAATCGGAGTCCTTTATCTTACATTTGCATTCGGCAGGCTGCCCTGGATTGCCATGACGCTTGCGATTTCTTTCAGCCTCTATGGACTGGTTAAAAAAAAGGCTCTTCTTGGCGCTTTCTACGGGCTTTTCCTTGAGACAGGCTTTTTGTTTCTGCCAGCCGTGATCTTCCTTTTTTACACAAACATGATCGGTCAAGGCGCATTCCTCAATACAGGTAAAGTATCTGATCTTCTGATGATAGGTGCTGGACTTATAACAACCGTTCCGCTCCTGTTGTTTGCGTCAGCGGTTCGGCATATTCCGCTTTTTATGGTTGGAATCCTTCAGTATATCACCCCGACACTGCAGTTCCTGCTAGGGGTTCTGGTCTACGGGGAACCTTTCACCCAGGCACAGCTCATAGGATTCGGGTTCGTCTGGGTAGCACTTATTATCTTTGGAGTAGAGGGTGCTTTCGCGCATCGAAGGCAGGTTCGACAAGGGTGAAACTGACACCTTCCATGGGTTATGGCATTCCATAGGAACCAGGGGAATTGATGCTTTAAAAGCATGAACGATGTTTTGGCTGGCTCTATCAGTGAGACGTTATTAAGGTGTTCTGCAGGGGCTTGTTTCAAACTGTTCTGCTATGGATTGATATAAAACAGCCTCATCAAGCCTTCCCCTCTTCATACATCCTTTGGCATATATAGCGCACTTTTCAACTAACATATCTATTGCCGCCTGGCGTTGTAAAGAAGATAATCCCGGGTTTTCCAGAATATTTACGATTGACTGAATCCTGTATTTATCTAACCCTGGATTTCCGGATAACTGATCTTTGTGCCCGCCTCTCTTTACAACAAGTTGTCTTTCAATCAGATGAACAGGATAGTAAAGCCCTGTTCTCAGCCACAGATCATAATCTTCACATGCAGGAAATGCCTCGTTGAACAAACCTATCTCATCAAAAATACTTTTTTTCATCATTACAGCAGAAGGGCTCACGAGGCAAAGACGAAGGGAAGGCTCAAAAATCATTCCGGATGGTTTTTTGTGCCGGTTCTTCGGATTAACCCTCACTCCTTTTCTTATCCACATCTCATCAGTCTGGCAAATGACGGCCTCAGGATGAGACTCAAAAAAATCAACCTGGCTTGAAAGTTTTTCCGGCAGCCACATATCGTCTGAATCAAGAAAGGCTACATACAGCCCGCTTGCTGCTCTTAACCCTGAATTTCTTGCTGAACTGACACCCCTGTTTTCCTGTCTTATCTTTATAATCCTGTCCTTGTATGCAGACAGCAATTCACTGGTCGAATCTGTCGAGCCATCATCAACTACTATCAGTTCAAAGTCTGTAAATTTCTGCGACAGAACAGAATCAACGGCATCTTTCAGTATCCAGGAGCGGTTGTATGTTGGTATGATTACGCTTATGAGAGGCAAATTTTCCCATCTTTTATTCTGATTATTCTGTCTGCCCTTGAAGCAAGCTCATTGTTATGGGTAACCATAACAATGGTTATTCCTTTATTGTGAAGGGTTTTAAGGATTTCAAAGATTATCTCGCTGTTTTCAGAATCCAGATTGCCTGTCGGTTCATCTGCAAGAATTATTTCAGGGCTGTTGACAAGGGCTCTTGCAATGGCAACTCTTTGCATCTCTCCGCCACTTAGCTGATCTGGCCTGTGAGATACCCGTTTTTCCAGGCCAACAAGGCTTAAGGCGGCAAATATCTCTTCCTTATTCTTTTTCTTTCTGGCAAAGACAAGAGGCAGCACTACATTTTCATAAACGCTTAACCCTTCTACAAGATAAAACTGCTGGAATACAAAACCGAGCTTTTCCCTTCTTATTTCAACAAGCCTTGCATCCGGCATATTTTCGAGTCTGGTTCCGTCTATTGTCACAGTCCCGCTGGTTGGTTGATCCATGCATCCAAGAATGTGAAGAAGGGTGGTTTTCCCAGAGCCGGACTGTCCTGTAACAGAAATGAATTCCCCTTTCTTTATGCTTAAATCAATGCCTTGAAGAGCTCTTACTGTCTCAGTGCCTCTTTTGTAAGTCTTGTGAATGTTATAGAGATTTATCATCCTCTTATTGCCTCTATGGGCTGAATCTTAGACGCCTTCCAGGCAGGGTAAAGCCCGGAGACAATCCCTATTACAACAGAAAATACTATGCAGATAAGGGCAAGATCCGGATTAAAGATGATCATTTTCCCGGATGGAACATAAGGCATTATCAATCTTATCAGGTTTTCAAGCAATTGTGAGCCGGCAATGGAAATGACAATTCCTGAAATTCCACCTGCAAGAGTCATGAGAAGAGTTTCTGTTATTATTATCCTGAAGATATCGAACCTGGACGCCCCGATTGCCCTCATCATTCCTATCTGCTGCATCCGCTCAAAGACCGCCATAAGAATTGTATTCATCACACCCACAGCACTCACAAAAACAGCTATGGAAGCAATAGAAAGACTAAGAGTCTTGGCAGAAGCAGCCAAATTTGTGAGGCTGCTCAGAATCTGTCCCATGGTTACTATCTGAATTCCTGGCACTACAGCAGCAAGTTTTTCAGATATTTCGTTAAGCTGCAAGGGATCGAAAACCCTGGCGCCTATTGCAGTAATCCCGTCAGGCTTATCAAGGATTTCCTGAAGCAATGCTATGGGCATGTAAATGAAGGCATCGTCCTGGCTTCCTGTTCTTTCGACAATGCCTGATACCCTCAATGTCATCGATCGCTCAGGATAATGAATCATTGATCCTACTTCAAGCACATCATGATCGGCAATCTCCTTTCCTACCAGAACTTCACGGTCTGTAGAAGGAATTTTCCCGGTTATTGCCCAGTCAGGCTTAAGTTTTTTGACATGGGTCATGTCCATGCCATAGACGAGATCGATTCTGTGTTTTACAGAATTTGGAACCTGTGCTACAAAAAGAGGGGAAGCCAGTTCAATTCCTTCAAAATCCTTCAGCTTTTCCAGCACGTCAATATCAAGGTATTTTGGAATTACCGCGCCATGAAGGACTAGAGATGCAACTTCATGAGGACACCCCGAAGGAACCACCATGAAATGTATGCCTGTTCTCTCCAGCTCTCTGAAAAGACCTGTTTCAAATCCTCTGTTGAAAGACACGATAGAAAAAAAAATAGCCACAGAAGTTGAAATGCCGACCAGGGTAAGAATGCTTCTTGTCTTATGAGCCCCGAGATTTCTTAGGGCAAGAGTAAAAAAAGAAATCAATTGATCTGAACCCCCTGAGCAATAATCTTCATCCCTCCCTGCCATTTGACGGCTGTTCCCGTAATTTTTACTGTTTTTCCCATTTTAGGGGGAAGGGTAAATCCCTGTGGTGCAAGATCGACAAATATCTGACCTGAGGCATCCTTCAAAAAAAACCAGCACCCTGAAGAAGCGCACTGAGAAACTATGATACCTTCCAAATTAACCAATTTTCCTTCCATGGAAGGGTTCAGAAGAACATCTTTAACCATGGATTTAGGTAAATCCTTGTTGAGCTCTGTTCCAAATTTTTCAGAAGAACAGCCGACAAGCAGAATAAACGCCAGCAAAACAAAACCAAATTTTTTCATGCAAAAAATCTCTCTTAATCGGGTCACTGAGGTTATTAAACTACAAACAGACATTTTCCTACTGCGTTCCCAAACAGGACGACTGGGAGCTGAAACGCCCTTTAGTGTAACCATTTATTTTTGTAAAACAAGAGGAGCAGAATTATTCTTTATGAAATCCAGAAGCTTTTTTGAAAATTCGCCGGAGACAGGCTTTTCTTCCTGTTTAAGGGATTGGCACAGTATCACGGTCTTTCGCAGGGTTTCCAGGCAGATCTTGCAGGCAATGCAATCCATGGCATGTTTTTCGATTTCTTCGCATGTCGGACCGTCAAGCTCATTGTCTATATATTCTGACAATTTTTCAAACATCAATATACATTCTTCTCGGCTGTGATCAGTCATTTTGAAAATATACCTTGATTCTTTCTTTAAGAAAAAGCCTTGCCCTGTGGAGTCTCACCTTAATATTTTCTGCTGTAAGATTGAGAATCCTGGCTGTTTCGGCGGTGCTGAACCCTTCCATATCCCTCAGTACAAGTACAAGCCGGTATTTTTCGGGTATTGCCAGGATTCCGTTCCTGATAACAGAAGACAGCTCTTCATTCAGTAAACGCTCCAGAGGAAGATATGCCCATTCAGGAATCCGTACTGGAATTTCATCACCTTCTTTTGGAAGAAATTCTTCAAGCGACAGTTCTCTTTCTGGCGCATGTTTCGATTTTCTCTTTTTCTTCAGACATGCGTTGGTTGCAATATGATAGAGCCAGTTCTTAAACTTGGTTTCATATCTGAAATCTTTTAGATAACTGAAAACATTGATAAAACTATCCTGAACCATGTCTTCGGCATCCTGAACGTTCCCACACATCCGCAAGCCGAAATTGTAGAGTTTCTTTTCGTATCGCCTTACCAGTTCATGAAACAATTCTGTCTTACCCGAATTGATTTTTGCGATCAGCTCGTAATCATCATCATGTTTGATCTTTGGATTCAGGCAGTTCTGCATTTTTTTTCTTGTCTGTCAACTGACAGGCATTTCTCATTCAGGTAGAGATGCCTAATTTGGGCAAAATATAGACCTGTAGGACAAACCATACACCCACTATGGCAATCATTATCAGAATTGTTTTCACAGTATAACTCCTTTAACTAAGGTATGGCAACATGTTATTCCCGGTTATGTCAATATAGAACCGAAAAATCATTTTGGGTTACAAATTTTTTTCATGATTCCGGGGGCGTTTTTTTTATGCCATCCCAAACTACCAGAACCACTGCAGAAAGAATCAAAAAACTGCCTGCATAACTTTGGGCAGAAAAAACCTCTTGCCACCAGAAATACGCCACAACAGCAGTTACAACAGGCTCTAGTGTTGCGGCTATTGAAGCCCGGCCAGCTTCGAGGTACTTCAGGCCAAGGTAGTAACAGGAGTTAGCTCCGTAAGTGCAGACGATTACCAGAAGAACAAGCGCAAGCCATGCCGTAGGAGTTTTCTCTGTAAAATCAACCCAGGGAAGCATGCCAAGAAATCCTATCGGCAAGACATATAAGAAAAGATTGGCAGAAGTATAGCGGCCTGAAAAATGCTTCCCAAGAATGTAGTAGAGAGAATAGCAAAAGCCTGACAGAAGGCCGAAAACCAGTGCCAGAGCGCTTAAGGGGTTTCCTGCGGCACCTGAATCTTTTCCAAATGAAATGGCTGATATTCCGATAAGAGTCAGAATCAAGGAGATGACCTTGGCTTTGGTTATTGTTTCTTTGAAAAAAACCTTCGACAAAATGACTACCCATGCCGGTGCAGTATATAAAAGGACAGCAGCAAGGGCTGAGCCGCAGAGATTGACGGCAGTCATGTAGACAAAATAAAAAATCGAAACCCCGCATAATCCGAAGACAAGAATGTGTTTTATGTCTTTCTTGTTGAGATGAGTCTCATGCATTATAATGGCATGAGTGCCAAATACAAGCCAGCCCAGAAAAGCGCGCCAGAAGCCTACCTCGATAGGTGATACACCTTCCTGAAACGCAAGCCTTGAAAAAGGACCAATCATTCCCCACAGCAGGGCTGCTGCTACAATATAGGCATAGCCTCTATAAACCATTTGTTGCCTTGTAAATTCAAAAAATCCAATCAAAGAAGGTTGACGGCATCGTAAAAAGGTCGGATGCTGCGTTGCACTACATCCTTCGTCATTGCGGCGTACCATAAGTACGCCTCATTCCTCAGGATTTGTGCGCCTTGCCTGCGGCCTTTTTACAAAGCCGTCCGAATATTGACTTTTTACGAGTTCATCAAGGTTAATTATCGACAAGATTGCAGGTTGCACTCAAAACATAGTCACTTCTAATCCAGGTGTCCTAAAATATCAAACCCTAATAATTCCATCCTCCGTCTGAGGGATGTCAGGGAGGCAATTGCAGATAATTGTTTATTGTTGCCTGGCTATTCTTACCCGGCAACGATCGCCGCATATGCATCCGTTGCGATTACTTTTATCCTTGATAACCTGATAGAATAAATGTTAATAAAAATGAAGGGAATATGTTTTTTTAATGAGAATCAGGATATAAATGGCAGAGGGGACACTGCAGAATGGATATTAAAAGTTCGCTGATTGAAATGATTTTGAAGGCAGACAGGCATGGAGCCAGCGTGCTGCTGGATGCCTGGGCTGCTGAACACGGACATGAACGAATGCTTTCAGAGGTGCTGGAGCCGACACTTCTTTTAATCGGCAAGGAGTGGTGTTCCACAGAAGCATTTTCTCTTGCCCAGGCTTATGTGGCTGCAAAGGTTACTGAAGACGCACTTCTCAGGATAGCTGAAATTAATAAAGGCAAGGAGCTTGTCCCCCCAACAAAGGGGCCGGTCGTTATTGGCAATATAGAGGAGGATTTTCACTCCCTTGGCAGACGCATGGTAGGCATATTCCTTGCCGCAGATGGCTGGGATGTCCATGATCTTGGCAACGATGTGCCTGCCGAGGATTTTGTGGATAAGGCTGTTGAAGTTGGAGCGCGGATTATCGGCGTATCTGCAATGATGTTGGCAACAGCCCGCAACATAAAACAACTCAGGGAGAAATTGGAACGCCGTGGCCTTTCCGGCCGCATTCAACTTGCTGTAGGCGGGGCAGTCTTTCTTGTCCGCCCAGGCCTTGAACTTGAAGTCGGGGGTGACGGCACTGCCCGCTCAGCCATAGAAGCTACGGCTCTTTTTGAGCATCTCTTGCAAGAGTCCATCAAAAAGGATGCAACGTTATGAACAGCATTGAAAGAATCATGGCCACACTTGCCGGAGAATCTCTTGACCGCAGGGCATTTGTTCCTGTTTTAAGCCTCTATGGAGCAAAGCTTGCCAGGTGTCCGCTCGATCGCTACTACTCTGACCCTGTAGCTTATACAGAAGGACAGGTTGCTGTAAGAAAAGAGTTTGAACCTGATATACTTTTTGGGCCCTTCGCGTTTGCCCTGATCGGCGCTTCGTTTGGAAGCGATATAAAGTGGTCGTCTGTCCAGGCACCAAATATCAGCAGGCCTGCCGTTGTATCTCTATATGAATGGAACAGGCTCGCTATCCCCGATCCTGGCGCGAACCCTCATCTTCTCTATTTCAGGGAAGCCATCAGAAGGCTTGTAACCAGAGTCGAAGGTATCGTCCCTGTTGCCGCCTGTCTGCCTTCTCCTATAGACCTTCCTGCGCTGGCCATGGGCATGGAAAGGTGGCTTGACATGGTGCTCTTTGATCAAAAATCAGCTCATCAGGTGCTTGAAAAGGCCATACCTTTTTTTGTCCTTCTTGCTAACAGCCTTTTTGCTGAAGGAGCAGCGATGGTTGTTTTGCCATGCGCCTTTGCCTCTCCGACGATTCTCATGCGTGAACCTGTGGAATCCTTGATGCGTCCTGCACTTGAGAAGGCTTTCTTGCAGCTTAACGGGCCTGTGGTTCTTCATCATGGTGGCGCAGCGCTGCTTGAACATCTGGATATTTTGGCGGGGCTGCCCAAGGCAGTAGGCGTTGCAATAAACTCCGAAGAAGGTCTGGCAAGGGCGCGTAAGGTTGTTGGGCAGAGTCTGGTATTGCTGAGCGGGCCGCAAGGCCCGAGTCTTGCCGGAATGGATGCTAGCGAGGTGAAAAACCTCTGCCTGAAAATTCTTGAAGAGCGCTATCTGGCAAAGGACACCCGTTTTATTCTTGCTACATTGGGGGCTGATGTACCTGTCGATACGCCGCCTGAAAATCTGCACGCCATGCGAAATGCCCTTCTTGAAGTAGAGATTGGAAAGCCTTGTGACTGAAGATACGAATCCGTCAATTGCCGTGATCTGCTGTTCTGTGTTAAGGCATGAGGTGATGGCGCTGATGAAGGATAACTGGCCTGGGCCTGCAATACGTTTCCTGAGTTCGATGCTCCACATGAAGCCTGATAAACTGGCTAATAGACTTGATGTGCTCATCGAAGAGGCAAGAAGAAACGGACATAGGGTACTGCTTGTTTACGGTGACTGTTGCATGCAAATGGAGGCCCTGACAGAAAAATCTGGTGTTGTCCGCATCAGGGGCAACAATTGCTTCGAGCTCATACTGGGAACTGCCGAATACCGAAGGCTTTCACACGAAGGTGCTTTTTTTCTCCTCCCCGAATGGACACGTCTCTGGAAACATATTTTCAGCGTTGAATTAGGCTTAAACCAGGTAAATGCTGCTGGTCTTATGGGAGACTTACACAAAAAACTCGTTTATCTTGATACAGGGATAGTCCCAGTGCCAGTTGATGAATTACAGAACTTCTCGAAGCACTGCGGACTTCCATGGGAGGCCCTGAGAGTCTTTCCGGATCAGCTTCGTGCAGTTCTGAATGACGCCATTTATAAACTTAAGGCAATGAAAAACTTAGTATGAACAATGACAAAATAAGCAAGGATCCTTCCTTCGCTGTAATGACACTCGATATTCTGAACAAAATGCTTTCCCGTGCTGACAATCCTGGCAGGCTTATCGAATATCTGGCTGAGGAAATAAGAGAGATAACAGGGGCCCGCTGCGTTTTGTTCCTGAAATGCATGGGCGACTTTCACCAGGTTATAGGCATAAATCCGTTACGCCGTAGCAAATGGGCAGAATCTGCAGAGGCCCATAGATTGTTTGAACTCATCCATGAACTGTCCGATCCACAGATCTGGCTTAGAGATGTCCGGTCGGAAGCCTCAGGGTTGCTCAGCAAGGCCGGTTTCGATCTGTCAATTACACTCCCTTTGATAGCGGGTAATGACCGAATCGGGGCAATGCTTGTCCTTGGTCTTCCAGAAGAAAAGTATGTTGAAACTGAAATCAGGCTATTAAAGACCCTTTCGACTGTAGCAGCACTCGTGCTTCGTAACTCTTTTCTCTTTACCTATCAGGAAAAGATTATCGAGGAGAGGACAATAAAACTGACGATTTCAGAGTTTACTCTGGAGAACATGAAGGATGCAGTTTACTGGATCAATCCGGACGCAAGTATCTGGAAATTTAATTCATCTGCCTGCCAATTACTCGGGTATTCGAGAGACGAGCTGTCAAAACTTGCGGTAACTGATATAGCCCCCTTGCTTACAATGGAAGGCATGGCTGCCCAGTGGAAAGAGATGAAAAAGAATGGTTTCATGGACTTTGAAACAGTCTTACAGGCAAAAGATGGCCAGAATATTCCTGTGGATATATCTTTAAATTATTTTGAATATGACAACAAAGAGTATGTTTGCGCTACAGCCAGAAACATCAGCGCACGAAAGCAGTTAGAGAACGAAAGCAAGAAATTGCAGGCACAGTTTCAACAGGCCCAGAAGATGGAATCCGTTGGAAGACTGGCAGGAGGCATTGCTCATGATTTCAATAATATGCTCCAGGTAATTCTTGCACATTCAGAGCTGGCAATGGCCAGGATTGACCCTGAACAGACGCTTCATACAGACCTGCAGGAAATTCGGAAAGCCGCTGAGCACTCTGCTAACCTTGTCCGGCAGCTGCTGGCTTTTGCCAGAAAACAGACAATCGACCCAAAGGTACTCGATCTTAACGAGACTGTAGAAGGAATGCTCAAAATGCTGAGGCGCCTTATAGGCGAAGATATCCATCTGGCCTGGCTTCCGGAAACCAGCCTGTGGGCAATCAAGATGGACCCATCTCAGATCGACCAAATTCTCGTCAATCTATGTGTCAACGCCAGGGACGCAATCGAAGGCATAGGCAAGGTAACCATCGAAACGCAAAATGCAGTCCTCGATGAAGCTTACTGTGCCGAACATGCAGGGTTTATCCCCGGCAAGTATGTGCTTCTGGCCATAAGCGACAACGGCACCGGCATGAACAAAGAAATTCTGGACAGACTCTTCGAACCATTTTTTACCACCAAGGAAATGGGAAAAGGCACTGGCCTGGGCCTTGCCATGATTTACGGAATCGTCAAACAGAACAATGGCTTCATTAATGTTTACAGCGAACCTTTCAAGGGGACGACATTCAAGATCTACCTGCCAAGGCAGGAGAACAAGGCCAGACAAGAACAGAAGATTGACACACTGAAGTCTGTTGACGGAGGAACTGAAACCATTCTTTTAGTGGAGGACGAACCCATGATCCTCGACATAGGAAAGATTATGCTGGAAAGACTTGGATACAAAGTGCTGCCTGCCGCTACGCCTTCTGAGGCCTTCAGCATTGCTGAAACCCATACGGGCAGGATCCACCTTCTCATGACGGACGTCGTAATGCCAGAAATGAATGGCCGCGATTTGGCCAGAAGCCTCTTTTCGCTCTACCCCGATCTCAAAGTCCTGTTCATGTCCGGCTACACGGCAAATGTTATAGCTCACCACGGCATTCTGGACGCTGACATAAGCTTCATTCAGAAGCCCTTCTCTATGCAGGACCTGGCAGCCAGGGTCAGAGAGACCCTGCTTTTATGAACTGTTTTCATTCTGACATAAGCTAATGCTATCTTCCATCCATTTAAGACAAGGTCTTGCGGCTTTAATAAATGCCAGCCGGTACGGATGTCCGGAAGCAAACAAACCGGCCCTTCCTGAAACGCATGCAGGCGGCAAGATCCTTTATGCCATGAAGAATTTGAATATGGTGAGCGGAAACGTAAGTTGAAGAAGTTGCTGACACATGGAATTGCGGTATTTGATTGACTCTATTTTAAAAGAATGGCATTAAACAGCCAGTGTGAGACACACTGCTGTGTCTTTCAACTGTTTTCGTGATAGGATCATGGATTTTTTCTGATTTAAGGATTGCAAAAATGAAAAGACCTCTTCAAAAAACGCAAATTCCAGGACCGGTTGCAATGAGCTGGGTTGCAAGAGACCTGAAAATGCTGTCCCCATCACTTCCCAGAGAATATCCGCTGGTTGCAGTGAAAGGAAGAGGACAGTGGATAGAAGACATAGACGGAAACGAATATCTCGATTTCACTTCTGGAATCGCTGTCTGCAACACAGGACACTGTCATCCTGATATTGTTTCAGCAGCACAGTCTCAGATGGTCAATCTGATTCACATGTGCGGATCTGATTTTTATCATTTGCCGATGATCGAGCTTGCAGAATGCCTTGCTACAATAACACCAGGAACATTTGAGAAACGTGTTCTTCTGTTAAACTCCGGAGCAGAAGCAGTAGAGGCCGGATTCAAGTTGTCAAGATGGCACAGCGGAAGGGATAAGGCAATTGCCTTTATAGGTGCTTTTCATGGAAGAACGATGGGAGCCCTTTCTCTTACCGCTTCGAAGGCAGTTCAGAGAAAAGGGTTCAGTTCCTTTGTTCCGGGCATAACTCATGTCCCTTATGCAAATTGCTATCGTTGCGCATTTCAGATGACTTATCCGGATTGTAATTTTGCATGTGTCAGTTTTATTGAGGATCATATTTTCAGAACATATATTCCTCCTGAAGAAGTGGCAGTAATTGTCATAGAGCCTGTTCAGGGCGAAGGCGGATATATTGTGCCGCCTTCTGGATATCATCAAAGAATGAAGGCCATAGCCGAAAAATACGGAATTCTTTACCTTGTGGATGAGATTCAGTCGGGTATGGGAAGAACCGGCAAGTTCTTTGCCATAGAGCATTTCGGGGTTGTTCCCGAATTGATCGCTCTGGCCAAGGGAATTGCCTCCGGCATGCCTCTCAGCGCTCTTGTCACAAGATCTGATGTGATGGACTGGACCCGTGGAGCTCATGGCTCGACTTACGGAGGAAACCCTGTTTCCTGTGCTGCTGCACTTGCTACCATCAGGGTAATTCAAAATGGTCTTATCCAAAATGCAGCCATTCAGGGTGAAAGGCTGCGTACAGGCCTAAACAGTCTTCAAAAAAGCCATGAATGCCTTGGGGACATCAGGGGGCTTGGGCTGATGCAGGCAGCAGAACTTGTCAGGGATCGGAACTCCAAAACACCGGATAGGGTCCTAAGGGATAAACTCCTTCAGGGCTGTTTCAGGAAAGGACTTCTTCTTTTAAGCTGCGGAGAAAGTGTTATCCGTTTCTGCCCTCCTCTCATAATCACGAGTGATGATGTTGACGTGAGTCTTGAGATTTTCGAAACAGTTTTAAAAGAAATGCTTGCAGGTTGAATATATTTTTCCTTACATCACTTTTATTTATACATAGGATAAATCGTTGGAGAACAAGGCTTCAACCAGAGCCATAGTAGCAGAAGACATCTACAAGCAGTTCGGAAATATTCCGGTTCTCAGAGGAGTATCGCTTTCGGCAAACGAAGGTGACGTGATTGCACTCATAGGATCGAGTGGCTCAGGGAAAAGCACGCTCCTTCGCTGTATCAATCTTCTTGAAACTCCTGATTCCGGACATGTTTATATAGCCGGCGAGCTCATTCGGATGAAAAAAAACCGCAGAGGTGAAACCGTTCCCGAAGACCTCAAACAAGTCGATAGAATAAGAAGCCGTCTTGGGATGGTTTTTCAGCACTTCAACCTCTGGACTCATATGACAGTATTGGAAAATGTGATCGAAGCCCCTGTTCACGTTCTCAAAAAGCAGAAAAAAGATGCTGTCGAGCTTGCCATGTCCATCCTGAAAAAAGTCGGCATAGATGACAAGGCCAGACATTATCCATCCCAGCTTTCAGGCGGTCAGCAGCAGAGAGCCGCCATTGCCAGAGCGCTTGCGATGGAGCCAGCGGCCATTCTTGTTGATGAACCAACTTCTGCACTTGACCCGGAGCTTGTAGGTGAAGTCTTAAGGGTGATGCAGCAGCTTGCGGAAGAGGGCCGCACCATGCTGATTGCTACTCATGAGATGGATTTTGCCAGAAGTGTGTCCACAAGGGTTGTTTTTCTTCACAATGGTTGCGTTGAAGAAGAGGGTCCGCCTGATAAGGTTTTTGGCGACCCGAAATCAGAGCGCTGCAGGCAGTTCCTGACCGGCTACCTGCAGAATATTAGTTCCAAATGATTCATAGTCTGTTCATCAATATTAACTTATCTTCCACAAAGAGGTGAAACATGAAAAAATGGAGATTTATTTTGCTGGGTCTTGCTCTTGTAATTTGTTGTACCGGAAGCGCTCTTTCTGCTGATTCCAAAAAAGTCCTGCGGGTAGGTACAGAAGGGGCTTATCCGCCATTCAACATGGTGGACAAGAAAGGACAGGTTCAGGGCTTTGATATAGATATTGCCAGAGCCTTATGCAAGGAAATGGGAATGGAATGCAGATTTATAGTTCAGGATTGGGATGGTTTAATTCCAGGGCTTTTGGCTAAAAAATTTGATGTCATCATTGCTTCCATGTCAATTACTGAAGAACGCAAGCAAAAGGTCGATTTTACGAATAAATATTATCAGACACCGGCAAGATTCGTAACCAAAAAAGGGGCTGGAATCACCGTCTCCAAAGAAGGCCTGAAGGGCAAGGCTGTTGGGGTTCAGCGAGCTACGATCCATGAAAATTTCGTGCGCGACTATTTTGGAGATGCAATTACTGTAAAGGCATATGCAACTCAGGATGAGGCCAATATGGATCTGGTTTCAGGCAGGGTAGACCTTGTCATAGCAGATGCTACGGTTCTTTTGGGTGGATTCATAAATACAGAAGCAGGAAAGGGATTTGAGTTTGTAGGTCCTGGTTACTTGGACAAGAAGTGGTTTGGAGATGGTATTGGAATTGCCGTCCGTAAATCTGATTCCGCTCTGACTCAAAAACTGAACAAGGCGATAAGTGACATCCGTGCCAGTGGTATTTATCAGAAGATAAATGCCAAATATTTTGACTTTGATGTTTATGGCAACTAACTGATTTGAAAGATAAAAATGATTGATCTTGACGGCTATGGCCCCTTGCTGCTCAAAGGGTTTCAACTGACTGTTCTGGTGGGTGTTTTTTCCATGGCGGTTGCAATTTTACTTGGATTGTTCGGCGCCTGGGGAAAGCTGTCAGGATCAAGAGCAGCCCAAGGAGTTGTTACTGCCTATACCACCATAATACGAGGGGTTCCTGAGCTCGTCATCATCCTTCTTGTCTATTACGGTATTCCTACGCTTGTTCAGGACATTTTTGATGTAAACGTCGATTTCAATCCTTTTGTTGCAGGTATAGCAACCATAGGTTTCATTTACGGGGCTTTTTCAACCGAAGTCTTTCGCGGAAGCTATCTTGCAATACCAAAGGGTCAGATTGAAGCCGCAAAGGCTCTTGGAATGAATGGGATGCTTCTGTTCAGACGGATTCTTCTTCCCCAGATGTTGCGCTTTGCGCTTCCTGGGCTCGGAAATGTCTGGATGGTTCTTATAAAAGCAACAGCTCTGGTTTCAGTCATTCAGCTTCCGGAGCTGATGAGAAACGCTGACATTGCCGCAAGATCAACCCGCCTTCCATTTACCTGCTATTTTGCGGCTTCCCTGCTCTATCTCGGAATAACCATAGTATCAATTATAATTCAGCAGCGAGCAGAGATCTGGGCAAATCGCGGAGTAAGGAGGGCTTCTTGATCATGAACATGGAGATAATTCAGGACAGCCTTCCAAAGCTTCTTGACGGAGCCGCAGTAACAATTGAGCTGACTTTTTTCAGCCTTGCCCTGGGGCTATGCCTTGCGGTACCTTTAGCCATTATGCGTCTTCATAAAAATCCTCTCGTATGGACGCCTGTTTATGGTTTTATTTTTTACTTCAGGGGGACTCCTCTCCTGGTTCAGATTTTTCTGGTTTACTACGGCAGCGGACAATTTCAGGAATTTCTGAATCACATAGGATTGTGGGTTTTTTTCCGTGAAGCTTATTTCTGTGCTGTTTTCACTTTAACTTTAAATACTGCGGCATACACCGCTGAAATCATTCGTGGAGGTATTCAGGCCGTTCCGTATGGAGAGATAGAAGCTGCCAGGGCGTGTGGCATGTCAGGATCACTTCTCTACCGCAGGATAATATTGTCCAAAGCCTTCAGGCTTGCCTGGCCTTCCTATACCAACGAGGTAGTTTTTCTGCTTCAGGCAACATCCCTTGTTTCCATCATCACATTAATGGATATTACAGGAGCCGCAAGGGTTATTGCATCAAGGAGTTTTGCCTTTTATGAACTCTATATTACTGCTGCAGTTTTTTACCTTGTCCTGGTTTACGGAATTCTGTTTGTTTTCAGAAAAATAGAGTACCGCCTTTCCGGCCATCTTCGCAGTCCTTCTTTAATCGCTTAATATTTGGAGTTTTTTTTGGATAAAAAGATTTTACGGGCAGACTGGCTCTTACTCATGGCTGCTGTTATCTGGGGATGTACTTTTGTTGCACAGCGGTCAGGAATGAATTATGTCGGACCCTTTACTTATAATGGTCTCAGGTTTACACTTGGTGCAATTGCTATTATACCTTTCATCATCTATCGCAATCAAGGGTGCGGGGTACAATCAGGCCCTTTATTTTTTTCCGCCAGATTTTTAAAAAACGGGCTTCTGCTAGGCATTGTTCTTTTCTTCGGAGCCAGTCTTCAGCAGATCGGAATGGTATATACCACTGCCGGAAAAGGTGGTTTCATTACAGGTCTTTATGTTGTAATAGTGCCTGTGATAGGTGTTTTTCTTGGACACCGCCTCAATCTCGGGATATGGCTTGGAGCAGTTCTTGCCATTTCCGGGATGTATTTTTTAAGCATAACTGATGATTTAGAAATAGAGACAGGAGACCTCTGGATTGTGGCAAGTGCTTTTTTCTGGGCCTGTCATGTCCTGATAGTTGGATGGCTGTCTCCGAGAATGGATACTATTAAATTAGCATTTTTTCAATTCATGGTTTGTGCTTTTCTCAGTACTGTGGTTGCAGGACTCATAGAGTCTTTTTCTTTTTCTGCAGTTATAGAAGGCATAATTCCAATTCTTTATGGTGGCATTATGTCAGTAGGTGTTGCTTTTACCCTTCAGGTGATAGCCCAGAAAGACGCACCTCCGGCACATGCAGCAGTTATTCTGAGTGTTGAGGCTGTTTTTGCAGCTCTTGCCGGTTGGGTTGTTCTTGGAGAGATTCTTACATTACGCGCCATTTTTGGATGCTTATTAATGCTTGCAGGCATGCTTCTGGTTCAACTCTGGCCTTTTTCACTGCAAAATACCGTGTTCTCTGTTACAAAAAAACAGAGTATACCAAATTAATTTTTTCGGGCATTCATTTTGGAACATACTGATAAACGATTTGTCGTAGGCATAGATCTTGGAACAACCAATTGTGCTGTAGCTTATTCAGATCTTCATGCAGGAAGAAATTCTGTTGATAGCATCAAGCTATTTAAAATTCCACAGCTTACAGGACAAGGAGAAGTTTCAGGACTATCAATACTGCCGTCTTTTTTATATCTTCCTGGCTCTTATGATATTGCCACTGAAGCCAGGCTTCCATGGGAAGAAACCGGGGACAGTTTGCACATTGTAGGAACTTTTGCAAGAGATCATGGTGCAAAGGTTCCGGCAAGGCTTGTATCTTCTGCAAAGAGCTGGCTTTGTCATCAGCATGTTGACAGGAAAGCTCGTATCCTTCCATGGGGGTCTTCAGGGGATGTCTCGAAGGTTTCCCCTGTTCAGGCAACGACAGCATACCTGGAACATATCAAACACGCCTGGAACAGCTTTCGCGCTGACAATGACGATGAGCGCCTGGAAAATCAGCTCTTGATACTCACTGTCCCTGCTTCTTTCGATGAAGTGGCTCGTGAGCTTACTGTTGAAGCTGCTGCCCTGGCAGGACTTACTTCTGTTACTCTCCTTGAGGAGCCTCTGGCTGCTTTTTACAGTTGGTTGATTAATCATGAGAATGACTGGGATCGGTTCGTATCACCAAATGAACTCGTTCTGATCTGTGATGTAGGCGGAGGAACTACCGATTTTACACTCATTTCTCTTAGAGACGTAGAAGGAAGCCCAAGATTTGAACGTGTTGCTGTAGGAGATCACCTCATTCTTGGAGGTGATAACATGGATCTTGCACTTGCCCGCTGGATTGAAATGCGTATAGGGCAAAAGACATCTTTTCTTAAAGGTGACAGGTGGAAGACTCTCTGCCATCAATGCAGGCTGGTCAAGGAAGCTCTTCTGGAAGGAACTGCAACTTCAAAAAGAATAACAATAATAGGAGAAGGCGGCAGGCTGATCAAAGGAACTCTTTCAGCAGATTTGACAGGAGTCGATGTTGAGAAAATCATATTAGATGGTTTTTTCCCACTTGTTGATACAAGCCCGAAGAAATCTACTCTTTCTCAAAAAGGTATTTCAGAATTCGGCCTTCCTTACGAGCAGGAACCGGCTATAACGCGGCATCTTGGCTGGTTTCTGGACAAGCATAAGGCAGATATTTCAAATTATTCTTCAAGAGATGCTGTGGCTCCTGATTGTATTCTTTTTAATGGAGGAGCTCTTAAACCATCGATCATACAGGAGAGGATATGTAAGTCTATACGCGGATGGTTTCATATAGACGACCCGGGCATTCCGCGTGTGCTGGAAAACCCCGACCCGGATATAGCCGTCGCTCTTGGCGCCGCCTATTACGGACTGGTTAAGACCGGGCATGGTGTAAGGGTGGGAAGCGGAAGTGCAAGATCTTATTATGTAGGAATTTCTGCAGGAAAGATTGAAACAGGTGTCAGCTCGCAGGCAATCTGCCTTGTAGAAAGGGGTCTTGATGAAGGGAGCAACATCAGTCTTAAAGACAGGGATTTTCTTGTTCTTGCAAACCAGCCCGTTTCTTTTGACTTGTACAGTTCAAGCTTTCGTTCAGGCGACAGAAGCTCTGAAATTATCTCTGTTGATGAATCCCTAACAAAACTTCCATCACTACAAACCATTATCAGGTATGGGAAAAAAGGCGAACAAAGCCATATCCCGGTTTCTATTGAAGCCTGTTATACTGAAATCGGAACCATAGAGATTTGGTGTAATTCAAGAATCAGCGAGCATCGCTGGAAGCTTCAGTTTCAGATAAGAGAAAGTGAAGTGGATTCCGGAATTGGAGATCAGGAAATTTTTGAATCTTCTCAGGTTGAAGCAGTTTACTCCAAACTGAAGGAGGCTTTCTTAAACTCAAACAGTCCGCAAAATCTTGAATCTCTGGTAAAGGACATATCCCAGATAATTCAAAGGCCAAGAGAAAAATGGCCTCTTTCTCTTATTCGCGGGATGTCTGACGAGCTTCTTTCTTTGATTCAGTTACGCCTTATTTCTCCAAATTTTGAAAGCCGCTGGCTGAATCTTTTAGGTTTTTGTCTGAGGCCGGGATTCGGAGACGGCTTCGATGAACATCGCATAAAGTCGCTCTGGAAGATTTACAAACAGGGGCCTGTACACACAAGTCACGTACAGACGCGTCTTGACTGGTGGATTCTCTGGAGAAGGGTTTCGGGCGGACTGAGCGCAGGTCATCAGAGACAGTTTTTCCAGGATCTGACACCTCTGCTTTTCCCATCCAGGATTGTAAAACAGAAAATATTGCCTCAGGAGTCCCTTGAGGTATGGATGGCTGTTGCAAGCATGGAGCGACTTTCGGTCAAGGATAAAATCAAAGCAGGGAATAAATTGCTTGCTGAACTGCAATCTAAGAAGGTTAAACCCCAGCATTTCTGGGCTGTTTCGAGGATAGGGGCAAGAGACCTTCTGTACGGCCCTGTTGACAGGGTTATTCCTCCTTCGGAAGTCACCGGATGGATAGAAACCATTTTGGCCGGAAACTGGATGAACCCGTCAGCAGTCGGCCTTGCCCTGGTGCAGTTGGCTCGTAAAACCGGTGACAGAAGCAGAGACGTGGATAAATCCGTTATTGACCGTATTCTTGCCTGGCTGTTTCAACATGACAGCGCCCGCCAAACAAACATGTTAACCGAAGTCGTACAGTTAAACAAAAACGAGGTTACTTCCGTTTTCGGTGAAGATTTGCCTTCAGGGCTCATGCTGACTATTCAGAAAAAACCGGCCGCTGATTCCTCTGAATAAAACCTGCCTTCCTGTTGTCTGCAAAAAAACAGGGGCGTAAGGCAATACGCCCCTTCATCATATCATGCAATTCCAAGTTTGAACTTGAGAGATTTCAAAGTGTTTTTCATCAGCATAGTGATCGTCATCGGACCCACTCCGCCGGGAACAGGCGTAATGTAGCCTGCAATTTCCTTGGCAGCATCAAAATCAACGTCACCTTTAAGAATGGCAATCTTCTTTCCTGTTTTTTCACTGACTTTTTCACCTACACGGTTAACGCCTACATCTATAACGCAGGCTCCTGGTTTGATCCATTCGGGCTTAACCAGCCCCGGAACACCTGCAGCCACTATAAGAATATCTGCCCTTTTGCAATGGACATCCATGTTTTTTGTGCTGGTATGAACAATGGTTACAGTTGAATTGGCGCCAGTGCCTTTTTGCAGCATCATGTTGGCTATAGGCTTACCTACTATGTTGGAACGGCCTACAACAACCACTTCGGCACCTTTTGTTTCCACTCCTGCCCTTATGATCATTTCCTGGATTCCAGCTGGGGTACAGGGCGGAAATTTAACCTCGGAGCCACCTATCATCAGTCTTCCTACATTTACAGGGTGAAAACCGTCAATGTCCTTATCAGGATCAATCGCATTGAGCACTTTCTTTTCATCGATGTGCTTCGGAAGCGGAAGTTGAACCAGAATCCCGTTAATGGAATCATCCTTGTTGTACTTGTCGATCAGAGCAAGAAGATCGGCTTCTTTAATATCGATTGGCTGTGTGTCCTGAATCTCTTTAAAACCGACTCTGTGTGCTGTTTCAATCTTAAGGGTTACATACGAGATGGAAGCTGGATTTGATCCTACTAGGATAGTTACAAGACCGGGAACCACGCCATGTTTTTCCTTGATCGCCTTAACTTCAGCAGTAATTTCTTCAAGAATTTGCTCGCGGATTTCAGTGCCCATGATTAACTTTGCTGTCATGATCAATCTCCTTTCTTGGTTTGTTAATTGTTTATGTTCTATAAGTATACCGAAAAACGAAAAAAACTTCTGATTGCGCGATCCCTCTGAGTGCAGATGAAACTTAAACAGGGTAGGGAATCTGTCTCAACCCTGTGGTTTCGTCCAGCCCAAGCATTATATTCATGTTCTGGACAGCCTGCCCTGCTGCACCCTTGACAAGATTGTCAATTGCAGAAATAATTATGAGGCGATTTCTTGGTACATCAAGTTTAAACCCTATATCACAAAAATTGGTTCCCCTGACATTCCTTGTATCAGGAAACTTGTTTTCAGAACACAGACGGATAAAATATCTGCCTGAATAAAAAGATTTGAGACAGTTGTGTATTTCTTCCTGCGAAATCTGCCTTTGTGGTGTTGAGTATATGGTAGTAAGCATTCCTCTGCTCATGGGAACAAGATGAGGTACAAAGGTAATGGAAACATTAGTCTTTGATTCTGTACTCAAAACCTCGTCAATTTCAGGGTTATGGCGGTGATTGCCGACTTTATAAGCCTTGAAGGATTCCTGTACCTCACAATAATGTGCAGACAGAGAAAGGGATCTGCCTGCTCCGCTTACACCTGATTTTGAATCTGCAATTATATGATCAGAACAAATGATGTTGCTTTTGACTAATGGAATAAGCGGAAGAAGAATGCTCGTAGGATAACATCCAGGGTTTCCTACAAGTCTCGTGTTTTTTATTCTTTCACTGTATATCTCGCTAAGACCATAAACCGATTCTTCAATCAGGTTAAGTGCTTTATGAGGCTGATAGTATTTTTCATAGACAGAGACATTCCGGAACCTGAAATCAGCAGAAAGATCGATGACTTTTTTGCCGTTTTTCAGAAGCTCCGGAATAAAAGCCATGGGAAGCTGATGGGGAAGAGCAGTGAAAATGATGTCTGTCAGATCGCAAGCCAGTTCGATGGAATAGTTCCGGCAGACAAGATCAACGACTCCTGCCATAGAAGGGAAAACGGTATCAAATCTGATTCCTGCATGCTGACGTGAGGTTAAAAGTGTCAGATTTACATTCGGATGCCCTGCAAGCAATCTGACAAGTTCTGCTCCAGCGTATCCAGTTGCCCCGATTACACCAACTCTTAGCTTTGCTTTTTCTGTTATCATTTTTACCGATCAGAGGTCATTGTACAAGCCTTCACACCGCTGAACAGCGGATCCGGGGCAGAGAGACTGACACACCTGTGTCGAGCATTGTCTTTCACTGGTTTTACTATTATCTCAGTCTTATAATTTGCTGAACTCGTAAAAAGTCCGTCGGACGGCTTTGTAAAAAGGCCGCAGGCAAGGCACGCAAATCCTGAGGAATGAGGCGTACTTATGGTACGCCGCAATGACGAAGGATGCAGCGCAACGCAGCATCCGGCCTTTTTACGATGCCGTCATAATTTGCTGTCACATGAAAATATAACAGCTTCTTGTAGCAAAGATGACGGGTAAGTTCAAGCATTAATGATGGAAAGACTCAAGAATACTGAACTTTGAATATCAGGCGGTTGAAAGAACAGGGAAAGCCTTACAGACTGTCAGGTGTTGTTTTTCTGTAAAATTCTCAATTACTCAAGATAGAGATCCCCTGTGTCGTCGTCATAGGCAAAAAGCTCTGCATGACGTCCCCAACTGATAGCAATACCAAGCTCGTCTTCAGCCTTATCTCCAAAATCAGCACTCAGTTTATTAATGAAATACTCCCATGCCAATCGTTTTGAATAATTCCTTCGGAGAGATTCGTAAATCCATGCAATGATAGGCATCCTCAGGACGCGTCCGGCCAGCATTTCCTTTCTGGCAAGAATGCTTGCCTCAGCATAAGCTTTTCCAAGGGGTGCCAGCAGAAAATCGCCTTCCTGTACAGAAAAAAAACCCAGCAAATCCCCTGCTTCGACAATCGGAAGGAGATCATCCAGCTCTAACGAAAGCTCACCGCCTATCCGGTAGATATCTGCTTTTCCACCCTCATCTGATAGTTTTTCAACCAGACCTGCCAACTGGTTGAGAAGTGCCCTGGGCAGACGCCTGGTTGCGCCGGGCTGGCCGGGGGCAGTTCCCAGTGACTCGATTTCCTTGCCTCTTTGACCTGCTACGGCAGCATAAACATGATCGACAAGTTTTTGAAACGCCACATCTTTTCTGTGTCTTGGATGATGCAGAGACACATTGATTTCAGCTAAAATACGGCCTGGATCCTTTCCCATGATGACAATCCTGTCAGCCATAAGAACTGCTTCTTCAATGTTGTGGGTTACCATCAAAATGGCCTGTGTTGGAATTGATTTGTTAAGCCACAACTCCATCAGTTCCCCTCTGAGAGATTCCGCAGAAAGAATATCTAAGGCTGAAAACGGTTCATCAAGACACAGCAGATCGGGCTCTACTGCCAGTGCTCTCGCAAAACCTACTTTCTGACGCATACCGCCCGAAAGCTCACGGGGATATGCAGATTCAAAGCCGTCAAGACCGATGGTATCGATCAGTTTTCGCGCTTTTTCACCGCGTTCCGAAAAAGGTACTCCCCTGGCCTTCAGGGCTATTTCAACATTCTCCTCAACAGTGAGCCATGGATAAAGTGCAAAAGTCTGAAAAACAATTGTTGCATAAGGATTAACTCCTGTCAGCACCTTTCCCCTGTATTGAACCAGTCCTGAAGTTGCAGTATTGAGCCCTGTAATGATTCTCAGAAGGGTGGATTTCCCGCATCCTGATGGCCCAAGGAGAGAAACAAATTCTCCTGATTTCAGACTGAAGCAGATATCTTTCAATGCTACATGCTGTTTTGCCTCACTTCCGTAATTCTTACAGACATTATCAAGCTCCAGCATTTTTTCCACAGGCTTTATTCCTGCAATGATTGACATATCTTACCTCACTATTCCATGCGGTAGCGCTCTTCTGCCAGCCTGTACAGTCTCTGCCAGAAAAACCTGTTGATAAGGATAACGCTTATGACAAGAACAAGTGTCCCTGCGAAAAGCATGGCATAATTGCCTGTTTCTGTAGCTTGCGCAATTATGGAGCCTATTCCAGGAGTAGAATAAATCTTTCCTCTGAATTGGACATATTCTGCTACAATGCTGGCATTCCAGGCTCCCCCGCTTGCTGTGATCGAACCTGTGATGATATAGGGAAAAATTGCAGGAAGAATAAGTGTTCTCCAGCGGTCAATCGTATTAAGCCTTAAAAGATCTGTCGTAAATCTCAAATCCTGAGGAATGGAAGCTGCCCCTGCAATGACGTTAAAGAGAAGATACCACTGAGTTCCCATCAGCATCAATGAAACAGCCGCAATGTTAAGCCCTCCATAGACATCAAGAAGTGCCAGCAAAAGAACTGGAAAAAGCGCTGTAGCAGGTATTGCAGCTACCACCTGAACCACCGGCTGAAGCAAAGATGCCAATCTGCGGTTTGTACCTATTGCAACTCCCACAGGAATTGTCCAGAGCATTGCAATCAACAGAGAAGATGCAACCCTGCAGAAAGTGGCAAGCATTCCAAAAGCAAGCTCTGTCCAGGAGCTCAGGGTCAAGGTCATGACAAGTGCTATGGCATTGATTGATCCATAGATTGCGGCTACAAACAAGAACAAGGCCATGACTCTATAATGCCATGCAGTCTTCTTCCTGACATCTGATGTTTCAAGAATAGGTACAGACTTGCCTTTCCCCTGTAAAGCCTTGTCTAACCATTCGCTAATGGGATTTATCCGGCTCTGCAAGAAGCTGACAAGCCATGACTTTGAGAGAATATCCATGAACCACGAAGACTGCTCTTCATTTCCTTCAACCATTTCTATCTTGAATTTGTCTGCCCATGCAAGAAGCGGTCTCCAGATGAACTGATCAAGTAAAACAACAACAAGAATGAGGGTTCCTACACCTGCAAGGACTGCAGTAATATCTCCCTGACTTGCGGCAGCTTTCAGATAAGATCCAAGACCCGGGAGACGGAAGTCCTGGTTTCCTACATGAAAAGTTTCTGCTGCCATCAGAAAAAACCAGCCTCCGGACCAGCTCATCATACTGTTCCAAATAAGACCAATGGCTGAAAAAGGAAGTTCGACCCTTTTGAATCGCAGCCAAGGGGAAAACCTGAAAATCGCGGATGCCTCTTTCAGCTCCCGTGGAATAGTAGTAATGGACTGGTAAAAGCTGAAAGTCATGTTCCATGCCTGAGATGTAAAAATCAGGACAATTGCAGATGCCTCTACAGCAAACCATTGGGGCAAAACTGCTATCAGGCTTAACAGAACCACAGGCAGAAAAGAAAGAATTGGAACACTTTGCAAAATATCGAGTATGGGGATTAAAAATTTACGTGCTGTATGGTTTTTGGCGGCAAAGTATCCGTAAAGCAGGCTGAAAAGAAAGGATAAAAAATAGGCTATGGTCATCCTCCCGACAGAAAGAAGTGCATACCACGGAAGGGCAAGGGGTGATAAGGAAAGTTCGGGACCTGAAACAACATCAGGGGCATCGAAGGCAAGTCTTACTCCAAGATAAAGCACGGATGCAAGACCAAGAATAATAAAGCCATCGGCAATTGTAAAAGATGGTTTAGGGGGAAAGGCTGATTTGAAATATAATTGTTTCATGACTCATTGCCCGACCCTGAAGCAAAAAAAACATCATCAGGCAGAGCCTCTTTGCAGACCTTTGCCATCACCATTTTTAAAGGGATATTCTTTTGCCTGGCAATTTTTTTACAGTCCTCATATTCCGGCAAAAAATTAATAGTTCCTTCCATGGTATGAGCTTTCTTTACCCTGAGGTTTCCAAGAGATGTTGTAATTTCCAGAATATCGCGCTTAACCTTTATCCTGTTTTCAAATCTCCACCTGAGTCCTATAGAAGTTGTTTCACTTAATACAAACCGGGAAAACCTCCCGACATCTTCTGGCTTGCACAAAATGGAAAGAATTATTCCTGGCCGGTTTTTTTTCATCTGAACTGGCTTGAGATAAATATCGAGAGCCCCCATTTCAAGGGCTTTTTCCATGATATGATCGTAAATCTGGGGATTCATGTCATCGATTGCTGTTTCAATAACTGCTGCCTGGTCACAATCAAAGCAATCTCTTTCACATGTATTGCCGATGACAATTCTCAGAAGATTTGGTATTTGCCGATCTGCTGCACCTGCCCCGTATCCCAGGGCTTCTGTAGTCATTGCCGGCAGTTGTCCGAATCCTTTTGAAAGAGTCGTAAGTATTGCGGCACCTGTCGGTGTCAGAAGCTCTCCATGGACTTCAGTTGAGTAAATGGGAACTCCTCTTACAAGCTCAAATGTAGCAGGAGCAGGCAAAGGCAGGATACCGTGCGCGCATATAACAGTTCCTGTTCCTACATGAAGCGGTGAACAATACACTTCATCTATTCCCAGAAGAAAAAGGCCTGCAACTGCACCTACAACATCTATGATTGCATCTACAGCCCCTACTTCATGAAAATGAACAGCTTCTACAGAGGTTCTGTGAACCCTGGCTTCAGCTTCTGCAAGTCTTGTGAAGATCGAGATGCTTTTTTCTTTTATATCTTCAGAAAGGCTGCTCTTTTTTATCAATGAGCAGATATCAGAAAAGCATCTGTTACCATGATGTCTTGAATCAAAGCTTACAATAGCCTGTGTTGCCCCCAAACCTTTTTTTACAACCTGTTTGAAGCTGAGATCGCAGTCATGAAGGCCAAGTTTTTGTAGCTCCAGGATCAAGAGGCCTGGATTCAATCCGGCATCCACAAGCGAGCCAAGGATCATATCCCCGCTTGCGCCTGCAAAACAATCAAAATATGCTGTCTTCATATGCTAATGCCTCAAGAAACCTCTTAAACATATTCATACTGATATCAGACATAAAAAAATCCTGTTTACGGGTTAATCAAATATGATGAACTCGTAAAAAGTCCGTCGGACGGCTTTGTAAAAAGGCCGCAGGCAAGGCACGCAAATCCTTAAGGAATGAGGCGTACTTATGGTACGCCGCAATGACGAAGGATGCAGCGCAAGCGCTGCATCCGGCCTTTTTACGATGCCGTCAAATATCTGTCCAGGATGTTCTTGTAAATGGCATGGCCTTCATCTCCGTCTCCTCATTT
>JBBIWB010000041.1:0-29647 GCA_037439445.1 Desulfobacteraceae bacterium | reverse complement strand
ACTATTGAAGAGCTGTCTTTTTTGCTCTGGGCAACACAAGGTGTAAGAGAAATGGCTGGTGAAGGCTCTGTATATAGAACTGTGCCATCGGCAGGTTGCAGACATGCCATAGAGACATATCTTTGTGTCATAAATGTTGAAGGACTAGAAGAGGGGATCTATCGCTATCTGCCTGTAAAAAACCAGCTTCTTTTGGTTTCACCCGGTAAAAACCTGGCTGATAGGATAACAAAGGCTACGCTTAATCAGTCTTTCATCGGGAAAGCTCCAGTAGTTTTTATATGGGCAGCCATTCCATATCGAATGGAGTGGCGCTATGATGTTGCTGCATATAAGGTAATAGCCCTTGATGCAGGTCATGTCTGTCAGAATCTCTACCTTGCAAGTTCAGCAATAGGTGCGGGAACCTGTGCTGTAGCCGCTTATCACCAGGAAATGATGGATGAGCTTATAGGTGTTGACGGCGAGAACGAGTTTGCCATTTATCTTGCTCCTGTTGGCAAGATTTGATCATGTAGAAATCTCGGATAAGAAATCTCGCAGGCAGCCTTTTGCGAAGCATATCCTGCGCAATGTCTCCTAAAAGCATTCTTACTTGCTGGGGGAAAGCAAGAAGGGGTTATTTCTTTCTGATTCTTGAACGGATTTTACCACTCAAGACTGTTTCCATGAACTCATCTGCCAATATACTGCTGGAATCAGAAACAGTCTGCCAGTAATCAAAGCGCTTCTGGTCATAGCCTTTAAATATGTAGAAATCATCCCTGTCGGGAATCTTCTTGTAAGGGAGTTTCTGAATAAATTCTTCGGACGGAGCAATAATGAGCATATTATCGGTGTTTGCTACTCGAGGTTTGCGCCATTTCAGACTTTTGTCGAGCCAGCCAGGAATTATCCTGTCCATGTAGTGTGGAAACAAGACAAGCTCATCGTCTTTACTGTTAAGCTTGATGTCCAGGTGATAATCAATGACTCCGCCATCGCGGTACATGCCAATAGGTGTAGCCGGTATGTTTTTTACCCCTGAAGTGACGAGGGGCACTGAGCCAGATGCAAGCAGCGCCATTGGCAGATTGTCTTTGCTCAGGGCTATTCTGTGGATTGGAAACCCGTTCATTTTGAAAAAAGGTGGGATGTCTCTTTGGTCATAAAAAAGCACACGCTCGAAAAATATTTTCAAGAATGATCGATTGATTACATTTGCCATGGCTGTTAACAGCATTGTGGCTGCCAGAAGAAATCTATTTTCGCTTTCAGCAGGTCCCTTGCTTCGGACTGCCATAAAATTAAGCCTCAAAAAAGGATGAGAAAGTATTTGCTCCGCGCCTGTTTTTTTCAGGAATACTTGCTGAATCCTTCTGCTTTCCTGCGCAACTTCTTCAGGAGTCGGTTTTTTTGAATAAGACTGATGAATATATGCGAATTCGAAATCTGACAAAGCCTCCCTGGGATCTGTCATGGACTGACAGGCAAAACGCCAGGCTCCTATGGAAGACCCAAGCAGGAAAAGGGGCCGGTTTCTGTCTTTAAACCAGTCTGAAAAAATAACCCTGTCAAGATGACGCAGTACGAGCCATTTTGGACCTCCTGCAGCTCCGGCAACTGTTGTTATTCTGTCAGGCTTCAGTCCCTCGTCTTTAATGATTTCAAAGGCTTTTTTGCCAGCGTAAAACTCAAGATTATTTGTCATTGTTTCTTTCTTTCAGGCAAATGCGTTTCTAAGTCTTGATTTCATCGAATCTGGTCATGATCATAGAGATTCACCCCTATGCTTTACAGAGTACCCTGTCAAGATATTCATTATATGTTTGCCTGATTCCGTCATGCAGTGAAATTTTGGCCTTCCAGCCCAGTTCGGTCAATAAAGAGACATCAAGCAGTTTTTGGAAAGTACCGTCCGGTTTGCTCTTATCCCAGATGACCCTGCCGTTGTATCCAACAATGCCTTTAACTATTTCGGCAAGTTCAAGAATGGTCAGATCTTTACCTGTTCCAATGTTTATATGGGTAAGTTTTCCGTCATTATTGGCCCTGTCATAGACATCATCGTCCATTTCCATAATGAACACTGCGGCTGATGCAAGATCATCGACATGAAGGAATTCTCGTCTGGGAGAGCCAGTCCCCCACAGCACAACACAGGGAAAATTGTCTGCAACTGCAACCGCGGGCTTATCATCAGAAGAATCGGCTTTTTTTACAGAGGGCATTCCAAGATTCAGTTTTAAGGAATCTTGAATAGCCCCGAAAATTTGACTGTCTTTCTCAACCGCTTTCCAGTTGCCTTCCTGAGCAAGCCTTGCAAGATGAAATTTTCGGATCAGAGCCGGAAGAACGTGTGAATTTTCAAGATCATAATTGTCATTTTGGCCATAGAGATTGGTAGGCATGATGCAGCGGTATCTTGTTCCATACTGCCGGTTGTAAGACTGACAGAGCTCAATACCTGCTATTTTGGCAATAGCATAAGGCTGATTTGTTGATTCAAGATAACCTGAAAGAAGGCAGTCTTCTTTCATGGGCTGGGGCGCAAGCCTAGGATAAATACAGGAGCTTCCAAGAAATAGAAGACGTTTTACTCCTGCGCTGAATGCTTCATGGATAACATTACATTCGATCATCAGATTCTGGTATATGAAATCTGCACGATAAGTGTTGTTGGCCATTATGCCGCCTACCTTGGCTGCTGCAAGAACGACGTAGTCGATTGGCTCACTGTTAAAAAACCGGCGCACAGATAGTTGATCCAGCAAATCGAGTTCTTTGTGACTTCTGGTTATGATGTTGTTGTATCCGCGTGAAATCAGCAATCTTAAAATTGCCGATCCGACCATTCCACGATGGCCGGCAATAAAAATCCGTGAATCTTTTGTAAAGAGCCTATCAATATTCATAAACCCTCTTCTATTCGAAGTAGTTGTATGTCTGAAAACCTTCTTTCTCAACCAGAAAGTCTTTTTGGGCTTCCTTTAAATCTTTTTCAATCATGATATGAACAAGCTCTTCAAACTCCATCTTAGGCTCCCAGCCCAGAATCTTTCTTGCTTTTGCTGGATCTCCGAGCAAGAAGTCAACTTCAGTAGGTCTGAAATATCTGGGGTCTATGCATACAACAATCTGACCCGGCACTGGAGGGTTTTTCAAGGACTTTACAGAGCCTTTTGGCAAAGAAACCTCATCAATAACAGCAGTTTCATCAATACCTGAGCCTTTCCATACAATGTTAATCCCAACAGCGTCAAATGCTTTTTCTACAAATTCACGAACCGAATAGGCCTTCCCTGTTGCAATTACGAAATCTTCAGGTATCTGATGCTGAAGCATCATCCACATAGCCTCTACATAATCGCCAGCATATCCCCAATCCCTTTTGGAGTTGAGGTTTCCCAGATAAAGCCTGTCCTGTAGTCCCAGTTTGATTCTGGCAACAGCACGGGTGATCTTTCTTGTCACAAATGTTTCTCCCCTGACAGGTGATTCATGATTGAACAGGATTCCGTTACAGGCAAACATGTTATATGCTTCGCGGTAATTGACAGTAATCCAGTATGAATATACCTTTGCAGCTCCGTAAGGGCTTCTAGGATAAAACGGTGTGGTCTCTTTTTGGGGAATTTCTTGTACCTTCCCATACATTTCGCTGGTTGATGCCTGGTAGAAGCGGGTATGGTCATTAAGTCCAAGAATACGAATGGCCTCAAGGATTCGAAGTGTTCCTATGGCATCGGCATTGGCTGTATATTCAGGTGTTTCGAAAGATACCTGGACATGGCTTTGTGCTGCCAGATTATATATTTCATGAGGCTGGATTTCCTGAATTATTCTAATCAGGTTGGTGGAATCCGTAAGATCACCGTAATGCATGAAAAAATGGACATCAGTTTCATGAGGATCTCTGTAAAGATGATCCACACGTCTTGTATTGAACGAAGAAGCCCTTCTTTTAATGCCATGGACTTCATAGCCTTTTAGCAACAGAAACTCGGCAAGATATGCACCGTCCTGTCCTGTTACCCCTGTAATCAGTGCTTTTTTCATTTTGATTTCCTGTTATTTATTCTGAATTTATCTGATGCTTGAATGGTTCTGCTTGCACTGGTAATAAGCACAGTTGAAGTGGTTTTCTCGGTATGAAGAACCAAGAAAGAGCCGATATCGACCTTTGCTGAAGTGGTTTCAAGATCGTAATCATCGTATAGGGCATAGGTTTGTCCAATTTCTATTCCGTCATCTGTTCCTTTGTTTATAAAAGCTATTGAGTCATCTCCGTTGATGGCATTTCCTTCTTCAGTTGCAAAAATTTTTCCTTCGATCCCGCCTTTACCCGGAATCAAAGGAATCATTTTATAAAGAGGTCTGTGGGGAAGTAAAATATCACTTGCTGTAATGGCACGAAACGCTTTTTCAACCCTTGCAACAGCGTAGTCAGGAAGGCTTTCTATAATCCGGAGAAGGCCTGTCTTATAATACTGAAAACCAAGCATTTTTTTTGTTTCAGTATCTTCTAAAGGCTTTGGTTTACGATATACGTCATAAAATTCTCCAGTTTCAAGTAAATTTTCTCCGGAAGACCTCACATATATGAGATCACCCGGGGCGATTAAGGATCTGCTGAAATTTTTATCCGCTTGAATTTTGATGATGCGGGCTGATGGCAGTTCCTCATTATCTCTGACAAAGCCAATTAACTGGATGGGTGAATACTCAAAATATTGTTGTTCCGGCTCAAGGGATGTTCTCACAATCGAGTTGCCGGAGCTTACGGCTAAGCCAGGAAAGATCAGGACAATAAAAATGCAGAGTAAGGTCTTGAGCTTGTATTGTATTTCCATCTTGTCCCCTTTATAATGATATTTTATAGTTTTATGAACTTGAAAAAAGTCTAAAATTAACCAGCAGCTCGATTTCAGGCGTTGAGTTAATTTACCGTGCCAAATATTAATTTTCTTGCAGCTTTCCAGTTATGTGATATATCAGATGCAACTAACATATTATAGTTAGCAAAACATGTTCCAATAAAGCAACATCATTTTTTCAGTGGAGAATTAAGTCATGAACCCTATTGCGCTTCAGTTGAACCAAGATCTTGAAAAAAACTGCCCGGTAATTCTCGAAATGCTTTCTGTTATTGGAAAGAATCTTTATTTTCCGAAAGGAATTTTAAGCCAGAGCGCCGAGGCAAAGGAAAAAGCTTATAAATTGAATGCTACCATAGGAATTGCTACTGAAAAAGGCAGGACAATGTGCTTTCCGTCGATCATGAACTCGATTCATGGCATTAAACCTGAAGAAGCACTTACCTATGCGCCTTCTTTCGGGCTTCTTGCCCTGAGAAAACTGTGGCAGGGAGCTCTTTACCAAAAAAATCCTTCTCTTGCAGGAAAATCAATCAGTCTGCCGGTTGTTACAAACGGTATTACTCATGCTATAAGCGTTTTTGCTGATTTGTGGGTAGATACAGGCGATGTTGTAATGCTTCCGGACATGTTGTGGGGGAATTACAACCTAATTCTTGATGTTCGCAAAGGTGCAAGACTCAAGACTTTTCCGATGTTTTCTGAAACCGGGGGGTTTAACCTGACTGCATTTGAGGAAATGGTCAGAAAAGAAACTAAGCTTTGCAAGAAGCTGATTGTACTGCTTAATTTCCCCAACAATCCTACAGGATATACGATCACGGTCTCAGAAGGGAAAAGGATTACAGAAATTCTTATAAAAGCTGCTGAAAATGGTAATAATGTTATCGTTGTGATGGATGACGCCTATTTTGGGCTCTTTTTTGAAGATGAAACCATGAAAGAATCCTTGTTTTCACTCCTTGCAGGAAAGCACCCTAGGCTCATGGCCATAAAACTCGATGGGGCTACAAAGGAAAGCTTTGTGTGGGGGCTAAGGGTAGGTTTCATAACCTATGGCTGTGCCACGGAAGGGGACAGCAGGGTGGTTTATGAGGCACTTGAGAAAAAAACCGCAGGTGCTGTGAGAGGTTCGATATCGAATGCGTCGCATTTAAGCGAAACCATCGTTTTAAAATCAATGCAGGATGAAAACAATGCATCAGAAAAAATGGAAAAGTTTGATATCCTGAAGCGCAGGGCAAGCCGTGTCAAATCGGTTCTTCAGAACCCTAAATATAAGGATGTATGGCAGGCTTATCCTTTCAATTCCGGGTATTTCATGTGTCTTAGGTTGAAGACTGTGAATGCAGAAGCCCTAAGGGTTCATCTTCTTAATCAGTATGGGGTAGGGCTCATTTCAATTGGTTCTGACAATCTTAGAGTTGCTTTTTCCTGCCTGGAGGAAGATGACATTCCTGTTTTGTTTGATACAGTTCTTCAGGGAGTAAGGGATATTGAAAAAGGCTAAACAACTTCATTTCGGTAAAATTTCTTGAAGATCAGTCAGTAATTATTGAATCTGCCCACAATACGGAATCCCAGTAAAGGGATGGTATCTTGTCATTATCCATTTTAATTTTATTGGCGGCAATAGACAGGTTTGTCCAGTCTCCTGTTTCATAAGACTGGACAAGGGTTAAAAAATCCGCCATTTCTCCAGTGCCGGATATGAGGGCATTCTTAATGCTGTCGGATAAAGGCATTTTCCCCATTATAGATTCCATGGATTGATCCAGAATGGCATCAAGAAGTGAAAGAAGTCCAAGTAAGAATAATTCCTGTCTTTTTATATCTGAATTTTTACTTAGAAGTTCACAGAACCTGGCACGGATGACTGAGGTAAGCATAAGCTCATGGGGTTTATTTTCTTTTAGAGAAGACATTAAAATTACCGAGATAAACTGTCTGATACCTGCCTCTCCAAGAATTATGATAGCCTGCCTTAATGATGAAATTTCCTTGCCTCTCCTGTAATAAGCAGAATTTATATACCTCAGCAGTTTGTAAGTAATGGAAACATCTCTTGAAATGAGGTCTTCAACAACTGAGAAATCAACGTCTTCGCTGTTAATCTGGGTCAAAAGCTGAAGATAAGAAAGTTTACCAGGAGAAATATCGCTTTCTTTCAGGACTTGTGGCTTGCTGAAAAAATATCCCTGGAAATACTCGAATCCCAGTTTGAGACATTCTTCAAATTCATCATATGTTTCTACTTTTTCAGCCAGAAACTTTAAGGGATAAGAGGATAATTTCTTGAAAAGTTCCCCTATGCCGTCTGGCTGTGTGGATTTGACATCGATTTTGATTATTCCTGAGATTTTAATCAGTGGGTCAAAATGTGTCCCATATACAAAATCATCAAGTGCAAGTTGATAGCCTGCATCAACAATTTCCTGGCAGGCCTTTATCACTTCTTCATCAGGAATGACAGTTTCAAGAATTTCGACAACAAGAATCTCTTTATCAAATAAAAGTGGGATTTTTTTAAGCAGGAGTTCTTCAGTAAAGTTTATAAAAGCTTTTTTCCCCCCTGTTATATGATCTGATCCAAAACTAAAAAAACTGTTTGAAAGCACATTGCTTGAGGCTGTATTTCCGTCAATGTTGGGGAATGAATTGGAGATGCCGCCTCTGAATAATAGTTCATAACCAAAGATTTCCTTCTTTTTATTAAATATAGGCTGTCTTGCAAGATATACATCCATTCATAGCTCCCTTTTTGATTTATCGGCATGCCGTCGCTATTTATGACTGAACCTATGTATTTTATTATCGGCTTATTTTCAAACAACTTTAATAGATACCTGCTGTTGAGGGGCTGTACCGTTTATAAATGGTTGGGTCAGGGATATTTGCTTCGGCAAAACCTTTTCTTCTCAGGAAACAACTGTCGCAATGACCGCAGGCCAGGCCTTCAAGAGTAGGATCATAACAACTGTGAGTCAAAGAATAATCAACGCCCAACTCTTTTCCTTTCATAATAATCTGGGCTTTACTTAGAAGAATCAAGGGCGTTCTGATGGAAACTTTCGTTTTTCCTTCTACCCCTGTTTTAGTGGCAAGATTTGCCATTCTTTCAAATGCTTCAATAAACTCAGGCCGGCAGTCAGGGTATCCGCTGAAATCAATTGCATTGATACCGATAAAAATATCTGAAGCTTCCAGGACTTCTGCCCAGGCCAGGGCATAAGACAAGAAAATGGTGTTTCTTGCTGGAACATATGTGATCGGGATAACAGATGACATGGTTTCATTACTTCTTGATTTTGGAATTTCAAGATTGTCAGTAAGTGCTGATCCACCAATGGCTCTAAGATCAATGTTTATAACAAGATGCCTTGTTACCTGGAATTTTTTGGCAATTATTTTTGCAGCTTTAAGCTCAAATGCATGTCTTTGTCCATAATTAAAACTGAGACTGAAAACCTCATAGCCTTCATGTTTGGCAATTGCCATGACTGTTGTGGAATCAAGCCCTCCGCTTGAAAGAACCACGGCTTTTTTAGACATACCCATTGGACGCTTTATACCCCCCTGTCTTTATCCGGCCAGAGAATTTTATGGAGTTGAAGATGAATTCTAACTCCAATGCCACCCTCCAGTATCCACCTGGACAGGATATCCGGGGAAAATTCCCCTGAAACAGGAGAAAACAGGACATTGGAGAGAGGAAAATCTGGAGGAAGTAGTTTAATTATGTTTTTCGCAAAGTCAAAATCATCACTGTTTTTAATGACAAATTTTATCTGGTCATTTGGATTTAATTGCTGTAAATTTCCCAAAACATTTTTTGAATTCATGCGACTTGATGGACATTTGATATCAAGGATTTTTATGCACCTGCTGTCCAGTCCGGATACGTCCATGCTTCCATTTGTTTCTATTAGAACAGTTTTATTTTGCTCCAGAAGCTTTTTTACTAGAAAGGAAGTTTCATCTTGAAGAAGTGGTTCTCCGCCTGTGATTTCAACAAGAGAACATGGATAGGATTCCACTTTATCGAGTATTTCCTGAATAGTCATGCTGCTGCCTTCATTATAAGCATAAGTGGTGTCACAGTAGGAACATCTCAGGTTGCATCCTGTAAGACGGATGAAGACACAAGGCAAGCCAGCATAAAGGGATTCTCCCTGGATGCTGTAAAATATTTCGTTAACGAGTAGAGACATGATTTTTAATTGATTTCAGGGAAATTATATCAGGCAGCTTACCAATAGTAAAGCAATAAGGACTATATGATATCAATAGGAATTCTTAAAAATACCATCCAGGAATATGACTGGGGGTCAATTACTGCTATTCCAGAGCTTCTCGGTGAATCAGCCTCCGGAAAACCCCAGGCTGAACTTTGGATGGGAGCCCATCCCAAGGCGCCTTCTCTGGTAAATATTGATGAAAAATGGGTATCACTTCTTGAATTAATTGAAAATAATCCTATAGATGTACTTGGAAAAGATGCTTCTGAGAAATTTAACGGAAGGTTGCCTTATCTTTTCAAAGTTCTGGCTGCCGAAAGACCGCTTTCAATCCAGTCGCATCCATCTCTTTACCAGGCGAAAAAAGGCTTTGAACGGGAAGCTCTTCTTGGAATTCCAATAAATGCTCCTGAAAGAAATTACAGAGATGACAATCATAAACCTGAGTGCATTTGTGCATTATCAGAATTTTTGGCTCTTGCTGGATTTCGTTCAATTGAAGAAATGATTCATTATTTAAAACAACTTTGTTCTGAAGCATTGGAAAAAGAAATCGATATTCTGGCAAACCATCGGGATTCTCTGGGATTGAAAATTTTTTTTCAATCTTTAATGACAATTTCTTCGGAACGAAAAAAATATGCTGTTTCAGAAGCCGTGTCAAAAGCCAGATTATTAATTCAAACAGGGGATCCGGTGTTTGATAGGATACTTCGGCTTTATAAGGAATATCCTGAAGATATTGGAGTAATCTCTCCTCTGTTTTTGAACATGATAAGTTTGAGACCCGGCCAGGCGTTGTTTCTGGCTGCAGGAGAGCCTCATGCTTATCTTGAAGGACTTGCCATAGAGCTTATGGCCAATTCTGACAATGTACTCCGCTGTGGTCTTACTGCGAAACATGTCGATATCTCCGAGCTGATGAATGTGCTTAGTTTTTCTCCTAAAAATGTTGAAGTGATTATTCCAGGAAAAATCAGCCTGGCCGAGATGGTCTATGATACACCTGCTGAAGAATTCAGCCTTTCTGTCATTACGTTGCTTCCGGAATTGACATGGAGCAGTCCTGTTAAAAGGTCAGCAGAGATCATTCTTTGTACAGACGGCTCTGTTGTCATTGAAAGCAGTGATAAGGCGTTAACTCTATCAAAAGGCAAGTCCGTTCTTGTACCTGCTTCTGTAAGAAAGTATCATATTTATGGAAAAGGGACTTGCTACAGGGCTTCTGTTCCTTTATAAAAAAAGCTTTGTTCTTGACACATACAAAATGAAACCGTAATAGTCAGGCTTATATTTTGCAGTAATTTTTTACGATACCATCAACTTTAAAGGAATTTATTTTGAAAGGCATCATTCTTGCCGGTGGCTCAGGCACCAGGTTATATCCCATAACACGTGTTGTGAGCAAGCAACTCCTGCCCGTCTATGACAAACCCATGATTTATTACCCTCTGTCCGTACTCATGCTTGCAGGAATAAGGGAAATCCTTATTATCTCAACCCCTGAGGATCTTCCCAATTTTGAAAAACTTCTGGGAAACGGCTCCAGGATAGGGATATCGTTGACATATCTAGAGCAGGCAAAACCAGAAGGACTTGCCCAGGCATTTATAATAGGAAAAGACTTTATTAAAGCCGAACCGGTATGTCTAATTCTTGGAGATAATATTTTTTATGGTAGCGATCTTTCAGAAATCCTGAAAAGAGCAGTAAGGCTTACCAAGGGGGGGCTGATTTTCGGTTATCTTGTACGAGATCCTGAGAGATACGGTGTCGTTGAGTTCGATTACAAGGGCAATGTTGTAGGCATAGAAGAAAAACCGAAAAAACCAAAGTCAAGCTATGCAGTACCTGGTCTGTATATTTACGATAATGATGTCATAAGGATAGCAGAAAATCTTGTACCTTCTCCCAGAGGAGAGCTTGAAATCACAGATGTTAATCTTGAATATCTCAAACGTGGTGATCTAAGAGTGGAGCTTCTGGGAAGAGGTTTTGCATGGCTTGACACAGGAACCCATGAAGCCCTTCAACAGGCAGCAAGCTATGTTCAGGCCATTCAGGACAGGCAGGGACTGAAAATTGCCTGTATCGAGGAGATAGCATACCGTCTTGGCTACATAAGCAAAGAACAGGTTAAAAACCTTGCTTCAGATATGATGAAGAATGGTTATGGCGAATATTTAATGGAATTGCTCAAAGAAACATCACGCTCACAAGTTTTTGCGAAATCATCATTATAGGAGGAAAATATGAAAACAGGTTGTTGTACAGCCCTGATCACACCTTTTAATGGAGAAACTGTTGATGTTGAAGGAATTGAAAGGCTCATTTCCTATCAAATCAAAAGCGGAATCACAGGCATTCTTGCCGCAGGCACCACCGGAGAAAGTCCTGTCTTGAACTGGGAAGAGCATAATCAGGTGACAAATCTCATAGCATCGGCTTCAAAAGGCAAATGTTTTTGTATCGCAGGCACTGGAAGCAACAATACGCTTGAGTCTCTTGAAGCATCAATGAATGCTGTTAAAACAGGAGTTGATGCCCTTCTTCTTGTTGATCCTTATTATAACGGGCCAAGCTCTCTTGAGATCAGGCGTGAATATGTAGCTCCAGTCGCAAAAGCCTTTCCTGATACCCAGATAATTCCTTATGTGATTCCAGGAAGAACAGGTACTCAGCTTTTGCCTGAAGATCTGGCTATTCTTTTTAAAACATATCCAAATGTTGCAACAGTCAAGGAAGCCACAGGAAATATCGAAAACATGAGGCGAACCAGAAAATGCTGCGGACCTGATTTTACAATTCTCTCCGGAGACGATGGAATGACTTTCGACATGATGACAGATCCTGATGTTTTGGCTTCCGGAGTAATTTCAGTTGTATCTAATGTTGTTCCTGCTTCAGTAACCGAAATGGTGCGACTTATCAGAGAGAAAAAACTGGCAGAAGCCTTAAAGCTAAAGACTGCTCTTGATCCATTGTTTGACATGGTAACAGTTAAAACCCTTGAAACTACGGCTTATGGTGAAGTAGTCTTCAGGGCAAGAAATCCTCTTGCCATAAAAACTCTCATGACAATTCTAGGAATGCCTTCCGGAGGATGTAGAAAGCCTCTGGGGAAGATGACAGAAAAAAGTCTGGAAAAAGTCATCAGTGCTGCAAGACAGGTTCAGAAAAACAATCCTGAGGTGTTTAAGCCAGTTGCTGATTTTTTTGGAATAAATGTGGAAGAGAGATTAAATACCCCTGTTTACTGGAAGCACCTGGCCTATGAAAGTTATTGAACCCTGAACCCCGAAACAGTGAAGCTGATATGAGAAAGAGCCGAATCAACAATAGAATCTATATTATATGTCTGACGCTTTGTATTTTTGCCGTTATTTCAGCATGTTCATCCCAGAAGGCAGAAACATCCAAAAAATCTGTTCCTCAGGGTCAGAAAAAATTGATAAGGCCGGTTCCAGTAACAGCAGCCCAGGTTATGCCTAAGAGCATTCCACTTGAAATAAGGGCGGTCGGAAACATCGAATCATTTTCAACCGTGCAGGTTAAATCGAGGGTAACAGGAGAACTTCAGAAGGTTCATTTCAGGGAAGGCCAGGATGTTGCAAAAGGGGATCTCTTGTTTACCATAGACCCAAGGCCTTTTGAAGCTGTTCTTAGCGAGGCCAGGGCAAAACTGGAAAGAGACAGGGCTCTTTTCAGAAAGGCGGAAGAAGATAACAGGAGATACGAAAACCTGTTTCAGGGCGGTTTCATAAGCAAGGAACAATATGATCAGGCTCGTACAAATCTTAACTCCCTTCATGCTACTCTTGCTGCAGACGAAGCTGTTGTTGAAAATGCCAGACTCCAGCTTGGTTATACTTCCATATATTCACCTATTTCAGGCAGAACAGGTTCGATCCTGATTGACAGGGGCAACATGATCAAAGCCAATGACGACAACAAGTCAATGGTTGTCATTGAACAGATAAATCCCATCTATGCTAGTTTTGCAGCTCCCGAGTCCTATTTTTTGCAGATCATGGAGAAAATGAAGTCAAATACTCTTTCTGTATATGCTTTACCAGATGGGTCAAAGGCCGAGCCTGAAACAGGAAAACTCACCTTTGTGGACAATTCAATTGATTCAAAGACCGGAACGATAAGATTAAAAGCTGTTTTTGAAAACAAGTCCAGAAGGCTTTGGCCAGGACAGTTTGTAAATATAACCCTTGTTCTGGGAAAGCTTCAAAATGTCCTGACTGTCCCTTCTCAGGCTGTACAGACAGGTGCAAACGGTATTTTTGTTTTTGTTATTTCAGCGGAAAATACAGTTGAGCTGAGAATGATTGAAGCTCTTTTTTCTCATGATGGTGAAACAGTAATAGAAAAAGGTGTATCATCAGGTGAGAAGGTGGTAACAGACGGGCATATCCGCCTGATTCCAGGAGCTGTTGTTGAAATCATGGATGGACAGAAATCTCAGCTCAGCTCCGCACAAAACGAAAACAAGGAAGTAAGATAGTGAATATTGCCAGAATATTTGTTGACAGGCCGGTTATGACCACTCTTGTCATGTTAGGCCTTCTTTTCTCTGGAGTGATGGCCTACAGGCTGCTTCCTGTAAGCGATCTTCCGAATGTAGATTTTCCAACCATTCAGGTAACTGCAAATCTGCCCGGAGCTGATCCTGAAAACATGGCTGCAAGTATTGCAACCCCGCTTGAGCGTGAATTTTCTACGATTGCAGGAATTGACTCCATGACATCAACAAATACCTTGGGAATTACAAGAATAACCATTCAGTTCAACTTGAACAGAAACATAGATGCAGCAGCCCAGGATGTTCAGTCTGCAATTTCAAAAGCTGTAAGGCAGCTTCCTCCTGGTATGCCGACCCCTCCCAGCTATCAGAAGGTAAATCCTGCAGACCAGCCTATCTTGTATCTTTCACTTTCTTCATCAACCCTTCCTCTTTCAAGAGTGAATGAATACGCAGATACGACTATTGCCCAGAGGATTTCGATGGTCAGCGGTGTCGCTCAGGTACTTGTCTTTGGTGCAAAAAAATATGCAGTAAGGATACAGCTTGACCCAAATGCAATGTCATATCGCCAGATCGGAATAGATGAGGTTGCTCAGGCAATTGAAAGAGGAAATGTTAATCTTCCCACAGGAACTCTTCATGGCCTTCATCAGTCATTTAATATTCAGTCAGATGGCCAGTTGATGAATGCAGAAAGCTTCAAGCCCCTGATTGTATCGTGGAAAAACGGTTCTCCAGTCAGGCTTGAAGAGGTTGCAACCGTATTAGACAGTGTCGAAAGGGACAAGATTTTTGCATGGAGAAACAATGTCCGCTCCATTGTACTTGCCATCCAGCGCCAGCCTGGCGCCAATACTGTTGCTGTTGTAAATGATATAAGAAAACTTCTCCCAGTATTTGAAAAACAGATTCCAGCAGCAGTAGGGCTTTCTGTCATGTTTGACCGCTCGGAGTCAATACGGGAATCAATAGAAGACGTAGAGTTTACACTGATGCTGACCGTCTGTCTTGTAGTAATGATCATCTTTATCTTCTTAAGAAACCTTCACGCAACAATAATACCCAGTATGGCTCTTCCGATGTCGATAATTGTCACATTTACAGCCATGTATCTGATGAATTTCAGCATTGACAATCTTTCCATGATGGCTCTTATACTTGCTGTCGGATTTGTCGTAGACGATGCCATAGTCATGCTTGAAAACATAGTGCGTCATCTTGAGATGGGCAAAGGCGTCCTTCAGGCAACATATGATGGTTCTAAAGAAATCAGTTTTACAATAGTGTCCATGACTGTTTCTCTTGCTGCCGTATTCATTCCGGTTCTTTTCATGGGTGGAATAGTTGGAAGGCTTTTTCATGAATTTTCTGTTGTTATCACAGTCGCAATTCTTCTTTCAGGTTTTGTATCCCTCAGCCTTACCCCCATGCTTTGCAGTCTTTTCTTGAAGCAAAAAAAAGAAGTTCATCATGGAAGACTTTACATCGTGATTGAGTCTTTTTTTGCTGGGATGCTTAAACTCTATGAAAAAACCTTGAAGATAGCCCTTAAATATCATGTAGTTACTTTTTTTATTTCAATTGCCGTATTGATCTCGACAGTATTCATGTTCATGAAGATTCCAAAGGGTTTTTTGCCAAGTGAGGATACCGGCCAGATAGTCGGTTTTACAGAGGCTTCACAGGACATATCGTTTGAATCTATGGTGCGTCATCAGACGGCTCTTCATGAAATCCTGGAGGCAGAACCTGCTATTGATATTTACATGTCTTCAGTAGGGGCAGGGGGGCCAAATCTGGCAGGAAATTCCGGGCGTTTTTTCATACGCCTGAAGCCAAAAGCAGAGCGAAGGGAAAGTGCAGATGAGCTTATTCAGAAACTGAGACCAAAGCTTTCGGGAGTTCCAGGAATTCAGGTCTTCCTGATGAATCCTCCACCCATAAACATCGGAGGAAGAACAACCAAGGGGCTGTATCAATATACTATTCAGGGTTCGGATACGGAAGAACTCTATCATGTTGCCTCCATACTTGAGAAGAAAATGAGGGAATTGCCGAAACTTCAGGATGTAAACAGCGATCTCCAGATGAGTAACCCCGTAATAAAGGTTGAAATCAACAGAGACAAGGCCTCTGCTCTGGGCATAACAGCCTATCAGATAGAAGATGCATTGAGAAGTGCATACGGCTCTCGTGAAGTCTCAACGATTTATTCATCAACAAACAGCTACAAGGTAATAATGGAGCTGATGCCCCAATTTCAAAGAAATCCTTCATCACTTTCCCTGTTATACATCAGGTCGGCTATAAGCGGAAAACTTGTACCTCTGGAAACAATTGCAAAGCTTGTCCCTGGGGTTGCACCTCTTTCAGTGAATCATTCGGGACAGCTTCCATCTGTTACCATATCATTTAATCTGAGTCCTGAAGTCTCTTTAGGTGATGCCATGGAAGAATTTGAAAACAATACCCGTAATCTCATTCCAGGTACTGTAACAGGAAGCTTTCAGGGAACTGCCGAGGCTTTTCAGGCATCTTTCAAGGGAATGGTATGGCTTCTTGTCATTGCTATAATTTTTATCTATATTGTTCTTGGAATCCTTTACGAAAGTTTTGTTCACCCTCTGACGATTCTCTCGGGGCTTCCTTCAGCAGGATTCGGGGCGCTACTGACACTTCATATATTCAGGGTTGACCTGAGCCTCTATGCATTTGTTGGAATTATCATGCTGATAGGCATTGTCAAGAAAAACGCCATCATGATGATCGACTTTGCCCTTGAAGCAGAAAGAAAGGAAAACAAGAGCCCCCTTGTTGCAATTTTTGATGGGTGTCTTGTGAGATTCAGACCAATCATGATGACTACAATGGCTGCAATCATGGGTGTAATGCCTATAGCAATAGGTATTGGTGCAGGGGCGGAATCACGAAGGCCTCTTGGCCTTGCAGTAGTAGGAGGCCTTGTTTTTTCCCAGCTTCTTACACTGTATATAACACCAGTTTATTATTATTATTTTGATCTTCTTAAGAACAGGGTTTACTTGCTTTTTGCAAGGTCAAGATCGGTATAATCCCCAACTCCATGAGATTATAGCCTTTCAGAGAGAGAGAGATTGAATTTCATCTTAGTTCCTGACAGCCCCGCCGCTCAATTCTAACTCTTATTGGGCATATCCACGGGCTGCCTTAAGAGGTAATCTCCCACGAACAAATATTCCATTCCCCCGTCCGATTTCTTTGCCGTCAGAATCGTAAACTACAGATTCTGCTATGAACTGCGTTTTATTTCGGCTGACCACACGACCTGCAGAGCGAAGCCTGCCAGTGGAAACAGGGCGGGTAAGATAGATGGTAAATGAAGCTGTAAGGACAAATGTCTCTGTTTCCAGCGAATTAGCGGCAAAGAATGCGGCATCATCAAGCATTTTAAAATAGACTGAGCCGTGTACTGCTCCAGCCGAGTGGTGAAGTTTTTCAGACAATTCTATTTCAATTGTTGCCACACCTTCCTGAATCTGTATCATAGGCATATAGATTTCGTTGATAGGGGCCGCCATATACATGCTTTCCAGACAGCGAAAATGTTGAACATGACTCATAGAATAACTCCTGTGTCGATTGGAATATGCATTAGGATCAAGTCAGAATAGATATGGGCGAATTATTTTAAGGGCATCTTTTGTGTAAAAGATGCCCTTTCTGTTGGAGAGGTAAGGAAATGATGATTAAGACCTGACTTCTTCTTTAACACCTATGGCTATTTTATAGAGAATGGTCAATACAAGAAAACCTGCCCCGTACACACCCAGTGTTATAAGAAGTTCTGGAACTGTAGGCGCGTATTCTGTCACCTTGTGAAGAGGAGAGGGCACAAAACCTCCTGAAATCATCCCAAGTCCCTTGTCGATCCAGGTCCCTGAAAAAACAAAGATACATGCAACAGCTAGAACGTTTTCGTTTTTTCTTGTTACCGGGTTTATCAAGAGAATGATACCCAGTATCATCAGAGCCATGGATGTCCACATCCATATTACAAGAGAGCCTTTTCCCTTAAGGCCGAAAAAGAGGTACATGAAATGATCCATGTGCTCCGGAATCTGGCTGTAAAAGACTACAAATATCTCACACAGAAAGAAAAATACATTGAGGCATATTGCATATGCAACTATTTTTGCCAAAGACTGAATCTGTTCTTTTCCAGGATCAAAATTAGTGATTTTCCTGATGACGAGACAAAGCAGAATAAGAAGTGCAGGGCCTGCTGCAAAGGCAGAGGACAGGAAACGCGGAGCAAGAATCGCAGTCAGCCAGAACCCTCTGCCTGGAAGACCGCAGTAAAGAAAAGCTGTGACCGTATGAATGCCAACTGCCCATGGAATAGAAATATAGATCAGGGGTTTTACCCACATCGGATAATGAACGCCGTTTCTTTCTGCTTCAAGAACATTCCATCCGATGACTATATTCAGAAAAAGATAGCCGTTCAGGACTATCATGTCCCAGAACAGCACAGAACCTGGGGAAGGGTAGAGAATAACATTGAACATGCGCATGGGTTGACCAAGGTCGACCAGGATGAACAGCAGGCACATGGTAATGGCGGAAATGGCCAGAAATTCCCCTAAAATAGTGACTTTTCCAAATGCCTTGTAATCATGAAGATAATATGGGAGTACAACCATCACCCCTCCAGCCGCAACACCGACAAGAAAAGTGAACTGGGCTATATAAAAGCCCCAGGATACATCCCGGCTCATGCCGGTTATTCCCAGCCCGAATCCAAGCTGGTAAAGATATGCTCCAAAACCGATTCCTGTCAGAACCAGAAGGAATGTGACCCAAGCGAAATATTTCTTACTTCCTTTTACGGCTAATTCAAGCATAACCACCTCACACTATATAGTAAACGGACGGCTCTGTTCCCAGATATTGTTTACGGCGAATGGTGAAATTGGATTTTAACAATTCGCGGACTTCTGATTCAGGATCAAAAAGGTCTCCAAATGTCAGAATGCCTTTTGAGGCTTCTACACAGGCAGGAAGTTTTCCAACTGCAATAAGCTCTGAGCAGTAATTGCATTTTTCAACAACACCCTTCATCCTCGTAGGAAATTCCTTGTTAGTTTCCATTATAAATGGACGGGGATCCCTGAAATTGAAACTTCTTGCCCCATAAGGGCATGCTGCCATGCAGAACCTGCATCCAATGCATCTGTGATAGTCCATCATGACAATCCCGTCACTTTCGCGCTTGAAGGTAGCTTTTGTAGGACAGGCTCTCACACATGAAGGATTCTCACAATGATTGCATAAGACAAGGAAAGGAATGTGTTCTGATCGCTCATTCAGAAATCTGTTGGTTTCTGTTGGAAAAGCATAATGATATTTTTCTTTCCATATCCATTTTATTTCATGAAGCTTGTTTTCATATTTGGGGATATTGTGAATCTTGTGACAGGCTGAGATAATAGTATCAAGATCAGACTCAGTGTTTATCTTTCTTGTGTCTATTACCATTGCCCACTGTTTTGCCTTTAGTAAGCCTTCACCTTTTTTTGTTTGAAAAGTGCTGGTGCTACCTTTCCCCGCAGCCAGTACATCCAGGGCAGGTTTTGCGCCAAACCCCAAAGCCGCTAAACCGGCCATTGTCAAGAATCGTCTTCTGCTGCTCTCCATCACTTGGTCTCCTTCGGGTTATCGATATGACAGTCAAAGCAGTAAGGTCTCACCGAAGCATAATCATGGCATTTGTCACAAAATTCGGCCTTGTTCGAGTGACAATCCAGGCAGGTATTGGAAAGACTCATGGTAAATTCCTTACCACTGGGATTGATAAAGATACTTTCGTCATTTCTTACCACCGCATGCCTCCATACATCTAGAAGCTGCATGTGTTCAGCTTTCATGTATTCTTTGGGCATAACGCATTCTTTTGCAGCGATTGCTTTTTCGGTCAGCTTGACTTCAGGAGCGGGAGCTGCTTTTCCCATGTTGTACCAGAAGGGAAATGTGAACAAGGCTATAAAGACGACCAATCCCCCAATGATATATTTTTTGTCATTCATTTTCATCCTCCATTCCAGGTAGTGCTTCTCCACGCAGGTTAGTAGTCCTTTCACCTTCACCAGGCAGGATAAGAGCGTTTGCGACCATCTCAGTAACACCGGTTACTCTTACACCAGGAACCCAGTAATCCATTAGTGTCGGAAGCGCTGCCCTGTCTATCGCACATATTGTGGCAAGCATGTTGACCCCGTATTTTGTATGGACATGTTTTACAGCATTTGATCTTGGAAGCCCTCCTGCAAGCCTCAGTTCCATGTTTTCACCTGCATTAAGACCTGAACCGCTGCCGCAGCAGAAAGTCTGCTCTCTTATGGTGTTTTGAGGCATGTCATAAAAATTTTTTACAACATTTTGAATGACATACCTTGGTTCATCAAACATTCCCATGCCTCTTGAAGTATTGCAGGAATCGTGAAATGTAACAACAAGATTGTCATTTCTTGATGGATCAAGTTGCAGTTTTCCGTGCTTGATCAGATCAGCCGTAAATTCAGAAAGATGAACCATCTTGGTGGATCTGGCATTTTCAAAGACAGTGCCTGTTATGGGAGAAACCGGGACTTCCAAAAAATCGGCAGGACCGTTCATGGTATCCATATACTGGTTTATGACCCTCCACATGTGGCCGCATTCTCCACCTAAAATCCATTTCACACCAAGCCTTTTAGCCTCTGCGTACATTTTTGAATTGAGCCTCTTCATCATCTCGTGGGAAGTGAATGAGCCAAAGTTCCCACCTTCTGAAGAATAGGTGCTCCATGTGACATCTAGTCCATAGACTTCCTTCAGATAATGAAAAAGCATTAGATATCCCATGCAGGTGTATGTACCAGGGTCAGCAAAAACATCTCCTGAGGGAGTTATGAAGAGAATGTCAGCCCCTTTCTTGTTGAAATTTGGCTCGACGTTGACCCCAGTAATGCTTTCAATGTCTTCGACAAAAAAATCTATCATATCTTTGAAAGCATGGGGCTGAATCCCAAGATGATTGCCGGTGCGGTAGCAATTGGCAACAGGAGTTGCAATCCAGTCGATGTTAAGCCCTATGAGATTAAATAGTTCTCTGGCCATCATAGTGATTTCAGCCGTATCAATTCCATATGGGCAGAAAATGGAGCAGCGCCTGCATTCCGTGCATTGAAAGAAATAATACCATAATTCCTTCAGGACATCGACTGTCATGGGTCTGGCACCTGCTATTTTTCCAAGAAGTTTTCCAGCAGCAGTAAAGTCGTTTCTGTAAACAGAACGTAGCAGTTCGGCTCTCAATACAGGCATATTTTTAGGATCACCTGTACCGATAAAAAAATGGCATTTGTCTGCACATGCTCCGCATCTAACGCATATGTCCATAAAGATTTTAAAGGAACGGAATCTTTCTAGCCGCTGTTTGAAACCTTCATGAAGGAGTTCTTTCCAGTTTTCAGGCAGATTCCAGTCTTCATCAGTTGGATTCCACTTATGAGCAAAAGGTAGATGGACATATTCAACACTCTTGGGATTGGCTGCATAGCAGTACATCCCCTTTCTTATATTTACAGGGGTTTCCATCCAGTCAGATGAAGGCGGAGTACGATCTATTTTTGATAACAGTTTATCTGGTTTTGGTAAGTCTGACATTATTTACTCCTTTTCCACTGGCAGTCCAGCTTCTATCATTTTTTCCCTGAATTCATCTTCATACTCTTCGTAAGTATGGACTTCGACAGGATAATTCCATGGATTGACATGTCTGACAGCACGTGTGCTTGCAGGTAGATTTCTGGTAGGGCTGAGGAAAATGCCTCCAAGGTGCATCAGTTTACTGAAGGGGAAATAAGCCAACAGAATACAGACAAAAAAGAGATGGACGTAAAATAATGTGCCTATGCTTTCTGCCGGTATGCTAGGGTTGAAAGTAACAAGACCCATCGTTAATTCTTTTGCAGCTTTTACGTTTATTTTTGAAAAATACCTCATTAAAATTCCGGTAAATGTAATTCCAAAAATGAGAAAAATAGGGAAGAAGTCTGCTGCAAGTGAAATGTATCTGACCTGGGAAATCACGATTCTCCTTAAAATGAGAAAAGTGACTGCACCCAGAAGAACAAGGCCGGAGAGAAAAAAACCGGGCACCCCGATCTGAAGAGTATCTGTAATTATTTCGAATTTGAAGAAACTGTCTATGTTTTCTAACGTTTGGATTAAAAAAGGGACAGGTTCCATAAACAGGCGGAGGTGGCGGATAATGACGGTAAGAAAGGCATAATGAAAGGCAAGGGCTGCCATCCAGAGCCAGATTTCCCACTCGTAAGCCAGTTTCCCTTCTTTTATTGAATTACGGGTATTTCTGAAAAGCGACCTGAAACAAAAGATTTCCAGGATCATTCTGACAAAGACTGCGCCTGGTGTAAAAGGGTTGTCGATCTTGTTGGGCTTGATCCAGGGAAGTGATTTTTGCTGACCGCAGGTTGAAGGAATCCGGAAAGGCACGCTCGAACGAGCCCAGCCCATTACCTTATAGACAACGCCTACGATAAAGACAAGTGCAGCAGCATAAGGGAAGACTATCCCGAACAGAACTTCAAGCCCTGCTGCCTTAACACCGAGATAGGCCAGCAGAAACAGGACGATAACTGCTAACAGGGGATACATGTACTTTAAATTCATTGACCATTACCTCGCTCTTTGACCCAGCAGACCAGAGTTAAAACCACTCTGTAGAAGGGTATAAAAAAGTATTTATTAGCTGTGGCTTACCGGCTTAACGCCCTTTAATCCCGAGAAGCCACTTCTCCGATAACCCAGTCATTCGCCATTTTTTTGCGGCGTTACAATCCTTAACCCAACAGAAGAATCATCCGGAACATCTTTAACAAGGCCGGCTCTTTCAAAGGCGCGAAAAGTTCTGTTCTTCATTTCATTGGCCTTAATACAAAAAAGCTTTTCTCTGCAACTCATATATATGTCAAAGGACATAAGGAAAAGATCATCTATGCGTGATTCAAAACTCAGAAATTCTTCAAGAACTGACTGTTCTCTGAGTTCTTTTTTAAGAGTTTCTTTGATTATTTCTTTGAGAAATAAAATAAAGGCAACAGCCTGTGATGGGGTAAAGTCCTGGATTGCACGGATTCTTATTATCGGGTCAAGAAAAGAGTTTGCAGTTTCCGTGTCAATTCCATGAACAAGGACATCGAATAATGCCTCGAGTCCTTTCAATGTGGTATTTCCGACAGGATTTGAAAAAGGGTCTTTTTGCCGTTTCAAAAACTGGGCAGTATCAACCGGATAAGTTTCCACAACCCTATCAAACCAGCGTTTGACTATGGTGTTTTTGTTTTGGGACAGCAATTTCAACAGTTTCATAAAAAGACTGCTTCCTGTTTTATCTTCATTCAGAATCAGCATCCTCTATCATGTGATTTAAGCTTTTGGCTATAGTCAAATTGTCATTTCATGTCAACAAGAAATGACAATTTGACCTTGTGTTTTCTTCTTGACTTGATGCTGTATGCTGGAATATTCTTGACTAATGGTCTAACCATTATAATGATAAACTACAGAGAAAGAAAATTCATGTTCCAGAAAGCTAGGAAAAACAGAATATATCAGGACATTGTTGATCAGATCGAAGAGGCAATACTTGATCAAAGACTGAAAACAGGGGACATGCTTCCGCCTGAAAGAGATCTGATAGAAAAATTTGAGATCGGCAGGGGAACTCTCAGGGAAGCCCTTAGGGTACTGGAGCAAAAAGGACTCGTAGAAATCAGGCTTGGCACAAACGGAGGAGCCTTTGTCAAAGGTCTTACCACAGAAAAAATCAGCGAGAGCCTTGCTCTTCTGATTCGTTTCCAGAAGATTTCATTAGAGCATCTTGCGGAATTTCGGGAAGGGATGGAAGGAAATGTTGTAGCACTTGCAGCAACGAGGGCAACACGGACAGATATTCTGGAGCTTAAAGAGCTTTTAAATGAAGCCAGGCTTTACATGGAAAAAGGAATCAGTCATCAGGACAGTTTTATAAAGGTGGACGAGCATATACATCAAGCACTGGCAAGGATTTCTCAAAATCCGGTTTATATTTCTGTTCTTCAGACAATACATGAAAACATTCATCCTTATTTTGAAAACTTTCTTCCGCGAGAACCCCAGATTATAGAAGAAAACTTCAAAGACCTTCTAGAGATTGTCGAGGCAGTAGAAAACAATGACGCGATAAAGGCAAGGCTCATTGCCCAGCAACATGTTAAGCGATTCAACCAGTTAATGATTCAGAAAAAAGAACATAATGCAAGAGGAGATGAAATCCTATGAACAGATTGAATGCAGGCAACGTTTTAGAAGAAACCATAAGACTTGCGGAAGACTGGCAGAATCGCGCCAATGAACTTATGAGCTCAGAAGAACAATCAGCCCAGAAAATGATGATGCGTCTTTTGAATACACCCATGGATAAGATAGTTCTAACCATGATGCTCGATCAGGGCTTTCGTTCAGAAAACTGTTCAAGAGTTTCAGACCAGATTAACCACTTGATGAGAACCTATGGAATACCTGGTTTTTTCAAGACCTCGGAAAAATTTCTCATGAGGCTTTTCCTTGGTCTTGGAAGGCATTTCCCTGAAGTATCTGTTCCTAAAATCATAGAAAAAATGCGTTATGACAGCAGCAGATCTATAATTCCGGGAGAGCCTGAAAAGCTTTCCGCCCATCTTCTGAAAAGAAAATCGGAAGGGGTCAGAATGAATCTTAATCATCTCGGAGAAGCAGTCCTTGGGGAAGAAGAAGCTGCATGCAGGCTTAAAACGTATTTAGAAGACCTTATGAATCCTCAGATCGAGTATATTTCTGTTAAAATCTCAACTATATATTCTAAGATATCGACTCTTGCATTCGATCATACCATAGGAGTCCTGAAAGATCGCCTTTCGACGCTTTACCGTACAGCAAAGACACATTTTTATACCAGAGAAGACGGAAGTGTCCTTCCAAAATTTGTGAATCTCGATATGGAAGAGTACAGAGATCTCAGCATAACCTGTGCTGCTTTTGTTCAGACCCTGGATGAGCCCGAGTTTAAGAATCATTCGGCAGGAATAGTCCTTCAGGCTTATCTCCCTGATTCATTTGACATTCAGATCGATCTTACTAATTGGGCAAAAAAACGGGTTGAAGAAGGTGGATCGCCCATTAAAATCAGAATAGTAAAAGGTGCCAACATGGAGATGGAAATGGTGGAATCCTCTCTTCACAACTGGCCTTTGGCGCCTTATGACAACAAGCTTGATGTGGATGCCAACTTCAAGCGCATGGTTGACTACGGAATGAGTCACGAAAACATTCATGCAGTTAGTCTCGGTATTGCATCCCATAACCTGTTTGAGCTTGCCTATGCCTTCACAATTGCAAAGCAAAACCGGATAACATCATATGTAAGCTTTGAAATGCTTGAGGGAATGGCAGATCATGTCCGAAGAGCCATACAGGAATCCATGGGGGATGTGCTTCTTTATGCTCCTGTTGCATCCATGGATCAGTTTATTAATGCCATAGCATACCTGATTCGAAGACTTGATGAAAATACTTCTGGAGAAAACTTCCTGAGACATTCTTTTAACCTTAAGACAAATTCGGTGAGCTGGGAATTTTTAAAGGATCAGTTTATAAAATCGAATGCTCGCAAAAAACTTGCACCCAGAACCCCGAATCGTAGTCAAAACCGTATGAAAGAAGAGTTTGCCGAACATGAAGGGACTTTTTCAAAAAAAGAATTTATGAATGAAGCAGACACCGACTGGGCTTTGAAGGCCAGTCGAACATGGGCAGAATCCATAAGGAAGAAGTGGAAAAAAACTTTTGACCTGCCACCTGCTTTAATTCCAGTTGTGATAGGAGGAAAAGATATTGCTACAGGAAAAAATACAGGGAAATGCTATGATATTTCACAGATAGACGAATCGACTGGAAAGCACCCTGTGATAGCAAATTATTTGCTTGCAGATGACTGTGACTTAGAGCTTGCAGTATCAGTTGCAAAGGCAGATCCTGATGGATGGCGGGTTAAATCCCTGAATGAAAGGCATGAAATACTATCCTCTGTTGCAAGGCAGCTCAGGGTTTCAAGAGGCGATCTCATAGGTGCTGCAGCGGCAAATACTGGAAAAATATTTGCAGAAGCTGATGTTGAAGTTTCAGAAGCAATTGATTTTGCCGAATTTTATCCGTTTTCGGGGAAAATTTTTGATGATCTTGCAATATCTTCGGGAAAAGGTGTCGGTCTTGTAATTTCTCCCTGGAATTTCCCGATTGCAATACCCTGCGGAGGGATAATAGCAAGTCTTGCAGCAGGAAATACTGTTATTTTTAAGCCCGCTTCTTCTTCTGTTTTTGTAGCCTGGGAACTTTGCCAGTGCTTCTGGAAAGCAGGTATTTCAAAGAATGTTCTTCAGTTTTTTCCTTGCAGCGGGTCAACAACAGGAAAAAAAATAGCCATGCATCCTGATATCGATTTTATCATTTTGACTGGAGGAACTGATACCGGGCTTAATATTATGAAAGAAAATCCTGGTGTTGTCATGGCTGCCGAGACAGGTGGAAAGAACGCCACCATTGTAACTTCCATGAGTGACAGGGATCAGGCCATCAAAAATGTGGTTCAATCGGCATTTGGACATGCTGGGCAGAAATGTTCCGCAACTTCTCTGTTGATTCTTGAAAAAGAAGTCTATGAGGATGAGGCCTTCAAAAAAAGACTTGCAGATGCAGCAAGAAGCTTTTCAGCAGGATCAGCATGGGATTTTGAAAACAAGATGGGACCATTGATAGTACCTCCTTCAGGAGACCTCAAAAACGCTTTGACAAAACTTGAGCCTGGAGAGACCTGGGTCCTAAAACCTCTAAATATCGGAGCAAATCAAAATCTCTGGACACCAGGAATCAAATGGGGGGTAAAACCAGGAAGCTATACCCATCTCACTGAGTTTTTCGGGCCGGTTTTAGGCGTAATGTGCGCAAACAATCTTGATGAAGCAATCGATTTAGTCAATCAGACAGGTTATGGCCTGACATCTGGCATAGAAAGTCTTGATAAAAGGGAGCAGGCTTTATGGAAAAGCCGCGTTAAGGCCGGAAACCTTTATATCAACCGTGGTACCACCGGCGCCATAGTCTTGAGGCAACCCTTTGGCGGGCTGAGAAAATCAGCCATTGGCTCAGGTATCAAGGCAGGAGGTCCTAATTACGTTTCCCAGTTTATGAATTTCAGTGAAAAAAGTTTTCCAAAAACCGGTGCTATCCGGAATGACTCTGAAATGCTTCGTCTTTCCCAGAGATGGAGAACAAAACTCATCTCTAACCATTTTTCAGATATCAAAACGGATATTGAAAAAACCATAAGAGCCATCCAGAGCTATCTTTACTGGGCAGAACAGGAGTTTTCAACCGAGAAAGATTATTTTCATATAAGGGGACAGGACAATGTCATTAGATATATGCCTGTTGGAACAGTTGCGGTGCGTATACATGAAGATGATACCGTCTTTGAAACACTGGCAAGGATGGCTGGTTGTAAGATTTCAGGATGCAGGCTCATAATAAGCATTCCTGCTGGCCTGAATAACAAAGTCAGCGCATTCCTCGAAAACAGGGAATCTAAAATGCTTACAAGGGGTGCAATGATTATCGAACAGAATGACAGCGACCTTATCAGGATGATTCCTGAAATTGACAGGATTCGTTATGCCTGTAGCGATCGTGTGCCTCGGGCAGTTCTTGCTGCTGCCGCAGAAAAAGGATTCTATATTTCAAGAACACCTGTTTTGATGGAAGGAAGAATAGAGCTTCTTCAATATTTCCAGGAACAAAGCATCTGTGACAATTATCACCGATATGGTAACATTGGAGAAAGATATGTTGAGCCGTCTTGACGGTGCCGTAAACATAGCATAGTGCTATTGACATGGAAGGCGGGTTGAAAAGGATTTATTATTGCAATTGCCGATGTTTTTCTATAAACAAATTTGATGAACTCGTAAAAAGTCAATATTCGGACGGCTTTGTAAAAAGGCCGCAGGCAAGGCGCGCAAATCCTTAAGGAATGAGGCGTACTTATGGTACGCCGCAATGACGAAGGATGCAGCGCAACGCAGCATCCGGCCTTTTTACGATGCCGTCAAAATTTAAAAACATTTTCACCATAAGCAGGTTCTTATCCATCGGCGGAACTTGCATGGTTTGAGATACGAGCTGATGGGAATGAGAGAAGCCATTATGCCGAATACAGTCATGTCAAGTCAACCCACCCACCTGCGTGGAGTCAATCTTGGTGGCTGGCTTTTGCTTGAAAAATGGATAACCCCGAGCTTGTTCGAAGGGCTTTCTGCTACTGATGAAACCACCTGGTGCGCAGAGCTGGGTAAAGAAGCATCTGAGCGGTTGCGTGCCCATTGGGAGAGCTTTATAACACGTGATGATTTTGCATGGCTTGCAGGAGTTGGCATCAATGCTGTGCGCATTCCGGTAGGGCACTGGATATTCGGCCCTCCGTATCCATATCACGTCAAGTACGGTGAAAACCCGTATCCTTTTGTTGAAGGTGGCATCGAAGTGCTCGACCGGTCGCTCGACTGGGCAGCGGAGTTTGGCATTAGTGTTCTGCTCGACCTTCATGCTGCTCCTGGCTGCCAGAACGGTTTCGACAACGGTGGTATTAAGGACGTCTGCGAATGGCACACACGCGAGGAATACATTGACCATTCCGTAAAGGTTCTGGAAAGGCTCGCAGAGCGATACAGCGCTTCACCGGCCCTTTACGGCATTCAATTCCTTAACGAACCGCGCTGGGATGTCCCCACTGACATTCTCAAGGGCTTTTACCTGCGTGCCTACAAAGCTATCAGGGCATATTGTCCTCCAGAGCGCGTGGCAGTAGTCTTCCACGACGGGTTCCGTTCACACCGCGAGTATCTGGGCTTCATGCAACAGCCGGAGTATGAGAATGTGATATTCGATATACACCGCTACCAGTGCTTTGCCCGTGCTGAAATCGAGATGGATATACACGGCCATCTGAACCATGCTGGAGAGCATTGGCGTAAGGAGGCAGCGGATATCAAGACCGAGTTGATGCTCCCCGTGATTGTTGGCGAATGGAGCCTGGGTCTCGACCTGGAGGTTGTTTCACTCTGGGCAGAGGGACCTTTCGATCATGCATTGCGCGGATTGGACAAGTTTCAGCAGGATGTAGCCTACAGGGCTTATGGTGCTGTGCAACTTCTTACCTTCGAACTTTACAGAGGCTGGTTTTTCTGGTGCTATCGAACAGAGACGACGCCTGAGTGGTGCTTTCGCGAATGCGTCGGGAGAGGATGGCTCCCTCCGCGATTTTAATGAATTGACCTTTTGTTTCAGCGACTCCGATCTGTAATGGTCAGGTAAAAACAGACACCGTTTATAGGAAATAGGGGACGAGGAAATACATTTTCCTTGACGGTCTCTAGGATCATTTCAAAAAGGCTGCCCGGTTGTTTATGAATTTGATTGATAAGTTCAACGGCTTCCGCTACTGTGATTTCCATCTTCATGGCGCTTTTCCTTTCTTTAAGGTTGATGAACTCGTAAAAAGTCAATATTCGGACGGCTTTGTAAAAAGGCCGCAGGCAAGGCGCACAAATCCTTAAGGAATGAGGCGTACTTATGGTACGCCGCAATGACGAAGGATGCAGTGCAACGCAGCATCCGACCTTTTTACGATGCCGTCAAGGTTGTTTTTAGCGAAACCCTTATAACGGAAAAGCGCCTTTCTTTTCAACAAGATGTGAATTCACACAAAAAATATTACACTACCCCCATATCTTCAGAAAAACAGACGGTTCATAGGCAATCTATAAATAAATATTGACAGAAAATAAGAAGCTTTGCTATTCAAAATCTGCTGGACTCCTGACTGAAAGTCCTGGCCTGTTTAGAAC
>JBBIWB010000040.1:0-29883 GCA_037439445.1 Desulfobacteraceae bacterium | reverse complement strand
AGGGACAAAAGCGAACCGATCTTTCGTGATGTCCTGCGTGTTCTTGCGCAGTCCTACCATAAACCGCAAAAATCTGCTCCGCAGATAAGCGGCAAGATTTGTGGCCTCGTCTTCGGAATCGTAGGCACCAACGACAAGATACGTTTCAGTACATGCGCTCGGTGGCGCGGCAACGATTGGTTTGCCCATGATCATCCGCGGATATTCTCTCGCTTCACCACCCTCTCCATAACCCCTCGAAATCAGGACTTTCCATTTGTTCAGCATTTCCGTTCCAGCGGTGATTTCCGACTTATTGATCTTCCCCACGGCCTTATTTGCATACAAAGTCAGTCCGCCATGTTTTTCCGGTTTGACGAAGGTGCGAAGGCCGAATGGCTTCTGTCGGGATACTTGACCACTCATCGAAGGGTATTTCTTGGCGGCGACTTTCTTGAGGATTGAAATGGCCTTGTTGAAGCGGACAAAGGTGTCGAATTCGTCCAAGGGGCGCGTCATCGTGTCGGTCTTGCCATTCATGTGCGTCGTCACCTGACACGGACCCTTGTAATCTCGTTCCCACAGGAAAAAGCAAACACCGCCTATCACTTTGACACCAGGAAACACGTCGGAAGCGATTGGATAGTCAACAAGGTGAGAGATGCGCCGGTCATGCAGCATCGCATCGCGAAAATCATCCAAGCCCTTTCCTCCGGCAAACCAGCGCGAGGGAATAATCATGGTCAGATAGCGGGGATTGAGTTTCTTGGCCTGCTGGACGAACCTGTGGTAAATCGGCGACGAACCCGTGCTGTCGCCCCCGTCGCTCAACTGATACGGCGGGTTGCCGATGATGACGTCGAATTTCATGTTAAAAATCTCCTCCGGTTTATCGGTGTGGATGAACTGGTAGGCGTGTGTTTCTAATTCATCGCCACGCTCGTATGCTTCTTGACTGGCTCCGCAGTGCAGGCAACGGCCCCTCTTCCATGTATGTTCGGTGCGCTCGAAGCGGATATTGCCTTCGGGGGTGTCAAAGATTTCACAGACGGAATATTTCCCGTTGGCGGTCTTGGAGCAATAGACCGAGCGGCGTGAGAGAAGCGCCGTCAGTTCCGTGATGGACAGGCCGAAGAGCTGGTTGTTAAAAATGTGGTTGATCCGTTTCTGGCGGCCGGGGATCTGGTCTTCAAGCCCCTTGTCCAGGCGTTTGGCGATCTCGCGCAGGAACACGCCGGACTTGCAGCCTGGATCAAGAAACGTGGCCTTCCCGTCGCTCCATATGTCCCTGGGGAGCATATCCAGTATTTGATTCACCAGTTGCGGCGGGGTAAACACCTCGTCACTGCTTAAGTTCGCAATGCATGACAGCACATCCGGGTTGTAGTTATTATCCGCGAATGCACGCCAATGCACGCTAATGGTTTCAGAATCCGGAATATTTGTCTTAGATTCGCGTTCATTGGCGTTCATTAGCGGATATCTCCCCTTTCTGATTTACGGGCTCTTGTCATCGCTATGCGTTTCCACTCCAGTTTTGGCGCGCCAAAGTTGATCAGGACGCCTACCGGCTTGCCCGTCGCCTTCAGATAGTTGAGCAGTTGCGCTTCTTCAATGGTTGTCAGTTGTTTGAGCGCCTTGATTTCCACTATGACCTGGTCGTAGCAAATGAAGTCGGGAATATACTCCTTCACGAGTCTGCGTCCTTTGTAGGAAATCCCAATCGGAACTTGTGCTTCAAAGGGAATCCTCCGCTCTGCCAGTTCAATTTGCAGCGCCTCCTGATAGACGGCTTCGAGAAAGCCAGCCCCCATTTCATTGCTTACTTCCATCGCCGCCCCAACAAGGGCGTACACCTCGTCCTTCAAAATCAATTCGCGATCATTGGCGTTCATTCGCGGATGCTCCGATCTCCAGAAAGTGAACCGGCGGGTACTCCTTGACCGGTTCGTTTAAGTTGACTTCCTGATTCTCGTCGTTGAACAGGGTGAGTTGATGCCGCTTATCAACAAGGAAAGAAAGAAAAAAGTCTCTGCGTTTCAGCATGCTCCCGTTGAGCGGCGACCATTCGGAAAAGACAATCGGAACCCTTGGTTCATTTTTGGTCTTCAGGTCGAGGGCATCGCCCCAGATGATGTTGCGGTCAAGTATGAACCGGACGGATTCGCGGCAATTGTCGTTAGTCCTGTTTTTAAACAGGCGCAGGTACATCAGATCAAATATTCCAAAAAGACGCTGGCGGCACTGCTGCACGTTATCTTCCTGAATATCAATGCCGTAAATGGATGACACAGCAAGGATAGCGTAGCGTTCGAAATCCAACTGCGACTTACCGTAGCGTTTTTCCACAACAGAGAGTTTTCGTTCCAGAATCGGGGCAAGAAAGTTCCCGGTGCCGCAGGCCGGTTCGAGGAAGCGCGAATCAATCCGCTCGGTCTCGGACTTTACCAAATCCAGCATGGCGTTGACCTCCCGCTTACCGGTCAACACTTCGCCATGATCGGCCACCCGCTGCCTGGATTTTACCTGTTCTTCCATCGGTTCCTTGCCTGTCATCTTCTGTGGCCTGATGCTAAGGCTCAGCAGTCGCTAATGTCAAAAGTGAGAAGACATTAACAAAAGTACTAACCGAAGGCAAGGGCTCAATGGTGTTCACTAAATGCATCATACATCAGTATTATAAATTCAGCTTCTTGACATGATCTGTTTTGCCAGAAGCGGTATATCGATCCGGGCATCTGTGTCAATCGTAATGGCATAAGGTTTTTCTGAAATACTTAGAGTCTGTTTGCCCTGAAGCTGGTGCTCAAGTATGGAAAGGTCTGCATCTGATACATCTTTTTTCCGGTTTGTTATTCTCCTGCGCAGTGTTTCCGGAGATGCTGTAAACTCAAGTATTGTATAAACTGCTTTTTTTTGAACTGAAAGTTCATGAAACAGCTTTCGTTCTTCGAGTCTAAGACATGCAGCATCTATTATTACCCGATAGCCCGCATCAAGTACATGTCCTGCAAGATCAACAAGTTTCATGTAGGTGAGTCCTGTTGCCTCTGAAGAATAAATGCCTTCACCGTAGCAAGCCTTACTGCCCGAATCCATCCTGATGTCAAAAAGCCTTTTTCGTTCCACATCTGACCTTATTCTTACTGCATTAATTGACTCAAGCAGTCGGTGGGTAATAGTGCTTTTACCTGATCCGGACATCCCGCAGGTTATTAAGAGCTGTCCGGTGGAAGGCTTAGAGTAATTTGCTGCAAGTTGAAGGTATTTGTCAAAATCACCTTCTGCATCATTTTGTTCAGCCTTGCTTATTCCAGGTTGTCTTGCCCTGATTATATCTATTTTTGCGCGAACAAGCGCCCTGTATATCATGTAAAACGGCAACGCTTTAACGCCTTCGTAATCTCCGCTGTATTCAAGATAAGAGTTCAAAAACTGCTGTGCAAGCATGATCTGATTTTGTTCCTGGAGATCCATTACCAGAAAAGCCACCTCACTCATAACATCGATCCAGCGAAGATTGGGATCAAACTCAATGCAATCAAAGACAAGCGGTGAGTCATCGATCCAGGCCAGGTTTCGAAGATGTAAGTCTCCATGGCATTCTCTTATGAACCCGTCTCTTTTACGTTTTATAAACAGAGGCTTAAGTGAATCATAGGATGAACTGTACCATCTCTCAAGAAAAGAGATTCTATCTGAATGCTCTTTTCTATAAATGTTTTCTCGAATCTGCGTGAAATTGTCTTCAAATGGTTTTAAAACGTGATCAGTATCCCCGTAAATGCTGTCCTGTCCAGCAATGCTTACTTTCTGATGAAAATGATATATTGATTTTGAGATTGCATAAAGCTGTTCTGCCTTCAATTTACCGCGTGCAAGTATTCTGTCGAGCCTGGCTTCCTGATCGAACTGTTTCATTTTCACTGCAAATTCTATGGGGTTACTGCTGTCGTTCCAGACAGGTGCTTCAGGTTGACCGGAAACGGGAACCACGCATAGATAATAGTCAGGCGCAAGCCTTCTGTTCAGGCGAAGTTCTTCCTCACAGTAAAAACGTCTTTTATCAAGTGTTGAAAAATCAAGGAAACCCAGATTCAGAGGTTTCTTTATCTTATAAGCAAAAGAACCGGTCAGAATCACCCATGAGATATGGGTTTCAATGAGTTTACAGCTCTCTACAGGATGATCATATAAGGCTGGGTTCATCAAAGAAGAAATGATGGCGGGATGTTTTACTTTTTTCACCAGTTTCATTCTTTCAGCTTATCATATTTCATGAGTTCGAAAAACCCGAAAATTTACAAGCAATGTCAGGCGGCGATAGAGTCTCTTGTAATGCATCTTATAACCAGTCTGTTTTTTTGAGAGAGCTGTATTATGTATTGAGTGGTTTTCGAATTGTCAGGCCGATTTTTTCCATAACCCAGAGTTTTCGAATATGATTCAGATAGTTATCAGAATAGTGCGGGAAGACGGCACAACCTTACACCATGATGATTACGATTATAAGCATTCAGATGAGCAGATAAAATTATTTCAGTAAAAAACCGTGTTTCAAGGGATCGTCAGGGTGAACAAACATCTGATTCATCCCCATGATGTGTGCAGTTCCGGTGATTTCTGGAATGATTGCAGGATAACTGCCCACAGTTGTTTCTTCGACTATTCTTGCCTTAAAAATACTTCCGATTATGCTTTCATGTACAAATTCCTCGTTTAGAGTAATTTCTTTCCTGGCATGAAGAATGGCAAGCTTTGCAGAGGTTCCTGTGCCGCATGGAGAGCGATCAATGCCGTTATCGCCGAAAAGCACGGCATTTTTTAAATTTGCGCCTTTCGCCTCAGGAGGTCCGTAAAATTCCACATGCGTGCATTCATTGATAAAGGAAAATTCAGGATGCTGAATGGGAATCTGTGAGTTTACAGCGTCACGGATTTTTCTGCCTTTTTCTATGATTCTTGAGGCGTTCTCGGGTCTTATGACAATATTGACTGAATCTGCTGGAAGGACTGCATATACATTTCCGCCATAAGCCACATCAAGCTTAATCTTTCCCAGATCAGGAACATCAACTGTTACATCAGAGGCCATGACAAAAGATGGAATATTTTGAAGAGTTACCTCCCTTGCCATTCCGTCATGAACGCTTACCCTGACCTTTGTTAGTCCTGCTGGAGTATCCAGGATAATTTTTGTGATGGGTTCGTCTACCTTGACCATGCCGGTTTCAACAAGAGCCGTGCAAACTCCTATTGTGTCATGGCCGCACATCGGGAGGTAGCCTCCTGTTTCTATGAATATGACACCAACGTCAGCCTCCGGGTGGGTAGGCTCTGTCAAAATAACCCCTGACATTACACTGTGGCCTCTGGGCTCCCACATTAGAGATGTTCTTATCCAGTCACAATTATTTTTGAGATATAACATTTTTTCGGCAATAGTTTTGCCTGGAATGTATGGTATGCCACCTGTGACAGTACGGGTTGGCTCTCCTCCTGTATGTGTATCAATTGAAGAAAAGACATGAGAAATTTTCATAATATCAATTCATTTACCTTTGTGCAGAGATCAGTTGCGCAGACAAGAGTTCGTCCATCGAGAGACAGCACCGGTACTGCGCCGATAAGAGAGTTGGTAACAATGATATGGTCTGCTGAATTAAGTTCATCCGTCGAAAGAAGCTTATGTTTTATAGCAAAGCCCTGTCCGGCTAAGACCTCGATGACCTTAGTTGCCATGATTCCAGGAAGAACATTTGTGGATTCTGGCTGGATAATGGTTTTACCGTAAATAGCAAGAATATTGCAAGTATTGGTTTCTGAAACCGAGCCATCGGGGTTGATTATGATGGCTTCATCAGCATTATTTTCCCTGGCCCATTTTTCAGCAAGATAATAATAAAGGTAATTTAATGACTTATGACTTGCAAGCGGAGTTTGTCTTGGTTCAGGATAGGTTATTAGCCTGAGACCTGCTGCCTTTAACAGTTCGAGTCTATGGATATATGGCCTTGCCATTACCACAAGATGATTGCTGAAAGATGCCTGTTCATCGGCTTTTATTGCCATAATTTTTACTGCAGCGACTCCGTTTTCAAGATCATTTGCAGATAGAACCTGAAATATCACATCATTCCATGTGATGTCAGGCAAATCAACTCCATAAAGTGATTTCCAGGATTTTTCAAACCTCATAAGATGATCTTCAAGATAACAGGGCTTACCCTTTACAGCCCTTATGGTTTCAAACAAACCATATCCATACTGAACTCCATGAGATGCAACAGGAACGCAGGCAGCTTCATGCTGAATGAGAGCTCCATCCATCCAAAGCAGTGATTTTTTTACTGACCGAGTGTTTTTCCCTTCAAAGATTTCCATCAGTGTTTTACCTTTATGAAGGGTTTCTTCATATTCAGCAGACGGATCAGAATCAAATACGATGCCTCCGCCTACAGAAAAAAATATATTTCCCTTGGTTATGGTGGCTGTTCTTATGGCTACCGAGAGATCGAGGGTATCATGAAAACTTATATATCCTATGGAACCTGTATAAATGTGACGACGCACGGGCTCTAATTCATCTATGATTTCCATTGCCCTTATCTTGGGACATCCTGTTATTGATCCACCCGGAAAAGCAGCCTTTATAAGATTAACAGAATCCATTCCTTGATCCAGAGTTCCGGTGACATCAGAAACCAAGTGATATACGTTCTGATATGCTTCAACTCTTTTATGTTCGGAAACCCTGACTGATCCTGGCTTGCATACTTTTCCAATATCATTTCTCAGAAGATCTACTATCATTGAAAGTTCAGCATCGTCTTTGAGGCTTTCTGAGAGCTCTGTTTTCATTCTTAGGTCTTCATCTGCGGTCTTACCTCTTGGCCTTGTACCTTTGATTGGTCTGGTTTCAACAACATCGGAATTCCTGCAAATAAAACGTTCCGGAGATGTAGAGATTATCTGATGATTTCCTGCCTGGATATAAGCAAAGAAAGGTGCGGGATTCTTCTTTAACAGGGATTCAAAAAGGCTGAATGGAGAGCCCTGAAATCCCATGCCGAATCTCTGGGACATGTTGACCTGATAGACATCTCCTGAACTGATGTATTCCTTTATGGTTTCAACAGCTCTTAGATAGTCTGGTCTTGAAAAACTGGATACAAATCCTGAGATGTCTCCGGAAAAACCAGAATCATAAGGTTCAGGGGCTGAAATAATTTTTTTGAAAACATCTATGGAATCCAAGATATCGCAAGAAACTGACTTGGTTCTGATCGGTACAGACACCCAGCTTTCATTTCTGATCTTATCCTGAACAAGAATCAATGATGGCGCATAGAGGCATAAATCAGGAAGATGAATATCATCAAAGGAGGTTCTGGGGAGTTTTTCGAGGCAGTCTTTGAGATCATAAGAAAGATAACCCATAAGTCCTGCATGAATCGGAAGCTTAGGATCTGAATCACCAGCTTCTAGAGAACAATAACTTATAAGATCGCCAAGCAAATCAAATGGATTGCATGTAACATCATGATCCTTATCGCCAACCCTTAACTTAAGTTTTTGTTTTTTTCCGGTTAAACTAAGCCATGGCCTAATGCCAAGGATATTGTATCTGGCGCAGTCAAGTTCTGTTCCGCTGATCAGAACAACTGTCCCTTCTTCTGATGAAAATCTTCTACAAGTTTTTATGAAAGATTCTTTCAGATGAATCTGTTCAGTATGAAAACCTGAAATCTTGAATGGAATAGCCTGAGATATCATCACTTTTTCATGAGAATTCTTTTTTGTCTTTCTTTTTTCTTTTTTTCTTTTTCAGAAAAAACAATTTTTCCAGTTTCAGGATGAAAACCTGTATGATAAATCAGTGTTGAAATTGTGGACGGGGTTGGGGTAAAAATCTGAACCTGTTCAGGAAAGAACCTAAGGTTTTGCAAAATAAAAGCCTTTAACCTGTTCATGTGAGTTTCAGTACAGCCAGGGTGGGCGGCCATTAAATAATAAGTGAGATACAAGTTTTTCCCGGACATTTCAGTAAGCTTGTCAAACAGGAGCTTAAACTCTAACAGGCTGTCTTTCCCTGGTTTTCCCATTACTGAGACGACTTCATCTTCTGTATGCTCGGGTGCAATTTTCATCTGACCTGATGTATGATTGAAGACTACTTCGGTTAAATATTTAAGGCCGTTTTTTTTATCCGCAAGAATAATATCATGTCTAATTCCTGAAGCTACAAAAACATGTCTTACGCCTTTGATGTTCCTGATCTTCATCAACAGATCGATCTGCTTTCCATGATCTGTTCTGAGGTTTTTGCAAACCCCAGGATATAAACATCTCTTGTCTTTACACAGTCCTTTCAAGTGGATTTTTTTGCATTCAAATCCGTACATATTGGCTGTAGGTCCTCCAACATCAGAAATGATTCCATTGAAAGCCTTGTGGTGAGTTATTTTTTCCACCTCACGCAGTATCGAAGCCTGACTTCTTGATTTGATCATTCTGCCCTGATGCACGGAAATAGTGCAAAAATTACATTCACCAATACAGCCTCTGTGCGTTGTGATTGAAAATCGGATAGTTTCCAAAGCCCTGACAGCCCCCAGTTTTTTATAGTATGGATGAATGTCTCTTTCATAGTCAAGATCATAAATGGCATCAAGTTCCGGTTCCGACATGAAATGGGCAGGAGGGTTATGAATAAGATAACGGGAGCCGTGTTTCTGACAAAGGCCATTGGCTGTCATAGGGTCATTGTTCAGATGAAACAACTGAAACATCCTTGAAAAGGCTATGGGATCAGATGTTACAAGTTCATAAGGATCAAGTTGGATAAAGTCGGGCTCCGGTATTTTGGAGATATAGCAGATGCCTTTAATTCCAGTAAAAGGCTTGCCGTTCTTAAGGCTTTCTGCAAGAAGTACTACAGCCTTTTCGCCCATGCCGTAAATCAGGATATCTGCTTTTGCATCAAAAAGAATGGATCTTCGTATCGAGTTTGTATGGTAATCGTAATGGGGAACCCGTCTGAGGCTGGCCTCAATACCGCCGATGACTACTGGGACTTTGGTTTTAAAAAACCTGCGTATAAGATTCGCATAGGCAATGACTGCCCTGTCAGGTCTGCTGGTGTTAAGTCCTCCGGGAGTGAAGTCATCTAATTTGCGGTATTTTCCTGTGGCTGTATAATTTGCAACCATCGAATCCACACTGCCAGAAGTGACTCCCCAGAAAAGAAGCGGTTCTCCCAGCCTTGCAATATCATGGCTGGAATCAATACATGGTTGACTGATTATGCCTACACGGTATCCATGCTGTAAAAGGACTTTTCCGATAACCGCGGCACCCATGAAAGGGCTGTCAATATAAGTGTCGCCAGTAACTAAAATTATATCAAGCTTATTCCAGCCATGAGCTTTGACTTCTTCATAAGTGGTGGGTAAAAACATGGTATTCTTGGTGAATTGCCCAAGTCATTTTTTCTCTATTTTACAGACAGAACAGGGCAGGGGGCCTTAAGTATAACATATTGTGCAGTAGAGCCTGAAACCAGTTTGCCTACCTTTGACCTTCGCCTTATCCCTATTACAATCAAATCGATTTCTCTTTCTTTTGCAAACTGCACCAAATCTTCACCTGCCTCTATCCCGCGAATGGACAAATGCTTCTCACATGGTATTTTAGCATCTATAAACTCGGACTGGACGAAATCCAGTTCGTTTTCGTGTTTTATGATTTCATCCCGATGCAGTTCCTGGCCTCCGAACATGGAGTTAACTATATACAACTTGGCACTGAAAGCAAGGGCATATTTACTGGCAACTCTCAATGCCTCTTTCGAAACATCTGTTCCGTCAAAAGCAACCATAATTTTCATAGTCGAACATCGTCCTTTGTAAGAAATGTTTTAAGTGTTTAATGTATTAAACAGCATTCCATAAGCATTGTTATCAGCAGGTGTAAAGCCTTCATTTTCTTTTTTACCGAGTGTCTTTGATTTGATTAAACACTTGGATCCGCAGTTGCTGCACTGGACCTCAAGCGGCCAATGCCTGCTTAATAAGTCTGGAATCACGATCTTTGACTGACATCTTGGGCAATTTGTCATTATTTTTGGTTGAATAGCTTGTTCTTCAGCGGTTGTCTGGTTTTTTATAACTGGTTTTTGTTCAGTTGAAGAAAGAGCAATATTTGTTTCTGTTGTTTCAGGCTGAATTTTATGTAGAGGATTTGGTCGTTTTATTTCTTCTATTGTCAGTCTTTGCAAAGGTGCAGCAGAAACTATTGGCTCTGTTTCAGAAGGATGAATAATGTTCATAACCGCGTTGCGAACTCTTTCACTGTCATCTTTACCTTTCAAATTCGTGAATCTGCCATAATCTTCTTTGGTAAGTATAAGCTTAACTTCAACTGTATTTGAGTTCAGCAGAGCACCCTGAAGCTCACCAAGGGCAGATGAAATGGCGTCAAGCCGCGATAATGCCTCATTTAATTGAGTTTGTAATTTACATATCAGGTTTATGGCTGAAACGTTTTGACCCTCATAATTTACTTTAACATCTGCAAGATTAACTATGCTCATCTGTTTTTCTTCCATATGAAAGTGATTATTGAAGAATACATTACCGATTGTATTAAAATAACCACAATGTATAACAGTTGTCAATATTTTTTTATTGAAAACTATTGATTAGCCAGTATTTTCTCATGAAGGCGTTTGGCACGCAAACAAAACGTTTCAATATTTGCATTAATGATCTGGGGAAAGGCCGACCCATCAGTTTCTATTGCCAAAAAAGGTAATTTATCGATGTCTTTCAAAACAGTTTCTATTTTCTTACTTCCTGAATTCGATGATATCTTGGTCTTGCTTGTCATAGCCTCACTTAAAATAGCCTCTGATATCCTGTTTGGCATACACCCGAAAGGGCCTATGGCAATGACGCCGCATACGTTGGTTACAGCCTCTGATATGGCGCTTCCAATTGTAAGAATTGCTTCCCCAGTAAAATCTACAGACATGAAGGGTAGGGCATGTGCTATAATATTGTCAATGTCAACACTATGAGGTGAAACAAGGCCTGATTTGCTTAAAAGTTTTTTGATTCTTGACTCTGCACTTCTCATGTAACGAAGTTTTAGCTTGAGAGCCAGTCTTTGTTTCAATCCAAGTTTTCCATTTACCTTGCCATTTTCTATTAGATAGTCAGAGTAGTAGAGCCATTCGGCCACAGGGGAACAAGACGTTGCAAAACCCTGAGAAGCAAGTCGTTCTACCATGAACTGTCTCGAAAGATCATCCCTGCGCACGAATATTTCTCCAACCAGTGCAATCATAGGTGTTTGTGATAAAGATCTCCTGATTTTGATTTTTGAAAGGACACTGGCAGTTTTTGAAAGTTGTTTTTCAAGAATTTCAAAAGATCCGGCTTCCAATGCCTTGTAAATATTCAGGGTTTCACCTGTAAAAATTTCAATGGCCTCTTTGGGGTCCGAGGCGTTGGCAAGAAGCACAGAGCGAATGTCTTCCATGGCATCTGATACAATAACTGCCCATAATGCTTTTTGGTGAATGCTTTGATCCAGTCCTTCATAGCCATCGTCTGAACTAAGAGAAAACATGGCAACATCAGGAATGCCAAGTTTTTTTATGAGATCTTCCATGAAGATGTAGTACTGGCCAAAACGGCAAGGACCAGAGGCAGTGGCCATGAAATATATGAGTACTTCATCTTTGCGTTTAACATTTTTGATGTAATTGATAAGTGTGCCGGTTGTAAGAATCAGCGGAAGGCATTCCTTACAGCTTGTATTGGAGCGGCCTAGTTTGAGTATAGCCTCATCTGAAGGGCGATGAGCCACTGCGTTAAATCCATATCCCCTGAATACGGATGCAATAGCCTCAGTTGCAATCTTTCCCATTGATGGAAAAAGAACCGTAACATTAGGGTCTTTCATGGACATGGTCTTTCCGGAAGATGTCACCACGAAAGGCTCTTTGTGTTCCATATATACACGGGCCGGAGCAAAAGGAAGGAGTTGGGGAATTTTCTTGATCCTGCTTGAAAGATTCCGGTAGGCTGAAATAACGTCAAGGAAAGCCTCAATCCGCGTTTCAATGCCTGCATCTGCAGTGTGACTGTCAAGTTCCAGCGTCAGAGATGGCTTTTGTCCCATGATGTCTCTGAAGTAACCGATAATGAAAGAGTCTGGGCCACAGGAAAAATTCGTAATATATGTTCCAAAAAGCTGGGGATGACGAGCTACAAAATTGGCTGCCTTGAGAATAATTTTTCCCGTTCCCCAGTACATGTGACGTTTTGAAGATTCATTTTCCAGAGGTAAAAAATCAAGAGGTAAAACTTTTATTCCGCGGGTTGCGAATTTTCGGGGTATCCCCATGTTGGCTTCGCTGGCAAAAGCGTTGTAAGGACGACCAAAAATAACTATTGCTATTTGATGAGGGTTGGCTTCCAGTTCAGACAGACTTGAGAGTACGAGCTCATTCATTTTCTTATAAAAATCAAGCTGATGAGCAAGTGCTTTTTCAAATACCAAAGATGCTAATGAAGATTTGAAACCCATGGCTTTGGCTGTATTAACTAAAGGAATTCGCGCGTATGACAGCCCTTTTGTGAGATCTATAAAAGGTGTAAGAATTTTTGTGTCAGTTAATTCTTTCAGTTTTTCCCCGAAGGAAGTCCTAAGATAAAAGGACTCCGATTGAACAAAAGGACATACTTCAGAATATTCATAATCATCTGATGATGGAACTGCTCTAAGATGGGGTAAAAAAATATAATCAAGGTGAGTCTTTTGTTCTATCAGGCTGTCGAAAAAACCATGGGCAAGTTCGGCAGGATAACAGAAAGCAGCAGCTTTCTGCTCGATCCCTTTTTTTGAAGGAGAATCAGTAAGAATTACTTCAAGTCCTAGTTCTCTGAAAAAAGCAGAATACATTGGGAAATAAGTATTTGTCAGAAAACTGCGGTTAATTCCGATAGTCTTTGACTTAGAATTCCTGTCAGATGATTGTAATGGGAAATGGTTAGCAAAGACCATTTCCTGCCTTAGAAGTACTATGTCAAGAATTTTAGCGTCATATACAATCTTTCGCCTCAGGTTGTAGTAACGGTTACATGCTCCGCCGAACGGGTATTTTTTTCCATCCACTTCTATTACGGAAATCTCGCAGCGCCTGTCGCATCTTTCCTTGTCGCCTTTGCATACGAATGTCTTGTCATATAAGACTTCTCTGTTTTGTAATACTTCAAGATCAAATTGTTTTTCTTCAATCAACCCGGCATCAATTCGTTTTTTTGCTTCCAGGGCAACACCGAAAGCACCCATAAGTCCTGGTTCAGGAGGCACGATAATGGGTTTACCAAGCAAAGAAGCCATTGCAAGAGGTATGGCCTTATTATAACAGACTCCTCCCTGCATGAAGATTTTTTCTCCTACAGGCCGATTTCCCTTAACCCTGTTTGTGTAGTTCATACAGATTGAATACACAAGACCTGCCACTATATCAGATTGGTCTATGCCTTCGTTGATGGCGTTTTTTATATCAGAAGAAATAAAAGCAGCACACTGGTCGTTGAAATTAGGCGGCTGTTTTGATTTAATAGCTATTTCTGCGATCTTATCCATGGGAATACCCAGAGTTTCGAGTGCAGATTCTTCAAGAAAAGAGCCTGTTCCTGCAGAGCATGCCTCATTCATGGCATAATCAGAAGGTACTCCTGCGGTTATATATGTATATTTTGCATCCTGTCCACCTATTTCAAAAATAGTATCAACATCAGGATCAAAATAAACAGCAGCGGTGCTGTGAGCAACTATTTCATTAACTACACAGTCTGTAAGGCTGTGCAAGCCAGCAATCTGCCTGCCGGAACCACATATTCCAAGTCCAATAATAGAAATATCATCAGGATCGATATAATTTCTGACATTTTCCAGAATCGAGGCATAGCATTGCCTTGAAGCCCCAACCGGATCCCCATTGGTTCGAAGATAAACAGAGGAAAGTATGGCGTTATCGCATCTTCGTATTAAGACAGCCTTTGTAGTTGTCGATCCAACATCGAGCCCAAGAATACAAACATCGCCTTTATGTACTTTTCCCCTTTCCATTGTCTTGAAAATTACCATGGACTGAAAATCTGACAGGGCTTCCAGGCGTTCAAAAGAGCCGTTTGTCGAACAAAAAAGATTTTCTATTCCTGAAAAACCCCGGGTTTCATGTTGACTTGCCCATAGGGCCGCACCAAGAGCCTCAAAATATGGGGCTTCTTCCGGAACTATAAGTGTGGAAATTTTATCTTTGAGATATTCGATCATGATCTGGTTTTTTGCAACGCCTCCTGAAATCATGATGTTTTCCTTTTTCACCTTATTTAAAAGTTCCAGGATTTTATCTGCCATCATCTGGCATAATCCGGCGGTTACCTTGGATTTTGGTGTTCCCTTGTTGGTTGCATGAGTGCAGTCAGACTTGCAAAATACAGAACATCGACCTGATACATGGTAAGGGGTTTTTGTGGCTGACCAGGTAGCTACTTTATCGAGTGAAATATCCATCCTTCTCAGTTGCTGAAGAAAAAACTCTCCAGTTCCGGATGCGCATTTATTGCCTGAAACAACATTTGCTATGCGCCCGTTCCGGTCGAGAATATATACCATGAAGGTTTCACCTCCTGCTGAAACAATAGCAGGACAATCTATACCATCTGGCTTGACAAAAGAGTAGGCATATTCTACAGCCTCAGGTTCGGGAATAGAGGTAAGGTTAACAAGACTGCGGAATTGCCTTCCAGTGACTGCAATACGATCAATAGATTCAGGATTTACAGCCCTAAGCGCATTGATGAGAGCTCTGCGGGGGTTGCCTTCATGCGGATAAACTGTTGCGTTTTCAATTACTGGCTTTATTACGATAGGCAAAGAAGAATCTGTTTTCAGCTGCACAACCGATACAGTTGAAGCACCCAGACAGATTCCAAGAATCCGTGTTATTTTGGAAGCTGGTATATCTTTGCTTGTTGTCATAACGTATTGCTTTGTACCTCTTTAAAAATCGACAAGACAAGAAGACTAAAACACTAATCATTATAAAGCTGGTTATTACGACTGTGCAAAGATATAGTTTAAAGTGCCTCTGTTGTCAATGATTCTCCAAGCCCCAAATACAGAAGCGGTAAAAAAATCGAATGCGGAAAAGTCGATTCTTATACTTTTCCGCATGTCAGAAATTTATACGAAAATTATTAATTGCAGGATTTTGAGGTGCTGCAACTGGAACAAACCGAATTCAATTCTATTGATGAATCTACCTTAAATCCCGTTACTAAAAAGTCAATTTTAATAGGTGAGGCTTTTTTCATGAAATCTTTGTCTACAATGTATTGGAAATTATTTACTACAAAGACGTCATCAGTGTCTTTTTGCTCATCCAGAGCCATTGCCATGCTAGGCCCACCTCAGCCCCCTTCATGTAAAAAAACGCGAATTGGAACAACTTTTTTGCCTTTAAAATATTCAGCTATCTGCTCGGTAGCCGAAGGTGTTACTTCAAACATGTCATCCTCCTATGGTATAATTGAAAATCTGCCGGTAAAAGCTTTAAAATACTTTTATTTTTATAATATCGGCAAACACCGATATTCATTATTTACTCAGATTTCCTTTAAAACCGGCACCTGAGTGTACTTCCAACTGGATGCGTCGGAATATAGAAAACAGAAGTCATGCTAAACTCATAAAGCATACTGTTTTCTTCCTGCTAAACTAACCATAGCTATAATGTTTGTCAACCATAAATGGTGGTATTGTAAAAACTTTCATTAAAGCTCTTCAGGTGTGAAGGCAACCACTTCATCGATTGTTTCTGCACCTGTCATCAAAAGAAGAATTCTGTCTATCCCCAAGGCATTTCCGGTTGATGCCGGCATGTCATCCAGGGCTTCAAGGAATCGCTCGGGCATGGGGTATTCGATTTTTCCTGCATTTTTTCTATCAGAAAGTTCTTTTATAAAACGGCTTCTTTGCTCAAACAGATCAGTTAATTCTGTGAAAGCATTACAGATTTCGAGCCCACCAATGTAAAGTTCAAAACGTTCTGCAACATGAGGGCTCCCTGGTTTAGTCCTTGCTAATGCAGCACAGCTTGAAGGATAGTCATAGAGAAAAACAGGGCGAGTCTTTCCTAGGAATGGCTCAATTTCCAGGGCCATGACTTCATCAAGGCAATCCCTATGCAGTGCTTCTTCCATTGATATTTTTGAAAATTGTGCAAAAGCATCTGATACGGAAATCCTGTCCCAAGGGGAAGAAAGCATTATTTTCTCACTTTTATAAAAAAAATGATCCTTACCCGTGCACGCATCTGCTGCGAACTGAATCAGGTCTTCACATTGATTCATCATGTCAAGATATGTGTGGCCTGCTGTATACCATTCAAGGACAGTAAATTCAGGAAGGTGAATTCTTCCCCTTTCTTCTTTCCTGAAACATTTGCATATTTGAAATATTCTTGTATAACCTGCTGCAAGAAGTCTTTTCATGCAAAGCTCTGGAGATGTATGCAGAAACCATTCTTCAGTTTGAAAAGCGTCAATATTGGCTTCTGGAGCTGGTGCAGGAATTCTCACAGGAGTTTCTATTTCGATGTAGCCTTTATCATGAAAAAAAGATCTTATTGACTGTAAAACACAAGATCTTGTGACTAGATTTTGTCGAATGAACTTTTGTCTGTAATGAGTCATAGTCAGTATCTGAAAAAGTCTTGTGCCAAACAATATTCCATGATAATTAAAAATATTATAAACTTAGCAGATTTTTGCCAAGTTAGGTGAAAATCTTTTGAATTTTAAAAGGCTCTTATTGAATTTACCAGAATGTATTATAAGTTTGATCCTGCCATGAAGACAAGGCTCTGCATTGAGCTGGTTAAGGATGCAGAAAATTATCTGTTAGCAGATCATATTCAATATAATATCCAATAAGCTACAGAGCTTGGTTATAATTTAAGCATCATGAAAAAAACATTCTTGACCTTAAGCTTCATACCATCAGATCAGATTCAAACAGAGCTGAAATCAGAATGACTGGCATGATGAAAACAGGACCCTTATTTGTTTATGTTGCCAATTTATTAAATCTTGGAAAAACTTATCAATTTGATATGACTGTAAACGCTGTCAAAGAAGAAGGTAAGTGGAAAGTCTGCAAAGGCTTTTTCTAGGTTGAACGGTTAAAAGTCTTTGGTATTCCATGATTCTTATTGAAAAAACTCCAAGACCGATGTCCCCTGTCCTTGCCCGAATACGCAAACTGGCACGCCAGATCGTTTCGCGATCTCCCCATCCGGCTTTTTACACGGATTTTCAGAAATTTATTGAATTTTCGAGAAGTTTCTTAAATTCAAATCCAATTTTAAGAAACCTTTATGATTATGTGGCAGATCATCTCGAAGACGATTTCGGTCATGGCCTTGACCATGCTGTGAAAGTTGCTGTTGATGCAGGTGCTTTAATGATGATTGAAGGAGGTTGTGCGAGTTTTTCTGACCCATTTATTGAAAGACGTGTCACAGTTGTTCAAAGTGCCGGACTGCTTCATGACATAAAACGGAAGATGAAGCGTCATGCAATTGAAGGGGCTGCTTATGCCGGAAAAATTCTGGAATCCTATCCGTTTGCCAGGGATGAAATCGAAGATATCTGCCATGCTATCAGAAACCATGAGGCATTTCAGCCAGTAGTCAGCATCAATACAATTGAAGGAGCATTGGTGGCTGATTGTCTGTATGATGCGGATAAATTCCGATGGGGGCCTGATAATTTTTCAAACACATTATGGGACATGGTAGCTTATTATAATCCGACTCTGTCAGATTTTCTCAACCAGTATCCCAAGGGTATGGAAGGACTCGAAAAAATAAAATTTACATTCAGGACAAGAACAGGGCAGAAATACGGCCCTGAAATTATAGATATAGGGATAGCAATAGGAGATGAGCTGCTTAGTGTTATTCAATCAGAGATTGTCAATTCGGGTGTTGTTTAGTCCCTGCTTACAAAAACGGATAAAGTGAAAAATGGATTTTTTTCTTTGTGTAATTGGAATGGTCATGATCATAGAGGGGCTTCCTTATTTTGCTTTTCCGGAAAAAATGAAATTATGGATATTAAGTATCCTGGAAATGCCTGATGGCTCATTGAGACGCTTTGGGTTAATTCTAATGATAACAGGTTTGTTCCTTGTTTATTTGGGAAAGAGGTAAAAACCAGTGTTCACACTAGATGATTATGATTATGATTTGCCAGATGACTGTATTGCTCAGAAGCCTTCTGTTCAAAGAGATCAGTCCAGACTTCTTCATCTTAACAGACAATCAGGAAAAGCCACCAATTATGTCTTCAGCGATTTGAAGAACATAATAAGCCCTGGGGATGTTCTGGTTATTAACAACACCGAAGTTATTCCTGGAAGACTAATAGGCAGGAAAGAAACAGGAGGAAAGGCCGAAATCCTTATCCTGACATATTCAAAGGGTCAGGAAGCAAGAAAGGCTTCGGGTGAATTTACTAGCACATGTTTGATAAAGAGCACAAAAAAGCCTAAGATTGGCTCATTCATTTGTTTTGATCACGGACTTCGGGCAGAAGTGCTCGGGCTTTCTGGAGAGAATTTTCTTGTAAAATTTACCTGCGATGAGGATTTTGATGAAATACTATACAAAATAGGAAAGGTGCCGCTTCCTCCTTATATCAAGCGTGAAACAGAATCCTCTGAAGACAAGACGATGTATCAGACAATTTATGCATCCCAAAAAGGCGCTATTGCCGCCCCAACGGCTGGATTTCATTTTTCAGAAAATCTTTTGTCACAGCTTGAAGCCATTGGTGTCAAGATAGTACAAATCACACTTCATATTGGTTACGGAACCTTTGTGCCAGTGAGGGTTTCTGATATCAGAAATCACCAGATGCACAGCGAGACATATTCGATAACAACACAGGCATCTGATATTATAAATGATGCCAAGGCTGGTGGAGCTCGTATTGTGGCTGTCGGAACAACCAGTGTCAGATCTCTTGAATTTGCTGCATCCGAAGATGGACGGCTGAGTCCAGGCTCTGGAGAATGTGATCTTTATATATATCCAGGGTACAGGTTCAAGATAGTTGATGCGATGATTACCAATTTTCATCTTCCAAAATCAACTCTTCTCATGTTGGTGTCAGCCTTTGCAGGACGGGATTTAATTTTAAATTCATATAAACAGGCAATTCAAAACGGGTACAGGTTTTACAGCTATGGCGATGCTATGCTGATAGAATGAAGTGTGGAGGCAGGCCACTGAATTTCAGAATTATATCGATTTCATCAACAGGTGCAAGGGCAGGGGTTATCCACACCGCAAGAGGTGATATAAAGACACCCGTTTTCATGCCAGTTGGAACACTTGCTTCTGTTAAATCCCTTTCTCCTGAAGACCTTATTTCATGCGAAGCCCAGATCATCCTGGCCAATACCTATCATCTTTACCTTAGACCTGGCTGCGATGTCATAGGCGCTTTTTCAGGACTTCACAGATTCATGAACTGGGATAAGCCCATTCTGACTGACAGTGGTGGTTTTCAGATATTTTCCCTGGCAAAACTCAGAAGAATAAATGAAGAAGGTGCTGATTTTCAGTCTCATATAGATGGATCGAGACATCTTCTTACTCCTGAAAAGGCAGTTGAAATTCAGCTTTGTTTTGATTCAGATATCATCATGTGCCTTGATCAGTGCATCGCTTACCCGTCATCTATGCAGGATGCTGCCGCTGCTCTTGAACTTACAACACGCTGGGCAAGAAGATGCAAGACGTCATGGGCTGAAAATTGCCGTAATTCGAATGCCCTTTTCGGTATTGTTCAGGGGGGAATGTATCCTGATTTACGAAAAACTTCGGCACAAGCCATTGTAGATATAGGTTTTTCAGGATATGCAATTGGTGGTTTGAGTGTCGGAGAACCAGCAGACTTAATGCTTGAGATAGCAGAAGCCACTTTGGAACAGCTTCCTGTAACATATCCGAGATATGTCATGGGTGTCGGAACTCCGGAAAATCTTGTTGAACTGGTTGCAAGAGGGGCAGATATGTTTGATTGTGTCATGCCAACAAGGAATGCCAGAAATGGCCAGTTGTTTACGGACACTGGAACAATTAATCTTTCTAATACAAGATTCAGAACAGTTACTGAACCTGCTGATTCCGAGTGTAGATGTTATACTTGCAGAAATTATTCTTTGGCATATTTGCGCCATCTTTACATGTCACGTGAAATTCTTTCCTACAGATTAAATACCATTCACAATGTCCATTACTACACAACCCTTATGGGGAAAATGAGAAGTGCAATCCTGAATGATTCATTCAGCCAGTTCAGAAAAGAATTCTATAGAAAACTTGAGGTCTTCAATGAAAAATGATAATCATGCTACAGATACTCGAGATAAACGTGGCAAGAAAAATCCATTAACATAAGGAGGTAGGGTCATGGATTTCAAAGATGTGATTTACCTGCGGAGATCTGTCAATTTTTTTGATCCTGAAAAGCCTGTTTCGGATGAATTGCTCCGGAAGATGGTTGAAATTGCTGCAAATTCTCCGTCCAGTTTCAATCTTCAGCCGTGGAATCTTATAATTCTAAAAGACCGGGAAAGCAAAGAGAAATTGATGAAGCTTGCCTGGAACCAACCTAAGATTGCTCAGGCACCTGTTGTATTTATAGTGCTTGCAGATCGGGATGGCTGGAATGAAGGTCATCCGATTCTAGAAAGAAATTTCCAGGAAATGGTTAAAGCCGGTTCAATGACCCTTGATCAAAGAGACTGGTTTCTTGGTGCAACTAAAAGTCTTTATGGCGGAAGTGAGGAAAGGCAGCAGGCTTTTGCTAACAAGAACGCCGGTTTTTTTGCCATGTCCCTGATGCTTGCAGCCAAGGACATGGGGCTTGATACCCATCCTATGGATGGTTTTGATCTTGAAGGAGTAAGAAAGTCATTCAATATTTCTGATAATTACTGGATACCTTTGCTTCTTGCAGTAGGATATTTTCAGAAAGACAAAGAGCTTCTTCCCCCAAAATGGCGAAAAACATTTGATGAAATTGTGTTGAGATTTTGAGTAAACATAAAACAAGAAAGGAAGAATGATGTCAACAGCACCTCCAGTGAAAATATATTCTCTTAGTACTTGCAGCCACTGTAAATCCACTAAGAAATTTCTTGCAGACTGTACAGTACATTACGATTTTGTTGATGTGGATCTTCTTGAAGGAGAGGAAAGGGCTGGCATTCTTGAAGATATTAAGAAAATCAATCCAAAATGCTCTTTCCCGACCATTATCATTGGGGACAAAGTAATAGTAGGATATAAAGAACAAGAAATTAAGGAGGCTCTTGGTTTCGAATGAATCCAGAACAGCTTCATGAATTGCTGAAAAAAGCTCAGGAACCCAAAGGCTATTATTTCACTGATGACTTAGAAAGAGTCTCTGATCTTATGAATGCTCTTCTGGTAAACAAAGAGCGTTATGGCTATATGGTATGTCCTTGCAGGCTTTCAACTGGTATCAGGGAAAAAGACAAAGACATAATATGCCCATGTGTATACAGAACCGAAGATGTCAGAGAATTCGGAAGCTGTTACTGTAATCTATATGTCTCAAAAGAATGGAAAGAGGGAAAAGCTCCACGTTCTTATGTTCCTGAACGAAGGCCTGTTGAGAAAATGTTTTAGTCATTATTTCAGAAACCTTCCAATTCCAAAGAAAATGAAAAATATGATTGACGCAAGAGTTACTATCGTTGCACCTGATGCTAGATCAGCGTAATAGGAAATCCATAATCCGCCGGTTGTTGAAAACAGAGCAACCCCTATTGAGACGGCAAACATTGAAGAATAACGGTCTGTAACCTGGGCTGCTGCTGCCCCGGGAATCACAAGAAGGGCAGATACGAGAACGATTCCAACGATCTTCATGCTAATGACCACAGTAAGTGCAAGAATAGTAAGAAAAAAATGATCTAGGAATACAACCGGAAGGCCGCTTACATGAGCAACTTCATTGTCAAAAGCCACAAAAAGCAGCTCTTTAAATAAAAGCCAGATGGATGTTATTACAAAACTTCCAAGTATAGCAATGCCGATTATGTCCTGATGGGTGATGGCCAGGATATTTCCAAACAGATATCCGAAAAGATCAACGTTATAGTTAGTGGACAAACCAATAAATATAACTCCTAAGGCCATTGCAAGTGAAAAGAATATCCCAATGGCAGTATCGGCACTCAATCTTTTCTGATTACCTACAAAACCAATGGCGTTAGCTACAACAACTGCAAATATAATTGCAGAAAGGGTAGGGGGCATTCCAATCAAGGCACCCAGTGCAACTCCTCCAAAGGCAGAATGAGAAATACCAACACCAACAAATGAAAATTTACGAAGCACTACAAAACAAGAAACAACAGCAAGGGCGATGCTAAGCATTGCTCCTGCAGCCAGCGCATTTTGCATGAAACTAAGCTCTATCCACTCAGTCATCATCTTTATGCCTCATCATACAGGATACGCATCTTGGATCATGAACCATGACCTTGAGATCTTTTCCGAATATTTTGTGATGATCATCTGATTCAAAGGATGGGTCAGTGTCATCATGGTAATGGATGTGGCGGTTAAGACATGCTACCCTGTTGGTATGGGATGTTATCATTCCGATGTCGTGTGACACCATGATTGCCGATATATTTTGGCTGTCTCTAAGGTTTGCAAGGAGAATGTAAAAATCTTCCTGTCCGACACTGTCGATTCCTGTTGAGGGTTCATCCAGAACTAGTAGACTTGGCTCTGATGCCAAGGCTCTTGCAATGTGAACCCTCTGCTGCTGACCACCTGATAATGTTCCGAAGGGTTTGGCAGCATGATCTGCCATTCCAACCCTGTCAAGTTTTTGCAGGGCCAAAGCCTTTTGCTTTTTTCCGAATCTCGAGAAAAGTTTCATCTGCTGACAAAGACCCATTAAAACGACATCAAGAGCTGTTACTGGAAAAGATTGCTCAGCTTTTGATAGTTGAGGAAGATAACCAACATTGAGTCTGCTTTTTTTGTCAGGTTTTTGACCGAAAAGCAGAACTTTCCCTTTTAAGGGTTCAATCAATCCGAGAATTACCTTCAACAGAGTCGATTTCCCTCCGCCATTTGGACCGACAATGCCTAAAATTTCGCCTTCAAAACATTTGAGATAGATTGATTTGAGCACCCATTTCCCATCGTAACAAACCCATACATCCTCGATATCAACTATGGGTTTTTGACCAGGTGCTGGTTTATCCGGAATGTCAGTCTTGCGAGGTGATTGAAATCCCAGTGTTTTAATCATTCCATTGCCTCTTTCATGATCTTTAAATTGGACATCATCAGATTCAGATAGGTGTTTTTATCTGAAATGGATGAACCCCCTAAGGGATCAAGCACTAAAACCTTAACTTTTGCCTCTCTTGCAAGCACTTCGGCAACCTTTGGATTGAACTGAGGCTCTGCAAAGACTGCCCTGATATTAAATTTCTTTATTCTTGAGACCAGCCCAGCAATCTCTTTGGGAGTAGGATTTCTGCCTGGAGTTTTTTCTATTGAACCAGCAGGGATAAGACCATAACGGCTTGCAAAATAATCCCAGGAAGGATGAAAAGCGACATAATGCTTTATTCTGAACTTACTGACAGTCTCAGAAATGATTGTGTCGAGAGCATCCAGTTTATCCATAAATGTTTTTGCCTGCAATCCATAAATACTAGCATTGGAAGGATCCGAATCTGACAAAGCTATCTCTATGCGCTTTACCATAACCTTGACCAACTGAGGATCAAGCCATATGTGAGGATTTGCCGGCTCAGAATGCACTTGTTTATTAACTCCGGTTACTTTTGGCTTTTCATGGTGATGACTATCAGCAGTCCTGATAAGAGACATATTATCAGACAGGACAACAGTAGAAAGTTTCAGGTCAAAAGACTCTATCAGTTTATCAGCCCAGAATTCAAGCCCTGCTCCAATAATAAAAAAAACTTTTGCAGTGCCAAACGTCTTTACAATACTTGGTTTTAACTCGAATGTATGAGGGTTTGCACCAGGAGGAACGACTGTAATGACATCAACATGTTTTCCTCCAACCTCTCTTATCATGTCTGCAACAGGATGAATGCTTGCAATTACCTGAAGATTAGCTCCGTAAGAAGAGGACCCAAAGTTTAAAATAAAAGCAAAACAAATAAAAGGAAAGATTCTTAATGCCTTGTTAAATTCCATTTACACCTCCTGTTATGCTTTTTTTAAGAAAGACTGCCTTCTGTTTAGAAATTACTCTGTTGTTTTAAAATATGGTTTGTCTGCTTGGAAGTTTAATGTACTTTCTTTTCCTTATCTTAAGGTACAATTATGATTCTGTTTAAAAGCAAAAAAGGCACTTGTTTATTTCGGGCTTTGATTTAATTCCTGAACTGCTGAAGAGGTTTTTTATCTTTTCAACTCATTAAAGATATGATTTCATTCTTTGTTCAATTTCATGTTTAGGCAGAGATCCAAAAAGGGTGTCTTTCAGTTGCCCGTTGTCAAAAATCAAAAGAGTTGGAATGCTTCTTAAATCGAACCTGGCCGAAATTACGGGATTTGAATCCACATTGAGTTTTCCAATCCTGAAACGACCCTTATATTCAGAGCAAAGAGAGGTTATGACCGGGTTAAGCTGATTGCAGGGACTGCACCAAGGAGCCCAGCAATCAACCAGGGCTGGGATAGGGGAATTGACTATTTTTTCTCCGAAATTGGCATCAGTAATGATTAAAGGCTGTTGAAGAAACATTTCGGTTGTTTTTAGCTCGGAGCCGCATTTACCGCACTTGCCGGTCTTGCCGGCACTTTCTTCTGAAATTCTGTTTTTTGTTTTACATGAACTGCATCTGAAAAAATAATATCCTTGGTTTTTCATCAGGGCATCACTCCGTATTCTTTTAATTTTTTATGCAGTGTTTTTCTGGTGATTCCAAGCTTCCTGGCAGCCTTGCTCTTGTTGCCATCAGAAAGTTCCAGAGTCTTTAAAATCGCTGTTTTTTCAACTTCATCGAGAGATATATTTTTGCTAAAGGCATCTGGCTTAAAATACGGGCTGGATGATGAATGGCCATTAGAACATGATGGCAGAATCGGAAGCGCCTTATCATCGAGATACTCACTTCGAGACAGGACAACTCCTCTTTCAATTGCGTTCATCAGTTCTCTGACATTCCCAGGCCAGTCATAGCGAATCAAATGATCCATGGTTTGAGGGGTAAAGCCTTTAATCGATTTTTTATTAAAAGTAGAAAATTTTTCAAGAAAATGCTGGGCAAGAAGAGGGATATCTTCTTTTCTGTCGCGAAGCGGCGGAAGGGTCAAGGTTACAACATTTAACCTGTAGTATAAATCTTCACGGAACTGTCCTGAACCAACAAGTGTCATAAGATCCTTGTTTGTTGCAACAATGAGTCTGACATCAACCGGCAAAACTTCTTCCCCTCCTACTCTTGTGATTTCTCTTTCCTGGATTACACGTAATAGCTTAACCTGCATCATCAGAGACATTTCGCTTACTTCATCAAGGAACAGGCTTCCTGCTGTTGCCTGAAGAAATTTTCCTTCTTTTTTCCGGTCTGCACCTGTAAATGCCCCTTTTTCATGTCCAAAAAGTTCTGACTCGAGAAGGGTTTCTGTAATGGCGGCACAGTTGATTTTGATGAAAGGGCCGTTTTTCCTGTGGCTGTTAAAATGGAGGGCTCCTGCTATTAGCTCTTTTCCTGTCCCTGATTCTCCCTGAATAAGAACAGTTGCCTCAGACGGAGCGACGAGTGCTATGGTTTCAAGAAGTTCAATTATCTTTGGACTTTGACCAATAATGTTCCGCCTGTCAAAATGCTGGCTCAGGTTCTGCTTTAAAATACGGTTTTCTTCCTTAAGAAGTGCATGATCCATTGCCCTTTCGATTGTAATTCTCAGTTTATCAAAATCAAGGGGCTTTGTAAGGTAGTCATAAGCTCCTGTTTTAAGGGCTGAAACAGCAGATTCTATTGAAGAATAGGCAGTCATGATGATTACAGGTATCGAAGGGTTGAACGCTTTAATGTTTTTCAGGGCTTCGATACCTGAAATCTTGAGCATGCGAACATCCATAAGGATCAAATCAAAAGGTTTCTCTTTAACTATCCTGATGGCTGATGTTCCGTCGTCAGCCTCAACTGTCAAATAACCCCATCCGCCAAGAAGAGTTTTCAGCATGGTTCGGTGAGCCATATCATCATCTACTACAAGAACCAAAGATTTCTTTTCTTTCATAGTGCCTGGTTTTCAAAGAGGGAGTCTTATGGTAACAAGAGCGCCTCCTCCTGTTTTATTCTCGACTCTTATCTCGCCGTCATGGGCTTCTAAAATATTATGGACAATTGCAAGACCAAGGCCTGTTCCTGTCTGTTTTGTAGTAAAATAAGGATTAAAAATCTGGGATAGATCAGTTTCAGATATTCCGGTGCCTGTGTCTGCAATTTGCACCACAAGGTGCTCCTGATCAGAAAAAACACTTATATCAATACTTCCTCCCGTTGTAATGGCTTCGACTGAATTAAGCAAGAGATTTAAAAAAACCTGATTGATCTTGTCTTTATCGGCCGATATCACAGGAATATCAGAAGAAATATGAGTTTTTATTTCTATTTTCTGTTCTTTCGGATGCTTTTCAATTAGTTTTATCGTGTTATGAATGACATCTGATATTGAAATCGGTTGTTTCAATATGGCTACTGGTTTCGCAAATTCCAGGAGTTGGCTGACCACACGGTTCAGGCGATCCACCTCCTGTATCATTATGGCAGAAACTTCCTGATCTTCAGGTGTGTCATGATGTTTGTCCCTGAAATAAGTGGCAAACCCTTTTATGGAGCTAAGAGGATTCCTTATTTCATGCGCAACCCCTGCTGCAAGGCTTCCGATGGATGCAAGTCTTTGGGATCTTGCAAGGGCTTTCTGAAGAAGTCTTACTTCTCTGAGATCCTTGAAAAGAAGGACGTATCCAAGAAAAGCGTCTTTTTCATCTTTCAGTTTTGATGCACTTACTTCAAGTGGTAGACGGACATCTCCTGAAATTCTGCAAACAATTTCTTTTTCAAGTGCATTTTTTTCTATTTCGGTATTTGTAATAAGTTCAAGGAATTTAGCCGGAAGAATATCGGAGGCATTTTTCCCGATAGCATTTACTGCAGCAAGATTGAAGAAACGGTCTGCTATCTGATTGAAGGATGTGATGATTAAAGCAGTATCCAGGGCAATCAGACCAATTGGCATGTTTTCAACCAGAGTATCTGAAAAAGCCTTTATTCTGGAAAGAGAGGCTCTTGTCATCCGGTAATTCTGGACAAGAAAAAGCATTGTTACCCCAGCAAAACCTATACAAAGGAGAATGAGCCCCATGACTACTGTGTGCATGGCATCTGCAAGTCTTGCTTCCTCTATTGAATCCATGTCCAGACCTACAAAGATGAATCTGAGTTCCTCATGGGCTTCTGTTGCAGGCTGTGGCAAGGATTGCGTGCAAGGCATGTTTCTTATCCTGCGGCCTTTATGCATAATTGATGGAGGTCTCATGGGAACAAACCTGCGGTAAATTTCAAATACTTTTTTTCCTTCGTCAGTTGTAAGAATTCTTCGGAAATTTTCTGCAGATACGGCAATAAAACTGAGATCAATGCCTTTTCCATATCTGTTTCCTATTTGTTCAGGGCTGCTGCTGGCAATTATTGTACCGTTAACATCTGTAACAATCAAATAGACGACATCAGGTTGCTGGGCTGTTTCAACTAAAAGCCTTTGAAGCTGAAAATCTCTCCAGAAACCAGCCATTCCTGTTCTGGTTCCAGCCTCAAATGATCTTATTAGTGCAGCCCCAGTTTCTTCCAGAAGTCTTTCTGTTTGAGCCTTTTGTCTGTTTATATTTTCAATCGTCATGAAGGAAAAAATCGGAAAAAGTATAACTGCAGCCCCAATGAATATCCAGGGTGGAATTCCTGTCCATAAACGCTTCGATAGAAAGTTTCCTGATTTCATTTTATAAGAAGGCACTTACTTCGCCAGAACCTATTCGTAATATTTCAGGAATGTCATTGAGCAGTGAAATAACAGTTGACGGATTTCCGGGAACAGGCCCTGCATCGATAACCATATCCAGCCTGTGACCAAAATATTCATGAATGAGGGATGAATTGTCAAAAATTGTGCCGTCTGAGGCTGTTGCGCTGGTGGAAATGACTGGGTTTCCAAGAGCTTTAACAAGAGCTATGCATATTGGATGATCAGGAACTCTTATCCCTGCAGTTTTTCTCTTTGTAAGCATGATTTTTGGCACTAGTTTGGATCCCTCCAGAATAAATGTATAAGGCCCTGGAAGGTGTCGTTTCATGGTCTTATATCCGTAATTTGTAACCTTGGCATAATCGCTTATGTCTTTAAGATCTGAGCAAATGAAGCTGAAGGGTTTGGATGAATCCCTTTGTTTGAGCAGATAAATTTTTTGAATGGCTTTTTTGTTCATGATATCGCAGCCTATACCGTAAAAAGTATCTGTTGGATAGGCGATGATTCCACCATCCCTTAGAACATCCACTGCTTTTTTTATAAGTCTTTGCTGGGGGTTTACTGGATTAATACTGATCATCATGGGGATATAATCCTTGAAATATTGTAATTTATCAGGTTTCCATGCCCCGGGCAAATAGCTTTAAACTTGTTCAGTTTCTTTATTTTTAATAAAGATTCTTTTTGTTCGATTTGATTTTCAACAAAAGTGTTTGACAAAAGTTTTCCGTTGATTGCCAGAATCAGGTCGCCACAGATAAGTATTCCAGCCTCCATCTCAAAAAAAGATACGGATTCAGGCCTGTGACCTGGTGTATGAAGGATTTCAAACCCGGGCAGCAATTGATTGCCGGTCTTGAAGAAATTGATGCCTTCAGAAGGAAACCTCCTGCCAAAAGGAGTTCCATAAAAACTTAAGATGTCTTTTTTTCCCGGAAAATACCTTGCATCTCTCATGCATGGGAAAATCACATCTGCAAAATCCTTTGCAGATGGCATGGGCAGGCGTTTTTGTCCCAAAACAACAGGTTTTGCTCTTTCATGGAACCATAAAGTGCAGTCCTTGAAAACAGTCTTCAATGGAAACCAGCCTGATATGTGATCAACATGAAAATGGGTACAGAATACAGAATGAAGCGGTAAAAAATACTTTAAAGACTCTATAAGAGTTTCTCCATCTGAAAACATTCCGCAGTCAATCAAATATGAGACTTTATGGTTGTAGTCTTCAAGTATATATATGTTGCTGACTGCACCTTTTAATCCATGCAGAACCCTGTTATTTGTAAGCTGAATTTGCATATTGTGTAGTTCCATTTAATATTTCCATTTAATACTATACCAGACATTAAATGACAACGGAAGATGTAACCGATTGCATGCACAGGGCTGAAAGAAGATGGCTGACGAAACATCTTTGTAGCTGTCTTTCAAAACGCCATGGCTGTGGTTATTGTTTCGAGCCACCTTGAAAGTGCTGCCCTAAAATTGACATGACATGCAATTCCGTAAATTTGAATATTGATGAACTCGTAAAAAGTCAATATTCGGACGGCGTTGTAAAAAGGCCGCAGGCAAGGCGCGCAAATCCTGAGGAATGAGGCGTACTTATGGTACGCCACAATGACGAAGGATGCAGCGCAAGCGCTGCATCCGGCCTTTTTACAATGCCGTCA
>JBBIWB010000039.1:0-30073 GCA_037439445.1 Desulfobacteraceae bacterium | reverse complement strand
CTTGCCTGCGGCCTTTTTACAAAGCCGTCCGACGGACTTTTTACGCGTTCATCAACTATCAATTAAAAATCTTTTGGGAACATTCATCTGGAATTGCCGGAAAATTCATGTAGAAAATGGATTCATATTAAGCTATGATGGCTCTTAATAAAAATACTCACCATTAATTATTTCAAAAAAAGACATCATATGAAAACAGCAATTGTTGAAACACATTTTAAAGATTTATCATTGAAACAAAGGGGAAAGGTCAGAGACATCTATGACATGGGGGATAGTCTTCTCATGGTTGCAACGGACAGGATTTCAGCCTTTGATGTTGTAATGCCTGATCCTGTTCCGGACAAAGGCAAGGTGCTGACCCAAATATCCCTGTTCTGGTTTGATGTGATGAAAGACATTGTTCCCAATCATGTCATTACAAGCAAAGTCGAAGAATACCCCTTAATCTGCAGACCATATGAGGATGAGCTTCGCGGCAGAAGCATGCTGGTTAAAAAAACAGTCCCGCTTCCTGTTGAATGTGTGGTGAGAGGCTATCTGTCGGGATCAGGATGGAAATCCTATCAAAACGACAGAACTGTCTCAGGCCTTCTTCTGCCTGAAGGACTGATAGAATCAGACAGACTTCCTGAGCCCATTTTTACGCCTTCAACCAAGGCTGAAGCAGGAAAACATGATGAAAATATCGATTTTGAAGAAACCGCAAGGCTTATTGGAAAATCACTTGCACATCGAATCAAAGACATAAGCCTGGCAATTTATCGAAAAGGGGTTGAAATAGCTGACTCCAGGGGCATAATAATTGCCGATACAAAATTTGAATTCGGCATTTCGGGAGATGATCTTGTTCTTATTGATGAAGTCCTTACGCCTGATTCATCAAGGTTCTGGCCAAAGACACTCTATTGCCCCGGAGGACCTCAGGCAAGTTTTGACAAGCAGTTCCTGAGAGACTATCTCTTATTGATAAAATGGAATCAGAAACCGCCTGCTCCAGGACTTCCTGACCATGTAATTGAAGGCACAAGAAACAGATACCTTGAAGCATTGAATCTGATTGCAGGACCTGGCTATGCAGTCATCTGACAGAAAAGTCCCCCTGAAGTTGATAAACCAGGAGGATAAAACCTTCCAGATAACAGCAGAATCATCATTTGAAGCTGTAGCCGACTCCATTGCCAGAATAGGATTACTTCATTCTCCGGTTCTTCTTAGAGCAGATTCAGGGTATCAAATCATCAGCGGTTTCAGAAGAATCATGGCTTACAGGGCTCTTGAGCGTAATGAAATTGAAGCAAGAATTCTTGAGCCTGATACTGATAAAAAAGACTGCATAAACATAGCCATAGCCGACAATTCCATGCAGCGCCCGCTTAATCCGATAGAGGCATCCCGTGCTCTGGTGCTTCTGTCAAGCGTTTATCCTGAAAACAGTGACTTGTGCAGGGCAGCAAGCTTTCTAAGGCTGCCGGTTAACCCGTCTCTTGTTTTAAAAACTTTAAGACTTTCCTTTCTTGGACCTGAAATACAGGAAGGGGTGATTTCAGATATCATTTCAATGACCATGGCACTCGAGCTTGGTAAATTGGATAATGCAAGTGCAATTGAGATGATAAGACTGTTTGGCAATCTGAAATTAGGACTTAACAAACAGCGAGAAATTCTGACTATTGTCAAAGAGATTGCATTCAGGGAACGCATTTCTGTAGAAGATGTCTTAAGCTCTCCGGAATATCAGCAGATTCTGTCAAATGAAAACTGGGACAGATCTAAAAAAACTGTTCAATTAAGGCATTGCCTGAAGCGCAGGAGATATCCGTCTATCACAAAAGCTGAGCTGGAATTCGAAAAAAACTTAAAGACTCTCAAGCTTGGTTCTCGAATCAAGCTTGTTCCGCCACGCGATTTTGAAGGAACCACGTTTTCTTTTGAATTAAATTTCAGTAACATCAATGAATTGAAGTGCCACCTTTCCTTTCTTACAGAACTATCTTCAAGCCCATTTCTAAAAAATATCATTTCTGATTAAACCTCTGAATAATTTACCTGGAAAATGGAAAAACTGAATCCGGTAGAAAAGCTGTAAATTAATTCTCATATCAAGGGGCAAAACCCTGGTTGTTAATCAGAGTTTTCGAGTTTATAAAGTTAGTTTCAGATAATGAATAAATAAATCTTGACAAATTAAATATATAGAATATATTAATCTAAAATGAATAAATCTGATTCACTGTCTGTTGTGAGCTATTATTGTTCGTAACCAGATCTAAGGCTTTCTATTTAAACCCCGTGGTTTGTTTGTATCTGTGGCATGGTTCTTTTTTAGGACTATGCATGACTGAATATTTGGTTAATTATCTTCTAAAAGAATAAAAAATATTGTTGACAAAACATTATAAATAGGGTTCATTAAATATGGGTATCCTTGAAAGGAAAGAGCGTGAAAAGGAAAGAAGACGCCAGCAGATAATGGTTGCGGCAAAGAAGGTTTTTGCAGTTAGCGGATTCAGCAAATCTACCATGGAAGACATTGCAAAGGAAGCTGAGCTGAGCCCGGGAACAATTTATCTTTATTTCAGGAACAAAGATGAATTATATGCATCATTATCTGTTAGGATCCTTCAATATTTAAACATGAGAATAAAAAATGTCATAGAGAATCACGAACTCCAGCCAGAACAGTATATTGGGGCCTTGAAACAAGCCATGTACGATGTCTATGATTTTGATCCTTTAATTGTCATAACCTTGTTTCAGCTTCAATCAAATGAATCTTTAAAAAATCTTTCTCCGTATCTTCTCGATGAAATAATCGTTTTGTCAAGGGATTCTATAAGAGCAATCGCCTGTATTTTTGAAAAAGGCGTAGAGAAAGGTTATTTTATTGACAGGCACCCAATAGCGCTTGCAGACATTTTCTGGTCACTTTTTTCAGGAATTGTCTTATTGGAGGAACGCAAAAAAGTCATTAACCCGGAAGATAAAAGTTTCATGCCAAACATAGATTTCGCCTTCGAATTGTTTGCACGAGGTATTACTCGTTAGATCGCATTCTAAAGTATAGAATGAAAAAAACCAATTACAATTAACTACGATCACAGGAGGAAGAATACCAATGACAGAAAAAGCAGAGGCCATTGAAACATCAGAAGCACAGATTGCAGTCCACTGGCAGGAAGAAGAGTATTACTACCCATCTACAAAATTCATTGCTCAGGCAAATATGACAGATGAGACTATCTATGAAAGATTCAGTCTCGAAAATTTCCCGAACTGCTTCAAGGAATATGCTGATCTTCTCGACTGGTATGAATACTGGCACACAATACTGGATACAAGTGATGCCCCCTGCTGGAAATGGTTTGTAGGCGGAAAAGTCAATGCTAGCTACAATTGTGTTGACAGGCATCTTAAAAAGAATAAAAACAAGACAGCAATCCATTTTGTGCCTGAACTTGAAGGTGAAAAAACAGAGCATATTACATATCAGGAGCTTTATGTCAGAGTTAATGAATTTGCAGCCCTTCTTCAGGATTTCTGCGGGTTAAAGGCAGGTGACAGGGTCACTCTCCACATGCCGATGACTGCTGATCTGCCGATAACAATGCTTGCTCTTGCCAGGCTTGGTGTAATTCATTCCGAAGTCTTTGGCGGTTTCAGCGGCAAGGCTGCTGCGGACAGGGTTGTGGATTCTGGAAGCGAAGTATTGATTACCATTGATGCCTATTACCGCGGCGGCAATCTTCTTGATCATAAGGAAAAAGCCGACATAGCTTTTGAGGAAGCAAAGAAACAAGGTCAGACATTGAAGAAAATTCTTGTATGGCAGCGCTATCCAGGCAAATACTCCAGCCCGACTCCTCTTGTTGAAGGAAGGGACTTCATCGTTAATGATCTGTTAAAAAAATATTATGGAAAGCGAATCGATCCTGTTCCCATGCCGGCAGAGGCCCCTCTCTTCTTGATGTACACAAGCGGTACTACAGGAAAACCAAAGGGCTGCCAGCACAGCACAGGCGGTTATCTGGCGTATGCCGCAGGAACATCCAAATATGTCCAGGATATCCATCCCGAAGATGTTTACTGGTGCATGGCTGATATAGGCTGGATAACAGGCCATTCATATATTGTCTATGGCCCGCTTGCTCTTTGCGCCTCCACTGTTATCTACGAGGGTATTCCCAACTATCCTGATCCAGGAAGGCCGTGGAGGATTGCCCAGGATCTTGATGTCAACATTTTTCACACAGCCCCCACAACCATCCGTGCATTAAGAAAGATCGGAGCAGATGAACCTAAAAAATACAATTACCATTTCAAACACATGACAACTGTTGGTGAACCGATTGAACCTGCCGTATGGAAATGGTATCACAGCGATGTAGGAAAAGGCGAGGCCATCATTGTGGATACCTGGTGGCAGACAGAAACAGGCGGTTTTCTTTGCAGCACACTGCCTGCCCTTAAACCGATGAAACCTGGAAGCGCCGGACCTGGAATGCCTGGCATTCATCCTATCATCTATGATGAAGATGGAAATGTGCTTCCATCAGGCTGTGGCAAGGCAGGCAACATTTGCATTCAGAATCCATGGCCAGGCGGATTCCAGACTATCTGGGGAGACAGGGCGCGTTTTGTACGACAGTATTATGAAAGATACTGCAAGGACCCAAACAGCAAGGACTGGAGAGATTGGCCGTATCTGACAGGAGATGCTGCAGTACAAGCGCCGGATGGTTATTACAGAATTCTGGGCAGAATCGATGATGTTATCAATGTATCCGGCCATCGTCTCGGTACCAAAGAGCTTGAGTCTGCCGCAATGACGGTCAACGAGGTAGCAGAGGCCGCTGTTGTTCCTGTGTCTGATGATATCAAGGGTAAGGTGCCTGATCTTTATGTTTCTCTGAAACCTGGTTTTAAACCCAGCAAAGAACTTGAAGCACAGATTGTGAAGGCTCTTGTAGTAGAGATTGGCCCAATTGCTAAACCAAGAAAAGTTTGGATTGTTCCTGATATGCCCAAAACCAGATCGGGCAAGATCATGCGAAGGGTTCTTGGCTCAATTTCCAACAAGTCCGACGTAGGTGATGTCATGACACTGGCTAATCCTGAAATAGTTGATGCAATCAAGGTTATGGTTCAGGGTTAAACAAAAATCAAACTCTCAAATGTTTCAGCAAAAATAGCCGGAAGACACTTTGCATTCTTTCGGCTATTTTATTGGTTAATCTTGATGAGCTCGTAAAAAGTCCGTCGGACGGCTTTGTAAAAAGGCCGCAGGCAAGGCGCGCAAATCCTTAAGGAATGAGGCGTACTTATGGTACACCGCAATGACGAAGGATGCAGCGCAAGCGCTGCATCCCGCCTTTTTACGATGCCGTCAATCTTTAAGAACTATGAAAAAGGAGAATGAAAATGAGCAACCCTTATATTGATGCCTATGAAGCGTCAATGAAAACTCCGGATCTGTTCTGGGGAAAAGCAGCAGAAGATCTGTTTTGGTATAAAAGATGGGATAAAGTTCTTGACGATTCAAACAAGCCGTTTTATCGCTGGTTTACTGGCGGGGTTACAAACACTTGTTACAATGCACTTGATTATCATGTTGAAAATGGAAGGGGAGATCAGGCAGCGCTTATTTACGACAGTCCTGTTACAGATACTTTCAAGAAATATACTTATTCTGAGTTAAGGGATGAAGTTGCGATTTTTGCCGGCGCTCTTGCTGCCCGAGGTGTAAAAAAAGGGGACAGAGTCCTTATTTATCTGCCGATGATACCTGAAGCTGCCATTTCCATGCTTGCCTGTGCACGTATAGGCGCTGTTCATTCTGTTGTTTTCGGTGGATTTGCAGCAAATGAACTGGCAACAAGGATAAACGATGCAAAACCCAAGGTGATTGTTTCCGCATCCTGCGGCATTGAAGTAAAAAAAGTCATTGCTTATAAACCCCTTCTTGATGCAGCCATAGAAATGGCAAAATCAAAACCAGAGACCTGTATCATTTATCAGCGCCCCATGGAAAAAGCACCTCTGATTGCTGGCCGCGACATTGACTGGAATGATGCCATAAAAGGGGTCAAGCCTCATGATTGTGTGCCTGTAGCGGCAACAGACCCTCTTTACATTCTTTATACTTCAGGAACCACGGGTGTTCCCAAGGGAGTTGTCAGGGACAACGGCGGTCACATGGTTGCTCTTAAATGGACAATGAAGGGTGTTTATAACGTAAATGCAGGAGATGTTTACTGGGCAGCTTCCGATGTAGGCTGGGTTGTAGGGCATTCCTATATAATATACGGCCCTCTTCTTAAGGGCTGCACCACCATACTCTATGAAGGAAAACCAGTTGGAACACCTGATGCCGGAGCTTTCTGGCGTGTAATTTCCCAGCACAAGGTAAAGGTTCTTTTTACCGCTCCGACTGCTTTCAGGGCAATCAAGAGAGAAGACCCAGATGCCAAATTGATGAAAGACTATGATATCTCATGTTTTTCTGCCTTGTTTCTGGCAGGAGAAAGATCCGATCCTGATACATTGAAATGGGCGGAAAACAATATCAAGGTTCCTGTCATTGACCACTGGTGGCAGACTGAAACTGGATGGGCAATCGCTGCAAACTGCATGGGGCTGCATCATTATCCTGTAAAGTACGGCTCTCCTACCAAGGCTGTTCCCGGATGGGATGTTCAGGTAGTGGATCCTGACTGTAAACCGATCAAGGCAGGAGATGTCGGGGCACTCGTGGTAAAGCTTCCTCTTCCCCCGGGGACTCTGCCGACATTATGGAACAATGATCAAGGGTATCTGAAATCTTATCTCGAAGAATTTCCAGGGTATTACAAGACCGCCGACGCCGGTTTCATAGATGAAGACGGCTATATTTATGTCATGTCCAGAACTGACGACATCATCAATGTCGCTGGTCACAGGCTCTCTACTGGTGCAATGGAAGAAATTCTTTCTGACCATCCACAGGTTGCCGAATGCGCTGTCCTTGGTGTTGAAGACGATCTTAAGGGCCAGGTTCCTGTTGGATTCATTGTACTGAAGGCTGGTGTTACCCGTGATTATGCAGAGATTGTCCAAGAAGTCGTCAAGATGGTAAGGGACCGCATAGGTGCTGTTGCTTCCTTTAAAACTGCAACAGTGGTTAAAAGACTTCCCAAGACACGTTCGGGAAAGATTCTAAGAGGCACTATCCAGAAAATTGCAGACAACAAGGAATTCAAGATGCCTGCAACAATTGATGATCCTGCCACTCTTTCAGAGATGGAAGAGGCTTTGATGTCTATTGGCTATGCAAAGGCAAGAAAAAAATCATAGAAAATAAACCTTCCCCCATGTTCTCATTTCAAGGCAGTGATCTTTGGAAAGAGAACATGGCTGAAATCACCATTCCCCTGATTCTGGAATCCTTTTGTTTTTTCTTGTTTGATCCGTTCTTAATATTGTAATAGGTTTTTCCTACAATTCTTAAATCAATCATGTTAACAGCCCATGTAAATTATAAAGGTGCACGTGAAAATTAGCACATTATTTGTAGATGAAGAGGTGAAAGACTATCTTCTTGTTTCCGATATCGAGTCGAGACTGGGAGTTAAGGGTAAAATCATCAAAAATCAGGATGAAGTTTTTCAGTTAGTTGATAATTCACAAGATCCTGTCCAGAAGGGGAAAGAAGTCCTTTATCTTAGAAGAAACAGAGGAGCCTTCATAAGGCAGTGCCCTGGAACCCGTTCTTATATTTGCTGCGGCTATAAAATCCTTCATGTAGGAGCCTTCTGCACCATGGATTGCTCTTATTGTATTTTACAGGCTTATTTTCATCCGCCTCTTCTTCAATTCTTTGTAAACCATGACGATATGTTGAGCCAATTAAAGGATGAATTTCAAAAACCAGGGATCAGCAGAATCGGAACAGGTGAATTTACGGACAGCATGATCTGGGAACACGGGGTGAATCTTTCAAGTCTTCTTGTTCCGGTTTTTGGTGCTCAGTCACGAGCTGTTCTTGAGCTTAAAACCAAAACTACCGATATCACACGATTAAAAAACCTTTCCCATAATCGCAGGACAATATGTGCCTGGTCATTGAACACAGAGAGAATAATAAGGGATCAGGAGAGAGGAACAGCATCCCTTGATGCAAGACTTCGTGCTGCTGCCAAGTGCGAGTCATGGGGATATCCTCTTGCATTTCATTTTGATCCTCTTGTTCTTTATGAAGGATGCGAGGATGAATACCGCAGGGTCATCCAGAAAATATTTTCCTTTGTATCAGCCGACAACATTGCATGGATCAGTGTAGGAACATTCAGATTCATTCCGGCATTAAAGACTATAATACAGAAAAGATTTTCCGATTCAGCCATCATTTACGGTGAATTTATTTCAGGCCTGGACGGCAAAATGCGTTATTTCAAGCCACTCAGGCTTGATTTTTATAAAAAAATGATTTCCTGGATAAAAGAATCTGCCCCTGATGTCCTAGTATATTATTGCATGGAAGATGACGAAATCTGGAAAAATACAATCGGTTTTACACCTGGTTCTTCCGAGGGGCTTTCAAGGATGCTCGATATGAGTGCAGTAAAAATCTGCGGCCTTTCATGTTAATCACTGATATTGATCATCTTTCTCTTTATGCTTCCGGATACGTCATTGCCTCTTTCAGGGCAGCAAGTGTAATATCTATATCAGTCCTTGTAATTCCGTAATGAGTCAGAAGCCTGAAACAATCCTTCCCGGTTGACAGGAATTTAACGCCTTTTTTATTTACGCGCCTTAAGAATTCAGCAGATGTAATGTGTGGTGAAACAAGATCGCAATAAACTATGTTTGTCTTGACCATTTCAGGTTTTACCCTGAGCCCCGGGATTACAGACATTCCTTCAGCAAGGATTCTTGCATTTTCATGGTCTTCTGCAAGTCTTTCCACCATCTTTTCAAGAGCAACTATTCCTGCGGCAGCCAGTACACCTGCCTGGCGCATCCCGCCGCCCAGTCGCTTCCTGTTATGCCTTGCCCTGGCAATGAAATCTTTCGTTCCACAAATTATGGATCCTACAGGTGCTGATAGTCCCTTGGACAGACAAAATGTAAGAGAGTCTGCGTTTCTTGCCAGTTCCTTTGCCTCAACTCCTAGGGCTATGGCAGCATTAAAAATCCTCGCCCCGTCAAGATGAACAGCAAGGCCGTAATGCCTGGCAAGTTTTTCAACTGATTCCATATAGGTACTTGTCAGGGCAGCTCCGTGACAGCGATTGTGCGTATTTTCGAGACAAATCAGTCTGGAAGGGGGGTAGTGGATGTTAACTTCGCGCACCGCAGCCTCAATATCATCAATTGCAAGTGTTCCATCAGGCTGATTCGCAATGATCCGAGGGTGGATTCCGCCCAAAGCTGATGATCCCCCTGCTTCATTCAGAAAAATATGAGACTGATTGCCCAGGATAATCTCATCCCCTCTCATGCAGTGGGTCAATAAACTGACAAGGTTACCCATGGTTCCGCTTGTTACAAACAGGGCGGCTTCCTTTCCGAGAATACTTGCAGCCATGCTTTCTATTTTATTGACTGTAGGATCATCGCCAAAGACATCATCACCTACCGGAGCTTCAAACATTGCTTGACGCATCTCATCTGTCGGCTGGGTTACCGTATCGCTTCTTAAATCGATGATTCTCATCATTATCTCTCCTGATTGACATTAAGTCCCAAGGTTGTTAATTTGCTCTGTGAAAAGCTTTGGATCATAAATTGCTGACACTGGTGTAAAAGCAGGCTATTTGGACACTCATTTCTTAAAGTCTTATAAAGGATTTGGCAAATGAAATCCATTTTTCTTTTATTTTTTTCAATTCTTTTTTTTCAATCCCAGTTGCATGCTGAAGGCTTTCAATTTGTCAGAGGGGTCAATGACGGAGACACCATTATTTTGCAGAATAATCTTACTGTTCGCTACATTGGTATTAACGCGCCTGAAATTGCACATGAGAATAAACCGGCAGAGCCTTTTGGAGAAGAAGCAAAGGCTTTCAACCGAAAACTTGTAATGTCAAAATTTATTCGCATTGAGCAAGATATTGAAACTACCGATCAGTATAACAGGCAACTGGCTTATGTTTTTTTAAAAGACGGATTGTTTGCGAACCGGGAAATCATAAGAAACGGTCTTGCATACGTGACATATAAACCGCCCAACATTAAATACGATGGACTTTTTCTGAAAACTCAACAGGAGGCGATGACTGCCGGAAAAGGCTTATGGTCAGGCTGGAAAGAAAGCTCTGGTATCTTTATTGGAAACACGAATTCAAGGCGTTTTCATGCAACAGGCTGTGCGTCCGGTCAAAAAATATCAAGAAAGAACCAGATCCGGTTTAGCCGTAAATGGGATGCTTTCTGGGAAGGGTATTCTCCTTGTAAAAAATGTATTGCAGGGTATTAAACCTAATAGATCAGGGGGGAAGCGGCTTTCAATGCCGTTCCCAAGTATGAACAGCAAACCTGGGAACGGAATAAACAAATTTATTCTTTTTCTTTATTGAGCTCTACAAGCAATTTTTCCGATATCAATACTGGAACTTCATCGTAATGAGAAAAAGCCATGCTGTAAACACCACGACCGCCTGTCATAGAAGTCAAATCAGGGGCATATGTTAAAAATTCAGACATTGGAACATTGGCCTTTATGATCTGGTATTTGCCGGCTGAATCCATTCCTAGTACTCTGCCCCTCCTGCTGTTTAAATCACCCATTATTTCGCCCATGAATTCTTCAGGAGTTGTAATTTCAACATTCAAAACTGGCTCAAGAAGAACTGGTTTTGCATCTGCTACAGCCTTTTTGAACGCAAGGGAGCCTGCTATTTTAAAAGCCATTTCAGATGAATCAACAGCATGGTAAGACCCGTCATCTAAAGTCACCCTGAAGTCAACACAAGGGAATCCTGCCAGGACTCCTTTCTGGGAGGCTTCAATAATTCCTTTTTCAACGGCAGGTATGTAGGTTCTGGGGATAGAGCCACCTACAATTGCATCTACAAATTCAAATCCAGATCCTCTTGGCAGCGGTTCCATCTGAATCCAGCAGTCCCCGAACTGGCCATGACCACCGGACTGTTTTTTGTGTCTGCCCTGAACCCTGACTTTTTTCTTGATGGTTTCCCTGTAAGGAACCTTGGGGGTGTTCAGGTGAACATCGACATTGTATTTTCTTTTTAATTTTTCAACCGTAGCTTCGATATGAACCTGACCTCTTCCGGACAAGAGTATTTCCTTGGTCTCGGCTGTTCTTTCGAGTTTAAGGGAAGTATCCTCTTCAATCAGTTTTGTAAGAGAGATAAAAATCTTGTCTTCATCTCCTGAACCTTTTGTTGTTATTGCAAAGGTAATCAGTGTAGGAAGTGGCTCCGGAAATGGAAATTTGATCTTGAAGTTTTCATCGCAAAGAGAGTCCCCTGTAAAGGTTTCCTTAAGTTTTGCAACTGCGACTATGGAACCAGGGCCGGCGTTTTTGACTGGTTTTTGTTCCTTTCCTGCTATTGTCAGGAGTTGGTTGAAGCGTTCTTTATTTTCCTTGTTTACATTGTAAAAATTTCCATCAGATCCCAACTGACCGGATACTATGCGAAATATCGAAAGCCTTCCTGCATAAGGATCTGCAACCGTCTTAAAGACAAAAGCTGAAAAAGGGGAATTTGGGTCAGGGGCTCTTTCAATTGTATTTCCTGTAACCGGATCAATTCCTGTTTTAGGTCTGGTCTCAAGAGGAGACGGCATGCAATTGACGAAAAAATCCATCAGCAGGTCGATCCCTATGTTTTTCAGGGCAGATCCGCAAAAAACCGGCGAAAAAATCCGCGATAAGGTTCCTTTCTTAAGAGCATTTTTTATATCATCGTCAGAAAGTGTTTCACCTTCGAGATAACGCTCCAGAAGTGTATCGTCAGCTTCTGCAATATTTTCAACAAGTCTTTCGCGCTCTTCATCAGCAAGTGATTTTAAATCAGAGGGGATTTCAATGGGAGATGCTTTTCCATTGGCGTCGTAGCTCCAGGCTTTCATGGCTAAAATATCAACAATACCCTTGAAACCTGATTCCGAGCCAATCGGCAGTTGAAGCATAACAGGTTTGGGTTGAAAAGACTTTTCGATATCTTTGAATACCCTGAAAAAGTCAGCCCGCTCTCTGTCAAGTTTATTTATGAGAATAACACAGGGTATTTTTAAATCTTCGGCAAACCCCCAGGCCTGCTCCGTCTGAACCTTTACGCCATCAACTGCGTCTATCACAACCACCGTGCTGTCAACAGCCTGCAGGCAGAATTTTGTATCTGTAAAGAAGTTCTGATCACCTGGAGTGTCAATCAGCGTAATGGAATGCTTTTTCCAGTTAAACTGATGGAACCCGCTGCTTATGCTGATGTTGCGCTTTAGTTCTTCGGGTTCGAAATCCATGGCTGTATTTCCATCCTCTACGCGGCCAAGACGACTGATTACCCCTGTTTGATACAGAATAACTTCGGCCAAAGAAGTTTTTCCAGAATTTCCATGGCCTACAAATGCTATATTTCTGATTTTATCCGTCAATTCAGTCATTAAAAAAGCTCCTATTTATAGAATTTGCCATCATGTCAGATGTTACATGAGCATGACTGGATTTTCTATATGGTTGATCTGAAAAAATCAAGTTAAAAACATGATGGGGATTTACCGGATTGCTATGGTTCTGACGAGAAGCATGGGCCTGCCTGGCTTTGTAAGACTCCTGAGGCAACGTTTCCGTAACATACCTTCGACAAAAGCGCTTCTGGCACGACTTGCCATTGCAATGAGATTGGCATTTCCTCGAATGGCAACAGAAATAATGGTTTCAACCTCCTGAACCAAGGATGTCTATTGAAGAAGTGCTACTTCTTCACGATTTTCAAGAAGTAATTAATCCCTAAAGGCTCTTCCAGTATATCCATCTCTTCAATCTGGTCTTCAGGTATTGATCTAGCGAAATGAAACATTTCTTCTTTATTTCTGTAGATTAAGTTCCAGTCATAAATGTACTCCATTACAAAACGAAGATCACGGGGATTGTTTCCACTGAAATTTCCGATTATTAGAGTTCCCCCTGATTTTAAAAGCTCAAATAGATTCTTGGTTAAAGCAATGGTTCCTTTTGTCGGATCAAGAAGAAAAGTCTTGAAATAGTCGTAAAGACCTGCGCTGTATATCAAATCGTAATCTTCTTTTACCAAACAGCCAAGTTCGTATTTGACAGGTATCAAGAGTCTGCGGAGGCCTTTAAAATCTTTGCTTGGAGAACAAAACAGTTTCATGCTGGGCCTTGGTTTGGCAGTAGTATAATTTTTTGCTGTTATTTGAAAAGCATTTGCCAAAAAATATTCAAAATTGCCGTTATGAGACCCATTGAAAGAAATAAGCGCATCCATATCATGATCGAGTGCATGGAAATGATATTTTCCTCCTGCAGTGCCTTCCAGAACTTCTTTTATTTCTTCAGCAGGGCCTGCAGCAAGACTTAAAATTTTTCCGCCGGGCGTTTTCAGTATCTGTTCCTTTAAAAAAAACTTTCTGTTTCTTACAGCCTTACAGGCTTTGGTTTCAAGGGCGTGTTTGTGCAACAATTTCCCGAAAGGGGTTTCTCCTTCAAATCGATTCCTATAGATGAAATTCATCATAAAGGCATCGCCTGCATATCCGTTGGGTTTGTTTATGATTCTCCAGTAGAAAGGGGCTTCCTGTATTATCTGATAATATTGGGTCTGGCTTATAAACTTCTTGTGAAAATTCTTTTGCTCTTCATCATAATCGGATGTAATCAGTCCGAGTTGATCCATAAGACTGTAGCGCCATTCCTCAAATCCTTTTAGTCTGGAAAACAGGAAATTTTCCAGTTCTTTCCCGCTTGAAAAATTAGAGTTAAGTTCTTCTCTTAAGCTAATATGCCCGGCCTCAAGATGGCTGAAAAGTTCTTTGAAGTTTTTATCAGGTTTCATTTTATTTGCCATATTTCATTATTGGTTTGGATTATGATTTCAAGGAAAGAGGATCAATTATTTCTCTCAGTTTGCGGGAAAGTGTTTTTAAATCGTAAGGCTTCTGAATAAACCCGTTGCACCCGCGCTCCAGTATCTGTCTTGCCTCATCTGTTATGCTGTAACCGCTGGCAAGAAGAACCTTCAGATCAGGTTTTATTCTTCTCATGAGGTCAAAGGCGTGACTTCCGTTCATATCAGGCATGATCATGTCAAGAATGACAAGATCAATTTCATCCCTGTTTTCTTCCAGTATGAATATGGCTTCTTTTCCGCTTTGTGCTGAAAATGCTACATAGCCAAGCGCTCGCAGAGTTTCTGCGCCAACCTTAAGAACCATTTCTTCATCATCGACAATTAGTATTGTTTCACTTCCCCAGTAAATATCCTCAGAAGTTTTCCTTCTTTTTACAGGCTCTTTTTTTGAACCAGGCAAATATATGATAAATGTCGTACCACGACCAATCATGCTTTGAACATCTATAACACCCCCATGAGACTTTATTATGCCGTAAGCTGAAGCAAGCCCTAAACCCGTTCCTCTTCCCATTTCCTTTGTAGTAAAAAAAGGCTCGAAAATCCTTTCCTTTGTTCTTTCATCCATTCCTGTTCCAGTATCAGTCACACTTATTTTCACGTATTTTCCAGGTTCCAAAGACAGGTTCATTGCCTCGTCATCATCTAACAAGATATTTTTTGTTTCTATACTGATGTGCCCTCCACCAGGCATTGCCTGCCAGGCATTGACATACAGATTAAGCAACACCTGCTCAATTTGTCCCTGGTCAACCTCGACTGTCCAGGCATCAGAATCCAAGCTAACCGTAATAGTTACTTCTTTTTTGGTCCGCCCGAACAAATTGGAACTGTTCTCAATAAGCTTGTTGATGTTTGTGGCTACTGCTTCATATTTGCCGCCTCTTGCAAAACCGAGAAGCTGCCTTGTAAGCTCGGAACCCCTTATTACGTATTGTTCAATATTTCTGAGTTTTTCGCGTTGCTTATGACTGTTTTCACTTTCCATTAGAAGAAGCGAGGTATACCCCTGGATACCCATCAGGAGATTGTTGAAATCGTGTGCAATCCCACCTGCAAGGGTTCCTACTGCTTCCAGTTTCTTGGACTGATAGAGCTGGTTCTCGAGCTCTGTCTTGTTTTCTTCAGCCCGTCTTCTTTCTGCAATTTCCTGGCGAAGATTGACATTGGTTTCTTTCAGTTCAGAGGTTCTTTCATGTATGATTTTTTCCAGTGTCCTGTTTGCTTCAGTGATTTTTTCCTGTTCATTCTTCAAAAGATAGGCAAGATAAAAATCCCTGCGGCAGTAATACTCAATATAGTAACATGAGAACATACATGCCAGATTGGCGCTGATAAAGAAAAAATTGTTACTGATGAGCACTTCGTCTGGAGTCTTGGCGACAAAGATTGCAACAATCTCATAAAAGGCTACTAAGCTCCATCCTGCAGCAGTTGCCCAGGCAAAACGCACTCTTGTAAAAGTATAACCCCATAGAAAAACCAATATGAGACCGGCATAATATGTATAATTTACAGGAGGAGGAATTATTGCAATCATGGCTATTATCCCTAGTCCTGAAACTACCATTGCAGACGAAACAGCAAGCTGGAAGTATTTCTTAAAGAAGGATGAAAAAGAAAATGCAATGACAGCCAGTAAAAAAGGGCAGACTATTCCAAAACGGATTATCCAGAGAGTTTCTTTCATTGAAGGAATCAACAAGGCATCCAGAATGCCAAAAAAACCATAAATAACTATCCCGACGACAAGAGAAAAACGCACTAGTGTTATGGAGCTATCAAAATAATTATCCAGAAACAGCTTTTCAAGACTTTTCGGAAAGGACAAGGTCAAAGGATTAACATCCATTGAGTCGGGTCCTGGCACGGCTGCCGGCAAAATATTATCAGAAAATTTTTTCATTTTTCCTTTTGTAGTTTTAATAAATAAAGATTTACGCAAAAAATCTTTTCAGTCAACCTGGCAATTAAAAAAAGCAAACACCTTGAAATTGCTTAATGAACAAAGACTTTGCTTGCATAGGTAATTTTTTTTACCGTAATATATTCAATCGTTATATTAAACAATAATTATTTTCGATTTAATCTTTGAAAATGTTTTATTCAAATATTTTGACCTTCGCCTCTTGCCATGGCGAAGAAAAACCATTAAATAGCTATGGAATACAAGATTAACCTATAACAATTCTCAGGAGATAACATGTCAATCACCAAGAGTACTCATAAAGAAGATATCGAAAAGCCTGTTGCCGTATTTGAAACTACACTGGGGAATTTTGAAGCAGAGCTTTATGCCAAAGAATGTCCTGAAACAGTATGGAATTTTATAAATCTTGCAGAAGGAAGACAGGAGTGCAGCCGTAAGGGGAATTTTTATGACGGTATTTCTTTTCACCGAATCATAGACGGCTTCATGATCCAGGGCGGATGTCCGCTTGGAACCGGAACTGGAGGGCCTGGATACAGGTTCAAGGATGAGTTCAACACTTCCCTTACTCATAATTCCGAAGGCATTCTTTCCATGGCAAATGCCGGACCTGCTACAAACGGAAGCCAGTTTTTCATTACACTTGGAGCTACTCCGCATCTCAACAATCGCCACTCGGTTTTCGGCAAAGTGATAAAAGGCATGGAAGTTGTCAGAAAAATAGGTTCTGTTCAGACAGGCCCAATGGATCGTCCGGTAACTCCTGTCATAATAAACAGGCTTACAATCAGAAGGTAAGGAAAATTCATGAACATTCTTAACCCAAAAACAAAAAGCTTCGAACATCTTGATGAGACATCGCGTCAAATCATGTTAAAGACAATTGGTTTTTTCGAAAAAAAAGGAAAGGTCAAACTTAAAAATGACGACCATGAAAGGGTCTGGTACAAGGATTTTCTGGATTTTATAAAGGAGAACAAGATATTTTATACTTTATTGACACCTGCTCCTTACGGTGAAAAAGACTGCCGCTGGGATACTTCAAGAAACTGCGATTTTAACGAGATTCTGGGGTTTTACGGTCTTCCTTACTGGTACACATGGCAGGTGACGATCCTGGGACTCGGTCCTATATGGATGAGTCAAAATGAAGATGTTAAGAAAAAAACTGCTCAGCTTTTAAAAGAAGGTGCAATCTTTGCTTTCGGCCTTTCTGAAAAAGAGCATGGGGCAGATCTCTATTCAAGCGAAATGACTCTCACTGAAATTGAGGCTGGCCAGTATAGGGCAGACGGAGGCAAATACTATATCGGCAACGCCAATGAGGCCGGTCTGGTTTCAACATTCGGCAAGATGGCTGACTCTGATGAATTCGTTTTTTTTGCTGTGAATTCACAGCATAAGAATTATGAATGCATTAAAAATGTTGTTAATTCACAAAATTATGTAGCCCAGTATGCCCTGCACAGCTATCCTGTTACTGATGCTGACATACTCTCGAGAGGTCAGCATGCCTGGGACTCTTCTCTTAACACAATAAATATTGGTAAATTTAATCTCGGCTGGGCATCTATTGGCATTTGCAGTCATGCCTATTATGAGGCCATCCGCCATGCTGCAAACCGCAGGCTTTTTAATCATTATGTCACCGATTTTCCGCATGTAAAACAGCTTTTCACAGATGCTTTCACCCGTCTTTTGGGAATGAGGCTTTTTGCCTCAAGAGCTTCAGACTACATGAGGAGCGCTTCTCCTTCGGACAGAAGATACCTGCTTTATAATCCCATGGTTAAGATGAAGGTAACGACTCAGGGTGAAGAGGTCATAAATCTTCTCTGGGATGTTATAGCAGCAAAGGGCTTTGAAAAAGACATGTTTTTTGAAATGGCTGCAAGAGACATCAGGGCACTGCCAAAACTTGAGGGTACTGTTCATGTAAACATGGCATTGATAATAAAGTTCATGGCCAATTATTTTTTTAATCCGGACGTCTTTCCCGAGATACCGGAAAGAACAGATCCTGTTAATGACGACTTTCTTTTCAATCAGGGGCTGACCAAAGGATTGGGGAAAATCAGGTTCCATGATTACAGCATTGCTTACAACAGGCTGAATATTCCTAATTTAGAGATATTCAAGGCCCAGACAGAGGTCTTCAAAACCTTTCTTGCAACAGCAACTCCAAGTGCCGAACAGGCAAAAGACATAGATTTTCTACTGATCGTGGGTGAACTCTTCACTCTTGTAGCCTACGGACAACTGATACTTGAAAATGCTGCAATAAATGAAGTTGAAAACGACCTTGTTGATCAGGTTTTTGATTTTATGATCAGAGATTTCTCCAAATTTGCTCTTCAACTTTACAGCAAGACAAGCAGCACTGAAAAGCAGATGGAGCTTTGCCTGCAAATGATAAAAAAACCAGCCATTAATCCGGATAGATTCGAAAAAATATGGAATAACTATGCTTATGCCCTGAAAGACTCTTACCAGATGAATGACTGATAAAACAACTGATAGTTAGAGGAGTTTTTAAATGACTGATATATACCAAAAACTTGCCGCCCATCTGGATCATCTTCCTGCTGGTTTTCCTTCAACAGAAACAGGGGTTGAAATAAGGATACTGAAGAGGCTTTTTTCACCCCAGGAAGCAGAAATTGCCACTGGCCTTGTAATGATGCCTGAGCCTGTTTCTGAAATCGCCAAACGTCTCAATAAGGATGAAAAAACACTTGCCCCTTTCTTGGAAGATATGTCAAGAAAAGGGCTGATCTACAGGGCCGGCAAAGGCGGTCAGTTTTTTTATATGGCCGCACAATTTGTGGTTGGTATCTGGGAGTATCATGTAAAAAGTCTTGACCTTGATCTTATAAGGGACTTTAATGAATATTCTCCTTATCTCCTGAAAAAAACCTGGCAGGAAACAAAGACAAAGCAGTTAAGGGTGATTCCAATTTCAAAGAGCATTTCCGCAGAAATGCTCACCATGCCTTATGATGAGGCTGAAAAGATCATAAGGCAGCAGTCTAAGATAGTGGTTGCACCATGTATCTGCAGGGCAGAACATAAGATGGCGGGCAAAGGGTGCAGCAGGCCAGTTGAAGTTTGCCTTACATTTGGCAGCGGTGCCTATTTTTATGAAGAAAACGGGCTGGGGCGATCTATAAGCCAGCAGGAAGCCCTGGACATTCTGGCCAAAGGAATGGAGGCAGGGCTTGTTCTTCAGCCGGGAAACTCACAGAAACCGACAAACATATGCCTATGCTGCGGGTGCTGCTGTCAGATCCTGAAAAATATTAACACTCTGGATGAACCGGCAAAGGCGGTTCACACTAATTTTTATGCTGAAGTAAGTCAGGACGATTGTACTGGATGCGGTATTTGCCTTGAACGCTGTCAGATGAATGCAATTGTGATGGATGGTACTTCTCGTGTAAAAAAAGAGCGCTGCATAGGATGTGGCCTTTGTGTGACATCTTGCAGTTTCGATGCGATGAAGCTTGTAGAAAAAGCCAAGGAAGATCGCTGGACGCCTCCTGCAAATACGGTAGAGACCTACATCAACATAGCAAAAGAACGTGGGAAAATATAGAAAAAAAACAAAAGAGAGCTTTCAGCCCAAAGCATTTTTCATGGCTGTGGAGTCAGGGAATGCAAGGGGCACTGAAGCCCACAGTGGACGGGGTTTATTGTTTCAAGGGTCGATCCATCCACCTCCAAGAATCTCATCTCCGTCGTAAAAAACGCTGCCCTGGCCTGGTGTTATTGCAGGCTGGGGCTCATCGAATTCAACCAGAAATCTCCCGCCGTTTATGGGAACAATAGTTGAAGCCACTGCCTTGGATCTGTATCTTATCCTGGTGTGGACCCTTGCAGGAAACACTTGAGGAGAACCGCTTATCCAGTTCATACCGCTTACCCTGCACGAAGAAACTGGCAAATCAGATTTAAAACCCACGATCAATTGATTTGTCAATGTGTCAAGTCTTGTCACGTAATAGGGCTCTGAAGCAGGGCAGTTGATACCGCGGCGCTGACCAACAGTAAAAAGATGAAGTCCTTCATGCTTTCCAATGATCTTTCCTGTTACATCAGAAATGAGCCCTGGATTTGAAACGAATCCAGCCTGGCTGGAAAGAAAATCGGCGTATGTCCGGTTTTTGATAAAGCAGATATCCTGGCTTTCGCTTTCATGAAGAGCTTCCATGCCTAATCCCGCAGCCATTTCCTTAACTTTGTATTTTGTCATTTCACCAAGTGGAAACAAGACATTACGAAGTTTTGCCTGTGTCATCCTTGCAAGAAAATAAGACTGATCCTTGAGTCTATCCTTTCCTTGAAGGAGATGAACTACTCCGTTGGAATCTGTAAAGATCCTGGCATAATGACCGGTTGCAAAGAATGAAGCACCAAGTTTTTTTGAAAACTCCATTGCTTTCCCAAATTTGATCACAGGGTTGCATAGCATGCATGGATTCGGCGTTAAACCTGATAAATAAGATTTTATAAAATAATCTACCACGAATTTTTTAAAAGGCCTGCTTAAATCAAGAAGAAAAACTTCGATGCCAAGCCTTGAGTATAGGGAGTCGATGATCTCCTGAGTTGAAGATGCGCCAGGGGCTTCATATCCTGTAAAGAAATGAATTCCTGTTACAGGATAACCGCTTTCGATCAGAAGCTTTGCAGCCATCATGGAATCTATGCCACCGCTTAAGGCAACGGCAACAAGAGGTTTCATTTAAAAAAATGTCTGTTCTGTTGGTCTTGCAGTCATTGCACGGGTTGGGCAGGTGGTAAGGCAAATCTCGCAAACACTGCATTGCGTCTGATCAAATTCAACAGACATTTCCGGACGCACTATACGCAGTGCTGCTGTAGGGCAAATGGCTGTACATGTTCCGCAATGAGTGCATTTATCGTTGTCTCTTCTGATTTCCTGCGAGGCATTCTGAACCTGAACCCCCTGTGCCTTAAGGAATTTTACCCCTTCCTTGAAATTTTTTTTCGAACCCGACAATTCCATTACCATGATCCCTTCTTTTCTTGGGAGAATGGTAGCGTTCAGGATATTGAAAGTCAGATCATAATCCTTTGCAAGAAAACAGACTACAGGTTTTTGAACTTCTTTGCGCGGAAACCGCAGAATAAGAATTTTTGAGTACATCTCAGCCTCCAATAACATTGTAAACTTTTTCCCAATGTAGTGATATTTGATTGGCATGTCAACAATGAAGAATTCTACAAAGCAAAGACATTGACATTGAAATCTTCTTTAACTATGTAAAATAGTATTTGATTAGCTCTTGACTTAATTTGAACTGTAAGATAGCTGTATTACAGCTTCTAAATTAAAGACTTATTACAGTCGATATGAAATTATTGAACTTTCACATAAAACAGGAGGTAGAGAACATGCAGTTCGCATTAACTAAAGAGTTGGAAATGCTGAGAAAATCCGTACGAGAATTTGCGGCAAAAAAAATAGCGCCCTTTGCTAATGAATGGGATGAAAAACATTATTTTCCGTATAAGGAGGCTGTAAAACCGATGGGCGAGCTCGGTTTTTTCGGAACAGTCATACCTGAAGAATACGGCGGCGAAGGCATGGGGTGGTTGGCAGCAATGATTGTAACCGAAGAAATTGCAAGGGCATCCAGCTCTTTGAGAGTTCAGGTCAACATGCAGACTCTTGGTTGTGCCTACACGATTTACTCGTACGGGAATGAAGAAGTCAAGAGAAAATATGTTCCCAAACTGGTCAGCGCCGAATATGTTGGTGGCTTTGGCATCACCGAACCTGATGCGGGTTCTGATATAATGGCAATGCAATCTACTGCTGAAGACAAAGGCGATCACTGGCTCTTGAACGGTTCTAAGACCTGGATATCCAATGCAAATGTGGCGGATTCCATAATTTATTATGCATATACCGATAAATCTTTGGGTTCAAAGGGACTTTCAGCCTTTGTCGTTGAACTTAAAAATTTCAACGGCGTTAAAACGTCCAAACTGGAAAAAATGGGCTCACATTCATCCCCTACAGGAGAGATATTCTTAACAGACACAAGGGTTCCAAAAGAAAATATATTGGGAAAACCTGGAGATGGTGCAAAAATAGTTTTCAGCTCATTGAATCAGACCCGTCTTTCAGCAGCGGCAGGAGGTGTGGGGCTTGCCCAGGCCTGCCTTGATGCTTCCATAAAATACTGCAACCAGAGAAAGCAGTTCGGGAAACCGATAGGCGAATTTCAGATGAACCAGGACATGATTGCTCAGATGTCTGCTGAAATTGAGGCAGCCAGGCTTCTTGTGTATAAGGCTGCATGGGTAAAGGATCAGGGGAATTTAAACAATGGTCTGGATGTTGCCCAGGCAAAGTATTTTGTAGGTGAAGTGGTAACAAAATGTTCCATTTTTGCAATGAGGATACTTGGAGCTTACGGTTATTCCACAGAGTATCCCGTGGCAAGATTCTACAGGGATGCCCCAACTTATGCAATGGTTGAAGGATCTGCAAATATCTGCAAATGGATAATTGCTCAGGATCAGCTTGGAATAAGGAAAGCAAACAGATAAAATGGGAAAAGGAGAAAATGCTTTGAGCAATTCATTGGTAGAAAAAACTCAAAAAACTGCTGCACTTTATTTCAAGGATGTCAAGGATGAAAGGCCATTTGATTTGTGGCGGGCTTTTGATAAGGATCTGGCAAAGGATATGTCACTTTTTATAACCGGCCAGATGTATGCAAGGGAAAAAATTCCTCACAAGACCCGTCAGCTTGTAACTATTTCGGCTTTAACAGTTTTGGCGAGGCTCGATGAGCTTCGTCTGCACATCCAGGCAGGCCTTAACGTCGGGTGTACGCCTGAAGAAATTGCAGAAGTTATATTTCAAACCATTGTTTATGGCGGTGTTCCTTCTGCCAATGCAGCACTTAAAACGCTCAAATCCGTTCTTGAAGAAAAAGGCTTGTGGCCAGTTAAACAGTCCTAGATCAGGATCATAATTCCTGCAAACATTGTATTGAATTGACATCCCATAGGAGTAAACTCATGAAACCATATTTTAAAAAAATGCCGTCATTTGGCACACAGCTAACCGCTGGCCAGATTAAAAGCACCGAAAAAAATGTTGAAAGTATCAGGGAAGTTGAGGCCCTGGTCAAGGCAGAGGTGGAAAAAGTTAAAAATGCAGGTTTTTCAGAAGCCAAGATTAACGCAAGAGGCGAGATGACAGTATGGCAGAGACTGAGATATCTATTGGATCCAGGCACTTGGTGTCCGCTGCATACTATCTACAATCCGGAAAACAACACAGAAGGCACAACCAATGTCATAGACGGCCTGGGAAAGATATCAGGGAAATGGGCAGTCATCATCGGCTTTGATAATAAGGTAATGGCAGGAGCATGGCTTCCGGGGCAGTCGGAAAATATACTGCGTGTGACAGATCTTTCAAAACGCCTTAACATTCCGCTGGTATGGCTTGTGCACTGCAGCGGTGTCAAACTTACGGAACAGGAAAAGTTCTATGCCGGAAGAAGGGGCGGAGGCACAACATTTTTCAGGCATGCTGAACTGGAGCAATCGGGAATTCCAGTCCTTGCAGGAATCTATGGCACAAACCCTGCCGGCGGGGGTTATCAGGGAATAAGCCCAACCATTTTATTTGCTCATAAAAACTGTAATATGGCGGTAGGAGGAGGCGGCATCTTAAGCGGGATGTCCCCGAAAGGCCATTTCGATCTTGAAGGTGCCGAAATGCTGATTAAAGCGGCCAGACAGTTCAAGGAAAAACCTCCAGGGAGTGTAGAAATTCATCATGACAGTACAGGTTTTTTTCGTTATGTTTATGAAGAAGAAACAGGAGTTCTGGACGGCATTAAAGACTATATGAAGGATATGCCGGCTTATAATCCTAAATTCTTCCGTGTCGCCGAACCACAAGCCCCGCTGTTTCCGGCAGAAGACCTTTACAGACTTATTCCATTCAACCAGAAGCAGATGTACAGTTTTGAAGAAGTTCTTGCAAGACTGGTTGATGGCAGCGAACACATGGAATTTAAACCGGGCTACGGGCCTGAAGTCTATACAGGACTCTGCAAGGTTGACGGTTTTCTCGTGGGCTGCATAGGGAACAGACAGGGCTATCTAGGTGAAAATTATCCCGAGTATGCTAGCTATCCGGGCATAGGCGGTAAGCTGTACCGCCAGGGCCTTATCAAGATGAATGAATTTGTCACACTTTGTGGAAGAGACAGGATACCAATCATATGGTTCCAGGATACTTCGGGAATTGATGTTGGAGACATTGCAGAAAAAGCCGAACTCTTGGGGCTGGGTCAAAGCCTTAATTATTCGATTCAGCAGACTGATGTTCCGATGATTCTGATCGTTTTAAGAAAAGGAACGGCAGCGGCCCACTATGTCATGGGAGGACCTACTGCGAACCGCCATAATGCCTTTACACTTGGAATTCCTACCACAGAGATTTATGTCATGCATGGAGAAACAGCAGCAGCAGCAAGTTTTTCCAGGAGGCTGGTGAAGGAAAAAGATTCCGGTAAACCGCTTGAGCCTGTTATTGACAACATGAACAAGATGGCTCAGGAATATTATGATTATTCACGTCCGGTATATTGCGCACAGCACGGTCTTGTGGATGAGATATCTGCCATGACTGACATCAGAAAATACATTGCAGCTTTTGCAGGCTCAGCTTACCAGAACCCTAAGTCAATTTGCCCACATCACCACTTGATGCTTCCGAGGATAATAAAAGGATAAAAGAAACAGGGGCGGACCTGGCATTCGCCCCTGTTTTCTTCACCTTTGTATTTGCCATAGAAAAGAGTTAAATCTGAGAGGAGCTCACGACTTCAAGTGTAAACTCCTCAAGATTTTCAGGAAGATTTGCAAAAACGATCATAAAAGGAATGGCATCACCTGGCATCACCTTGGAGTTAATATTATTGTCACCAGTCGGGTTCATGAGCCTTCTGTTTATGGCAGACAATTCAAATTCTAAAAGATCTGGGTCTGAAATAATATTCCCGCAAAACACCGTTTCTGCTTTTACCATGGCATTGTCTTTTGTGTAGAGCTTTCCTAACACTTTGATATAACCCCTTGCAGACGGGTAGTCATTTTTCACCTTGCCTGTTATTATAAACAGTTTTTTTGCATTGACATTATCAATAAATCTGCTGGTTACATCAAAAGGCCTTATTTTAAGGTTTCCCGGATCATTGATTGAGCTTGTTTCTTGTTTGCTTATTATTCCCATGGAGTTCAGCAGCGCATAGCCACCATAGCCGATACCTATGACCAGAGCGGCCAGAAATGCAATCAGTATCGGAAGATTTATGTTCTTTTTGCCTTCCGAATCCTTTGGCAGAACATTTCTATCACCAGTATCAGCCGGAAATGGTTTTGAATCATCGTCAAACGAAGGCTCTGAGAAACTCTTTTCAGTCTGGAAATCTGTAGCGGAGTCAATTGGTTCAGGCTCATCCTTTGATGTGAGAAATGAAGCTTTTTTTCTCTCTATTCTGCCATACTCAGTTTCTTCGCTGTCAAGTCTTATCTCCTCCAAAGTTAATAATTGATCCTTATATGACTCAGGTTGATCTGTTTGCGCCTCTGAAGATGAAACAGCATGAATTGATTTATCGTAGACCGGAGAGCCGTTGTTGTAGCCTTCAATACCATCCTTTGTTCTATTAGGCTCTTTTTTTTCCATAAAGCTTTCTATATCCGAAATATCCAATATATCAATGTCATCAAAACCTGTCTTGGTTTTTTCTCGGTATGGTTCAGAATCATCCAGAGACTCGTTTAATGTATCTGTTTCAGAATGGGTATAATCAATGCTTGGGACTGCTTCATTATCCAGTATTCGACTTTGATCCACCGATAAATCCGAAAGATTGTTATCCTGAGAGTATTGGTCATGAGATGCAGGGATTTCCGGTATTTGAGTTTCAAGGGCTAACGGTAAAGCATCTGATTTTAGATATTCGGTGTAATCAAGCAGATCATCAGAAAAAACCGGCGATCTTGATTTATCTTTGACAGGTTCGGATACAGGAGCTTCCTGAATGACATGATCAGGTCTTTCACCATCAGAGAAAGTTTCAAAGCCGTGTGTAATAACAGGAGATTCAGTTTCTTCAAAATCTGGCGGAAAAACCTTGAAAACCTTAAGGCATTTTGAACATTTGACTCTTGAGCCTGTTGGTTTAATAATTTCATCTTTCAGTATAAAGCTTGTACTGCATTGCTCACAGGTTATGATCATGATCTTTCTCCAAACCGGTTATAGTATTATATGATATATACCCTGCAATTCCCTGTAGTTTTCGGCATAATCGAGTCCATAGCCTACTAAAAAACCTTCCTTTGTCGTGAGGCAGGAATAATCAACACAGATATCTGTTTCGCGTCTTTCATATTTATCTACAAAAGCGCATATTTTGACAGAATCAGGTCTTTTGGATAAAAAATAATCTTTAAGATATGATATCGTATTTCCAGAATCGACAATGTCCTCAACCAGGATTACATGTTTTCCTTTCAAGTCTATCTGAACATCATGGGTCAATTCGATCCTGCCCGAAGATACCATGGAATTTCCATAGCTTGAAGCTCTTACAAAATCTATCTGAACCGGAATGGTAAGAGCTCTTGCAAGGTCTGAAAGAAAAATGAAAGCTCCTTTCAGTACTCCTACCAGGAGCACATTTTTCCCCTTGTAATCTTCTGATATTTTACCTGCCAACACGACAATTTTTTTTTGAATCTCTTCTTTTGTAATTACAGGAATAAATTCAGGCATGATTACAGTCCGGTTTCAGCTAGTTTTTTAACAAGCTTAAGTTGTTCTTCTGTTAGTTGCTTTGGCATCTGCACTTCAATCTGAACGTAAAGGTCTCCTCTTATTTCTTCATTCATAAAGGGAAGGCCATTGTCTGAAAGCCGCATCCTTGTCTTGTGCTTTACTCCAGGAGGAACTTTCAGGCTCAGTTCTTTTCCTTCTACCGTCGGAACAGGCAATGTAATCCCAAGAAGGGCATCGCTCAGCTTTATGACGCGCTTTATATAAAGATCGTGTCCTTTGACATCGAACATCTGGTCATCCAGTACCTTTGCTTTTATGTAAAGGTCTCCGGGAGGTCCTCCATAAGCACCCGATTCACCCTTTGCGGGTATACGCAATTTTTTTCCGCTTATCATTCCAGGTGGAATTTTTACTGAAAGATTCTCAGACTGCGGTCCATGCAGAAAACTAACCTGTTTGGTTGTTCCGGTTGCAACTTCTTTCAAGGTTAACGTAAGTTCATAAACGAGATCCGATCCTTTTACAGGAGCTTGCTGGTTAGTAAAGCCGCCAAAAGGATCCGAGCCTCCACCGAAAGTAAATCTTGTTCTTCCGCCTCTCCTGTCTGAAGAAAAACCTGCTCCCCCCATCCCAAAGCTTCTCAGAAGCTCTTCAATATCAAATCCTCTGAAAATATCTTCCTTCGAGTATCTCTGCTTAAAACCGGTGGAGCCGAAAGTATCATATTGCTGGCGTTTTTCCTTGTCGCTTAAAACAGCATAAGCTTCACTTACTTCCTTGAACTTTTCTTCAGCAGACTTGTCGTCTTTTGCATGATCAGGATGATATTTCATTGCAAGTTTTCGATAAGCCTTTTTTATTTCACTATCAGTAGCGGTTTTACTTACGCCCAATGTTTTGTAATAATCTGTTTCAGCCATCTTTAAATATCCTTGATGGAAAACCGTGGTTGAGAAAACTCGCTGCCCTCTTTCGTCAGTCTTGCATTAATAATCATGAGCTGCCAGTGTTTTTTAAGAATAAGTGGAAAGCTTCAGTATGTCAAGAATATAGACAGTTTTACAGCTTAAAAATCAGGCAGAATGCGTCCTTAAGCGTCACACTTTTTGCATTACGGCTCCGACCGGCAGGCTCTTTCATCAGCCGTTGAGCCTGCAGTCAGCCTGGTCATTGAACAGGGTTACTCGGCTTCCAATGTTGGTAAACGTCTCGGAATTCATCATTCGAGTATTTCACGCTGGGTTCGTGAACATCAGGAACGTGAAGGATCAACCGATGGCTTAAGCCGAGCCGATATTGAAGCTGAAAACCGCCGGTTGAAAAAAGAGATCAAACGCCTTGAGATGGAGCGTGAAATATTAAAAAAGGCGGCGGCCTTCTTTGCAAAAGAGTCGAGTTAAGATTCGACTTTATCCGGCAGCAAATGAAGGCCTTCCCAGTCACCCTCTTATGCAAGGTGATGGAAGTCAGCCGGAGCGGTTTTTATCAATACCTGGATAATCATAAAAACAAAAGGGATACCTCTCCTGCATGCAATATGTCCCAATGCCTGGGCTACATGACTTTTCCCCACACCGACAGGCCCCAGCATGAAGATATTCTCTCGTTTATCGATATAGGCACAGTTTGCCAGTTGTTTTATTTTCTTTGCCGGTATCTGGGGATTGAAGGAGAAGTCAAACCCTTCAATGGGTCTTTTCTTTGTTGTTCCATGTATCTGCGTGCCGTATTCAAGGGCACACCACTCTCTGACTTTCACATTGGCATCCCTGATGTGTTTAAAGTTCCAAGAGGAAAGAAACTTGCTGTATTGCCACTGCTATTTTTCACTTTTCCCTTGTGATCGCCCCTTCCGATTCATGAAATCAGAAATATTACAGCATCTGTCGCCTGAAAAAAGTGAGGAATTATCTTGAAACCAGGTGAGGAATTATTCTGAAACTGAGTGGGCATTTTCGCTGAAACTCGACACAAGTCAATGGAAATCGTGGCCGGAGAGCGTGCCTGTTATACCTTGTTGGCCTTTATCTGTTTAAAAATGGAACTCCGATGGAGATCGAAAGCCATCGGAAAAGTGCCCAATAATCTGCCTTCATTAAAAAAACTGGCAGAAGATAAATTAACACAATTAAATTGACAGTATCAACTGTTACGACAACGCCCCCATGGAGAGTTTCTGGGGAATTCTAAAAACCGAGCTTGTTCATCAGCGTCGCTACCGGATGCGGGAAGAAGCTATCAAGGACATTACTGAGTACATAGAAGCATTCTACAACAGGCAAGGGCGGCAAAAACGGCTTAGTTACCTCTCTCCTGCTGCCTAACATACCATTGCATTGTTAGCCCACCGATCCACAATTGGCTTGGCGTGACGTCCTCGATGTCTTGGGAAGGCACTCTGTCGAGCGGAATAACGACCTGTTTGGCCAGCGAACCAAAATTGATCCTGTTCAAGTCGACCTTGCGAACCCGTCTGTTGTGCTGAGTGTGGTAAAACAGTGTAATGGTCAAGTAAAAACGGACACCGTTTAGGCCGCAAAGCGGCACTGTTCTTTTTCATATTCAAATGGGGTTTTATACCCCAGGGTCGAATGTAGCCAAAAGGCATTGTAAGCGGAAGGCGACGGCGAACGCAAAACAAAACCGTCGTAAAACAACAATTCCCGATTGATACCGTAATCAATAGAGGTACCACCAGAGGTACCACAAAAAGCAAAAGGGGTTAGGCCTCTTGAGTTGTCCAGCCGAAGCGTCCCCACCGGCGGGTGCTTCGTGGGGCGAAACGAAAGTTTTTATTTTGTCATGAAATCCATGTCCATCATGTATCTATCGTCATGAAACCAGTAGCATCAAAACTATATTGATCGGGAGGGAATGTTCATGGAAGCCTTTTTGCTCATCATTCTTGGTACGGCAATATGGGTTTACTTCGACGCGAAATCAATCGGGGCGAAGAAAGATCAGGTCTCCGGCCTGGCGAACATGGGGCCTGCCGGATGGTTTAGGGTAACGCTTTTGCTTTGGATCGTGGGTTTCCCGGCATGGCTTGCCATGCGAGGTAAGTTCAAGAAAATAAATCAAGTGGCAATTCAATAGAGGGATTTCTCCCTAAGCCTTTTCCAAATAGCTTCGCCGATTTCCTTCTTGCTCTGCCTCAGTAATTTTATCTCGTATTCGGTCAGCATTCTCCGCCCCGGA
>JBBIWB010000038.1:0-30439 GCA_037439445.1 Desulfobacteraceae bacterium | reverse complement strand
CCAGAGTCCCTAAACTCACAAGCTGTCACTATCTAGTTTTCAAAGATCAAATAATATATCTAGTTTTTTTAGAAAACAGTATTAATTTTAACTGCTATTATAATCGATATATTTTTTTTGTCAACTAAAATAATTTTTTTATTCAAAAATTCTTATTCAGTTGATCATTTGGAAAACTTTTATTATTTATTATAACTAATGGCGGATGTCAATAATAAAATTAATTATTTTCCATTAATTTAATTTTGTGAAAGCGTTTCTTCCCGGAGCTAAGCAGTATCTCATCATTGCAAAGTTCCTTGTCAGTTACCTGGAAATCTATGACATCCACTCTGTTTCCATTTAGGTAAGCTCCTCCTTGTTCAATGAGTCGTCTTGCTGCACCACCTGAGCTTGCAAGTCCAACGCTATGCATCAATTTATATAATGAGATTCCATTTTTCAGATCTTTAAGCGTAATAAAAGATTGCGGCATGGATTTATCATCGAACTTATCATCTTGCCTGGGAATTGTGCTGGATGGCAAAATATCCCCTGGAATCGTTCTTGACCCGAAAATACCGGAAGCAGCTCTGAAAGCTTTAATTGCTTCTTCAAGACCATGTGCCAAAGCTGTAGCTTCAAATGCCAGAACCGACTTTGCAATGTTCATATCACTGTCTTTCAAGAGTTCAACCTGCCGGATTTCTTCAAACGGTAATAATGTAAAAAGCGACAAGAATCTCATGACATCACCATCATCAGTGTTTATCCAATACTGATAATAGTCATAAGGCGTTGTGATGTTAGGGTCAAGCCATACTGCACCTTTTGCAGTTTTTCCCATCTTTGCGCCAGAGCTTGTAGTGATTAGTGGAAATGTAATCCCAAAAGACAGCTGCGTCCTTATCCTCCTTATCAGCTCAATTCCTGCAACAATGTTTCCCCATTGGTCACTTCCACCCATCTGAAGCCTACACCCTGTTCTATCAAACAGTTCAAGAAAGTCATAGGCCTGAAGGAGCATATAATTGAATTCAATAAAATTCAGCCCGTCTTCAGCATCTAGTCTCATACGATAACTTTCCGACTTTATCATTCTGTTGACAGAAAAATGTTTTCCGATATCTCGCAAAAAAGGTATATATTTTATCTGTGTAAGCCAGTCAGCATTGTTTACAAGAAGTGCCCTGTCCTCATTAAAATCTATAAATCGTTCAAGTTGTTTTTTGATACAGACTGCATTTTCTTCGACCTTTTCCATTGTCAGGAGTTTTCTGGTTTCAGTCTTTCCGCTTGGGTCTCCAATCAAGCCTGTCCCCCCCCCAACCAGAGCTATCGGTCTATGGCCGTTCTTCTGCATATGTGCAAGAGCCATTATAGGCAACAAGTGACCAACATGAAGGCTTGGAGCCGTTGGATCGAAACCAATATAGCAGTTTGCTCCATTTTTTTCGAGGTAATCTCTTAACTCACGATCATGTGTCGTTTTTTCAATGAAACCTCTTTCATCAAGAATATCCAAGACATTTCTCATGGCATCTCCATCCTATTTGTTTGCAAACTCTACAGCTCTTGTTTCACGAATTACAACTACCTTTATCTGTCCTGGAAAAGTCAGAGTTTCTTCTATTTTTTTTACTATGTCTCTGCTCACAAGGGTAGCTTCTTCGTCGCTTATTATATCACTTTCCACTATTACCCTTAGTTCGCGACCAGCTTGTATAGCATATGAATTTGTAACACCATAAAAAGCATTAGCGATTTTTTCAAGATCTTCTAGTCTCTTCACATAATTTTCAAGAAGCTCTTTACGTGCTCCTGGTCTAGCACCGGAAAGTCCGTCAGCAGCCTGCACAAGAAAAGCATATACGCTGGCAGGCGGGACATCTTCATGATGTGCAGCGATTGCATGAACCACCTTAGGTGATTCACCGAATTTTTTTGCCAGTTTTGATCCAATCACCGCATGAGGTCCATCAACTTCATGATCTATAGCTTTACCAATATCATGAAAAAGACCCATTCTTCTGGCAATCTTGGAATTCAACCCCAGCTCTGAGGCCATTATTCCACAGAGAAACCCAACTTCAACAGAATGTTGCAATACATTTTGTGCATAGCTAGTCCTGAATTTAAGACTGCCTATGTATTTTATAAGCTCTGGGTGAATTCCGTGCACCCCAAGATCGAAAGCAGCCTGCTCACCTGCTTCTTTTATTGTCTGGTCAACTTCCAAAGTAACTTTCTTTACAATATCTTCTATACGGGCAGGATGAATTCTGCCGTCAGAAATCAATCTCATGAGAGAAAGTCTTGCAACTTCACGTCTAACAGGATTAAATCCAGATAAAATAACTGCCTCTGGCGTATCATCTATGATAAGATCTATCCCTGTGGCTGCCTCTAATGCACGGATGTTTCGTCCTTCTCTGCCAATGATTCTGCCCTTCATCTCGTCACTTGGAAGCGGAACAACAGAAACAGTTCTTTCTGCAACAAATTCACCTGAATAACGCTGAATAGCAGTTGCAATTATTTTTTTTGATTTTTTATCTGCATCTTCATGGGCTTCTGTCTCGATTCTTTTGATGAGTTTTGCTCCTTCATACCTGGCTTCATTTTCCATGGCACGCATCAAAAGTTCCTTTGCCTGTTCACTAGTCATGCAGGATATATTTTCCAACTGTTTTTTTTGTTGACTAATCAGCTCGTTACACTCAATTTCTTTTTTTTCAACTTCTAAAAGCATATCAGAGAGTTGTTTTTCTTTTTTTGTGATTTCTATTTCTCTGCGTTCAGTCTGTTCGAATTTACGATCAATATTTTCTTCTTTTTGAATCAACCATCTTTCTTTCTTCTTAGCTTCTGCACGTGTTTCCTTTGTCTCTGCATCAAAATCACTTTTCATTTTAAAAATAATATCTTTTGCCTCGATCTGAGCCTCTTTCAACAAAGTTTCAGAATTACGCTGGGCCACATCAAGTATTCGCTTAGATTCTCTTTCAGAATTGTCAATTTTATCTTTAAGGTTTTTCAGCTTAAGCCAGTAGGCAGCACAAAAACCCAAAACAAAAAAAATAATACCAAACAACAATGAATATTCATTCATCAGTTTTCTCCTGAACACAAAGAAAAGTATGGCTTTATTTGTTAAAGAAAAAATGGGGAAAATTTAGATAGATTTGAATATATGAAGGGAAATAAAGAAAATAAAAATTCAGCAACAGCAAAAATTATAAGAGTCGGTTATAAAAAAGCCGGGAAGGCAATTTTATTTAAGCAATTTTTTATAGTTCATAGTTTCCATAAGCTATACCGAACAAAAATAAGCGTTACCAGAAAACAAGATATAAACCCCCGTCCTTGTGCCGTTTTGTAAGGCCTTTGTGCCATACTTGGAAACTAGGATCAGTATAATTCCTTTAGGCTTTTCTGTACTAGCAGAACTTGCTCACCAGAATCAGGGAAGATCCTTATTATGTAAAATGTTGGGACAAAGATCATCTTCCAATAACGAACACGACAGGGGCTTACATTTAAGTAGTATATCTTCTGATAAATATTTTGACTTTCTAAAATTAATACTTTAGTTTCGCCATATGTTTTTATTGATTCAGTGCGGAAAAAATGCTTATGTTTTTCCACTTTTGCTGTTTTTTAGCTCTATTTTCTTTAAACGCCTCGACAGCGCCACTTCATTTCCACCATTTAACCTTAATAATATATACGCATGGAGGATAGTTAAAGTCAAGTTTTTTTAGTAACGCGGCTTTCCATTACTTTTTCTGCTTTAAGTAGGTCATCAGAGCAATTAACTCCTAAAGTTTCATAAGAGTTATTACACAGAACAGCCCCAATCGATTTATTTTTCTCATATCCTATGCTTACAATATCTGTTAAATACATTTCCTTCTGTTTATTGTCAATTGAAATGCACTGAACGGCATCCATAAGAAATTGTTTTTCAACACAGTAAATACCGGAATTGACAATCATTATCTTACGCTCATCATCATTTGCATCAGCCTCTTCTACAATTCTGATAACCTGTCTTTTTTCATTGAACAATATTCGGCCATATCCTTTCGGGTTTTTCAGTTCAACTGCAAGAACAGTAATATCATTTTTTTCAGCTAAATGACTGTGATATAGAGAAACTAGAGTTTCATAGGATATTAATGGAGTGTCACCGCATATTATAATTACACGCTCAATATCATTTTCAATGTAAGGAAGGGCACAAGAAACAGCATGTCCTGTACCTAACTGTCTCTCCTGTAGTACAAAATGAACATTAAAATTTTTTTCAACAGCCGCCTTCACCTGTTCGGATTGAAAACCAACTATTACATAAACATTTGTGCCCGCCACTCTTGATGCAGTATCGACAACATACTGTATCATTGGCTTTCCTAGAAGCTCGTGTAAAACCTTGGCTTTACCGGATTTCATTCTTTTTCCGAGCCCTGCAGCCAGAATTATTACAGATAGTTTCTCAGGCATAGAATCCATGTGGTTTTCCTCTAAAAAAACCTAAAAAAAAGGCATGCCGTTTGAAAACAGCATGCCTTTAAAAAAACAAAAAAGAAAATTATTTACGGGTTTCTGCCAGTTTCAGTCTGTATAAAGCCCTTTGCAATGCGGCCTGTGCTCTAATAAAGTCAATATCTTCCTTGGCTTTTCCTTCAAGACGGCTCTTTGCACGCTCATATGCAGATTTGGCACGCTCAATATCAATATCACGTCTTCTTTCTGCAGAATGAGCAAGAACAGTTACCCTGTCAGGAAGTGCTTCAGCAAAACCACCACTAACAAAAACATAACGTTCAATACCGTTAGATTCCTTGTAGCGAATAATACCAAGCTTTAGAGTCGTTAAAAATGGAGTATGGCCTATAAGCACACCAAACTCCCCAAGCATCCCAGGGCATACAACAATCTGCGCTTCTTCACTGACAACAGATTTCTCTGGTGTAACAACTTCAAGTTTTATGTTTCCGGCCATTAATTCACCCTCAACTTGTTTATTTTATTATGCTTGTGCCATTTTTTTGGCTTTTTCAACGGCACCTTCTATACCACCCACCATGTAAAAAGCCTGTTCAGGGAGATCATCATGCTTCCCTTCGCAAATTTCCTTGAAGCCTCTGACAGTATCTTCGATCTTACAATATGCGCCTTTCATTCCGGTAAATGTTTCCGCAACATGGAAAGGTTGAGAAAGAAAACGTTGTATCCTTCTTGCTCTTGCAACAGTTAATTTATCATCATCTGAAAGCTCATCTATGCCAAGTATGGCAATAATATCCTGAAGTTCCTTGTATTTTTGAAGAATCCTCTGTACAGACCTTGCCACTGAATAATGTTCATTTCCGATATAGGCAGCATCTAGAATTCTTGAAGTCGAATCTAACGGATCCACTGCCGGATAGATACCAAGTTCTGCAATCTGACGGGATAATACGACAGTACCATCAAGATGTGCAAAAGTTGTCGCAGGAGCAGGGTCAGTCAAGTCGTCTGCAGGAACATATACACACTGAACGGCGGTTATAGCACCTTTGTCTGTCGAGGTAATGCGCTCTTGAAGTGTACCAAGATCAACTGCAAGTGTGGGTTGATATCCAACAGCAGAAGGCATTCGTCCCAGAAGTGCAGAAACTTCTGAACCAGCCTGAGTGAATCTAAAAATATTGTCAATAAATATAAGAACATCCTGACCTTCAATGTCTCTGAAATATTCAGCAGCAGTAAGTGCAGATAGAGCAACACGCGCCCGGGCGCCAGGAGGCTCAGTCATCTGCCCATAGATGAGCGCAGCTTTTGGGAGAACACCTGAATCCTTCATTTCATGATAAAGGTCATTTCCTTCGCGGGTTCTTTCTCCAACACCGGCAAAAACAGAGATACCTCCATGGTGCATAGCTATGTTATTTACCATTTCCATCATAATAACGGTCTTTCCTACACCTGCTCCACCGAACAAACCCATTTTCCCGCCTCTTGGAAACGGCACAAGAAGATCAATAACCTTGACACCTGTTTCAAGCACCCGTACAGTTGTATCCTGCTCCGTGAACTTCGGTGCTTCTCGGTGAATTGGCATCATTATTTCCTGACTGATGGGGCCAAGCCCATCAACAGGCTTGCCAACAACATTTAACACACGCCCAAGAGCTGCTTTACCTACTGGCATCATGATCGGGCTTCCGGTGTCCTTTGCAGGCATCCCACGAACGAGACCGTCTGTAACATCCATAGCAATAGTACGAACTACATTGTCTCCCAAGTGTTGTGCAACTTCAATAATCAGATTATCTTCTTTATCATCAATTGCTGGATTGGTAACCAACAAAGCTGTCAGTATTTTTGGCAACTGTCCTTGTTCGAACTCAACGTCTACAACAGGTCCAACAACCTGCTTAATATACCCTATATTTTGTCCCATCAAAAATCCTCCTGTCCTTCGCGATATGCTACATCATTCGTTTAACCTTTAAGAGCTTCTGCGCCACCGACAATATCCATAAGATCTGCAGTAATTGCTGACTGCCTTGCCTTATTGTAGGCAAGAGTCAAACTTCCAATCATGTCATTGCAGGCTGCTGTGGCATTTTCCATAGCCATCATTCTGGCAGCATGTTCGCTGGTAGATGTTTCTAAAAGCGCCCTATGCAGTTGAACATAAACATTCATTGGTAACAATTCGCCCAACAGAGCCTCAGGTGAAGGTTCGCAGATGTGTTCAGCCTGAAACTGCTTAGATATCCCTGCTGCAGGGCGTTCTTCATTTTCAATAGGAGTAATTGGTAATATCTTATTGACAGAAGGCACCTGTTTGGTCATTGACCTAAATTCAGGATAAACAACATAAACCTCGTCATATTCTCCTTTAAGAAATTGGTCAACAAGCTTGCGCCCAACTGTAGAAGCATGGTTAAAACCGATTTTTGTTCCTATTACCCCTAGATGCTGGCTAACTATGGGCATATTGGCCTTTTTTGTCCAATCCCTTCCTTTTTTTCCAAAATTTGTAAAAGAAACTTCGAGTCCTTTGGCTGACATTTCCTTAGCAAATTTCTCTGCCTTGGTAACAAGATTGGTATTAAAGCCACCACATAATCCTCTGTCTGAGGTACACAAAACCACGTGTATTTTTTTAATTTCTTCACGAGGTATAATTAATGGGCTGGCTCCCTGGCCTGCTTTTTCAGACAGACTGGTCAATACTTCTGCGAACTTATTCGCATAAGGACGAAAAGCCTCCATGTTTTGTTGAGCCCCTCGTAATCTTGACGCTGCAACCATGTTCATGGCTTTTGTAATTTGTTTGGTCTTTTTAACAGCACTTATCTTGTTTTGAACGTCTTTTAGTCTTGCCATTTCAAATCGTCCTTAATAACAGACACAAGAGATGTTAATATTATCACACAGATTATTTAATAGTATCTTTGAATTCTTCATCGTATTCGGTCAACGCAGCACGAAGCATCTTGTCGATTTCTTCAGTGATGTTCTTTTTCAATGCCAATTCTGTGAAAACATTAGGATGTCTTTCTTCAATAAAAGCATATAGACCTGCCTCGTATTTTGCCAGAACATCAACTGGATACTTGTCTAGAAAACCTCTTGTTCCGGCAAAAAGTATCGTCACCTGTTTTTCTGTGGGAAGGGGCTGATACTGGGGCTGCTTTAATATCTCAACCATTCTGGCTCCACGGGTAAGCTGATTCTGAGTTTGCTTGTCAAGATCACTTCCAAAGGCAGCAAATGCTTCAAGTTCGCGGTATTGAGCCAAATCAAGACGAAGTGTACCTGCAACCTGTTTCATGCTTTTAGTTTGAGCAGCACCACCAACACGGGAAACTGAAAGACCGACATTTATGGCAGGCCTTACACCAGCAAAAAAGAGTTTCGGTTCAAGGTAAATTTGTCCGTCTGTAATTGATATAACATTGGTTGGGATATATGCTGAAACATCTCCAGCCTGGGTCTCAATAATAGGAAGTGCAGTTAAAGACCCTGCTCCCAGCTCATCGTTAAGCTTGCTGGAACGCTCGAGCAAACGTGAATGGTTGTAAAAAATATCACCTGGATAAGCCTCGCGTCCGGGGGGGCGCCTGAGCAGAAGGGATACTTGTCTATATGCAACGGCTTGTTTGGAAAGGTCATCATAGATAATCAGAGAATGTCTTTTCGAATCTCTGAAGTATTCAGCCATGGCGCATCCTGCGTAAGGTGCTATGTACTGAAGAGTGGCAGGATCGCTTGCACATGCTGCAACTACAGTGGTATAGGCCATAGCACCATGTTTTTCAAGCACAGCTACAACCTGTGCGACCGTGGATTTCTTCTGGCCGCAAGCAACATAAACGCAGAAAACATCCTGTCCTTTCTGGCTTAGAATGGCATCAATTGCTATAGCCGTTTTACCAATCTGACGGTCACCTATGATGAGTTCTCTCTGCCCTCTGCCAACAGGAGTCATTGCATCAATTGCCTTAAGACCCGTTACCATAGGCTCATGCACACTTTTTCTGGCAATTACGCCGGGGGCGACCATTTCAACACGGCGGAATTCAGTAGCATTGATCGGGCCTTTTCCATCTAAGGGTTCACCTACTGCAGACACTACACGACCAAGGACTGGCTCACCTACTGGTACCTGCGCAATTCGTCCGGTGCGTTTGACTATGTCACCTTCCTTGATATTGGTATCAGAGCCCATGATTGCGATACCCACATTATCTTCTTCCAGGTTTAGAACGAGTCCAAGAATACCACCTGGAAATTCAACCAGTTCAAGGGCCATTGCTTTTTCAAGGCCGTAGACTCTGGCAATCCCATCGCCAACCGACAAAACAACGCCCGTTTCACTGAGCTCTACTTTTTTGTCGTAATCTTTAATTTGATCTTTAATGATCTGACTTATTTCTTCAGCTCTTAATTCCATTATACGCTTTCACCCCTTTTTAAAGATTCTCTCATGTTGAGTAATTGTGTTTTGATGCTGCCATCTAAAACAAGATCCCCAATTTTGGTAATCACCCCTCCGATAAGTGTCGGGTCTGTTCTGATATCAAAAACAATGTCCTTCCCTGTTTTCTTAGAAAGTGCCTTTCGAATCCTTTCAACAGCTTCGGATGAAAGCTCATTGGCCGAAACCAGACTGGCGCGAGCCACACCCTTGAGATCATCTGCCAGCTTCTGATAAAACTCATTGATTGTATTTAAAAAACCGAATCTACCCTTGTCAAAAAGAAGCAGTAAAAAAGATGTCATTACACGTGATAAATTAAGTTTTTCAATAAGATTCATCAGTATTTTTTTTCGGTCACTTGTATTGTAAAGCGGGTTATTGATAACATGCTCCAGTTCTGTTTCTCTACGAATCAGATCGACAAATCCTTTGAGTTCATCCCTGTAGACATCAACCTGATTACCGGTATTGCCAATAATCAGAAGAGCCTTAGCGTATCGCCTAGCTATAGTTAGATTTTTCACTATGCCACCACCTTATCAAGATATTCATCAACCAATCTGCTCTGGTCATCAGGAGTAATATTTTTTCTTATGATTTCTTCAGCCTTAATCATCGCTTTTCCCAAAATATCCTGTTGCAGACGTTGTTTGGCCAGCATGAATTCATTTTCTATATTACGCTTGGCCTGTTCTTCCAGTTTGCTTGCTGCCATCTCAGCTTCTTTAATAATCCTGGCTCGGGCTTCATTTCCCTGACGCACATACTCAGCAACAATTCTTTCGGACTCAGCATTTAACATGGAAATCTTTTCATTGTATTCAGTCAATACCTTTTCAGCCTCGATTTTTTTTGTTTCAAGGTCTGCAAGCTGTGTCCTGATCTGTTCTGTTCTAGAACCAAGGGCATTTGACAAGGGTTTTTTGAGGATAAATATCAGAACCCCTAACAGAACAGCAAAATTCATCACTCTGTATGTATCAGTATCTACCCACTTAACTTCGCCCCCGCCGCCACCCGCTGCAAAAGCCAAACCACCGCATACCACAATCAGGACAGTTGACACTAGAGACAATACAGACTGCCATAGCCTCTTTTCCATTCCAGGAATTTTCATTAAACAGCCCTCCCCAATATTTTTTGACCTATAGCATTGACAAACATGTCAAGTTCTTTTTGAAGAGATTTGCGAACAGATTCTGTATCTTTAGCTATTTTTTCTCGGGATTTTAAAAGCTCGGCCTGAGCTTTCTTATTTATATTTTCAACGAGTTCTCTTTCCTCAGCTTCTGCTGCCTGTATTAATTTCTGTTTTTCTTTCAATCCCTTGGCTCTTGCCTCCTTAAGACCGTTATTAAAAGCATCTTCTATTTCACTGGTCTTGGCATTGGAATCTGAAATGCTTTGTTCCAAAATACAAATTTTCTCTTCACGCTTGAGAAGCGCCTTACGTATAGGCTTATACAAAATCAAGTTCATTACCCAAATCAGGAAAATAAAATTTACGATCTGAATAAAAAACGACCCATCAACACTAATCATAAGGCAGCCCTCCATTGAAGTATTTTTTTGTTTCTACGTATTTACGTATAGATTTAAAAAAACTGTTTATCTGTGCATCTCTTATGAAGATCACGGGGTCTATAACATCTGGTTAAACTTGTTGTCAAAAGTTTTTTTAATTTTTTTAACTCACCTGAGAAAAAAACACCTTTTAAATACTTCAAGGCTGCTCGAACAAAAACCTTCTCATGCTTATACTCATAAGAATTCCTATGCAAAGCATCTTGGTAATGACAGCAGATCCTCCATAGCTTATGAAAGGCAACGGAATACCTACAACAGGCATCAATCCCATCACCATTCCTATATTTATGAAAACCTCCCAGCCAATCAACGCGGTTATTCCAATGACTAAGAAAATGCCAAATTGATCCTTGCAATTGTGCGCAATATTGAGGCACCATGTGATTAAAAATATGAACAAAAAAATTACAGCAGCAGATCCTATGAAACCCCAATCCTCAGCTAGAACTGAAAAAATGAAGTCCGTGTGATGTTCCGGTAAAAAAGAAAGTGCATTTTGCGTTCCTTTCAAAAAGCCTTTACCAGAAAGCATCCCCGATCCAATTGCAATTTTCGACTGTAAAATATGATATCCAGCCCCGAGAGGATCCATGTCAGGCTCAAGAAAAGTCATGATTCGGCGCTTCTGATATTCCTTCAGAAGAAACCAGGTCATGGGAATACAGATTAGGCCAATGGACATGATGGCAATCAAGGCTTTCTTTTCTATTTTTGCAAATACAGTCATTGTCGCTGCTATCAACAGAATCATCATTGCAGTACCTAAATCAGGCTGTTTTGCTATTAACAGGAAAGGAACAAGTGTCATCAAAGCCGGTAGAATAAGGTCTCGAAGGCGCAAGCCATCCATAGTTACTGACCTGGAATAATACCTGGCCAAAACAACGATTACACCAAGCTTTGCCAGTTCAGATGGCTGAAGTGTAATAGGGCCAAAGACAAGCCACCTTCTTGCTCCTGCAACATATTTTCCTGCAAAAATTACGGCAACCAGAAGTATTATACATAAAAAATAACCGGCATATGCATAATAATCAAGGCGTTTGAAATGTATGAGAAATGATGAGATCATAACCATAATACCGAGACAATACCAGAGAAGCTGTTTGAAAAAAAAACTCTGGGTGGTTTCAAGGCCAGCACGGGCTGCACTGTAAAGAGTCATAAGACCGGATGCTACTATCAACAATATTATAATCAGCAAAAGCCAATCAAAATTCTGTGCTAATCTGCGGTCAAACATGGCTGCCCTCAATTTTTATCAGGTGATCTTACTGATAAATATGTACTTATCAATTCCCTTGCTATGGGTGCTGCTGCTTTCGAACCCTGCTCTCCATGTTCCACAATGACTGAAAGTGCAATCTTGGGATTGACCGAAGGAGCATAAGCAACAAACAAGGCGTGGGATCTTAAGTGCTCGGCTCTTCTTTCTTCTCTTTCAGTTTCTGTCTTACGGCTAAAAACCTGCGCAGTGCCTGTTTTACCACTAACATCTATTCCATCAATAATGGCTATACGAGCTGTTCCGCTTCTTCCATTTACAACTTCCCATAAAGACTTCCTCAAAATCTCCATATTTTTATTGCTGACAGGAAGCCGCCCCTTTATCTCTGGTGTAAATTCCTTAATGGTTTCACCTGATGCATTTTCAATTTTTTTAACTATCAACGGGGTTAAAACTGACCCACCGTTGGCAAAGATAGAAATCATTACAGCAAGTTGCAATGGAGTAGTAAGATTATAACCCTGACCGATTGCCACAGACAGGGTTTCCCCCCCTTGCCATGGTATGCCAATCCTGCGTTTCTTCCAGGAAGATGTCGGGACAAGTCCTTTTGATTCCTGATCCAGTTGAACACCGGTAGCAGAACCAAATCCGCAGGCTTTTGCGTATGAAGCCAGACGGTCTACTCCAAGACGGAGACCGACCTGGTAAAAATAAACATCACAGGACTCTGCGATTGCTTTTTCAAGGTTTACTGGGCCGTGCCCAACTTTTTTCCAGCATCTGTACTCACGATCAGCAAATTTATAAAAACCTGGGCAAACCATTGTGGTTTTTTCATCTATGAGCCCTTCTTCCAGGCCTGCCATAGCAGTAATCAACTTATAAGTAGAAGCAGGTGGATATTCAGCCTGAATAGCCTTGTTTCTAAGCGGATGGTGAGGATGACTTACCAGACTTTGCCACTGACTCTGGCTGAATCCATCTACAAACATATTTAGATCAAAAGTTGGACTGCTTGCCATTGCAAGTATAAATCCTGTTGAAGGCTCAATAGCTACTACAGCCCCTCTGATTCCTGACAGCAGATATTCTGCACTCTTTTGCAAATTCTGATCAATAGATAAAAAAACATTATTGCCAGGTGAAGCATCAACTGTTCTGATGACTCTAACAAGTCTGCCTGCTGCATTAACTTCTACCTGGCGACCACCAATCTCTCCTCTCAAGACACTTTCAAAAGACTTTTCCACTCCGCTCTTGCCTACTAAATCAGCTCTCCTGTATCCTGAATACATTTCAGATTTAAGTTCAGCACTGCTGATTTCCCCGACATAACCGAGTATGTGGGCAAGACTCTGACCGTTAACATATAGTCTGCGAAGACGGACATCTACAAAGATGCCAGGCAAATCAAAACGTTTGGCTTCCAACACAGCCAAGGTCTCCCTGCTTATGTTGTTTTTTATCAAAATTGGCCTAAAAGATGGTTGCTTACGGTTTTTTTCGATTTCTTCCCATACATCAAGAGGCGAAATACGAGCATATTGCGCTAAATAATTTATTGTTGAATCCAAAGGTTTCGCATCTCTTGGCACCAGGCTCAAATCAAAAGAAGGTCTATTGTCAACCAGAAGTTGTCCATTTCTGTCGAAAATCAGTCCTCTTGGTGGGTCGATATTTTGAAGCCTGATGCAATTGCTTTCAGAAAGTCTCCTAAGGTTTTCCCCGTCTATGATCTGAAGATAAAAAAGTCTTATGAATAAAAAAAGAAAGCCTGATATAACAAAACACAAGAAGATGACAATACGTCTTTTGTACCAGTCGCTGTCAGGAGTCTGGTTACTCAGAAAAGAGATGAGAGGATTTACTATTTTCATGATAACACATTATTTTAATTGCACTTTAGTCTTATGATTCAAATCCATGGCATTAAGAAACCTGATGAGGAAAGGACTAAGTGCTACTGTCCACAAAAACTGAAAAATCATTCCTTTCATGAAATGAGGAGAAAGTACGGTTTCGGGTTTCAAAAGAGAAGTTACAACAAAAAAAACAGCATTTTCTAAAATAATGGCTGTTCCTGTCAAGAATTGCAGCGCATGAATATTTCTTAGATTTAACATGGTGACAAAGGGTCTGAACCCTACAACTATCCAGAAATATACAGAAATATAAAGTCCGAAAGGCCCTGATGTAATACTGTCCATTAAAAAACCCAATAAGAGGACAAGAAATAAGCCTTCTCCAAAAGACAGAAACAGCACTGCATATACAACAAAAGAGCAGGACAGGTTTACAAAATTTTTCAATTCAGGAATAAAATAATAACCAGTTGTCTGAAAAACAACTAATAATAATATCAACACTATGCGCTGAAAAAGATTCATTTACTGGGCTAATGAAAAGTCAAAAATTAGTTGTAGATACTTTATAAGGATGGGCTAAGGACTAAAAGAACCTCTTCTATTTTTTCTAAATCAACGAAGGGGCTGACAACTATCTCCTGAAAAATGCCAGAGTTATCCCTTATAATTTCAGTTACACTACCAATCTGCAAGCCTTTTAAAAAAACACTGTCAAGCCCTGATGAAATCACTGTATCGCCAATGTTTACGGCTTCCTTTCTTGACACATATTTGAGAATACATTTTCCGTCTGAATTTCCCTTGACAATTCCATGGGCTCTGGTCTGCTGTACGATAGCATCAACTGCACTGTTAGAATCGCTTATAAGCAGTACTTTTGCAGAATTTTCGTAAACATCAATAACCTGCCCTACAATGCCTTCAGGAACAATCACAGAAAGACCCTTTGCAACACCTTTTGATGAGCCTTTGTCAATTACAACAGTTTTATACCATGGAGACGGATCTTTACCAATAACTTCAGCCGCAAGATAACTGACTGAGCTGGTATTTTTAAAATCGAGAAATTTTCTGAAGCGGGCATTAGAAAGCTCTATTTCCTTGCACCTGCTGTCTTCATTTACACACTCGGCAAGTTTTTTTCTCAGAATTTCATTTTCTTTCTCAGTAGCTACAAGAAAAAAATAACGAGTCCAAATAGATTCGACCGAATGAATTGCATTAGCAAGAATCGTTTGGAAAGGCGAAACAACCCAGATACCTATCTGCCTGAAACCTGATGACGGAGACAAGTGTCTTGCAGAAAGAAAAATAGCGATTGCATTGATGACTATAAAAGCAAATACGGCTGCTATCACCATCATTTTTCTTGTAAACATGAAACTTAAGTAACTACAACCTGTCTTAGAATTTCTATGCTGTCCAGAGCTTTTCCGCATCCTACGGCTACGGCAGACAGAGGATCATCGGCAATCCTTACCGGAAGACCTGTTTCTTCAATCAGTAACTTGTCCAGGTTTTTAAGGAGTGCTCCGCCCCCGGTGAGAACTATCCCTGCATCCACAGTATCTGCCGAAAGCTCTGGAGGAGTTTGTTCAAGAGCTATCTTAACAGTCTCAAGAATTGCATCCAGTTGTTCTGAGATTGCAACACGGATTTCTTCAGAATCAATTGTAAGAATCTTGGGAACTCCAGACACAAGATCACGCCCTTTTACCTCAATTGTTTCTAAATTTTGGGGATCAGGATAAGCATTTCCTATCGCAATTTTAATGACCTCAGATGTACGCTCCCCTATCAGAAGATTGTATTTTCGCTTTATATACTGCATTATGGCAGTGTCCATCTTGTCACCTGCAACTCTCAGTGATCTGCAATAGACTATACCTGCCAGAGAAATGACGGCAACCTCAGTTGTTCCGCCACCGATATCTACAATCATGCTGCAAATAGGCTCAGTTATGGGAAGGCCCGCACCTATTGCTGCAGCCATGGGTTCTTCAATTAAAAAGACTTCTCTGGCACCGGCAGATTCCGCAGATTCCCTGACAGCCCTCTTTTCTACCTGGGTTATTCCTGAAGGGACTGCAATAATTATTCTTGGCCTTACAAAAGATCGTCTGTGATGAACCTTCTGAATAAAATGCCTTAGCATTGCCTCTGTAACTTCAAAATCTGCTATCACGCCGTCGCGCATTGGGCGGATAGCAACAATATTGCCAGGTGTCTTGCCAAGCATATTCTTGGCTTCAATTCCTACAGCAAGTACCCTGTTTTTGGTTTTGTTGTCTGTGCGAACAGCTACCACAGAAGGCTCGCTTAGAACTATACCCTTGCCCTTAACATAAACAAGAGTGTTGGCCGTCCCTAAATCTATGGCAAGATCGTTTGAAAATATTCCCAAAAAACCACTGAAAAAGCTCATAATGCCTCATAATAGCTATTATCAACAATATTGTTGACAGGTTAATCAAAGCAGCAAAAGCACAATAAAAGTGCAATTTCACAAACAATATTTTCCATCTTTAAATGATCAAAACTAACAGAAAATTATTTCATTCTCAAGGAAAAACATCTTATTCTTGAAACCAAAAATTGATTGCAGGAGATTTATAAACCCAGATTCTTCATGATTTCATCATGAAGAACTGGCCTGAATTGCCTGATGCCGAAATTAAAACGGGACGGGTGGACACGATTGGTCAGGAGTACAACTACAATAGAATTCTCTATGTCTATCCAGAATGAAGTCCCTGTAAAACCCAGATGCCCGATACTTGTTTGTGGAAAATAACTCCCACAACTTGGATTCTCACATGATGGCATGTCGAAACCAAGAGCCCTTCCATATGGTTGATGGCAAGACCAGAAAGTCTGCATGAGATTGGCATCAAAAAGAATTTTATCGGACTTTCCCCTGTAATCTGATAAAAGGACTAGTAGCAGTTTTGCTATGTCGCCTGCAGTCCCAAAGAGCCCAGCATGACCTTCAATACCGCCTGCAACAAAAGCATTGTCATCATGCACCACTGCTTTTAAAAGGGTTTTACGCCAGGAGCAAAGCTCGGTTGCAGCATAACTTTCCATGTTCTTTATTTCACAAGCCTGAAAAGAATCGTTGAAAAAGACGTTTTCAATGCCCAATGGTCTATAAATCTCATCTTTTAATAATTGATCAAGCCGTGTTCCAGATATTGTTTCGATTATCCAGCCTAAAATCATGAAACCAACATCAGAGTAGAGCAGCTTGCATCCTGGAGGACTAATCAGTTTTTCGTCTGCAAGCATTGCTCTGAGTCGATGCCTTCGCTCAGACTGAGAAGAATACCTGAGCTTAAGATAATACGGCCTATAATCTCTAAGTCCTGAACAATGAACAAGAAGGTGCCTAATTGTTACCATGGTCATCCATGGATCTGAAAACCGTGGTAAAATGGATGCAACAGTCTGGTCAAGATTCATTTTTGATTCCTGAATGAGATGCATTGCGGCAAGTGTAGTTCCTATAGGTTTTGTTAAAGACGCAAGGTCAAAGACGGTGTCTCTTGTCATGACTTTGCCACAAAAAAGATCTGCATACCCATATGATTCGAAAAATTCAATTCTCCCGTCCCTTGAAACCAAGAGTACCCCTCCTGGGAAAACATGTTCTTCTACTGCCTTGTTCATTAGCCTGTCAACAATGACCATGGTTTATCCTAAGAACCATCATAGTCAAAGGACAAGGTCTGAAGGTCTGTGTCCAGAAAAGCACGGCGCCCGAAAGGAACAGCAATATTTTCAGGTCCATGGCCTATATCAAATCCTGCAAGTACCGGAATATTCATGTGATTAAAGGTTTTGAGTATTATCTTATAAACTTCATCCATTTCTCCGCAATCCTCAAATGATCCGATACCAATGCCGCAGAGACCATCAAGCAATCCTGCAAAACTCATCTGTGTCAGCATCCTGTCAATTCTATAAGGTTTTTCTCCCCTGTCTTCGATTATAAGAATATGATCTCTAAGCGCAGGCTGAAAAGGTGTTCCAGTTAAATGGCACAAAGTTGTCAAATTTGCGCATAATAAATTACCCGAAGCCTTTCCTGGATTAAGCATAACCCCATTTCTTGGCTTTATTGACAGGGAGTTATTCGAAGTAAAAGCCTGAAAAACAGATTCCAGTGTTTCTTTGCCTGCGTTTCGAAGGGTCGTGGCAACAGGGCCATGAAATGAAATAAGGCCTGAAAACTTATACATTGCAAACAAAAGTGCCGTATTATCACTGAAACCCATGAACAACTTGGGATTCATCCGAATTAGCTCATAGTCAATATAAGGCAGAATACGCATCGACCCATAACCACCCCTTGCACAAATTATGGCCTGAATAGATTCATCTGAAAAAGCTGCATTGACTTGTTCCGCCCGTTTTACGTCAGAACCAGCGAGATAGCCTGATCGTGCAAAAATGTCCTCTGGAAATCTAACCCTAAAGCCCATGGTCTCCAGAACCTCAATTCCGGCATAAAAATCAGCTTCATCAAAAGGACTTGCTGGTGACACTATCCCAATGGTGTCTCCTGGACTAACCATTCTTGGCATATTCATTTTCTTATAAATCCAGATAAGTTTACTTAGGTTTATCTTCATTAAATTCTCAGCGACATCGCCTGAATTAACATGATATATGCCACCTGCTCTAAACCTCTTGTCTCCCTTTGTCAACAAAATGGCTATCAAGCTTGAAAATACATGCGAAATAAAGTAGACATGTACCTGAAATCATATACTTCAAAAACACAATGTAAAAGAGAGGTTTTCATGTCACTCATAAGAAAGCAAACCATTGAAGGATTAACCCCTGGGATCACATTCACGGTTACAAGATCTTTTTCAAGACAACAAGTAGAACAGTTTGCCGATATGACCCGTGATTACAATCCGATTCATTTCGACGAAAGGTTTGTTGCTACAAAAGGCTTCAGGTCAAAAATATGCCACGGACTTCTGGTTGGAAGCATGGTCACTGAAGTAGGAGGACAAATCGGGTGGCTGGCATCAGGAATTGATTTTCGATTTAAAAAACCTGTCTTTATTGACGATGTCATTACCTGTACTGTTACTATTGAAGATATTGAAGAAAATGGCAGGGCTATTGCCGAAGCACTTATAGTGAATCAGGATGGAGATACTGTCATGACAGCAAAACTTAAAGGCATTATTCCAGGCAAACCAGAAATTGAAGTTTTGAAAAAAATGATCTGTGAAGGCGACCCAACAAATAAACTTAATGATAGGAATGGAATATAGATGATTACTAGATGCTCATGGGCAGGCTTACATCCTCTTTACATTTCCTATCACGACAAAGAATGGGGAGTTCCCCTCCATGACGATAAGAGGCTGTTTGAATTTCTCGTTTTAGACGGAGCTCAGGCAGGGCTTAGCTGGTTGACCATACTTAAAAAACGTAATAATTACCGCCACCTTTTTGACGGATTTGACCCTGAAAAGGTTGCAGCTTATGATGACAAAAAAATTGAAATTCTTCTTCATGACCCTGGGATTGTACGCAACAGGCTGAAAATACTGGGTGCTATTGAAAATGCCAAGGCTTTCCTCGATATCAAATCTCAATTTGGCAGTTTCGATTCATATATCTGGAGATTTGTTAACGAAAAGCCATTGATTAACGAATGGAAAACCATTAAAGAAATTCCTCCCAAATCCGATATTTCTGTTGCCATGAGCAAGGATTTAATAAAAAAAGGCTTTAAATTTACTGGACCTGTTATCTGCTACTCTTTCATGCAGGCAGCAGGTATGGTCAATGATCATATTACTGAGTGTTTCAGATACACCCAGATAAACGCTGGAAAATACTAAAATGGCAACTTTTCTTGACACTGCTAAATCTGGAGTTCTGAATGGTATTCAGAAAGGATGGAGCGGTTATGTTTGGCTTCTTAAAATACTCATCCCTATCTCTTTTTTAACGGTCATACTGGACTACAGCGGTTTGATTCACAAAATTGATTTTTTGCTTGCTCCTGTTATGAAGCTTCTGAGTCTTCCACCATCTGCTGCTATTCCCCTTGTTGCAGGCATGTTGACAGGCATTTACGGCGGGATTGCCGCCATGCTCGTTTTGCCTTTTTCTGTAAATGAAATGACTCTGATCGCTATTTTTCTTCTCATATCGCATAATCTTATACAAGAAGGAATGGTCCAGGGGAGGTCGGGTTTGGCTCCAATTAAAGCGACAATTATAAGACTGACTGCCTCCATTGCCACAGTTGTGGCTACAGCCTTATTTCTGGATATGCAACCGACAGAAACAGCAGCTTCTGCCCCACTTTCTCATATTCAGTTGACTTTCATCGAAGTAATCACACAATGGGGAGTTTCGACTTTTTCCCTCAGCATAAAGATTTTTATTATTGTAATGGCTCTTATGATAGCCCTGAGCCTGATGAAATCATTCGAAATAATTCCATATCTGGTCAAGATACTTAAACCATTTCTGAAACTTATGGGGCTAAACGAGAGAGTTGGACTGCTCTGGCTGACAGCAGTGGTTTTTGGGGTGACTTACGGAGCTGCAGTTATCGTAGAAGAATCAAGGGAAGGAAATTTCAGTGCTGAAGAGCTAGAAAGGCTTCACATTTCAATAGGCATTAACCATTCCATGGTAGAAGATCCAACCCTGTTTGCAGTTCTTGGCCTTAGCATATTCTGGCTCTGGGTCCCAAGACTTATAACAGCAATAGTTGCAGTCCATATTTTTGATTTATGGAAAAAATGGATCAACAGGGGCAAGCAAACGATTGCCCCTGTGAGCTGATGACTTCTTGTCACAAAACCTAATCTTTAAAGATAGCAGCAGCCCTCTCTATGTCTTCAGGACAAAACACAAAAAGGCATTTCGAATCAGGAGATAAAACTGAACCATATACATAGTTGATATTTATTCCTTCTTCTCCGAATTTTATGGCAATTTTTGCAAGCTCACCAGGCTTGTTGTCGAGTTCTAAGGCAATTACCGGCATTATATCAAAGATATATGCATTGTTAGAAAGCAAATTAATCGCCTTATCAGTATCGTTTACAAGAAAGCGGATAAGGGCATGCTCTGCGGAATCTTTTCGGACCGAATTATAGTTTGAAGCAGAGGCAATACGCTTCAAAGACTTACCTCTGGCCTGAAAAAGCTCCTTAACATAACTTGATGCATCCTGTATTGTCAGAGCATCAATGTTAATCCCTGCCTCAGACAACAATAAACTTAATTTCCCCAGTTCTCCCGGCGCATTCAATAAAAACAGCGATATTTCTGTTCGAACCATTATGACCTCCTTATTTTTCAGATTATATTCTACCTATCCAATCATTTATTTCACAGCTATGAATGAAGGTTTCTTTAAAAGGCTGGAATCAGCCTTTCTTACTTGCAAACTTTTTAATGTACCATCTATATTTTAATTTTTTATAAGATCATCAAGAGTCATTTTTTTTATTACTATGATATTGACTTATTATCTATACTCCTCAACAGGTCAAGGAAAAAAAACCTTACGACCGTTCAAGACTACAATTAATTTCATTTAATACTTATGATATCATTCTGTTATATAATAAACTTCTCTTTCTTCAATTAACCAGAGAAAATGATATGCAACTTGTATATGCAATAAGCTGATTTCCCCATCTCAGTTTCAAAACAACAGCTCCTCAGAAAGGGGAGTGGATAAAAGCTTTGATTGACAAACCTGAAAATTGGCTTAGTTTGTAAAAAGCGAGATATTTAAAAATTAGAGGGGATTTCAATAATAAGGGAGATTAATTATGTTTGAAACTAAAGAAGAGGTTCTTGAAAAAATCATGGCACAGGAAAAGCCAAAATGCCCTCATTGCGGGAACCGGATGAACATATGGGAAGTTCCTTCCATTCACTGCGGAGACGGCTTGGGCTGGGGAACTCCATATCTCTTCATGTGCTTTAATAATGATTGTAAACTCTATACCCAGGGCTGGGAAAACATAAAAGAACATTATTCTCACACTGCATCATACAGGTGCATGAATTATCCAGGAACCCAACAGTTTGAACTCGTGCCTGTCTTCAGTCCCATGGGTGGAACAGGTCAGATCGTTGACGAACAGGTTCTTGCCCAAGAAGCAATACTTAAAGAAAACATCAAGAAAGGATTTTCCATTCTAGCTGAATGCTATGTTACAAAAGACTCTCCGTCTGTCCTGAGAATCATACTAGATACTGCAGAGCCTTCCCGTGTCCGTTTGAAGGCTGCAGAAATAATAGGCGATATAGGCGATCTTGATGCAATTGAACCTCTCAGAAGCATTAAAGTCGGCAATCAGCTTATTCAGGAAAAACTGGATGCATCGGTGCAGAAAATTCATGAAAGGTTTTTCACACGTGAATGTCCATATTGCGCAGAAGTGATCAAAAAAAGAGCATCCATTTGCAAACACTGTAACCGGGAATTATAATGTCTGTAAATTATAGCCTTAGAGACGCACGTCGAAGTGCGTCTCTAAGATGACATGATCAGGGATTGTCCTGTCATCAACTCTGGTTTATCTATACCAAATATCTCCAGAATTGTAGGCGCAATATCACCTAGTACCCCACCAGATCTCAATTTCAAATCCTTTCTTGAATCATCCACTAAAATAAAGGGAACAGGATTAAGCGTATGGGCAGTATGCGGGTTACCGTTTTCATCTTTCATGGTTTCGGCATTTCCATGATCAGCAGTAAGAAGAACCACACCTGCCATTGACTGTACTTTTTTAACAATTCTTCCGACACATTCATCTACAGCCTCACAAGCCTTAATTGCGGCATCCAGGAAACCGGTGTGTCCCACCATGTCCAGATTCGCAAAATTGAGAACTACGAAATTATATGAACCGGTTTCAAGTCGTTTCAAAAGCTCTTCAGTTACAGCTTTAGCGCTCATTTCGGGTTTCAGATCATAGGTTGGAACATCCCTTGGAGATGAAACCAGAAACCTGTCCTCAAATTCAAAAGGCTTTTCTTCACCTCCATTGAAAAAATATGTAACATGGGCATATTTTTCTGTCTCTGCAATCCTGAGCTGTCGAAGACCGTTTCTGCTTATGACTTCTCCAAGAATATCCCTGAGGCTTACCGGTTCAAAGGCAACCGGCAGAAAAAATTTCTCATCGTACTGTGTAAGACATACATAATCGCAGAGGGCTATTTTTTTCCGTCTCTCAAAATACGAAAAAATTTCATCATAAAAAACATGGGTTATCTGGCGAACCCTGTCGGAACGAAAATTGAAACAAATTACACCGTCATCATCTTTGAAGATTACAGGAGAACTGTCAACATTTCCTGTTATTACAACAGGCTTTATGAACTCATCTGTTTCACCACGCTGATAAGCCTTTTTAATCGCTTCAACAGGATCTTTTTCATGAACCCCAACCCCTTCCGAATAAAGAAGAAAGGCTTTTTCAGTCCTGTCCCAGCGCTTGTCACGATCCATTGCATAGTACCTGCCACAGATAGTAGCTATACGTCCGAAATTATATTTGATAATATGCTCCTGGAGCCTGCTTATGTATCCGGCACCACTGTCAGGTGGGGTATCGCGGCCATCAAGAATGGCATGAACAAAAACCTGCTTAAGATCGTTTTGTCTGGCCATATCTAAAAGCGCCAGCAAATGGCTGAGATCGCTGTGAACCCCTCCGTCTGAAACAAGACCTAAAAGATGCAGGGAAGCACTTTTTAGTTTTATTTTTTCCATAGCGGACTTAAGCACTTCATTTCTGAAAAAATCTCCTTCCCGTATAGCCTTGTTTATTCTGACAAGATCCTGATATACGATCCTTCCGGCACCTATATTCATATGCCCTACTTCAGAATTGCCCATGACTCCTTCAGGAAGCCCTACTGCTTCTCCTGAACATGTCAGGCTCGTGTGAGAATAGTTTTTCAGAAGACGTTTGAGATTGGCCGAATTTGAAAGTTCAAAGGCATTGGCAGTCACGGACTGGCTGATACCCCAGCCATCAAGAATCATGAGCAAGCACATCTCATTTTTCATAAGCGCCATCTCCCCCTGAAAAATCATTTTGCTGGTATACAGGGCTTTCAACCTGAATAACAGGGGCATCTGCCCATAAGCCTTCAAGATTATAAAACCTGCGGACAGGATCATAGAAAACATGGATAATTACATGGTCGTAGTCGAGAAGTATCCAGTGTCCGGAACCAATTCCTTCGGCTCCAAGAGGCCTGATCTTGCTTTTTTTAAGCTCAACTTGAATATGATCCGCTATTGCCATGACCTGGCGACTCGACCTGCCACTGCAAATGATGAAGAAATCGGTTATGGCTGTTAAGCCCCTGAGGTCAAGGACAAGTATGTCCATGGCCTTTTTCCCCCTGGCTGCCTGAATGAAAAGATCTAGTAAAGGATCAGGCATCAAATTATTGCTCATTGATAGAGTCCTCTTGTTGAAATATATTGGAATACTGCTTTGGGTACCAGAAAACGGATGGATCTGCCTTTTGAAGCCAAATCCCGTATTTTTGAAGAAGATATGTCAATAAGGGTAACACCAATTAAATAAACAGATTGAAGTTGAGGGTGAATGAATTTAGAATGTTCGTGGATATATTCATAACCAGATAAATGATGAAAAGAGAGATAACAAGTCACTGCAACTTTCATGTCATCAAGACTGACTCTGTTGTTTGTCCCAGGTCTTCCCATGACTATTAACGGCATTATCTTGAAAATATCCCTGAAAGATTTCCAGGTATGAATCTCCAGAAAAGCATCAATACCCATGATAAAAAAACTCTCGTCTTTGCCTGATAGTTTTTCTGTAAAAAACCTCAGAGTATCAATTGTATAAGATGTACCTCCTCGAATCAGCTCGACATCTGAGACTTCAAACCCAGGATCATCACATACAGACAAGCGTATCATTTCAATCCTGTCTGATGGGCTGGCAATGCCTGCAAATGATTTATGAGGCGGAATAAAAGAGGGGACTATATATATTCTGTTCAGTGAAAACTGTTCTTTAACCTCAATAACTGTTCTTAAATGACCTATATGAACAGGATTAAATGTACCGCCAAACAGCCCTATCCTCATAAGGATGTTTTCCCTTATTCTCTGATATGCCCATCTCCAAAGACTACAAACTTCGTGCCAGTCAACTCTTCAAGTCCCATGGGTCCAAATGCATGGAGTTTTGTTGTACTTATTCCAATTTCGGCACCAAGACCTAGTTGCCCGCCGTCATTGAAACGCGTAGATGCATTTACAAGAACAACTGAAGAATCAACTTCTTTTACAAAACGTCTTGCACGCAAATAATCACTGGTAACAATAGCGTCCGTATGGTTTGAACCATAGGCTGCAATATGAGAAATTGCCTCATCAATAGTGGAAACAATTTTAACAGCCAGAACAAGATCAAGGTATTCAGCAGGCCAGTCTTCGTCTTTTGCTTTAGTGATTCGAGGCAGTATCTTAAGAGTCTTTTCACAGCCACGAAGTTCAACACCTGCTGCTTCCAGCTTTTCTGCTATCGCTGGTAAAAATGCACCGGCTATTTCTTCATTCACTAAAAGGGTTTCCATGGCATTGCATACACCTGGTCTCTGGAGTTTGGCATTCAGACAAATATGTTCTGCCATTTCAAAATCTGCGCTCTTGTCCACATAAACATGGCAAACCCCCTTGTAATGCTTTAAAACCGGAATTCTGGAATTCTCCACAACAAAACGTATGAGGCTTTCTCCACCCCTTGGAATGATGAGATCTATCCACTCTTCCTGCTGGAGAAGGCACGTTACCGCAGCTCTTTCTCTCATAGGTATTACCTGCACCGCATGTTTAGGGAGTCCTGTTTCTTTAAGAGCCTGGCTGATGATTCCTGCAAGTGCCTTATTGGAGTTAATCGCCTCCGATCCTCCACGAAGAATCACTGCGTTGCCTGCTTTCAGGCACAGAGCTGCTGAATCGATAGTGACATTCGGTCTTGATTCATAGATTATACCTATTACTCCAAGCGGAATCCTGACACGCGAAATTTCGAGATCATTGGGTCTTCTCCAGGCTTTAACTGTAGCACCTACCGGGTCATCAAGGGCAGCAACCTCGGTTAATCCATGAATCATGGCCTTAATTGTGGAATTTTTTATTTCAAGCCTGTCTATCATGGCAGGAGAAAGACCTGATATTTTAGCTTCAGCAACATCTCTTGCATTTTCTTCCATTATTCTGGAGGAATTTCTTTCTAAAAGATCGGCAAGCCTCATAAGCATCCGGTTTTTACGAAAAGTTGAACACCTGGCAATTTCCTTTGATGCAGACCTTGCTGCCCTTGCCATGTCGTAAACAACAGATTCAATATTCATTTCAAAATAAACCCTCAGGAAACAAATGATTTTTTACACGGGCATCTCAGTGCAAATAATGGAAAAAGATGCCGGTACCACGTTATTATCTTGGAATTGCCTCTTAGGACTTGCCCAACCTGTTAATGAAAATTCTTTGAAGTGCCCACACCAGTGCGCTATTTTCACGGTAATACTTGATCTAGTTCGCAGTCTGCCGTTATTACAAGATTATCCCTGTGAATTACCTCATCATAAGGTTTATCTCCCAGCCTGTCCTTTATCTTGCTGGACTGAAGCCCCATGATTTTTCTGATTTCAAGAGAGCTGTAATTTACAAGGCCAGTTCCAAGCACATAGCCCTTGTTGTTTCGGAATTCTACGGGAGCCCCATGACCGAATTCGCCTTCAACCCCGACTATGCCACTTGCCAGAAGGCTTCTGCCTTTTTTTAAAACTGCAGAAGCCGCTCCTTCATCAATTATGATAACGCCTTCTGTCTTAAGCGAATATCCTATCCAGCATTTCCGCCTTGCCAGTCTTTCAGACTGTGGAACAAAATAAGTTCCATAAGGCTCGGCATTGAAAAGTTTTTCCAGAATATCTCCGATATTCCCGTTAGCAATTACCATCGCAACCCCTGCGGATGTCACTTTTTTGGCGGCTCTGATCTTGCTCAGCATCCCCCCGGTTCCAAGAGAGCCGGGAATATCGCTTGCAAGTTTTTCTATGTTCCTTGTGAAAGTATCTACCACTGGAATAAGTTCGGCATCAGGATTTGTTCGGGGATCTTTTGTAAACAGGCCATCAATGTCCGACAGTATAATCAGCATATCAGCATCGGTAAGCAGTGCTATCATTGCTGAAAGATTATCATTATCGCCGAATTTTATTGACTCTATGGCAACAGTATCGTTTTCGTTTATTATGGGAACTACCTTCCAGGAAAGCAGGGTATATATGGTATTTCTAGCGTTAAGATAACGTTTGCGGTTGTTGAGGTCTTCGCTTGTCAAAAGGATTTGAGCTACTTTATTACCATAGCGCTCAAAAGCATTTTCATATTCCATTATGAGGCTTGCCTGCCCAACAGCGGAAACAGCCTGTCTCTTAGGAATCTCATCCGGTCTTCTCTCAAGGCCTATCTTTTTAATGCCTGCTGCCATTGCTCCTGATGTCACAAGAATAACTTCCAGGCCACGATCAATCAACCTGCATATCTGGCGGCTGATAGAGCGCACAACTTTCAGGTCAAGTCCATTTTCCTCTGTGAGAACATTACTGCCAACTTTTACAATGACTCGTTTGGCATTGTCAAAACTCATTTTCCTGTCTGTTTTCATCAGATGCATCCAGAAAGCCAACTAAGGTTGAAATTAAAGAGTCAATGCCTGATCCTGTAACAGCAGATATTCGTATAACCTCATTTGGTGCTATGGCTTCCTGAAACCTGTCTGCTGCTTCATCAGCTCCGGTAATATCCATTTTGCTTAAAACAACAATCTGAGGTTTGCGGCTTAGTTTTTCACTGTACAGGGCAAGTTCACGATTTATGGTTTGGTAATCTTTTAGGGGATTGTCAGGATCAAGTGCTGAAACGTCTATGAGGTGAACCAAAAAGCGGGTACGCTCTATATGCTTTAAAAAGCGCATACCAAGACCTGCTCCTTCATGAGCACCTTCAATTAGTCCAGGAATATCAGCGACAGTGAAGGCTTCGGCTCCAAAGACAGGTTTTACGACCCCAAGATTCGGTGTGAGCGTTGTGAACGGATAAGCCGCAATTTTAGGCCTTGCAGAAGAAATAACAGAAATCAGTGTGGATTTTCCGGAGTTTGGGAGCCCTACAATGCCAACATCTGCAATCAGTTTAAGCTCAAGCCTGAGATTTATAGTCTGACCAGGTTCTCCTGGCTGGGCAAACCTTGGGGTCTGATGAGTAGAAGTTTTGAAATGAGTATTGCCCAGCCCTCCCCTGCCGCCTTTTGCAAGGACAAAGGTTTCGTTCGATAATACAAAGTCCTTTAAGATTTTATCTGTATCAGCATCGATGATAACTGTTCCGGGAGGAATTTCAATTACAAGGTCTTGGCCATCTTTGCCAGTTCTCTGATTTCCGGCTCCACCGGAACCATTTTGAGCCTTGAAAAATTTTTTATAATTGAAATCATAAAGTGTTCTCTTCCTGGGTGATGTTCTAAAGATTATATCCCCGCCTTTTCCGCCACTGCCTCCATCCGGGCCGCCCTTGGGAATAAATTTCTCTCTCCGGAAACTTATACAACCACTGCCGCCTTTCCCGGATTCAACAGTAATAATTGCTTCGTCTATAAATTTCACTCTGCATAAACGCTTACTTTTTTACGGGTACGCCCGTAGCGTTCGTATTTGACAATCCCATCCAGCATGGCAAAAAGAGTGTAATCTTTACCCAATCCAACATTGTTGCCCGGATGTATCTTGGTTCCTACCTGGCGAACCAGAATATTTCCCGCTCTTACAGTTTCGCCGCCAAAACATTTAATTCCTCTTCGCTGGGCATTACTGTCACGGCCATTCCGTGAACTTCCGCCTGCCTTCTTGTGTGCCATAAATGAATTCTCCAAATACCTGAAAATAAAAAAAGTAAAATTTATTAAAAAACCGTCTTGAATTTCCTGAAAAAACTCTCCGAAACTATGATTTCGGCATAATGCTTAAACCTCTATGCCGTCAATCCTGACTGCAGTGTAGTATTGACGGTGCCCCTGTTTTTTCCTGTAGCCTTTACGCCTCTTGAATTTAAACACTATGATTTTTCTTCCTCTGTCCTGTTCGACTATACTCGCATTAACTTTTGCGCCTTCAATAACCGGTTTTCCAACAGAAATATTTTCACCATCAGAATAAAGCAGTACATTGTCAAAAGCCACGGGTGAGCCGATATCACCGGGAATTTTTTCAATTCTAAGAATATCACCAGCCCTGACTCTGTATTGTTTTCCGCCAGTTGCAACCACAGCGTACATATCGTCAATCCTCCTTGTAAACAAATGATATAGGTTTAAAAATTTTAATTTTCAACCTATTTGCTAATATTGTCAAGTCTTTTTATAACTCTAACAGGAAATACCAATGAAACTATTGTACGAATTTCTTTATATTTAAAGTTGTCAATTTACAAATCAAAATTTGTGCTGTAATAATTGATGAACTCGTAAAAAGTCCGTCGGACGGCTTTGTAAAAAGGCCGCAGGCAAGGCGCGCAAATCCTGAGGAATGAGGCGTACTTATGGTACGCCGCAATGACGAAGGATGCAGCGCAACGCAGCATCCGGCCTTTTTACGATGCCGTCATAATTGAATAGCACGTTATACTGTAAATCACCATTGTCATGTAGAGATAAAGATGAACCCTATTACATGTTGTCCAATTATACACAAGGACGGCGAAAAAAGCCAGTCTGTTTCTATCGATTTAATTGTAGAAGAACCTCTTTCAATCAGGATAGATGGTAAGCCTTATTCTGTTGTCATGAGAACCCCCGGGGATGAAAAATTTCATGCAGCTGGATTCTGTCTGTCTGAAGGCATAGTTGATAACATGGAGGACATAAAGTCAATTGCATGCTGCGATGGTTCAAACAGTAATGTTGTTACAGTAATTTTAACTGCTGAGAGACTGAAAAAAATTGCAGGTTATCTCGACCGCCGTGGCTTTATTAGCCAGACAAGCTGTGGAATATGCGGAAAAGAGCTTATCATGGATATTTCAGCGGATATGACATCGTTAGCAGATGAATGCCACATTTCAGTTAAGGATGCTATATCATGCATAGAAGAATTTTCAAAACATCAGCCAATTCGCAAATATACCGGATCTACTCATGCAGCTCTTATCATAGGCAAAAACAACGAAGTTCTGGTATCAGCAGAAGATGTAGGAAGGCATAATGCAGTCGATAAAGCCATTGGAAAACTATTTTTCGATAATAATCTTCATATGTCAAAGGGGTTGATTCTGTCATCCAGAATCAGCTACGAGCTTGTTCAAAAGGCTGCACGTGCTAAAATTCCTATAATCATAGCTGTTTCCAGGCCAACCTCTCTTGCAGTCAGTCTTGCATCTCAACTCAACATGACACTGGCATGCCTGGCTCCAAAAACAGGCCTCTATGTTTTCTGCGGACATCATCGCATAATCACATCTAAGTGATCCTTGACGGCATCGTAAAAAGGCCGGATGCAGCGCTTGCGCTGCATCCTTCGTCATTGCGGCGTACCATAAGTACGCCTCATTCCTCAGGATTTGTGCGCCTTGCCTGCGGCCTTTTTACAAAGCCGTCCGAATATTGACTTTTGAGGAGCTTTGAACTGAATCTCACGCTGTGGGGTAGCGTTTGATGTCAGGTTTGT
>JBBIWB010000037.1:0-31106 GCA_037439445.1 Desulfobacteraceae bacterium | reverse complement strand
GTTCCAGGGATCGGTCCTTCCTGGTTCGGAAGGACTGCCATTCGTTTTCAAAAATGAAGTCGCCGGTCCAGTGCTCTTCCAGTTCACCGGTTTCCTCGTTCCTGATGGTAATGATTTCCCGCTTCGATTCAAAATTGAAATCCACCGACCAATAGTCAATCCAGTCTGTCCAGTGCCTGGTCAACACATCGCGGCTGACCACGCCGTTTCTGTCCTTCATCACTTTTACAATTTGGCCCTGTTCCACCACGATCCTGTTTTTTCCGTTGGCTAATGAGGCGGCGGCGTGGTCGATGGAGTCCTGAGAGTAGAAGACGGAGAAATCGGTCAGCTCGATGGCGATTCCGTTTTTCTTGACATGGGGCCTGACCTCGATGAAAGAAACATCGTGGAATACCACCTGGTTTTTCTCCACGGCCCGTTTGTCGAAGACGTCTCGCGGGATGTATTTCATGGCCAGATCGATGCCCTTGGCTTTTGCCTCTTCCTGAATATTGGGGAAAAGCCCCATCTCGAACTCGAAGGCCAGCACATCGACCCTCGAGATCCTTTTTTGGCGGCACTCCAGGATGATCTCCTCCACAAAGAGCCGGGTAACCGGCAGGTTCACCTGACCGACTGCCACCATGCGGCCGGCCTTCCTGCCGTGAAAGCACTTGAAGTTGTCGATGGCCTCGGCCCGGTAAGCATGAAGGATCAGATCGAGGAAATGTTTTTCTTTGGCTTCGAGTTGTTGTTGCTTTTCCGCTTCCCGAAGGTTGGCGTTGACGCCGATATAGTGTTGTCGCTCGTATTTCCCGAGGTTCAGGATCTCAAAGGCCCGCCAGTTCTTCTTGTCGGCTTTGAGCTGGCGTTGCACCCCGATCATTCGTTTACGGGTGGTGTGGATGGCGAATTTGCCCAGGTCGGAGACGATCCACTTGCGGCCAAGTTTTTCTGCTACAGCGGCGGTGGTGCCGGAGCCGCAGAAGAAGTCAGCTACGATGTCGTTTTCGTTGGAGGAGGCTTTAATGATGCGTTCGAGAAGGGCTTCGGGTTTTTGGGTAGGATAATTTTCCCGCTCTTTTGCTTGAGAATTGACGGGAAAAATATCAGTCCAAAGCGTCTGTAATGGTACGCCCGGTGTTTCATCAAGATAGCGCTTCAGCCTTATTCCACCAGCTTTTGTAAAATGGAGCTTCTTTTCTTCGTCCAATCGCTGCATGGTTTCAGCAGGGCAACGCCATAATGATGTAACCCCTTTGTACTCATAGGTATAGCCACCACCGTTCAAGCCTTTGGCGGTCAAATTATCATCAGTCCAATTCCTGCCATCAGGGTCAGTGTTTCTGAACCTCCTTTTGTACTCTTCTGAATGTTCTCCAAATTGTTGATTCCATAAACGCTTATCAGACTTCAAGTAGTACAAAATGGAATCCACATTAACACCATAATGTCCGGGATCACTATGCGCACTGGTTCTTTGCCATGTAATCTCGTTCAGATACCTTTCATGGCCAAACACCTCGTCCAAAACCAACCGAATATGACTATTCACCCGCCAATCACAATGTACATAAATACTGCCATCCTCTGTCAGCAAATCCCGCATCAGCACCAGCCGTTCGTAGATCATGGCGATGAAGGAGTCCGTTCCTTTTCCCCACGTGTCCCGATAAGCGAGTTCCTCTAATATATTGGGTTTTTTGGTGAAGGTGTCGCCGCCGATCTCGATATCCATTGAGAAATCGGCCCCCACGTCAAAGGGCGGGTCGATATAAATCAGCTTGATGCCGCCCTGCCGTTCGATCTCTTCCCGGAGCGGCCCGTTCTTAAGCGATGAAAGAATCAGCTTATTGTCTCCCCAGATCAACTTATTGGTCCAGCCCTTAAGCTGCCGGCCCCGGTGATCGATGCTAAACAGGCCCAACTGCTCATGCCCTCTCTTTTTCATCTGTTCCGAACGGGGTTCGTCCACCTGTTCGATCACCTGAAAGGGCAGGACGACGTTGCAGACCTCGGCGGTCTTGCCGTTCCAGATCAGCTCCACCTCCCGGTCGTCGTCAAAGAGCAGAAACCGGTACTTGTCCGGCAAAGGTTTTCCGGCCTCGATCAGCTTGATGGCGTCGCGCTTTTCATTTTCCGTCAGTTTCATCTATAAACCTTTGTTTCTTCCGTGTAGCAGCCAGAAAGACCCTGATGGGCATTCCGATTCTTCAGGTTCTCTTAGCAAGGTGTCCATTAAAATTGACGGCATCGTAAAAAGGCCGGATGCTATGTTGCACTGTATCCTTCGTCATTGCGGCGTACCATAAGTACGCCTCATTCCTCAGGATTTGTGCGCCTTGCCTGCGGCCTTTTTACAAAGCCGTCCGAATATTGACTTTTTACGAGTTCATCAAAATTAAACCATTTTAAATTGTCCTTTTGTTTCAGCGACTCTAATCTGTCATGAACTTTGCATCGCGCACCATGCTTAAAACCAGTGCGCGGTGGTGAAGATTCTTAAGGTCTGGATTGAAACTGATGTTAAGCATGGTCATGTTGGGCAGCTTGCGCTGAAGCATTTCGAGAATGAGCCGTTCACCTTTAGGGTCAAAGGTGTTGGTGGCCTCTTCCATGAACACCCAGGCTGGCCTTTGCAGAAGAACACGTGCTAAGCCAAGCCGCTGCTGGGCGCGCTTTGGCAGTAATTGCTCCCAGTTGTCACTTTCTTCCATGCGCTGTGCAAGCCATGACAGACCTGCACATTCGAGGGCGTGTCGGATAGAGGCAGATGAGTATGTCTCTGGTGGATTAGGATAGCACAAAGCTTTGCGAAGTGTGCCTTCGGGCAAGAATGGACGCTGGGAAATGAAAAGCATGCTGCTTTCCGGCGGCAGCCACACCCGACCGCTGCCCCATGGCCAGAGACCGCCTATCACCTTGAACAGGCTTCCTGTGACTGCTGAGTCTCCCGTGATGAGCACCCTTTCGCCCCGGCGTATGTCAACGCTGAAGTTTTCGAGCAGGATGCGTCCCGTGGGTTCTGCTATATAGAGATCTTCTATCACAAGGTGGCTTCGTTCAGAATGGTTAATGGCAATTCTTGTACTCTCAGTTTTTTTAGAGTCTGAATCCAGATGCTGCAAAATCTCGTAAAGAGACAGTACCCGTTCTGCCGAAGCCCTGCAGCGTGCTATCTCTCCTATGTTGTCCACAGGCCATGAAAGTGCAGAGGTCAGTCGCTGGAACGCCTGTGCTGCCTGCATCAGAACGCCAAGTGACATCACCCCCAGGATATACTGGGGGGCTGCTATCAGAATCGGGAATACAGGCAACAGGGTACCATACCCTGTACTAAACGCAACAAGACCCATGTATGCCAGTGACTGCCTGTCCCATTCGTGCAGGACCTGTCTGAATCGCATTGAAGACATGGTTTGCTCCATTTTCTCTGCGTGCATTAGCGCTATTGCTTCAGTGTTTTCCCTTGCCTGTGACAAGCCGAAGCGAAATGTTGCTTCTGCAGTTTGCAGGGAATTTGTTGCACGTACAAGAGGGCGGCCTATAATCCAGCCGAAAGTGCTGCCCAGAGCCGCATAGATGAAAGCAAGAGGCACCATGTAGCCTGGTATCTGTATTTGAGTACCAGGCACGACGATTGCCCCCGACACAGACCACAGAATGTCTATGAAAAGACCAATTGTCATAAGCGATAATAAAAGCGTATGGGCTAATGCAATAGCTATCTCCGTTACAATTCGTATATCTTCTGCTATCCGCTGGTCAGGGTTGTCGTGGTCCCCGGCACTGAAGCGCAGCCGGTAGTGGCGACCATTTTCCATCCAGCTTCCTACCAACTGTTCTGTTAGCCATGAGCGCCAGTCAATCTGAAGCCAGCGCTTGACAATCAGGTGTGCAGCAGTGACGGCGATAGATAAGAGCAGAATCAGCGCAAAGACCCCCACCTGGATTATTACGTCATTGACAGAGTGTTGTTCGAGTGCGTCAAACAGTGCTTTTTGCCAGTAGTTGCTCCATACAGTAATTCCTACTTGCATCATGGTGAGCAGCAGGAGAAGCAGTGTCATGCCTCGGACTTTCACACGCCTTTCGCAGTTCCAATAAGGGCCTCCAAGGCTAAGCATCTGGCGAAGAAAATGCTTTCGGGTCAAGGATACGGGAGGGCTGGTGGCAAGAGCAGAATGTTGGGTAAAATCAGTCATGATAGCAAGTTATAACCTTATAGGGTACCTCAATGTTTCATTATCATGCTACAGTTCCAGTATGTTTTTTTCATTCGATGTTTTTATCATCGTTATAACAGCAACTGATAAAGTACCGGCAAGGTTGCAAAACTGATAATGATTCCTATGCCAACCAGTGCAGCAGTCAGGACAGGTGAAAGTCCTGCTGATAATGCCAATGCCCCTGCTGAAACCATCGGCGGCATGCCGGCCTCAAAAATTGAAACCTGTACAGCTTCGCCTTTCAACCCGACTATGTCACAAAAAAACAATGCTGCCAATGGGGCTGCAACAAGTTTTATTAAAAGACCTATCCCAAGCTGTGAAATTACCTTTCTGTCCAGTTGCAGTTTTAATTGATATCCTACTGCAATCATGACCAAGGGTACAAGTGTTGCAGCCAGTGTTTTTAAAAGACTTTCTGTGATTAATGAATATTGAACATTTTTAAGAATAACTGCAACAATTAATGAAACAAATGGTGGAAAGGCAATGACTTTTTTTATTACACTCTTTATGGCCGGTCGGTTTTCCCCTGTTCCATAAAAAGCCAGAATCAAGGAACCATATGTAGCCAATGCAAGGAATGAACCAAGTTGATCATATAATAAAGCGTAAGGAATGGCATGGTCTCCAAAAAATACCTTAACCATGGGTATTCCAAGAAAAGATGTATTGCCTAAAGGGATTAAGAGCAGCAGACAGCCGCTGGTTTCCCGTTCCCATTTTAAAATTTTCGACAGGACTAATATTAAAGTACAAGAAAATAACAGCATGCCCCAAGGCATAAGTGCAGGAACAAGTATTTCTCTTGAAAATTCCAATTCCGGAATCTTTAGAAGAACCAAGGCTGGTAACGATATATATATGACAAAAAGGTTCAATACCTTTCCTGTGTCATCAGGAAAAACCTGAATCCTTCTTAATGCCATGCCTATCAACATGAAGATAATTATAAGTAAAAAATTTTCCATTTACAATTGCTTCTCATTGAATATGTAATCCCACAGATGACAAAAATCTCCTGTAATTGTTACAAATCGTGTATCTGTGTATGACAGGTTGACCAATTTGTATGTACATAATGAAGCATCTGGAACCTTCACGTAAAACTGAAAGCTCTATTACACATATTCAAATTTAATTTCAAGCAGCTCTAAGGCGATAAAGAAAACATGCCTTGTTTTGTCTTGACAACAAAAACCTGCTTAATTAATATTTAAGCAGTGTTAAGCCAAATTTTAATATCTGTTTCATTTGTTGAAAATAAGGAGATATCTTATGCGTATCCGTATGATCGTGATAATGATTGCGGTTTTTTTGACAGGGTTTGCAGGAAAGGCTACTGCCCAGACACAAATCAATATTGCCATCGTCACTAATCCTGACTTCGTGCATACCCGGGCAGCGAACTGGTTCAAGGAAGAAATAGATAAGGTTCTTCCAGGCAAATATGCCGTAATAGTCCATCATTCAGCAGCACTTGGAAGCGAAACCCAGGCATTGCAGCAGATACAGCTCGGTACGACCCAGATGTCAGTGTGTACTACAGGTCCAATAGAGGCTTTTGTGCCCGAGATCAAGGCCCTGGAAATGCCTTTCCTTTTTTCGTCATATGATGCTGCCAGTCTTGCCTTGGACGGACCGATCGGCCAGGATTACAGGAAACGTTTTGAAAAAGCAGGTTTCACGCTTCTTCATTTCCTGGACAACGGCTTTCGTAATCTGACAAATTCCAAGCGTCCTGTCAAAACACCGGACGATGCTAAGGGGCTTAAAATCAGGACAATGGAGGCACCAACCCATCTGGCTATATGGCGTGCTATCGGAGCTAACCCGACACCAATGGCCTGGCCTATTTTTACCGCACTGCAGCAGGGAGTAATTGACGGTCAGGAGAATCCGGTTGCAGTGATTCATGCGGCCAAACTGATTGAGGCAGGACAAAAATATCTTTCTCTGACAAGGCATGTATATTCAGCACTGGTATTTGTTTCAAACAAGGCTTTCATGGACAATCTGCCTGAAGCAGACCGCAAGATCATAATGGATGCCGCACGCACAGCATCTCTCAAAGGCCGCGCATTTATCCGCGATAATGAGACCAGACAGCTTTCAGAACTCAGGGCAGCCGGAATGCAGATAGAAGAAAATCCCGATATCGAAGCATTCCGGAAGGTAACAGCGCCTGTTGTGGAGGCGACCACAGGTGATACGAAAAAAATTGTCGAAGACATCCGCAAGATGGCGAAATAACGAACCTGGGTTCACATCCAACATGAAACAGGTGAACATGATATCGCTGCTGCAACATATCAGCCAGTGGGTCAATACAGTTGTTGAAAAAATTCTTCTTGTGACAGGCGGGAGCATCTGCATCATTCTTTTTGGCCAGGTGCTCTTCCGCTACCTCGGTGCTTCTCTGGGCTGGTCTGAGGAAGTAAGCCGCCATCTGCTGGTTGCAATCACATTTCTTGGAGCAACAGCAGCCTACAAAAGGATGAGTTTTATTGCCCTAAAGGGCATAGGCCATAGCCTGGGCAGGCCAGTTCAGCAGGTCATAGTTGTTGGACTGCAGGTGGCAACGCTTGCCTGTTTTTGCATACTTGCCTGGTTTGGAACCGCTTACACTATCAAGGCATGGCATCATACAACTGCCTCCCTGCAGATACCCATGTCCATCCCCTTTGCCGTTATTCCCCTATCTTCAATCGTTTTCATCCTGCATGTCCTGTCGGACATGGCAACGACTTTTGAGCGAAAAACTCAATGACGGTCATTCTGCTTTTTGGTCTTCTTTTCCTGCTTATCGCCCTGGGCCTTCCCATAGCACTGTCCATAGGGCTTCCGGCCATAGGCCTGATGTTGACTCCTGGCGTTTTTCCAGCAAGCGTACAATTGTCAGCGCTCGGCCAGACCATAGTGCAACTGCTTTTTGCAGGAGTGGATTCTTTCGATCTTCTTGCAGTGCCTTTGTTCATGCTGGCAGGTGTCATCATGGAAAAAGGGGGGATATCAAGGCAACTTATTGATTTTTCAGACAGCCTGGTAGGCTGGGTTCCAGGCGGCCTGGCATGTGCTTGCATAGTGGCTTCCATGTTCTTTGCCGGAATTTCAGGCTCTGCTGCTGCAGACACTGCAGCCATAGGCGCGGTTGTCATTCCGGCTATGATCCGTCAGGGCTATCCGCCTGCTTTTGCTGCGGCTGTAGTAGCCGCTGGTGGTTCAATTGGGGTCATAATACCTCCGTCTATCCCAATGGTAATTTTCGGTTTTCTCACCAATGTCTCCATTGCCAAACTCTTTGCAGGAGGCTTGATGGTAGGCGTACTTTTCGGGTGTTCGTTCATGCTGACCTCCATATGGATATGCTACAAGAAGGGTTATGGAGTCAGGCAGGATTTTTCTCTGAGGCGGATATGGTTGTCACTTAAAGAAGCTGTGTGGGCGCTCGGCGCTCCTGTCATAGTGCTTGGAGGTATTCTGTCCGGCATTGTCACGGTCACAGAGGCTGCTGCTTTGGCTGTATTCTATGCACTTGTAGTGAGCATGGTCTTCAACAGGGAGCTTGAGTGGAAAGAAATGCCAGCACTGATAGTGCGCTCACAGATCACAGCCGCAACCATCCTCTTCATAATTGCCATGGCCAAGGTTTTTACCTGGCTGATTGCCATGAAACAGACTACCCAGCTTGTAGGGGGTGCAGTTACAGCACTTGGGCTGCCCCCCTGGGGCTTGCTGCTCATGGTCATGGCAGTGCTTCTTGTTGTTGGCTGTGTCATGGAAACAACTGCAGCCCTGATACTGCTTGTTCCTGTTCTGGCTGCCCTGACTCCCCAGATGGGAGTCGATCCGATTCAGTTCGGGGTTCTCATGGTAGTTAATCTGGCTGTTGGCATGTTGACCCCTCCTGTTGGAATATGCCTTTTTGTGAGCTGCGGCATATCTGGCGCTGCGCTGGGTGAAGTGAGCCGGGCTGTATTGCCTCTGATTGCCGCAGCCATTTTTTCGCTGTTGATCGCCTGCTTCTGGCCACCCATGACCTTGTGGCTCCCGTCTTTGATCTATCGATAGAAAGCCCCAGCCATTCATATAATCCCATGCCAAATTTCTTCTTAATTTCAAGTACAGTCCAACTCATTTTTTTGGCTTGAATTTCAGATTAATTTTCGAACCTTCCTGTCAAATTTGAATCTATCAATAAAGAATTAAAGTTTACAGGTGATTTGTCGATATCATAATCAGGTGAAAAAGATCTTAACGCCATAATCAAACCTTTGCATAAAATGTGAGAACTAATCAATGCGCAGTAAAATATTTTTCCATTACTCTATTTCAGTCTTTATAATGGCATTTTCCAGTCTTTCCCATGCTGCGATTACAGGAAAAATTGTTGGTATCCTGGACGGGGATACAATAACAATTCTGGCTAATGCAAACACTATGCATAAAATAAGATTATACGGTATCGATAGCCCTGAGAGTCACCAGGATTTTGGAAGCAGGGCCAAAAAGTTTACATCCGAAATGGTTTTTGGAAAGACTGTTCGGGTCATATCAGAGGCTGTTGACAGGTATGACAGAATTGTAGCAACTGTGATGATAGCCGAACAAAGTTTAAATGAAGAATTGGTAAAAGCCGGATATGCATGGGTTTACAAACAGTACTGCAAAAAACCTGTATGTGCGATATGGGAGAACTATGAAGAGGATGCAAGAAAGGGCAGTGTTGGGCTGTGGGCAAAAGCAAACCCAGTACCACCATGGGAATTCAGGCGTAAAACATCCAGGACAGTGAAGACTCCATCAATAAGCGTGGCAAAAAGCTCCCTGGGAGCATATCATGGCAATACAGGGTCGATGATTTTGCATGCTCCAGGCTGTAAATATTATGCCTGCAGCAATTGTACAGCCGTTTTCCATACTAAGGATGAGGCAATAAAGTCCGGGTATAAGCCATGTGGAGTGTGCATGGCGTTAAAACTTTAAAAATTGAATAAGGTATGAGATAAGAAGGCTTGGAGGAAAATTATGAACCAGGTAAACAATTGCCCGTGAAGTTATAAAATGAGAATTTGGTCAATACATCCAAGCTATTTAGATGCAACTGGGCTGGTGGCACTCTGGAGGGAAAGCCTGCTGGCTATGCATGTTCTACAGGGTAAAACAGCAGGGTATAAGAATCACCCCCAGTTGATGCGCTTTAAGAATACAGAAAACCCGATAGGAGCAATTGCAACTTATTTAAGATCAGTAGCCGATGAAGCTGACAAAAGAGGCTACAACTTTAACAGAAGCAAGATCATCAACAAAAGATTTATAGGGGAAATACCCGTCACAAGTGCACAGGTCGAATTCGAATTTAACCATTTGAAACTTAAACTACAGGAAAGAAACCCTGTACTGTATGAAAAGATCAATATTATCAAAGAAATAAAACTTCACCCAATGATGAAAATAATAAGCGGAAATATTGAGCCCTGGGAAAAGATTAAGCCCTAACACAACTATTGAAAAAAAGGCTGTTCTCAGATGCCTCTCAACATTTATACCAGCAACAGGATGGAAAGACTCATAGAAGCCCTTGCCAAGGTTCTTAAAGAACCCCCACAAGGATCTCCTTTGACTCCGGAAGTCATTGTCCTGCAGAGCAAGGGAATGCAGCGCTGGGTTGCGATGGAGCTTGCAAAGAATTTTGGTATATGGGCTAACTGCCAGTACAAGTTTCCTAACGCAATGGTCATGTGGTTTTATGAATTCGTTCTGAAAAAAAACGACGGTTCATTTCATTTTTCTCCTGAAATCATGACATTTAAGATAATGAGGCTTTTGCCGAAGCTTATGGAGATGGAAGAGTTCACTCCCTTGAAAAACTACCTTAATGATGACCTGGACGGGCTTAGGATTTTTCAGATTTCAAGACAGATAGCTGATACCTTTGACAAATATACAATGTTCAGGCCTGAAATGGTGATGGAGTGGGAGGCAGGCAAAGAGAGTCACTGGCAGGCTGAACTCTGGAGAAATCTGACTGAAGAAGGCAATGGAGAGCATCGAGGGCTACTGAAGCAAGAGTTTTGCGACAGGTTAATCAAAGGTGAATTGTGTGTAAGGGGATTACCTGAAAGGATTGCTGTCTTCGGAATTTCATACCTGCCAGTGTATCATATGGAAATTCTGGCAGCAGCATCAAGGATAACGGAAATAAACTTTTTTTTGATGACCCCTACACGTGAATACTGGGCAGATATTTTATCTGAAAAAGAAAAAGCACGACTCGGCAGTAAAGACACCTCTCTGTATATCGTAGGAAATCCTCTCCTGGCTTCTCTCGGAAAACTTGGACGGGATTTTTCCGATATGGTTATTGAGTTCGGGGAAATTGCCACAGTCATAGATGATATCTACGATGATCCAGGAGAGTCTTCACTCCTTCAAAAATTACAGTCCGACATACTCAATCTTGCCTGGGAGCAAGGAGGGGATGAGGGGGAAAGGCTTTTGATAGACAATGATGACCTGTCTGTCCAGATGCACTCCTGCCACAGCCATATGCGCGAAATTGAAATCCTTTATGACAATATCCTTTATCTCCTTGAAAAAATTGAAGGCCTGTCTCCGATGGATATCCTGGTCATGACACCTGAAATAGAGTCATATGCTCCTTTTATTTCTGCTGTTTTTGAAAGTTACGAGAATCCTTCTCTTAAAATCCCCTTTTCTATTGCAGACAGGCGTCTTGCACAAGAGGGACACATTGCTTCTGTTTTCATGAAACTCATTGAATTGCCTGGCAGCCGTCTTTCTGCTATTCAAATTTTCGATATTCTCAATACGGTTCCTGTAAGAAGAAGATTCGATCTGGATGATAAAGAAATCGGGATAATAAGAGGTTGGATTGAAAATACGCGTGTGAAATGGGGTATGGATGAGAAAGACAGGAGTGCACTGGGATTTTCAGCCTACAGAGAGAATTCCTGGGGTGCCTGTCTGGAAAGGCTTTTCCTCGGGTATGCAATGCCGGAGGAAGAAGGGCGTGTTTTCAACGGCATCCTCCCTTACGATGACATGGAAGGCTCAATTACAAGGACATTGGGAAAGTTTGCCTGTTTCATGGAAAAAATTGCCGCAGTTTCTGAAAATCTTTCCGATCCAAGGACTCTTTCTGATTGGCAGGAAGGGTTTCGTGCAATTTTATCTGATTTCATACATTCAGATGATGATACTGCCAGAGAATTTATTGCTGTTTCAAATGTAATAGAAAACTTTGGTGAAATTGCGGACAAGGCTGATTTTAACGGGAAGGTTTCACTTGCGGTAATAAGGTCCTGGATCTCATCCTGTATCGAGAAGGAAGAAAATGGTTTTGGTTTCATTACTGGAGGTGTTACTTTCTGCGCCATGCTTCCCATGAGAAGCATTCCTTTTAGGGTTATAGCTCTCATTGGTATGAATGACGGTGAATTTCCGAGGCAAGCAAGACCCCCCGGGTTTGACCTCATTGCAAAAAAACCCAGGCGCGGCGACAGGTCTCTGCGTGATGAGGACCGTTATCTTTTTCTCGAGTCCATTCTTTCTGCTCGTGACTGCCTGTACATAAGTTATATAGGCCAGAGCATAAAAGACAACAGTGCGATACCACCTTCTGTTCTTGTAAGCGAGCTTCTCGATACTATAGACAGAAGGTTTAAGGCAGCAAATAATTCAGGAATCGAAGACAGACTGGTTACAAAACACTGTCTTCAGGCTTTCAGCAGGAAATATTTCACTGAAGGATCGAATATGTTCAGCTTTTCCGATCAGAATTGTTCTGCAATCATTGAAAGCCTCAACAGTTATGAAAAATTTTCTTTTATGCCTTCCGCCATTGCTGAGCCTTCTGATGTGTGGAAGGATTTATCGCTTGTTAACCTGCTGCTGTTTTTTGATAATCCTGCAAAATTTTTTCTTAATAAGAGGCTTGGGATAAGGCTTGAGGATACTGTAGCTCCTCTTGAAGAAAGAGAGCCATTTGTCTTTGAAGGGCTGGAGCTTTATAAGCTTAAGACCGAACTCCTTGATATTGTCCTTCAAGACGGTGATCCTAAGGAGTGTTTCCATGCTGTCCGATGCCGAGGAATTCTTCCACCTGCCAGACACGGTGAGTTGCTGTTTGAAAGTGCTGTAAATGAGCTCAAGGAGTTTTCAAAAAAAATCAGGGAAAAACTTTCAGGTGTGCTGATGGATCCCCTTGATTTTGAACTTGATGTAGATGGTGGATTCAGACTGTCAGGACGTCTCGAGAGTATCCGGACAGATGGCATGATCCGCTATCGTCCGGCAAAATTCAAGGCAAGGGACAAGATCAGAGCCTGGATTGAACATCTTGTCTTGAATCTTGTTAAACCAGAGGCTTATCCAGGAAAAACGGTGCTTGTTATGAAAGATAAGGATGTGACCTTCTCCAGGGTTGAAAATCCACTTCCACTGCTTAAAAAACTCATTGACTTTTACTGGAAGGGGTTGAGTGAACCTGTCCGGTTTTTTCCTGAAACATCCATGGTAAATATGGAGTCCGGGGCAGATAAGGCTAAAAAAGTTTGGGAAGAAGGGTATTTTTCATCAGGGGAAGGCAGTGATCCATATTTTCATCTTTGTTTTGGAAAAGATGATCCATTAAACTCCGATTTTGAGATCATTGCCCAAACAATTATCGGACCAATGCTTCAGTACCAGGAAGCAGGGATCAGGGGGCATAAGAGCTATCTGTAGGAGAGTAAAGGGTTTTCATCAGCCTGTCGTTGCTTGAGATTTTTTGTGTTTTTAAGTGAGCGTAATGATTGAATTAGATCATCTGAACATTGAACTGTCAGGAATGAATCTGATTGAGGCAAGTGCCGGAACAGGCAAAACCTATGCAATAGCCTGTCTGTATCTTCGCCTTATTATAGAACTTAACCTTACACCGGAGCAGATTCTTGTAGTAACTTATACAGAGGCTGCAACAAAAGAACTTAGAGGAAGGATCAGGAGTCGGATCAAAGAGGCTTTGGAAGTGTTTGAAGGCGATGAAACCGCTGATCCTTTTCTGTTAGGTATAAGGGCTAAAAAATTCAAAATAGATGAGCATGATGTGCAGAACTACTCATCAGACAGTAATTATCTGATAAGAGCCAGAGAAAGGCTTGACAGGGCGCTCAGGTCCTTTGATACAGCATCTATATTCACGATTCACGGTTTCTGCCAGCGAGCCCTTCAGGATAATGCATTTGAAAGCTGCTCTCTTCATGACACAAAACTTGTTACAGACCAGGGTAAATTACTCCAGGAGATAGTGGATGATTTCTGGAGGAAGTGCTTTTTCAATGATAATGCACCACTTCTCAGTCATACATTCCTTAGAAAGTATTCGCCTGATTATTTCTTCAAGTTTTTACATGGAATGCTTGGAAATCCTGACTTAAAAATCATCCCCAAGTTTAGTCATGAAGAAATTAATGAGATAAAGAATAAATGCATGACAGGGTTCATGAAGCTTCAGGACGAATGGGATAAGACAGGGGCAATTATCAGGGAAATCCTTACCAGCCATAAAGGGCTTAGCAGGTCAAAGGATAATTACAGAGAAGATGTTGTGCAAGGATTAATAAAGAACATGCTGGATTTTCTTTCCGGAGACAATCCTTTTGAGATATTTGAAAGTTTTGAAAAATTCTGCACAGATCGCATAGAAAAACAGAGGCTTAAAAAGAATCCTCCCCCACAACATGTTTTTTTTGATCAATGTGAGAATCATTTAAAAACTGTGGATGAACTCTTCCTTGCCCTGCTCTGGGAACTTGTCGTTTTTTGCAGAAAAGAACTCCCGGGAAGGAAGATAAAGAAAAACATCCGCTTCTTCGATGACCTTCTGAATGATCTTCATAAGGCTCTTTACAGGGAAAAGAACGAAACTTTTGCTGTAATACTGAGGGAAAAATTCAGAGCAGCGCTTATAGATGAATTTCAGGACACAGACCCTGTTCAGTATGATATTTTCAGAAAGATTTATGCTGGGTCCGGCTGCCCCCTGTTTTTGATAGGAGATCAGAAGCAGGCAATCTACAGCTTCCGCGGGGCAGACATATTTGCCTACTGGAAGGCAAGAAAAGATATAAAAGAAGAAAAATGCTTCACACTTACTCTCAACTGGCGATCTGCTCCAGGCCTTCTGACAGCCTTAAATACGATATTTGCAAGGGCAGCAAAGCCTTTTGTTTATGACATGATTTCCTATCATCCCGTCAGAGCCGGGAAAAGCGATTCGGAAATGGCAGAATTTGCAGAAGGTAAAGGATGCCCTTTTCAGATATGGTTCAAGTTGCATGAAGGAGACGGTGAAGCTTTGAATGCAGGCATGGCAAATGATGCCTTTTCTTCGGCAGTTTCCTATGAAATAGCCCGTCTGCTTAATCATGGTCAGAAGGGCAGGGCAACCCCTGACAGAAAAGCAGTAGTTCCTGGAGATATTGCAGTAATTGTCAGAACTCACAGACAGGCAGGTTATATTCAGGATGCTTTGAGAAGATTAAGCATTCCATGTGTGATGCAAAGTGATGTCAGCATTTTCTCGACCCCTGAAGCAAGACAGGTATCGATTCTTATGAGTTCCTTCGCAGATTCCGGAAATGAAGGCAGGGTTAAGGCTGCATTGGTAACAGATATTCTCGGAAGATCAGGAACTGACATAGCCTGTCTTCTTGATGATGAAAATGCGTGGGAGGAATGTCTTTCCAGTTTCCGTAATTACCATCAACTCTGGTTAGACAGGGGATTCATGGCCATGTCCAGGCTTCTGCTGTCAAAAGAAGGGGTGAGAGGGAGGCTTTTGAGACATTCAGATGGCGAACGCAGGCTCACTAACCTGCTTCACTGTTTCGAGATTATACACAAAAAGGAAAAAGAGCAGGGCATTGGGATCGAAGGGCTTACAACGTGGTTTTCAGAAAAAATCTCCCGTGAAGATAATGAAGAAGAATATCAGATAAGGCTTGAAACAGATGAAAAAGCTGTCAGGATACTCACAGTCCATGCAAGCAAGGGGCTTGAGTACCCGATTGTGTTTTGCCCCTTCATGTGGGGAGGTCTCAGAGACAGTGACAAGGTGGTAACCTTCCATGATGGTTTTGACATGGTAAAGGATTTTGGCTCTCTTGACTATGAAAGGCATAAGGTTTCAGCTCAGAAGGAAGCACTTGGTGAAAACCTGAGGCTTCTTTATGTTGCTCTTACCAGGGCAAAATACAGATGTTATCTGTTTTGGGGAAAAATTGCCGACAGGAGAAAAAAAATAAGACCTGAGACTTCCGCACTGTCTTATCTTTTTTACACAGGTGAAGAAACAAGGAAGACTGATGACTTAATATCGAAGCTGTCAGAGGAGATATCAGGTCTTTCAGAGACAAAAATGCTGGAAAAACTTAGAGTTTTAGAGGCAGAATCTGAAGGTTCAATTTCTGTTGTCAGGGCGCCGGAAGCCGGATCAGGAATTCATTTCAGATTACCTGATGAGGAAGTAGGGCCTCTGTCCTGCAGGAAGTTTTCAGGAAGAATTAAAAGCGACTGGCGTGTTGCAAGTTTTACATCTTTTTCAGCCTATGAGTTCAGATCTAAAGAGACTCCGGATTGTGATGAAACTATCCTGATGAAGGATGTGCCTCTTTCGGTTTTACCGGAAGTCTCATCCGGAAAGACTATTTTCAGCTTTCCAAAAGGGGCTCAGTCTGGGATATTTTTCCACGAAATATTTGAATCACTTGATTTTACTGATAGTTCAGATGACTCAATCAGTCTTGTTGTAGAAAAATTACTGGCCAAATATCGGTATGAAAAGGACTGGCTCCTGCATGTCTGTTTGATGGTGAAAAATGTCATTTCTTTGCCTATCCTTGAGAGTGAATTCACACTGTCCAGTCTCAGGCCAGGGAGCTGGATCTCTGAGTTTGAATTTTTCTTTCCTCTAAAATTCATCACATCCGACATTTTGAACAGTTATTTCAGAAAATGGAAAGCTATCTACAGGAGTGCTGATCTTACAGGAGCTTCTTCATCACTTGGGTTCAGATCTGCGGAAGGAATGGTAAGGGGCTTTATAGACATGGTTTTTGAGCATGAAGGAAGATTTTATCTCATCGACTGGAAATCAAACCATCTTGGATACAGGATTGAAGACTACGGACATGAATCCATAAAAAGAGTCATCGAAGAAAATTTATATACCCTCCAGTATATGATTTATGCTGTTGCTCTGAACAGGTATCTGTCCCTGCGGATCAAGGACTATGACTATACAAGGCATTTTGGCGGGGTTCTATATGTGTTTCTTCGCGGGGCAGGCAATGCTGCAGGCAGAGAGTTCGGAATTTTCAGAGACATTCCTCCTGCCGATATGATCAGGGAACTGACTGGAGTTCTTATCAGGGCAGAGGAGGATAAGGATGATTCAGTTTTTTGAACTAAACCAGATCAGCAGGCATTTTGCCGACTTCATATGCAAAGAGTCTTCAAGCAAGTCCCCTGTCCTTCGGCATGTAGTCTCCCTTGCAAGCTGGGCAGTTGAAAACGGGGACATATGCTTCAACCTTGCAGAAATTGCAGGGCAGAAAGTTCAGATCGACGGAGAAAAAATCAGCATGCCGGCTTTAGATGAATTGAAAGCTTTTCTGCATGAAATGCCTGCGGTAGGCTTTCCATCCGATTACAAACCGCTTGTCATAGAAGAAGGAAGGCTTTATCTTTACCGCTACTGGAAGTATGAGCAGAATCTGGCAGGAATCATCAGGGATAGGTCAAAAAAAGAATGTCAGAACATTGACAGAGCTCTTCTTGAAAATGGTCTCAACAGGCTGTTTCCATGTGAGGATTTTCTTGAGACAGACTGGCAGAGAGAGGCCGCACTTAGAGCGGTGCTTAAGCCTTTCTGTGTAATCTCAGGCGGTCCTGGGACTGGGAAGACCTATACAGTAGTTAAAATTATAGCTCTTCTGCTGGAGCAGGCAAAAAGCAGAGTGCTCAGGATTGCCCTGGCAGCTCCTACCGGTAAATCTGCTGCCAGGCTCAAGGATTCCATAAATCTGATGAAGGATGGTTTGAACTGTTCCGATTCAATAAAAGAGAAGATACCTCTCGAGGTTTCAACCATACACAGGTTGCTGGGCGTGACAGGTCCGGAAGGCCAGGTTCGCCATTCAGACAAGAACCTGTTGCCCTACGATGTAATTGTTGTCGACGAGGCATCCATGGTTTCTCTTCCCCTTATGGCAAAACTTGTCATTGCGATGAGGCAGGATGCAAGGCTTATTCTTGTAGGAGACAGGCATCAGCTTGCTTCAGTGGAAGCTGGCTCGGTTCTTGCTGATGTCTGCGAAGGGGCTTCAGACTCTCTGATTATTTTAAGGAAAAATTATAGATTTAAGGATAAAAGCGGTTTGAATGTTGCTGGAAAACTTGTGAATTCAGGAGAAGGAGCAAAGGCAGCCGGTCTTCTGAAGAATGATACTTTTCCTGATTTCACATGGCGTGATGTCCCGAAACCAGATGCTATAAGAAAAGCTTTGGCTGCCTTGACCCTTCAGGCCTTTGGCCCGTATTTTGCATCTCAAAATGCTGCTGAAGCTTTGAAATTTTTTGATACATTCAGGGTTCTGTGCGCACTTCGTCATGGCGCATACGGAGTTATTGCAATAAACTCCATGATAGAGGGAATCTTAGAAGAAAATAACTTGATAGATTCGCGCAACCGCTGGTATCATGGCAGGCCAGTCATGATAACTTCAAACGATTACAATCTTAAACTCTTCAATGGTGATGTTGGTATCACCTTTCCGGATCATGGGTCGGGAGGCAGTCTGCGAGTCTTTTTTCCGGCACATGACGGAGGGCTCAGGAATTTTTCCCCTGTTCGCCTTCCTGCTCATGAAACCGTTTATGCAATGACCATTCACAAGAGTCAGGGTTCTGAGTTTGACGGGATTCTTATGCTTCTGCCTCCCCAGGATTCGCAAATACTGACAAGAGAGTTAATTTATACCGGCATTACAAGGGCTAAAAAGGAAGCTCAAATATGGGCAGATGAAAGTGTCTTCGTAAATGCTGTTTCACGCAGAACTGACAGGAAATCTGGTCTCAGGGATAGACTTCTGAAATCATGAAAGAGTTAAAAAAGGGGGCTTCAGATGAAGCTGACTCGGTACATTTTACTATCATTTTTTTATGTTCTTTCGGCTTCTTTTACTTATGCCGAAACAAAACCAATCCGTATTGGCGCAACTGTTTCCCTTGAAGGCAAATACAGAGAGATTTCTGCCTATATTCAAAACGGATACAAACTCTGGGAATCCCAGGTCAACCGTCGGGGAGGACTCCTGGGACGCCCTGTTCAGCTTGTACTTCGTGATGACAAGAGCGATGAGAAACTGGTGAGATTGCTTTATGAAAAACTGATAAAAGAAGATAAGGTCGATCTTGTCCTTTCCCCTTATTCAACCCCTCTTACCCTTGTTGCTTCTGAAGTAAGCGAAAGACATGGTTTTGTCATGCTTGCCAGTGGCTCTGCCGGATCAAAGATTTGGGAAAGAGGATTCAAAATGGTTTTTGGCATGTATGCCCCTGCCAGCCGCTATTTCATAGGCTTACTTGATTTAATGGCACGAAATGGATTCAGGACGCTTGGCATTATTCATGAAAATACACCTTTCAACATAGAAATTGCGGATAATGCTCATTCATGGGCAAACAGACTGGGTTTGAAGGTTATCTTGAATAAAGATTACCGGAGTGGGGAAACAGAGCTTTCTGCACTGTTAAAAGAGGCAAAAGCCTTAAATCCGGATGGATTGTTAATGTCAGGGTACTCAGAAGACGGCTATCTTCTTCTTGATCTGATGAAGGAAATGAAATTCCGGCCAAGAGTCATTGCTATCACAATTACCCCGACATTTCCCGACTTCTATAACAAGGTCGGGAATATGGCGGAAGGTGTTTTTGCACCTTCACAGTGGGCGGCTGACGAGAGGATTCCTTTCCCAGGATCAAAAAATTTCCTCTATGATTATAGATTTTTTACAGGGACTATTCCAACATATCATGCAGGCTCTGCCTATGCCTCCTGCCAGATAATGGAAAAAGCAATAATCCACAATAATTCCCTTGATAACGATAAGATAAGAGACTTTGTTTCATCACTTGACACTGTTACAGTGATAGGAAGATTCAAGGTTGATCATACAGGAAAACAGATCGCGCATAATCCACTCCTTATTCAGTGGCAGAATGGGAAAAAAGAGATTGTCTATCCGATAAAAATGCAGACCGCACAGCCAAAATTTTAAATAGGGGTTGATGATGAAACTGTCTTTTTTTAGAAACAAGATTCTTTTGTCTATTCTTCTTCCTGTGCTTTTATCCGGGATCATAGTTTCTCTGATTGTGATTTATTTCTTTACACCCAAGATTTTTTCTTATCTCAAGGACAAAAACGATTCACTCCTTAGACTGTCTTCGGGATTAGGTCTTGATGTCTGTGATAACCATTTTAATTCTTTGTTGGAACTCAGGCTGGAAAATGATCCTGAAATGCTTTTTGCAATGAAAAATGATGCTATCGAGTCAATAAAAGCTATAAGCAAAAAATTACACTCTGTGAATTTATTGATAATAGATGAAGATCTCAATGTAATAGCTTCTTCTTACCATTTATTTGAACAAACATTTTTCATGATTGACAGGAATGCAGTTTCATTTGAAGGGTCAAATATTATCCTGAAGGAAGTAGGGGGTGAGCGCATTTTTTCGCATTCTTTGTATTTTCCTTTCTGGCAATGGCATATCGTCAGTTTCATGTACGAAAAAGATTATTTAATGCCGATTATCTACGTAAAAAGACTTAGTTACTATGGAACTTTCGGTGTTTTTATCATCATGTGCTTGACACTTCTTGCTGTATTCAACAGGCAGGTTAATCTTCCTCTCAGGAGATTAATTCATGCAACCGAAGGGGTTTCACAAGGGAAATTTGATAAAATAGAGTCAATGAGAAATGATGAGATAGGACATGTCACCATGGCTTTTAATGCTATGGTTGAAAATATAGATGCCATAATGACCAAATTGAAGGAATCCGAAAAACTATACCGTATTCTTACAGAAAACTCCCTTGCCTGCATCATGATTATCCAGGACTACAGGGTCGTTTACGCCAACAGGCGTGCAATTGAGAGTGCCGGCTATAAGCCGGACAAAGCAACAAACATTTCTTTACAAAGGCTGATCCATCCTGATGATCAGAAAATGTTTCAGGAAAAGCTTGCTGATATTATAGAAGGACAATCGTCTTTTGACTATTTTGAATTCAGGATCAAAACCAGAAATCATGAAATCAAATCGTTTGAGATCCTTGTTGTGCCATTGATTTACAAGGGGGAAAAATCGATCCTTGGGCATGCAATAGAAATCACTGAAAAGAAAAAGTTTCATGAAGAACAGGTGGAACTCGAAGCCAAATTGAGACAGGCCGAAAAACTGGAACTGATTGGAACGGTAGCAGGAGGTGTGGCGCATGACCTCAACAATGTATTAAGTGGGATAGTAAGTTATCCTGACCTTATCCTGATGGACATCCCGGAAAACAGCCCTCTGATAAAGCCAATCATGACCATGAAAAAATCAGGTGAAAAAGCAGCCGCAATAGTACAGGATTTATTGACATTAACAAGAAGGGGCGTTGCAGTTACGAATGTTCTCAATCTGAATGATGTCATTTCTGATTACCTTCAGTCTCCGGAATTTAAAAAGACATTGTCCTACAATCAGAATCTTGAGATTGTAACTGATCTTGATCGAAATCTCCTTAATATTATCGGATCCCCTGTCCATCTTTTCAAGACCGTTATGAATCTTATGTCCAATGCTTCAGAAGCCATGCCAGACGGTGGAAAGGTTATTCTGAGTTCTAAAAACGAATATATAGACACACCAGTAAAAGGATATGACAATGTTAAAGAAGGTGATTATGTGACATTTAGTGTTTCAGATACAGGTATAGGCATATCGCAGAAGGATTTACCTAGAATTTTTGAGCCTTTTTATACTAAAAAAGTCATGGGAAGAAGCGGAACCGGACTGGGGATGGCTGTTGTCTGGGGAACAGTGAAAGATCATAATGGCTATATTGATGTTTTAAGCACAGAAGGAAAAGGAACAACATTTACTCTTTATTTTCCTGCAACCAGAAAAAATTTGGAAGTTGAGGATTCCCACATGCCCTTGGAAAATTATTCGGGTCATGGTGAATTGGTCTTAATCATCGACGATATTTCCGAACAACGAGAAATTGCCGGAGTCATGCTGAATAAGCTTGGCTATAATGTTGCTTCTGTTTCAAGCGGTGAGGAAGCCATAGAATACATGAAAAAGGAACGCGCTGATATTCTTGTACTTGACATGATCATGACTCCAGGGATTGATGGTCTTGAAACGTACAGGCAGATATGCAGGCTGTATCCAGGTCAGAAAGCAATCATTGCCAGTGGTTTTTCTGAAACAGATAAGGTCGCGGAAGCCCAGCGCCTTGGTGCCGGAGCCTACATAAAGAAACCTTATCTTATTTATAAATTAGGAGAAGCGATAAAGAAAGAATTGAGAATGAAGAATTGAGAAATCTCCATTATCTTATTCCTGTTCTAAGTCTTGTGCGCGGGCCTGCTGAGCCTGCCGGTCTCCAGTCTTTTGGTTCGAGGATATCTGCTAGAAGGTAAAGTTTTTTCTGTTTACTTAGCCTTTCTATGATTTGCATCCATGCGCATGGAATTTCCGGGCTTACCTCGCAGTTCCTGCTGCTGGTGCCTCCGCATGGCCCATTCTGGAGGCTTTTGGAGCAGCGGGCAATGGGGCATATTCCGCCGGTATGGCTCAAGAGACAATTGCCGCAGCCAACACACATTTCCCGCCACGAACCTGCTTCAAAAGATGCTCCTAAAAAAGTCGTGTTCAGTGCCGGAATCACAGGAAGAGGATCGAAAGCCTCCGCCATGGTCTGGACACCTGCACCGCATGCAAGGGAAATCACCATATCCGTTCCTTCAGGAACTTTGTGGTAGGTTTTTATAATATCGAGCTCACATTGCCTGAGAACATTGTCCATATTAAAGGCGGGCGCAACCCCTCCATCGCGGTGAATCTTTCGCTTCAGTTCAAGGCAAAGCATTTCTGCTTCACGTTCTCCGCCTGAAAGACAGACTGACACACAGCTTCCGCAGCCAACGATGAGAATATTCTCATATCCCCGTACAGAGGCCAATATTTCTTCTATCGGTTTTATATTGCCAACGATCATTGGCTTACTCCGTAAATTCTTCTTCAGTATTTCGTTTTCAAACCTGGAAAATGAGTTTTTATCTTAAGTGCAAGAGCCTCTTTATGCCTTGAACAAAGAGGAGGATGCAGGACGTCAAGTTTTTCAGAAAGTGTTTTCAAGAAAGCTGCTGTGTAAAGAGGTTCATTACAAACCCTGCAGTAGAGAATATCCATGACAGCTACTTCATCCCACTGGTTTGTCATCATGTGCTGAAATTCTATGGCCTGCTGGGGGCAGATACGCCAGCAATTCCCGCAGCGAGCGCAGCGCGCCATGTTGTGAAGAAGGCTTCTTTTTGAATCAGAATCCCTGAAATCTAAGGCTTTGGCAGGACAGTTCTGTAAGCAGGCAAGGCAACCGTTACATCTATGGTTTACTATGAAATAAGCCAAGTTCAGAATCTCCTCCTGATCATAGCAGATTGTCTGGCACGTTGATAATTAATCATGTCGGCATCCATGAATTTTAAAGCACCAGGCTGGCAAAAATTTACACATTGCGGATTGCCGCTGCATAAATCGCATTTAAAGACAATTTCCCTCTCATTGTCAAATCTTATCGCACCGTATGGGCATGCTGCCAAACACATCTGACAAGAGACACACCGGTCATAGTCTATAACAACCATACCCCAGTCATCCTGCCATGATATGGCATCTTTAGGGCATACAGCCTTGCAGGGAGCTGAGGAACAGTGCTGGCATAAAACAGGGAGAAGGATTTCATCATGACTATATTCTAGAATGTGAATCCTTGACATGAGCGGATCGACTTCATCAAAATGAAAAAGAGAACAGGCTGTTTCACAAAGTCTGCATCCATTGCATTTCTGAGGGTCTACAGAAAGCACTTTTGGGGTAGCCCTGATGTTCAAGTTACAAGGGAAGAGTACAGTGCGATCACCTTTCTGAAGACGTGCAACCGTATCTTCAGAAAGGAAGTTTGTAGATGCGCCACTTTTGCATGAAGCCTGATTGGCTGACATAGGCCTGACCTTCTTGGTTTAAAACGACAATTGATGATTTCTTAATATTTCACTATACGATCGGCATCGAGATGATGCAAAAAAAGATTAATTCAGTATAATGAACATATTCTTGATTAGAGTTATATTTTAAAAGAAACAATGTGTCAATCATAAAATAAATAAACAGGTTTATTATAAACTGTTAAAGGCAAAATTTTGAATTGACATAATATTTTTTTTTGATAATAATATTTTAAAAATAATAGAAATTAAATTCATAATAATGAACAGCTCTTAAAATAAGGAGTGAGCCATGGGATTCGATGAAGAAAAGCTTTCAGCAGCCGAAAGCCTGCGTAAAACAAGGACTTTCGGGAAGGTCAGATGCCATAATCCAAGCTGTATGGAGAGACTGGAGCCTTCTCCAGGTGCCCAGCACATCAAATGCGCAACCTGCGGAATGGAGTTCAGGCTTTTTTGGGTAAGACCAGATCTTCCGAGGATACGCGGGCCAGTGTGGGAAGTAAACCGTAAAATAGCGGCAGAAGCTCTTGAGCGCAAAATTGAAACACCAAAAAGCCAGTCTATGGCAAAGGAAGGAGTGTAAGATGGCTTTAGATCGAAAAATCGCATATATAGACCTCTCCACCGGAAAAATCGAAACAAGGCCGATACCTTTGGAAATTCGCAGAAAATTCCTGGGCGGCAGGGGGCTTGATGCTTATTTGCTCTATAATAATGCTCCGGAAGGCTGCGATCCCCTCGGACCTGACAATCCTTTGATTATCAGCGGAGGAATCTTGACAGCAACATGTGCATCGGCTACTGCACGCACTCATATAATGGCAAAGTCGCCTCTGACAGGTTTGCTTGGAAGCGCCAACATGGGAGGTTTTTTTGCCCCTGAGCTTGCATGGGCAGGCTTTCATCATCTTGTTATCAAGGGAAAGGCAAAAAATCCTGTTTATATATGGATTAAAAACGGGGAAATAGAAATCAGGGATGCTTCATATCTGTGGGGGAAATCATCAACAGAAACCCAGTGGGCTATCCGTGAGGAGCTTGGAGACGATGAGATAAAGAGTGCGGTTATCGGTCAGGCTGGAGAAAATCTTGTTCGCTATGCAAATGTGATGACAGGCATCAAAAATGCTGCCGGACGTACCGGAATGGGCGCAGTCATGGGTTCAAAAAACCTTAAGGCAGTTGCCGTCAGGGGAACAATGGACATAAAGATTGCCCATCCCTTCGAAGCTCTTGAATACAACAAGCGTTTTATAGAACAGATTACAGGTGCAAAGGTCAACAAGACCCAGGGCACACTCGGCACACCTTTCATATGGGGTGCTACAAACTCCTGGGGCGGCATAAGGAACCGCAACTTCCAGTTTAACCAGATGGAATATGCAGATGATATTGAGCCCGAAAGAATTGATGAGATATGCACTGAAACCATGGGCCCTCACCACATGAGCGGGTGTTTTGGCTGCCAGGTTCACTGCCGTGCAAAATACAGGATACCTACAGGATTATATGCAGGAAAGTATGATGAAGGACCTGAATATACTTCCCAGGGTGCATTTGGTGGGGAGCCTGACTGTAAAAAAGCGGAAACAGTGCTTGTTGGAAATCATCTTGTCAATCAGTACGGGGTTGATAATCTTGAGATAGGCAGCATAATAGCCTGGGCAATGGAGCTTTATGAACTTGGAATACTTACAAGCAAGCAGACCGACGGAGTCGATCTTCGATTCGGGAACGATGAGGCACTAATTGAGATGGTTCACAGGATTTGCCTTAGAAAAGGGTGGCTTGGCAATATTCTTGCAGACGGAGGCATTCCAGCATCAGAAAAAATCGGTCAAAACTCTTTTGATTATCTTATCCAGGTAAAAGGCATGAGCAATCTTCATTCAGATGAGAGGGGCACACCAGGGCTTGCCCTTAACATTGCCACAGCATCAAGGGGTTCAGACCATCTAAGAAGCAGGCCAGCCATAGACCTTTATCATCTTCCGGAGAAAGTTCTCAGAAAAATATACGGAAATCCGGTTCCATACGACGGGCCCTTGAGTTCTGAGCACACAGACTACGAAGGCAAACCCTGGCAGGTTTTCTGGCAGCAAAACACTTATATGGCAGTTGATTGCCTGGGAATTTGCAAATATCACACCGTATTTCTGGGAGCAACCCTTCCTAATTTTGAGGACTGGCCAAAGGTGATCTATTATAATACAGGTCTTGAATTTACTCCTCAGGAACTTTGGGAAATTGCACAACGCTGCAACATGATGGAACGGATGTTTAATTTGAGGGAAGGACTTACACGCTACGATCTTAAAAAAGGCGAGATGTTGAATCACCGCTATTTCGATGAGCCGACAAGGCGGGGTGCACCAGACGTTGTCGGAAGGACAATAGATCGTGAAAAATTCAACAAAATGGTGAATGAATTCTATGGCTATTGCGGTCTTGACGAACAAGGCGTTCCAACTCCAGAGACTTTGAAGCGACTGGGCCTGAACCAGGAACCTTCACATGCGTTATAGTCTATCTGGTTGACAGGCTGCAGGCTATCAGGCTGTAGTCTCTATACTACCTTATCTTTTATGATTGTAGAGAGGAAAAATACAATGGAAAACGTTCTGACAATTGACTATCAGAAGTGTACAGGCTGCAGGCTTTGTGAACTGGTCTGCTCTGTAACTCACGATGGGATATCCAATCCGGCAAGAAGCAGCATAAGGATTGTAAAGTGGGAAGAAGAAGGCCGCTATGTGCCCATGATATGTCAGCAGTGCGAGGATGCCCCGTGTAAGAATATCTGCCCTGTAGGGGCAATATCAAGGGATAAAGACTACGGTTTTTTGGCTGTTGACTACAACATCTGCATAGGATGCAGGTCGTGTGTAAGTGTTTGTCCTTTTGGGGCTATGAATTACAACAAGATCGACAAGAAAGTCTTCAAATGCGATCTTTGTGGTGGAAAGCCCCAGTGCGTGCGTTTCTGCGATGAGAAAGCAGTTGATTTTGTACAATCTGACAACATAACAGCCCTTAAGAAACGAAATGCAGCAGACCGTCTTTACTCTACTCAAAAAACATCTGCTTACATTCAGGAACATGCCTGATAAATAATTTGAACTTCATGGGGGCAACCGTCCTGTGATTGCCCCCATGTATAGTTACAGAGAACAAAAAATGGAAATTAACGAAATTGCACTGCTTTCTGTAGGTATAGACATCGGCAGTTCAACAACGCATCTGGTTTTTACGAATATTTTCTTAATAAGGGATGAGTCATCTTATTCCCGCCGTTTTCAGATTGAAAAAAGAGATGTCATCTATGAAGGAAAAATAATAAATACACCGATGCTTAACAATGATACCATCGATTTTGAAAGACTGGCTGCTTTTGTCAGGGAAGAGTGTAAAAATGCCGGTATCGACCACAGTGATGTCCAGACAGGGGCAATAATTGTAACAGGTGAAACTGCAAAAAAGCATAATGCCAAAGAGATAGTTGAGGCTTTGTCAGAAGATGCAGGAAAATTTGTGGCGGCAACAGCAGGCCCTAATTTTGAAAGTCTTCTTGCAGCGATGGGATCAGGTACAACTGCCCGGTCAAAAAAATATTCCAGAACAATTTTATCCTGCGATATAGGAGGAGGAACCTCCAACCTTGCGATATCAGTAAACGGGAAGGTTGTTTCTACAAGCTGCATATCTGTTGGAGGCAGGTTGATTGCCATGGATACAGATGGACTGATCCTTAGAATAGATGAGCCAGCCAGGAAAATAATGCGATATCTTGGTTTGAATTATGAAGTTGGTGATATGATCCAAGATGAAGATATTGAAAAAATAACATCTGAACTTGCCGGGGCTCTAATAGAAGTTATGACTGGTCCTGCCGAATCTTTTCTTGCAAAACAGTTGATGGTTACTGAAAGCCTCAATTTTACCAGTACAATAGATGAGTATTCATTTTCAGGAGGTGTCGCTGAGTTTATTTACGGCGGGACAGGCAATTACGGTGATATCGGAAAAAATCTATCAGATAAAATAATTGCCTTGATACCGAAATTGAAAGCCCCTGTAATTGAACCTGTCAATAAAATAAGGGCAACTGTCATTGGAGCCGGTGCTTACTCACTGTCAATATCAGGCTGCTCGGGATTTATGGACGATAAAATCAGATTCCCTCTAAGAAATGTTCCAGTCCTCAGGGTAGATGTTGAAAGATCGAAGCTGAGCATAGACCATGTAGTAAAAGAAGTAAGGAATGCTTTCCAGAGATTTGACCTTGTAGAAGGACAAGACACAGTGGCTTTATACTTCAAGGATCCTGTAAGAGTTTCCTATCCAAAACTCGAATTGTTTGCTAAATCAATAGAAACTGCTCTTGGCAACTCCATTCAGTCGAAGATACCAATAATTCTCATATTTGAAAAAGACATTGCCTGCAGTGTAGGAAATGTTATCAGGAGGGAAACAAGGCTTAAGGACAATCTTCTTTCGCTGGATGAACTGATGCTTAAAGACGGAGACTGGATAGACATCAGTGAACCGCTGGTTGGCCGTCAGGTTTTTCCTGTGACAGTCAAATCCCTTGTCTTCCATGCAATCGCCTGAAAAGGCTAACCTCCCGCAAGCATAATTGTGATATGTATTTCGTCCCCATCCTTGACAGGCTTCTTAAGCTCATCAGGATATGCACTTTCCATGTTGATGTATATTTCTATAAGTTTGCTGAGTTTCCCTTCTGAGTCAAACAATACCTTGCCCATTTTTGGATAATTTTGAATCAAAGCCTTCAAACAATCATTGATCGTCCGGCCATTCACTTCGACTGTTGATAGCCCTTGTGTGAACTGGCGATGAGTCTTGTGAAGAGATATCTTTATGCTCATAAAACTCCTTTTTTCTGAAGATGTCCGCAATGGTCACATTTAGGGTTCATTTTCAGCTTGAATTCTGCCCAGCAAAGAGTAAGTCCATCATAGACAATAAGACGATTCGTGAGCAGATCGCCTATCCCAAGCAAAAACTTTATGGCCTCTGTTGCCAGTATTGCACCTATGACCGCAGGTGTTACTCCTATGACGGGAAATTTGATTGCCATGGGGCCACAGCCTTCTTTATGCATGCACCGCAGGCAGGTGCTTCGGCCCGGGATTACAGTTGTAGCTCTTCCCTCGAAGCCGTTTACAGCACCGTGTATAAATGGAATACCCAAATTAATGGCTGTCTTGTTCAATATCAGGCGGGTTTCAAAATTATCCAGTCCATCAATTATAATATCGTAACCTGATACAAGTCGCGAAACATTGTCTGTAGTAATTGTTTGTGGTGCGGTTTCTATATTAACCTCTGGATTTAATCTTACCATGCTATCTTTTGCAGAATCAACCTTGAACCTGCCCACATCAGCTTCGCCATGAAGTATCTGTCTGTTGAGGTTACTAAGAGAAACCCTGTCCTGATCAACTATTTTAATGTTTCCTATTCCTGCTGCCGCAAGATAAAGGGCTGCAGGGGATCCAAGTCCTCCTGCGCCGCTGATGAATACTTTTGCAAGTTTCAGTTTTTCCTGGCCGCAGTGCCCTATTTCTGGAATATTTATCTGTCTGTCATATTTTTCTATTTCAGTATTGGTCAACATGAATGCAGGACCGTCCTTCAAATGCTGCCTGTTCACTCGTTGGCAGAGATCAAGACTTCTCGTATCAGAATGAATAGTTCATCCAAATGAATAATGAATATAGATTCAAAAAGCAATAACTAAGCATTAATTTTTAATTTATTAAATATTATAGGATAATTATAAAAATAATCAAGTCATATATAACTTGACTTGGATGTTGAATCCAGATATTTATATACAATATAGTGAAATCATAGAGGCAATTTTTATAACTTCTTTTTTAATCTGATGAATTCGTAAAAACTCAAAATGGTTTTTCTCCAATGCCTAAGAAACAACTTTCTGACTCTAAAGGACCTGGTTATCAAGCTCCTGCAGTGCATAAAATCTTTCAATTATTACGCGTTGTTGCCGAATCTCCTAAAATGCTTGGTCAGGCAGAACTGGTAAAAGAACTGGGCTACAGCAAAAGTACAACTCACGGGCTGATTCATGCTCTTCTGAGGGAAAATGCTTTGGCTCAGGAACCCAACGGACGCAAATTTTATCTTGGTACTGCTTTTACAGATCTGGCGTTTTCAAACTGGAATTATTTCAAACTGACAGAAATAGCACAGCCTTTTATCAATGAAATAAGAGGAAAGATTGGTCAGACCGTTTTTTTAGGAGGCCTGATAAGAAAGAGGATTCTTATCATGACAACTGCAGAAGCTGAAGACCCATTAAAAATTTCAGCACCTGCAGGCACAACCATTCCTCTTTTTGCCGGTGCTGTAGGCAAGGTGTTTCTTGCCGGATTTGGCGAAGAGCAGTTAGAACAATTGATTCAGGAAAAAGGGCTTCCTCGTTATACTTCCAAAACCATTGCAGATAAGGATGAATACCTTGCGGAATTGGAAAAAGTCAGAAGACAGGGCTTCTCGATAGATGATGAAGAATACATCACAAATATCAAGGCAGTGGCAGTTGCTTTGAACAACAGGAAAGGTCCGCCTTTGGCTTTATGGGTAGTAGGATTGTCGAGTACGCTGGAGTTGTCCAACATAAAGGATGTGATCGAGGTTATACTTCAAAGTGCAAACAAATTAAGTTCAGCCATAGAAAATTTACTCTGATTATTCAAAATAAATCATAGTAACTTATGGCGCATCGGGAAGCTCAGGGCCAGTGCATGGATGCACAGAGAGAGAGAGAGAGCTCTCTTTCTGTGCGTCCATGCAAAGAGATAGCAGGTCATTTCACGCTATTTTTAACTAATCAATGTTGATCTGAACCATTTTAGGTTTCTTTTCATCCGGTTTCGGTATTTCTATTTCCAGTATACCGTCTTTAAAGGTAGCTTTTATGTTTTCAGGGTTGATGGTTGATGGAAGAGTAAAAGATCTTTCAAAGGATCCAAAGCTTCTTTCCTTCCTGAAATACTTGTCTTCTTTTATCTCCTTGTTTTCAACACGTTCTCCTTTCAGGGTCAGAATATTTTCCTTGATTTCAATTGAAACATTTTCTTTTGTAACACCAGGAAGTTCGGCATGGATTACAATTGCATGATCCTTGTCAAAAATATCCACAACCGGTTTCCATGCACTTATTACGAAGTCGTCATGCATTAAAGTACGTGGAAATGTATCGCTGAACAACCTGTTGATACTTTCCTGCAAATTTGCTACTGCTCCATAGGGCTGCCATCTTATGAGTGACATAATTTAACCTCCTTTTTAGTTGGACATAATTAAAGAGTCCGAATTGAAGTTAGTTATATTAATTCAATGAGTTACTTTGTTAAGTAAAAAATTAATCATATTTTTTTACATGTCAAGTCTTCTTTGAAAGCCCAGAAACAGCATTTTCATTCAGTACCTGAGAGCTGGCCTGGAAAAACAGGACAGTGGTATAAGTGATGGAGCTGCTCTAAAA
>JBBIWB010000036.1:0-31187 GCA_037439445.1 Desulfobacteraceae bacterium | reverse complement strand
ATGACGAAGGATGCAGCGCAAGCGCTGCATCCGGCCTTTTTACGATGCCGTCATATTTTGTTTATCAAGAAGTATTGATATAAAGGTGCCAAGATGTTATCTGAAACTATAAAGTTGCGGTATTTTTTTTATTTGTTTTAAAATTGTCTCTTAAGGAGAAAAACACTATGGATAAGAATCAGATAGCATGGGGGGATACGGTTGCAAAAAAAATAATAAAGAATCTGGAAAAGCGAAGAATGGAAGGAAGCTATGCACCGACTGCTGCTCAGGCAGGAGAAGAAATCCTTGCCATGATTCCGGAAGGAGCAGTTGTTTTCAGGTGTGGTTCAATGACAACAGTAAATATGGGACTTTGGGCAGAGTTGGCCAAAAGAGCTGATATTAGCATCATAGACCCTTACCTGGCTGGTTTATCCGCTGAAGAAGGGCTGGAGTTAAGGCGCAGGGGCATGACTGCAGATGTGATGATCGCCAGTTCAAACGCCATTACTCTTGACGGAAAAATCGTTAACCTGGATGGAGTAGGTAATAGAGTCGCAGCAATGTCTTTCGGACCCAGGAAAGTCATTCTTGTTGTCGGCCTGAACAAGATTGCAGCAGATCTTGAATCTGCCATGGCAAGGGTTAAGCATTATGCTGCACCGGTAAATGCCATCCGGGTAGGAGCTGAAACCCCTTGTGTTGAAACAGGGCTTTGTTCTGATTGCAGTGCACCAAAACGCATCTGCAACATATGGAGCATAATTGAAGGGCAAACAATAAAGGGCAGGATTCATGTCAAGCTTGTAGGCGAAAATCTAGGTTACTAGATTCTCTGCCCCCTTAACCTGAAGCAAAACCCTAAAAGGAGTGGTGATGTCAGGCAATAAAGCAACGAAACTCTGGTTTGTTAATATCATATCCTTTGTACTTTTCGCTATCCTTGCTCTGACCGGCCTGATCAACTGGCTTATTATTCCAAGAGGATACAGGGGCGAGGGCGGATTTCTGATGTCTTTGAGGCATTTTCTGAGGGAAATACATGAATGGACTGCATTATTGTTTATAGTAGTTGTGGTTATTCATTTGTTGCTTCATTGGCCATATATCAAATCCAATCTCAGCAAATGAAGCTCTCTCCGCTCAGTGTCAATCCGGCCTGAGCCAGCTCTTGCCTATCTGGCGATCATGGCACGCATCATGTCGGCTGCGTTTTCAGCATGATCCGAAATACTGCCCATATACTGCACCAGCTTGGTCAGATGGTATGCTGATGTTGGGTTTTCAAACTCATAGGACAGAAAATCCGATTTGAGTTTTCTCTCTACAATATCAGACTGGCTCTCAAAATGCCGGATGGCTCTCACAGCATCTTTCACTTCTTTTCTGTGCTTTTCTGAAAAACTTCTGAAATACTGATCCGCCTTATGAACCATAGGCAGGACGGATCTGAATACATCCCCGACTTTTTCCACCATAAGAAGCAGATCATCCACGAATTCATCCGGAACATGAGTCTTTCGGTAGGACAGCCAGTGCATGCCGTTCTGCGTGCTGTCGAGGACCTTATCCTGCTCCCTGAGATACCAAAGTAACTGGAACTTATCCATGGGAAGCAGTATCCCCCTGGGCATGTGCCCCCGGATGTTTCGCTTTATGGTATCTCCTTTATGCTCGATGACCGTGATCTGATTGTGATAGTATTCGAATTCTTCGGCTGTATCATCCAGATACGACAAAAACGCCAACTGAAAAACAGGCGCTATATCCCGGATCAGTTCTGCATGCTTGATCAGACCTTCGAACGGGGACTGGCGAAACAGTCTTGACAACGCCGTACGCATAGAACTATCTCCTTTTAATATAAAAAGATGGCTTCAAGAATCTTGTAAATGACAATTGTCGGCATGGCAGCAAGCGGAAGAGTGACAATCCAGTAAAGCATAATCTTCCATACAACGCTGAAATCAACTGCTGACAGTCCACCGGAAAGCCCCACCCCAATGACAGCTCCCACTGCTGCATGCGTGGTTGAAACCGGAAATCCCAGTTTAGATGCTATTAGTACAGAGGTGGCTGTTCCGAAATCAACGGAAAATCCGCGCGTGTTGTTGAGAACTGTAATTTTACAGCCAACGGTTTCGATCACCCGATATCCCCAGGTAAACACCCCTATGGCAATGAAAAGGCCGCCGCCAGCCAGAAGATATGTGGGAACCTCAGTGGTATGGGCGATAGTGCCTGTCTGATAAATAAAATAAATTACTGCCAGAGGACCAATGGCATTGGCAACGTCGTTGGCGCCGTGTGCCAGGGACACATAGCAGGCCGTAAAGATCTGAAGTCGTCTGAAAATCTCTTCCACACCCTCTTCTTCAACCTTCTTGATCGTTTTTTGCATCCAGAGCCTGCATAAATACCCCAGAATAATGCTGGATATCAATGAAAATATGACACCCTTCTCGAAATCAATTCCCAAATTTCTTCCCAGAGGGGTCTTGGCAAGAAATGAAAGCATTACTATGAAAAAAGTTGCGCTGGAAAACACCGGAGTCCATCTCAAGGCTGAAAGAAATGTCTGCCTGGTTCTCAGGATAAACTTGCGAATCGTAATGAAAACCAGATAGGCCAGCAGTGCCGCAAAAACAGGAGAAATAATCCAGCTTAAAAAGATAGGGATAATCTTTAACCAGTATATGGCCTTAAAACCGCCGGCCACTATTCCAAAGCCCACAATTGCCCCAATGACAGCATGGGTTGTAGACACAGGCAGGCTCTTCCAGGTAGCCACAAACACCCATAAGGCCGCAGCAAAGAGTGAGGCCAGCATGCCCAGCATCATAACATTCGGATCGCTGACAAATTCCGTTTTGACAATGCTGTTGCAGATGGTTGAGGTGACATGAGAGCCGATAAACGTGGCACCGATAAAATCCAGAATTCCCCCGATGATGACAGCCTGCCTGAGGGTAATAGCCTTGGCTGCCACAGGGCATGCCATGCCGTTGGCTATATCATTGGCGCCTATATTCCAGGCCATGTACATTCCGGCCAGTATGCCTAAAAAAAGTATTATTCCTGACATGAAAATCTCCTGGAAGGATTCCAACGGGTTTGTAAAAAATCACCATTGAGTTTTTTTTCATTATGCATGAGCATATATTTCGAACCATATTCTTTGTCAATCCTGTTGGCAAATTAATAAGCCGGGATGCAGGCCAACGCATCATCCAGGCTTTTTAGCATCTCAATTTTTACTTTTCACGGGTTTGTCAGGCTGTAGAAAAAAGAAAACCATTTCTGGAAAAAGGATAAAATCCTGTCAACCAGGTGTTCCTTTGTTTCCTCGATCGATAAGGCCCTGCCTTCCAGTTGACTTTCGAGTCTGTCGGCTCTTTTACCAGGCGCTGGATGGCTGGCTAAAAAAGAATGGTCATTGCCAAGTGTTGCAAGTTTTCTTAAGGCTGAAACAGCATGTTTAGGATCATAACCATTTCGCTTAAGAAATGACAGCCCGAAGTCATCTGCTTCTTTTTCTTCAAACTGGGAAAACTGCGCATTCACAAGCTTGTTGACAAAATCTCCAAGCTGAGACAGGGCAAGCTCTCCTGCAATCGTATTCTGAGAAGCAATTCCTTTGCGGACCGCGCTTGCAGCATAGGCCAACTGTATTTTTTTTCTTATATGCGCCTTTACGACATGCCCTACCTCGTGCCCTATTACGAAGAGGAGTTCACCATCATTTAGCATGTCCATCAGGCCGCTATATATTCTGATTGTCCCGTTTCCCAGTGCAAAGGCATTTACTTCATCGGCAATATATGCCTTATAATCAAAATTCAGTCCTTCTTCTTTCTTGTGGTTTCTGACAAGACCATCCAGTCGCTTGGCATATTTATTCTCTTGCCCTGCGATCTTATGCTTGCTGTCCAGAAGCTTTGCTGAGTGATCTGACAAAGCCATAACATCTTCATCAGAAAGAGTAATTGCCTTGACAGCATCACGGCCTGCCTCTGTAGCCATGCGAAAGTCAGTACCTTCACAACCTGAAATACAGAGAGTAACAAGGCAGGTTATAATAATGAATTTTTGCATATTAACCCCAAAAACAGTTTTGACTGGTCACAGACAATGGTCTTCCAAATAAAAAATCAAGTACTTCAGGGTCTATCTTCACTTTTTCTGCTACCAGGGTGCGAAGATGTCTGTCAAACTCCATGATCTCTGAAATCTCTTCTCTTAGAATTTTATTCCTGGTTTTTATCACGGTCCTGATAAGCTTAGTGATTCTTTCATGGCTGCATATTCTCTCATGCTCTTCTATGAGAGCAAGAATTTCAGAATTCACTGCCAAAACTTCTTTTCTTGTAAGCACGTTTTTAAAATAAAGTGCCGCTATTTCTGTTGTATCCCAGCATTTTAAAGCCCTGCATTCAACAGGGCGGTTATCATAAATCATGCATTTGTTTTCAGAGTCATCCAAAAAAAGACATGACAAGGCTGATGATCTTTCCTGGCCTTTTATTTTAATGATCTCCGAATCAAGAGGCAACAGAATACCTCTTAAAGGATCATGCACCATCTCGCCTTTCCTTATTGTATAAAGGCTTTTTGCCGGAATTAAACCGTGTTCAATCAGCATCTTGTCTTCGAGATGGAATACCGGGCCTCCTTTCTTGCAGCAGGTTCCGCATCTAAGGCATTCTTTCTGAAACAGTTTTTTCATGACAGCGGGTTTCCGGTTTTTCCTTTGTCAGAAAACTGAAAAAGGAGTAACAGCCCTGGAATGGCGGCCATAACGCAAAAAGTGAAATACAGATTCCAGCCGAGAAACTCTACGAGAAACCCGGTAGGTGCAGACAGCATGACCCTTGGAATACCCATCAGGCTGGATAAAAGAGCATACTGTGTGGCTGTGAAACGCTTGTGGGTAATGCTTGCCATGAAGGCAGTATAGGCAGAAGTTCCCATTCCGCTGCTGAAGTTTTCAAAGGCTATTACTGCAGATAATGCTGGAACACTTGGCCCTGTTGTTGTAAGCAAAATGAACCCTGCAGTTGATAAAGCCTGAAGAACCCCAAATATCCATAAACTTCTTGTGATTCCGAGTCTTATCATCCATAAGCCTCCTGCAAGGCTTCCTGCAACTGTTGTCCAGAATCCAAAGAGTTTCACAACAGTGCCAATTTCAGTCTTTGAAAACCCGATATCGAGATAAAAAGGAATTGTCATGGCACTAGCCATGCTGTCGCCGATCTTGTATAAAAGGATGAAGAGCAGTACCCACAAAGCGCCTTTTCTTCCGAAATATTCTCTCAAGGGCATAAAAACTGCTTCTGCCAGGGTTTTGGGACTGCCAAAAGGCTGATCGGGCTCAGGGGAGAAAAGAGTGGTCAAAATGCCCGGAATCATGCATGATGCCATGATAAGATAAACAGTGGAAAAGCTGAAGTAATCAGCAAGGATCAAACCGCCGCCTGAAGCAATAAGCATTCCTACCCTGTAGCCATTAACATAAAGGGATGAACCAAGGCCAAGTTCAGAATCTGTGAGAGTTTCCCTCCTGTAGGCATCGACAACTATGTCCTGGCTGGCACTGAAGAATGTCACAAGAAAGGCTGAAAAAACTAAAAGCACAGGATTTGGTTTTGGATCCGTAAAACCAAGCCACGCTATTGAAACCATCAGAAACAACTGGACAAGAATAAGCCAGCCCCGCCTCCTTCCGAGAAAAGGAAGGGTTATGCGATCGAGAACCGGTGCCCAGAGAAACTTGAGTGTATAGGGAATGCCTACAAGGGACATCATACCTATGACAGATAAGTCTATCCCCTCTTCTTTCATCCAGGCCTGCAGGAGAGAAATTGTAAGCAAAAGAGGAAGCCCGCACGAAAAACCCATCAAAAAAGTAGTAGCCATGCTCGGGCTTAAAATGACCCTTATGAGAGACCGCTGTTGCATGGCTTTATCCCGGGATTTACTATAATGCTGCTTTTACCAGTTGAAAAGGGGAAATTACGGGGCCTAGCCTGTCTTTGAGCTCCTTCAGGGAAAGCTTTTGCTTATTCAGAATATCAAATATTTTTGGAGGAAGATTCGATTCTTTCTGGTATGAACTGATCTGAAGATCTATTCTTGAGATGATTTTATCCAGATACAATGAAAACTGCCTGATGTAGAGTTCTTGGGGATAGTCCTTGTCTATGAGTGTCTTAAAAAGGTTCCTGAGATCACTGTATAATGGAATAAAGCCTATCGGTGTTGGAATTGCCCCTACTTCCTTATTTACTCTTCGCTCCAGCCAGGCAAGCCATACCCTTACATCTTTCTTTTCCCCAAGAAGTTTTTTCCCTGTGCCTCCTCTTGCCTCATGAGTCAGGAAATAGTTTAAACCTGCCATTATCGGTTTTTTGTTTTCTGCAATTCCTGGGTTTCCAAAAAATTTGAACTGGGCATCCATATAGTCCCCAAGAGCCCCTGGAATAAAAGGAGCGTTTGCCCATGGCGCCCGCTTTAACCCCGACGAGCCTACTTCCGTAGCAGTCGCAGCAGATACTATGCATGCGCCTATCACTACACCTTCATCTGAATTTCTTGCAGCCCAGACCGGCGGCATGGTGTCGTTGTCTCTCCCGCTGTAGGTAATTATCCTTACCTCTACACCATCACGATTTTCAGTCTCCCTGGAATAATTGGAAAACGCCTTCAGAGAAAGAGTGCAGCGCGCATTGGGATGAGAAACTGGAATCAGTTTTCCGTTTTCATCTTTTTTCCCCTTTTCCCAATGCCCCTGGTGATTGACTCCTTTCTCAGGCTTTGCTTCCCCATTACCTGTCCAGTTAGGCACACCGTTGGCATCCACTAGAACATTGGACCAGATGACTTCAGTTCCAGAACTCCTCAGAAGCTTCATGAGATGGGGGTCGCCTTCCCAGTTAACATCTTCTAGAATTCCGAAAATGCCGCATTCAGGATTAACGGCCTTTATGGAACCTTTTTCATCTATCCACATCTGTGCCAGATCATCGCCTACAAAATAAGTCCCTGCCATTGCAGTGGTTGTCTTTCCGCATCCGCTGGGGGCAGCTCCGGAACACCAGGTGATACGCCCTCCAGGGCCTTCGATTCCTGTTATAAACATGTGCTCTGAAAGCTCTTTCCCCCGATTCCTATATACAGCCTTATCAACAGAAAACCTGTGATTGCCTTTCTTCATCAGCAGGGTATTCCCGGCATATGTACAGTTGAAGCTGTAGGTTGTCTGGTAGGCTCTGTCCATTAACACTCGTGCATCAGGAAGGTCTTCGGACCTGTTTAATCCCTCACTGTGGATATTTGCGTAAAAATACCCAAGGCGGTTTACTTCTTCATCAAACTGGCTGAATATATTGCGGTAAAGTATTTCGGCACTGTGAGATACGTAAGCTGAGCTTGAGATTTCAATGGCTGGATTAGACACAGGAGATCCGAGAGGTCCGCGGATATAAAAGCCGATAATCATGATCTTGCCGCACATAATTCCATCCATTTTCTCCTTGATGATTCTTAAGGCATCGGAGCGCAGCATTTTATTTGCAAGAGAGCTTATCACATCATCCTCATCTGCAATATAGAAGGTCCTGTCCATTATCCTTCCCTGCTCTTCCTTCAAATCAAAATGGATGGTATGATTTTCAATGGCAAGCCTGGATTCCTCACCTTTTTTAATGGCAAGCTCCCTTATAAACTGTTTGTCATGATCAGAACCGGTATTTATAAAAACATCGTCAGGCTTACACAAGATAACAGCGTTAGCAATTTTAATCAGAGCACCTGCATATGAAATCCTTTGTATTCTTGAGTAACTTGCTGAACTCATTCTTTGCTTTAAAAGAGATCGTGCATCTTCTACCGTAAAAATTCCTCCTGCTTCCTGTGCAATGTCCGACCCCTGCTTTTTTGAAACCATTTTTTAACTCCACTGTATTGGATTAAATTACTAAGCTCCCTTGACCCTGAATCATGCATATGTTGCAAGCACTATTTCTTTAAGACTTCGTTTTGGAACGTGATGAACCCCCCTTTCATCCCTCCAGTATCTTATGCTGCCGTCCTGTCCTACCGGATCAATCACGATTTCTTCGCGGGGATATCCAAGCGCAAGGACAAGAAGTATCTTGTAGTGCTCGGAAATATTCAGGACGTGCCTGAGCTTTTCTCTGTTAACAGCTCCGAGCATGCATCCTGCAAGCCCTTTTTCCCTTGCACCAAGCATTATGCTCTGGCTTGCGATCCCATGATCGCATCCAAAATCCTGGGAAATTGCAGAATCTCCAAGAACAATTATATAGGCAGAGGGACGCTCTCCATCAACCGGGCCTGGCCAGTCCTTAAGATAGGCAGCCCATGCAAGGCAGGAAAAAATTTCCATGTTTTTCTCAGGACTGCACGAAATCATGTATTTCAGTGGCTGGAGATTGGCTCCTGATGCAGACAGACGTGCAAGATTGACAAGCTCGTTTAAAATGTTCAGACCTATGGAACGGTTTTGGATGAATCTCCTGCATGAACGGTTTTTCCTGATTAAATCTTCTAACATGATATGCCTCCACTGCATGGAAATTTTACAGGAACAGGTATTTGCTTCTGTAACCAGATGATAACCTTGTCAAATTCATCGCAGATCTCCTGCATTGCTTTGCCGCGGTGACTGACAAGCTTTTTTTCCTGAAGGGTCATTTCCGCAAATGTCTTGTTTAATGGGGGATAATAAAAAATCGGGTCGTAGCCAAATCCATTTGTCCCGGCAGAAGATTCTGCTACAATCCCTTCGCATCTGGCCTCATATGTAAGAGCAGAACCTGCAGGGACAGCTATCGAGATGACACATTCAAAAAAAGCACTCCGATCCGTCTTTCCCTTCATGTTCCTTATAAGTAAATCACATCTTTCACTGTCAGTCAGACCATCACCCCCGTAGCGTGCCGAAAAGACTCCCGGAGCTCCGCCTAAAGCCTGAACAACAAGGCCTGAGTCATCAGCCAGAGCGGGCAGCCCGAGGACTCTCGAAGTGAATGCGGCTTTTTTATATGCATTTTCATCGAAAGTTGTACCATCCTCCTCAACCTCGGGAATGGGTCCGAAATCCTCAAGGCTTTTCAGAATTACCGGAAAGTCCCTTAACATGTCTTTTATTTCTTTTACTTTCCCATAATTTCGTGTAGCAATTACCAGAGTGGGGTTAAGTATTTTCATGGCAGATAATATCTCTTTACCCTCGAAGAAATGGATGTCACAATTTCATAATTTATCGTATTTATGGATTCGGCTATTTCATCAACAGTAATTTCACCCTGCCCTTGTCTGCCGAAAATAACTACTTCATCTCCAATCCCGACATCAGGGATATGCCCCACATCCAGCAAAGTGAGATCCATGCAGACACGGCCAGCAATATCAGCTCTCATGCCCTTTACCAGCATCTTTCCCCTTGATGAAAGCAACCTGTTTAGCCCATCTGCATAACCTACTGAAACTGTCGCAATGACAGTTGGTTTTTCAGTCTGATATGTCATCCCGTAGCTGACTGGAAATCCTGCCGGAACCCTCTTGACTTGCACAACCCTTGTCTTGAAAGACATTGCAGGGATAAGATTAACACTGTCTTTTTTAACCTCAGCAGACGGATAAAACCCGTAAAGAGATATTCCTGGCCTTACCATATCAAGATGGGTTTCCGGCAAATCGATAAGAGCAGCGCTGTTGGCTGCATGTCTTATGGGAATCTCTATTCCCGAGACTTTCAGTTTATCTAAAAAATCGAGAAAGCGCTCCATCTGCTGAAAGGCATAGGATTTATCCTTGCTGTCAGCACTCGCAAAATGGGTGAACATCCCCTGAACTTCAACATTTGGAAGCGCAGCTATGGATTCGACATCTCTAAGCGCACTTCCGTGCAAGTGCTTGCCCAGTATCGAAATTCTTGGATTATCAGGAATAAGGCCAAGCCTTCCCATGCCTGTATCTATTTTTATATGGACTACTGCCTTTTTCTTTAACCTTGAGGCAGCGGAAGACAGGGCATCTGCTGACTCAAAGGCATAAATTGTCTGTAAAAGATCATGTTCAATGACAATGTGACTGTGTTCGGGCGGGGTATAACCAAGAACAAGTATTGGAGCACCAACACCAGCCTTCCGCAAATATAACGCCTCATCCAGTCTTGCAACTGCCAGAAAGTCTGCGCCATTTTCAAGAGCTGTATTTGCTACTTCCAATGCACCATGACCATAAGCATCGGCCTTGACAACAGCCATAAGCCTGGCTTCAGGACTGGTTATCCTGCGAAGCTCCTTCACATTGTTGGAAAGTGCCCTTAAATCAACTTCTGCCCATGTCGGCTGTGATTCCAAAAAAATCCTCTTACTCATAAAATTTTAACTGCTGAAATATTGACTGCAGGACTTAAAGCCTGTTAGCCTTTGTTTATTAACTGAAAGGCCTGGAAAACTTCAGACAAGATTATAACAGCGCTTTGATGCCTATCACCTTGAAACCAGCATTTTTAATTACCATTTATCTCTTCTTTTAGCAAACAGCATGCGATACGATATTCAGGCGACCCATCAGGCAGATATCGGATATTGCCTGGTTGAACAAGCTTGTTCATCACGCATCCTTCTGGAATATCAAGGTAAAACAGGTCCGCCTCATTTATTGGCTGTGTTTGAACTAACTTATTGTCCACAAAATGCATGCTGTGAATGGGATAATCCTCACAGACAGGACATCTGTAAACCCTGCCGTTTGGAAAAACAAAATAATTGTCACTAACCCTGCCTGCACATTCAAAACTCTCGTGAGCCTGAAGAAAAACCTTCGGATAAGTAACGTGAATACCTTTAGCGGCGGTTTTTGCTGCGATATCAGGGACAATATCCAGCCACTCTTCAGCAGAAACCCTCCCTATGCTGTTGACCCCTGAATCCACTGCAAGTTTTCCGCGGATACCCAGAACCTGGATAAAAAACCTGCTTATCTTGAGCTTTTCAAGAAGGGCTGGCATTTTTTCAAGTTCATGGGAATTTGAGTTGCTGACAGTAAAAATGAGGCTTGAATTGAAACCTTTTGAAACGGCTGACTCCATCCCGTTCATGCATACACTGAAAGATCCCTTGCCTCTCAGTGAATCATTTACATCCGAAGTTGCCCCATCGAGGCTGAAACTAATATAATCGACATCTTCAGGATTCAGGCGGGAAAGAACGTCATTGAACAAGTATCCGTTAGTGTCTATGGTAATGGAGTAATAACCAAGTTTTCTTGCGCGCAGAACAGCCAGAGGAAGATCAGGATGCAAGGTAGGCTCTCCGCCCAAAAAAATGACATTTACCTGGTTTTTCTTTCCTGCAAACACTTCCAGCCAGGCATAGATAGTGTCAATGTCAAGGGTTTTGGTGCCGTGTTGCAATGGATTGATATAGCAGTGACGGCACCTTAGATTACAAGAGGTAAGGATATGGAAAAAGACATTGGTTGCATTTTTTGAGAATGCAACCGTTCGGTAGGAACCCATATGCCTGAGCTAAACCATTCCTTTAAAAGCGAAAAAAGCAAGGGAGAACAAACCGGCTGTTACCAGTCCAATTGAAGTATCCTGAAGTGGCTTGGGAACTCTTGCCAGAGTAATTCGCTCTTTTACACCTGCAAACAAAATAAGAGCAACCCCAAAGCCTGCTGAATACCCAAAAGATGAAACCAGGGTCTTGATGAAATTGTAATCTTCATTGATGTTGATGAGACATACCCCCATAACAGCACAGTTTGTTGTGATAAGCGGAAGAAAAATCCCGAGTCCTGAATAAAGAGAAGGGATGCTTTTTTTAAGAAACATTTCAACAAACTGCACAAGTGAGGCAATGACAACAATGAAGGCTATGGTTCTGAGGTATTCAAGCCCAAGAAGCCTCAACACATACATCTCAACCAGCCAACTGATGGCTCCTGCCAGAACCAGAACAAAGATAACCGCCATCGACATGCCGACAGCAGTATCCATGCTTTTTGAAGTCCCTAAAAAAGGACAGTTCCCAAGGTACTGAAGAAGCAAGATATTGTTTACAAGAACGCAGCTTATTATAAAAAGCAGATAATCACCCATGAATCACCTCTTATTTTTTCCCCAGAACATTCATTATACAAAGCATCAGTCCTAAACATACGAAGGCTCCGGGAGCTTCCACCATGAAAGTGAATGGCTGGAAAGTTGGTCCGAACACCGCTTTGCCCAGAAAAGTGCCGCTTCCGAGAACTTCCCTGAAAGCAGCCAGCACTGTCAGTGACAGGGTGAATCCTATTCCCATTCCAAGTCCGTCTGCAATAGAGGCTATGAGACCATTCTTGTAGGCAAATGCTTCTGCCCTGCCAAGTACTATACAGTTGACCACTATAAGAGGAATGAAAATACCAAGTTTCAGAAAAAGCGGATAGCTATAGGCCTGCATCAGCATCTCTACAACAATGACAAATGTTGCAATGATTACAATAAAACATGCAATTCGTACCTTACTTGGAATAATTTTCCGGCACGCAGATACAAGAAAATTGGAGCAGACAAGAACAAAAATTACGGCAATTCCCATTCCAATACCATTTTCCACGGTTTTGGTAACGGCAAGGATCGGACATAGTCCAAGCACAAGACGAAATGGAGGAATTTCAGCCCAAAGTCCTTTTGTAAACTCCTGAGTAAGTGTTTTTGCCATTTAATCCCCCTATTTTATTGTCTTTATTTTTTCAGCTATCTGAGGCTTCATTTTACTGTATATTTTAGCTGCATCAGTAACTGCAAATGCAATACCGCGAGAGGTTACTGTTGCACCGGATATAGCATCGATTTTTCCTCCATCAGATTTTACCTTGAATTCATCAGCAAGCCTTGCCCCCTTGAACTGTTTCGCAAAAGATGGATCGGTCTGTGCTTTTGTTCCTATTCCAGGAGTTTCGGAGTGAGTTGTAACTGCAACTCCAACGATTTTATCGTCGGTCAGGTTTACTCCAACCATCATTCCTATGGCTCCGCCAAAACCTTTTCCTGAACTTTCAAAAGTCACTGTCTCTGCCTTCCCGTCGAACACTCCCACAAAAAAACTTCTTTCAATCTCTCCATCCTTGATCTTGAAGCGATCTTTTATGGGATCATTTGTAGCCCCTTCGAGTATTTTTTTAATTGCAGGACCTTTTACAAACGCAAGCTGCTGATTTTCAATCTCGTCCTTTGTTCCATCCCTCAAAGCAGCAAGAAGCCCTCCTGACATGGAACACAACACAGTAAGGACAATAACCATTTTTATCATTTCACGCATGATGGTCAACCTTTCCCAATGCTTTTGGCCTGATCTTGTCTAGAAGTGGATTGACTATATTGAAGATGAGAATAGCAAATACAGTTCCGTCAACAAAAATCCCGACATTCCGTATTATTACAGTAAAGGCACCTGCACCTGCTCCGTATAACAGCATAGGGATAAAGTTGACTGGAGAAGAGGAATCTTCGGTAATCAGGAAAAACGCCGCGATCATTGTAAAGCCGGTAAGAAGATGAAATTCAGCAGGAGCATAGCGGACAGGATTGGCCAGATTGAAGATCATTGCAGCAACAAAAACACCACAAAGAAAGGAAATTGCCAGTTCCCATCGAATGATCCCCCTTATTATTAAATAAATACCGCCCAAGATCAATCCAAGTCCGAAAGTAGCCCCTATTCCACCTGACTGCTGGCCCATAAGAAACCCTGTCAGTGAAAACGCCTCGGCAGCAACTGCACCATGCTGTTTTATTGCTGCAAGAGGATAGACCATGCTGAAGTCAAAATCAAAATCAACCAGGGCTTCATTGAAATCAAAGAGTCCTCCCCATGACAGATAGAGAACGGCCAATGATACCAGAACAGGGTTGAAGGGATTTCCCCCCATGCCCCCGTATATCTGTTTTCCTATGAAAATTGCAACAAAAGTTCCTACAACAATTGCCCACCATGGTATGGTTGCAGGAAGGAGCATGGCAAAAAGCAACCCGATAAGAGCGGCATTCCCATCACCTATGGTGTAAGAGCGTTTCATGAGCCTGTTGGCAATCAGTTCCCAGATCATTGCCATGGCAACACTCAGGGCAATTACCCTGATAGCCAGAATGCCGTACTGATAAACGCCTAAAAGAACGGCGGGAATCGTTGCAATCATCATATGCAGGCTTCGCTCAGGAATACTGCTCCCGTTGTGCCAGAAAGGAGCATGTGAAACAACAAATTTTTTCTGATTAACCATTCTCCGCCTCCGCAGTCTGCCCCAAGGCAAGTTCGTGTTTGGCAAGCTTAATATACTGGAATATCGGGATTCTGGATACGCAAACATAAGTACATAGTCCACAGTCAATGCAAGACATAAGATCATAAGAGTCAGCAGCTTGCTGGTACTGACCTGCTTCCAGGAACCTTATCAGCATATTGACGGGTACATCAACAGGGCAAACCCTTATACATTCCCCACAGTTAATGCACGCATTATCAGAATAACCTGGAATAGCCTTGCCGTCTTGAACCAGGATTGCATCTGTTCCTGACTGAACAGGATAATCATCAGTGTACACGGCAGAACCTGTCATGGGACCTCCTGCTATCAGACGGTCTCCTTCTTCCAAGGATATGTTGAGGCTCTCAAGAATCATTCGTACAGGAGTTCCTATCCTTGCGGATACGAGAGTGCCGACACCTTTCTTGTCTACGACGGTCAGTATCTTATCAACAGGAATACTGTCTCCCCCATGGACTTGCCCCAAAGATGCGACTGCTTCTGCCCCAATAAAACATATGCCTATATCCTGACAGGTCATTCCGGCAGGAACAACCTTGCCCAGAATTTCTTTGGCCATTAATACAGGTAGTCCGGATGGATAAACTGTATCAACGAATTTGACCTTGGCCCCAATATGCCCGTATCCCTGAATGAACTCCTTTGAAACGGCAAGAATAATATCTTCTATGCCTGTTATCTCCTTTAGCACATTAATTCCGCGAACAATTTTGTCTAAGCAGGAAAGGACAACATACTGATTTGTCTTAACCAGAAGATCGCTGTCAATACCTGTTATTATAATTGTTTTAATGGGTTTCCCCGAATCTGTGAGGATACTGAAGGGAGGGTTTCCGGGAATACCCTGAAGAAAAGACGTTGCTTTCTGAAGTGTTAAATCTTCGATGTTTGTTTTGAATAAAGGATCAATTTCCTGTTTCTCGGAAACCTCAATGAAAACCGCCACATAAGATTTGTCAAAATCCCCTTTTACTTGAGTTATGGATTTTATCTTTCCTGTAACTGTTGAAAGCACTGAGGTCTGATCACCTTGTTTCAGGCAGAGCTTTTGACCGGTTACAACCTTCCTGCCTTTTTTAAGAATTATCTCCTTTAAACTCTGGAAACTGCCCTCAATATAAAATATTGCTGTTTTTGGATACGAGACTTTAATAGGCTCTTGGGGTTTTTTCCCCAAAACCTCATATCTTATCCATGGTTTTGCCAAGCCTATAAATGATTTTTTTAGCATATTTCAAGCCCTTACCTGTAAATTGACAGCAGAGTTAATGATTACATGGCATGACATGCCGAACATTCCAGAGGTCCGGCTCCAACCTGCTTATGGCATTCGATACACTGTTTATGCAATGCATCAGTTTTATTCAGCATTGCAAACCCATCATAGTCATTAGGATCATGGCAATCCTTACAGAGCTCAGGATAAACATTCTCATCGTTTCCTTCAGGCATGTGACATTTCCTGCAGGAAAGATTTGCTGAATCCTTTTCAACAGGATGATGGTGGCAATCCTTGCACGCAAGTCCATAAGCTGTTTCTGACGCATGGGTTTTGTGATCAAATAGAACTTTTCCTGCAAGTCCTTTGAAAACATGCCTCACAGGCTGATCCGGTTTTTTTGCAGAAAAAGCAGCATAGCTGAATGCGCCGATTACAAACAATACGATGGCCGCACTGTAAGCTATTTGCAGATGTTTCTTAGAAGCCATGTTGTAATCCTTTCTATCCTGCAATCAATACTAAATTGTTATTAAGCGCAGGGGTTTAAAATTGAGCTTAAAGTTTGAACCGCCTAACACAGAGAAGTAAAACTTTCAAGAAAATATTCTATACATCAATTAACAATCAAAACCGAGACATCTTTAATGCTGTGCAGCACTTTTTGTGAAACGCTTCCAAGCAGAAACTCCTTAACGCCCGAAAGACCCCTTCTTCCCATTATGACAAGAGAATATTTTGCACTGGCTTCAGCAATAATATCTCTGGCTATACCTTTGTTCCTGGGCTTAATTTTTATTTTTATGCGCTTCTCATCAAAGCCGGCCTCAACAAGAAGGTTTTTTGCCTTTTTCAGGGCTTCAGTGATAAGCTGTTTTTTTTGATCTTCGAGCTGGCAGAAAATGCTCTGCTGAGAAATAAAATAAGGCGTTAGCTCAGGGCTGTTCATGTCGCAGATCGCCGCTGTACCGGGAAGAACACTGAAGAGGGTTATTTTGCAACCTTTTGGCGAAAAAGTCTTTATTATGAATTCAACTGTTCTCATCGCATTGCTGGAATCATCCAGCGCAACCAAAATCTTCTGTTCCATTGATCTGTCTCCTTTTTCAGGTATGTCCCAATGAATCATAGAATAAATAACCAAAAAATATCTGCTTAATATTAAAATCCAACCATATTTTCAAGATATAATTTCAATGTTATTTCAAATTGACGAATATCGGTCGTTTTCTTTATTGTTATTTTTTCAGAATTTTGATTGCAGTATTTTTTATTTTGGTATAGTCTGGCTGAGAATGATTAAGGTGAAGGTTGAAAAAGATAAGGAATCAAATCACGTTATTCTTTTTTTCAATGATACAACAAAGGAGGATCTATGAAAAAACTTATTATGGTCATTGTTTTAGGAATGTTTCTTGCCGGCTGCGGTACGGCTGCCAAGGAATCCGAATTCTGGAGCCAAAGCACAACTTATAAAAGCTGGTCTCATTTAGGTTTTAGCTGGACTGGATTCAAAAATGTTACCAAGGAAGACGCAGAAAAATCCGCTGCCGAAAAATGGTGGGGAATTTCTTACGCAAGACACTGATTTAGAAGCTTTTTTAACTGATTCATTATTTTATGGGATAAAATTCTTGAAGGGGTGGCCTGGTTGGTTTGGTTACCCCTTTTTTACCTTAAGTATACCAGGTTAAACTTGAGCAACTAGCCTGCCTACAAATCAAGGTGGCCTTATTTTTCCTTGACAGCATTTTATTTTCACTTTCCCAAGCCCTTCATAACAGGTCGGCATGATGAAAAAACTAAAAATAAGCTCAATCAGAAACATTGGCATCATTGCCCATATAGACGCCGGAAAAACTACTGTAACAGAAAGAATTCTGTATTATACCGGGAAATCGCATAAAATGGGTGAAGTACATGATGGAGAGGCAGTCATGGACTGGATGCAGGATGAACAGGAACGGGGCATTACCATCACTTCGGCTGTAACAACCTGCCGCTGGAAAGGGTGCGAAATTCAGTTGATTGACACTCCGGGTCACGTTGACTTTACCATAGAGGTTGAGCGTTCACTTAGAGTGCTTGATGGTGCAATCGGTGTTTTTTGTGCAGTTGGAGGAGTTGAACCTCAATCTGAAACCGTGTGGAGACAGGCCGACAAATATCATGTCCCCAAAATAGCCTTTATCAACAAAATGGACAGAATCGGAGCCGATTTCTTCAGTGCTGTTGCTATGATGAAATCAAAACTTAATGCCAACCCTCTAATTTTACAGCTCCCTGCAGGAAGTGAAGAAACCTTCAAAGGAGTCATTGACCTGGTAGCCATGAAACAGATCATGTGGGATGACGACTCTCTTGGAGCTACATTCTCGCTTGAAGACATTGATTCTGACAAGCTCGAAACTGCCGGCCATTACCGTGAAAAACTCATTGAAATGATTGCAGATACAGATGACAGAATCATGGAAGCCTATCTTTCGGAAACCCCCATAGAAACTTCTGCATTGCTGCAAGCCATCCGTAAGGCAACGATTGATCTTAAAATGGTTCCGGTTCTATGTGGTTCTGCCCTGAAAAACAAAGGCATACAGCCGCTTCTTGATGCCATATCGATGTTTCTTCCAAGCCCCTCGGATGTTCCTCCAATAAAAGGTGTTCATCCTAAAACTGGAGAAATAATAGAATGCCCCCCGGTTGATAGCGCCTCTCTTGCAGCTCTCATCTTTAAGGTTTCAATGGCTGAAGGCAGAAGACTTTCTTTTCTCAGAATTTACAGCGGAACAATCAAAGCAGGTGATGATGTCTTCAACCCGTCCAGAAATAAAAAAGAAAAACTTTCAAGAATCTTTCAGATGCACGCCAACAAACATGAAAGGATTGACGAGGCAGGTGCAGGATTCATAGTGGGAGTAATGGGGCTGAAGGATTCATCAACCGGAGAAACTCTTTGTCAGGCCGGGCATCAGGTTTTACTCGAAAAAATGGATTTTTATGAACCTGTCATCTCACTTGCAATTGAACCTGCTACACGATCAGATCAGGAAAAACTGGATCAGGTGCTGGACAAATTTCTGGCCGAAGACCCTACATTGCGTGTCAAGGAAGATGAAGACACAGGACAGAAGATTCTCTCGGGCATGGGAGAGCTGCACCTTGAAGTCATTATCAGCAGAATGACAAGAGAATTTCAGACCAATGTTAAAGTTGGTAAGCCTCAGGTAGTTTACAGAGAAACCATTGAAAAAGAAGCTTCTGCCACAGCCGTTTTTGATAAGGAAGTGGCTGGTCAGAGCCATTTTGCAGAAGTCTCCATCCATCTTAAACCATTGTCGAGGGGTGCTGGGAAATGCTTTATTATAAATGTTTCTGAAGACAGGATTCCTTCTCAGTTTATGAAATCAATTGAAAAAGGCGTCATGGAGGCACTCGAAAGCGGCGAGCTTCAGGGATATCCTGTTGTTGATATCGAGGCCAGCCTCATAGGAGGCTCCTACCGTGAGTCCCAGGGGACAGATCTTGCTTACAAGGTAAGCGCATCCATGGCCTGCAAGGAAGCAATGTCAAAAGGAAGGCCATTTCTGCTGGATCCTGTAATGAATGTAGAAATTACTGTTCCAGAGTCTTTTACAGGTGAAGTCATTGGAGACTTGAACAGCCGAGGCGGTAAAATCGAAGCCATAGAACAAAAAATTGGCACCAATGAAATTCGCGCAATTGTTCCCCTTTCAAGGATGTTCGGATATTCTACTGCAATAAGGTCAGCTTCCCAGGGCAGGGGAACCTTTACAATGCAGTTTTCACATTTTGACAGAATATAGAGAAAAGAGTATCTCTTCAGGCTCTCAGTTCCAGAGTTCAAGGTTAGAAAATGAAAGACCCGCAAAATCAATCGCTCCACAACTATCAGTTTTTTTGCATTGCCAGGTAAATACCCATAGTATCTCGTCCTTAAAAAACCCTCTGACCTGTCATTTTAAAAAATGAGACACAATAAGTCATTCAGTTGGAATTGCAATATGCAGTGCATTACAAGCAACGCATTAATGATTCATAATTTCAGATAGATACCTTTATTATCTTGACGTATTTTTGTAAAAAGATTATAAGGCCAAAATTTTATGTATTTGTCACTATACCTAAGGACGCGCAATATGAAAGGAGGCAACATAACAACAATCTGAAGTTTTCCGGTTTGTAACAGACGCTTCTATTAAGGTTATTGATGGTTTTAGGGTTTATTTTTTTATCATCAAGATATCACCATAAAGGAGAAACAAAAATGAAAACAAAAGTAGTAATCCTTGCAATCTTTGCAGCTTTTACACTGATGCTTCTGCCTGCATCTTCAACCGAAGCCCAGACCAATGATAAACTAGGCTGGGTAGGCCCGATTTATAAGGAATTATCCGACAGCCTGGACAAGGGATTCAAAGAATATTATAAGAAAACACAAGGTAAGACTGTTGAAATAACTTTTGTCCGGCCTGGCGGATGGCCAGTCTGTCTCGACAAGGTAAGAGCATGGGGCGATAAGCCTGACGCAGACATTTTTCTTGGTGCAGGTGCTCCTGCCCACGAGGTTCTGAAAAAAGAAGGAAGGGCAGTTGCCTACAAACCCAAAGACTCGGACAAGGTTCCAGCCAAATGGCATGGAATGAAAGTTAAGGATGAAGGCGATTTCTGGACATGTTTTTCACCATGGATAGTAACCAACCTCTATAACGAAAAGGTTCTGAAGAGCCTGGGACTGCCTCCTCCAAAAACCTGGAAAGACCTTCTCAACCCCATATACAGAGGCAACATTGTCCATACTCTTCCGTATGCTTCAGGGACCCAGCATGAAGTAGTGGAAATCCTTCTTCAGGGATATGGTGAAAAAGAAGGATGGGCGATGAACAGACTCCTTGCAGCACAATTGTCGCGTTTTTCAACAGGCAGCACAGACACTACCCATCTGACAAGCAGAGGGGAGGCTCCGATAGGAATCGCACAGCCCCAGATGAATGCAATGGTTGCACGAAAAGACGGCTACCCTGTACGAGATCTTATGCCTGACAAGACCATTCTTGTTCCTGAGGCTGTATCACTTCTCAAGAATGCTCCAAATGCTGCTGTAGGAAAGATTTTTCTGGACTGGCTTTTCAGCATCGAAGGACAGAAGGCAGTGCTTGAAGGCGGCTATTTCACAGCCAGAAACGACATTAAGTTTTCTGAATGGGAAAAAGAAGGTGTGGCCATGGCCAAACACGCCAAAGAAGCCCTTGGTGTAGACAATTTCTGGGATATTAAAGTTGGATTAATAGAATACGACCTTGATCTTGCCACAAAGAGATGGGATGCAGTAAATAAATATTATGAATTAGAGATCTACAGAAAATGGGGAGAGCTTAAAAACAGCCTTTTTTTAATCGAAGAAGTTGAAGGAGAAGTAGCTTTTGCCAAATCAGCTAAAAAGAATGTAAGCAAGGCTGAGGCAAAAATCAAAGAAGCAAGAACATTATTCGAAATTGAAGGCAATTATGCAGCAGCAAGGATAACCGCAACACAGGCAAGAGCTCTTCTTGCGGCAAAGTAAAAAAACTAAAAAACGAGCTTTTAAAAAAATGTCTTATACAGGTCAGGCTGACCCAGTTTTTACGGTCAGCCTGGCAGCAGTTAATCGCATTTTCCGGTAAAAGGATTTAACATGTCCCGCGGCAATTTTTATCTGTCTTCTCTCCTGTGGTGCGTCATTGCCTTATTTGTGATTTATCCGCTTTCCATCCTTGTGATAGACAGCTTTAAGATTTCAGAAATTGACGGCTTCAGCTTCAAAAATTATATAGAATTCTTCAAAGACACTTATTATCTTAAAACTTTCTGGAACACCCTTGTTCTGAGTGCCCTGGTTCTTCTTACAACAAGCGTATTTGGAATTCCGCTTGCCTATATTCTTGCCAGATACAGACAGAAAGGCAAGACCGTATTCACGGCCCTTATCCTTTTACCCATTGTTCTTCCTGCTTATGCAGGCGTTTTTGCTTTCATTATTTTTTTCGGAAAATTCGGAACAATGAATCTTCTCCTGATGGACTTAGGCATTATAGCCAAGCCCATCAATTTCATATACGGCATTCACGGGCTTGTCTTCATCCAGGCTCTTCACATGATACCATTCATCGTTTTAAGCCTTTCAGCAGGGTTCACAAACATAGATCCTTCTTTTGAGGAGGCTGCCGAAGTAGAAGGCGCAAGCGGGTTCTGGAGATTTATGACCATTACGCTGCCGCTTTGCGCTCCTAATTACCTGGCAGGTGCTGTCATGGTATTTCTCTGGCCTTTCACAGACTGGCTTACCCCGCTGATCCTCGGACAGGTTGACTATCTGCCGTCTGTTGCATATATAAATATCGCCTACCATTTTACAGACATAAACCGCAAGTACATGGGAATTGTAGCTGTCGTCATATCATCACTCGTTTGCATAACGCTTTTTCTTGCTGCAAGATGGTGGATTGAAAAGAGAAAATATACAGGCCTTTCCAAAGGAACAACATCAGAAGGAAGGGTCATAGAGCCGGGCCCCCTTCTTAAAGCAGGCGCTTATCTTTACATGATTATCACAGCAGGCCTTGTCCTTTTGATTCCTGTTGTAATGGGCCTTGCCGCCTTTTCCAGAAGATGGGTTTTTGAGCCATTCCCAACTTACTGGACGCTCGACAACTTCAGGGTCATTCTGAATGAAAGCCCTGCACTCATTTACAATTCTTTTCTTTTCAGTGGAATAGCTCTTGTTTTTGGAATCGCATTCGGGCTTCCGGCAGCATACCTGATTGTGCGCACCCGTACACCAGGAAAAGATGCATTAGACTTTATAATAACGCTCATGCTGGCCTTCCCGGGCATAGCAATAGGTGTAAGCTATCTTCTCGGATTCTGGAAAGGCATTCCAATTGCTTCCCACTGGATAATCATGCCACTTGCGCTGTTTGCAAGACGGCTTCCATATTTTCTGAGAATCGCCCACTCTTCGTACCTTCAGTTAGATGCTTCCCTTGAAGAGGCTTCAGAAGTATCAGGAGTCGGAAAGGTCAGGACTTTTTTCAGAATTTCCCTGCCCCTTCTCATGAAGGGAGTTCTCGTTGGTGTTGTCATGTTTTTCATCATGGCTTTTCAGGAAATCTCAACAGCAATTTTTCTTTATCGGGGCGGATGGGAAACTCTTCCCATAGGGATTTATCTGAACTGGCACCGCGGCATGGAATTTGGAATATCTGCTGCAATGGCTTTTCTCATGATTGTAATTACCTTCATACTTCTTCTTATAATTGCAAGAATCGGAGGCGGCATAATGAAGGCTGCATGGGGACCGGGCGGGAAATAAATTTATAAATTACAGTTTTACAGCGCCAGAAATATACTTTAGCCGGTCATAAACTGATATTTCCGCTGACTCCCTCTCCCATCGGGAGAGGGTTGGGGTGAGGGTTGTTAGCTGACTGTGACCTTTCAAAGTGTAGCAAAAGACTGCAAGGAGAGATAATGGCTTTTATTGAGATTCAGAATCTTTACAAAAACTTTAAAAAAGTGGTTGCAATAAACCACATAAATCTTGAAGTGTCAAAAGGAGAGCTCCTGACCCTTCTTGGACCCAGCGGATGCGGCAAGACAACAACACTCAGATGCATAGCCGGTCTTGAGAAACCAGAAAGCGGAGATATTATCATAGACGGCAAATCCATGTTTGCAAATGGTTTTATACCACCTGCCAAAAGGGGACTCGGCATGATGTTTCAGAATTATGCTGTCTGGCCTCATATGAAAGTCTTTAACAATATTGTTTACGGGCTTAAACTACAGGGTTTTTCCGAGAATGAAATCAAGGAAAAGGCCATCAATTCGCTTGAAATGGTGGGATTGAGAGGTCTGGAGGAAAGATATCCGGGGCAACTGAGCGGAGGACAGCAGCAAAGAGTTGCTCTTGCCAGGGCTTTGATAAGAAATCCGAAAGTGCTTCTTCTTGATGAGCCTCTCAGCAATCTGGATGCCAAGCTGAGAGAAAAAATGAGATTTGAAATCAAAAGCCTGGTAAAACGCATGGGCATCACATCAGTCTATGTGACACATGATCAGGCTGAGGCAATGGTTATATCCGACCGAGTGGTGGTAATGGAAAAAGGAAATATCGTACAGACTGGCTCACCGCTTGAGATATATGAAAGACCTGCCAACAAATTTGTTGCAGACTTCATTGGTGCCATGAATTTTATTCATGGAAAAATAGCCCAGTTAATGCCTGAAACAAATGAAGCCATCATCAAAACTGATTTCAGCGACAAATTGCTGTGCATGACATCAGAGGGTTCTGCTTTCACCAAGGGACAGGAAGTATTTGCCTCAATTCGTCCTGAAGATGTCAAGATTCTTTCAGAAATTCCTAAAGAAGAAAGCCTGAATGTTTTTAAGGGAATCATTGCCCATAAGGCATATCTTGGTAATTTTCTCTTCTTTTTCATCAATATTAACGATATCATGATAAGAGCGCAGGTTTCTCATAAACTTAAGCATGAAGAAGGTGATGAGATTTGCTTTCGGCTTGATCCAAAGAAGAGCACAGCTCTTCTGTGATTCTGTGTTCACGGTTTGGGGGAGTGAACAACCGTGAACCTGAATATGCGTCACATGTTTTTTGGCTTTTCCTCTGAAAATTTCGAAAAACCTCAAGTGATATTTTCTTTGTTAAATACGTTGACAAGGCACGCATGACTTGATACGGGTAAAAAACTTTTGGTAACATCCTGAAAGAAGATTCAGAGTCGTAGCGATATCAAGACATGGTTGATCTTTTTTGGAATTTCCCAATGGGCAAAAATTCTTATTCAGGATCGTGCAGGAACTTCATTTTCATCGTTTCGCTCCTGTTAGTTCCTTCACTTGTTTTTTCTTCTGATGAAGAAACTACAGACACGTCCATTCGCAGCATCAGGGTTGTCATGGACGACAATTACCCGCCCTATGTTTTTAAGGAAAACGATGGCAAGTTAAAGGGTATTCTCATCGATCAGTGGCGGCTGTGGGAGAAAAAAACCGGAATCTCTGTCGAATTGAACGCCATGGACTGGAACGAGGCCCTGCTCCGCATGCAGGCAGGTGAATTCGATGTTATAGACACAATCTTCCGAAACAAGAAGCGCGAACTGATTTATGATTTCACAAAACCATATGCGCGTATTGACGTGCCTGTTTTCTTCAGATCAGATATATCGGGGATACAAGACGCAAGCGATCTCAAGGGGTTTGCCGTAGGGGTTAAAGCCGGGGATAACTCCATAGAAGTGCTCAAATCAAGTGGAGTCACCAACCTGATAGAATTTGCAAGCTACGAGGCGATTGTAATTGCGGCCAACCAGGGCAAGTTAAACGTGTTTACGGTTGATAAGCCACCTGCGTTGTATTTTCTTTTCAAGTTAGGAATTCATGATCGATTCAATGTAACCAAGCCGCTCTATACAGGTGAATTCCACAGGGCTGTACTCAAGGGTAAACAATTACTGCTTGAAAAGGTTGAAAGCGGTTTCTCACAGATTTCGAAGGCTGAGTATGAAGAGATTGAACAGCGATGGTACGGCACCCCTATCCTAAGCAAGGAATGGATGCGCTATATTTCGGCTGCCATTGTAGTGATCATGTTTGTTTTGGTCCTGCTATCCCTATGGCTATGGATTTTGAGACGGATGGTCTCACAAAGAACAAAAGCCCTGCAGCAGGAAGTAGAACTCAGGATTGAGAAGGAAAAACTGCTGCGAGATAGCAATGATCGTTTCCAGTCAATTTTTAATGCCACCAACGAAGCCATTTTTATCCATGAATTGCCTTCCGGAGATATAACCGATGTTAACCAGACTATGTGCGAGATGTTCGGTTATTCCCGCCAGGAAGCCATCCATCTCTCAGTCGGCGACTTGAGCTCAGGCCTTGCTCCCTACACTCAATCGGATGCAATGAACTGGCTCAGAAAGGCTATGGCCGGAGAGCCGCAACAGTTCGAATGGCAGGCAAAGAATAAATCCGGCCAAATATTTTGGGTAGAAATTAAGATGAGATTGGCCACAATCGGCAGTGACAACAGGATCATTGTGACTGCGCGGAATATTACAGACCGCAAGCAAGCCGAGGAGGAGAAGGCCAAACTTGAAGCCAGATTTCAGCATGTCCAGAGATTTGAGGCTATCGCCACACTTGCAGGCGGTATCGCCCACGATTTCAATAACCTATTGATGGGCATCCAGGGCCGCACATCTCTTATATCGTTGGATACTAAGATTTCAAATCAGCACTTGGAGCATATCCATGCAATCGAAGAATATATAAAAAGCGCAACTAATCTCACAAAACAACTGCTGGGCTATGCCAAAGGCGGCAAATACGAAATAAAACCGATCGATATGAATGAATTAATCCTCAGCAGCTCAGCAATGTTCGGCAGGACAAAAAAAGAGATCAGGATTCATAGAAAATGCCAAAATTCACCCCTGGTTGTGGAAGCTGACAGGGGGCAGATCGAGCAGGTACTCCTGAACATGTATGTCAACGCTTGGCAGGCTATGCCCCCTGAGGGAGGAGAATTGTACCTGGAAACAAAGGTTGTCATGATGGATGCGGCAAACAGCAAGCCTCATCAAGTGGAGCCTGGCCGTTATGCATTGATTTCAATCACTGATACTGGTGTTGGTATGGATGAAACCACATGCCTGCGAGCTTTCGATCCGTTTTTCACGACCAAGGAAATGAGAAGAGGGACCGGCCTTGGATTGGCTTCTGCATATGGAATCATCAAGAATCATGGAGGAATGATAACAGTTTACAGCCAGATTGGACGTGGAACAACCTTCAACATATATTTGCCTGTGTCGGATAAGGAAGCACATCGAGAAATGCCTACTGAAAGTGAGCTAATCAGGGGGTCTGCTACTATTCTCCTGGTAGATGATGAAGAGATGATCGTTGAGGTGGCAAAGGCCATGCTGGAGCGGCTTGGCTATAACGTCATACCGTGCAATAAAGGACAGGAAGCAATCAAGTTAATCATGGATATGGGAAAAGAAATCGATTTGGTTATCCTTGATCTGGTCATGCCTGAAATGGATGGCGGCAATACGTTTGACCGTATTCGCGGGATTCAGCCCGGGATGCCAATTCTGCTCTCCAGCGGATATGCCATAAATGGCCGGGCGCAAGAAATCATGCAAAAAGGATGCAACGGGTTTATTCAAAAACCATACAGCATCTCGGATCTTTCCAGCAAAGTGAGCAGTGTGCTGAAAGGGATAAAAAGCTGATTCGGATTATTTGACAAAGTAAGGCAATGATTTGTCTTGATTTTTCTGCATCTCATGAGTCTTTGTCCAACAACCCTTCAACCATTTCGGCAAAACCTGTGCCGCCTTCACCAAGTGTTATCCATGAAGGCTCGCACGGCATTCTGCCAGTAAAACTCATGACATTTGAAACGCCTACTGAATTTGGAAAATATGAAAACATGGGAGAATCATTCGGAGAATCTCCTGTAAAAATCACCTTTTCCTTGATAGTGTCAAGATTTACCCTGAAAATTTCCTCAAACATTATTTTTGACATTGATAATTTGTCATAAGCACCAAACCAGCCGTTAACATGAATTGAGCTTATTTTAGCCTGGGCCCCTGCATCAACAAAACACTTTACTATTGCATCAACAGAATCTTCAGAAAGAGGAGAAACATCCTCACAGAAGTCTATCGCAAGATCTGCCTCCCTGTATGCCTGATCTGCAGAAACTCTGCTCCCCGGGATTTTTTTAAGAATTACTTTCTTTAATTCTTCGAGTTTTTTTCTGTCAGCCTCCCGCTCAGATTCAGGCTTCCAGTATCTTCTGATCATTTTTTTATTGAGTTCATCATAATAAAAATAAAATGCGCCATTTTCCCCGACAATACCATCGACTGGCCACATCCTTGCTATATGATCACACCACCCGGCAGGACGGCCCGTTATGGGTATTATTTTTATCCCTGATTTTTTAAGCTTTTCCATTGCATAAAAAACAGCGGCCTGAAGCCTTCCGCTGTTGGTGAGGGTGTCGTCAATATCTGTCAGTACATACAATATCTGACTTTTCAAAAGCGGCGGAAATTTTTTAAAAGGTTGCATAAAATATTAAAATTATTCTACTACTCTCAATAGGTTTATTGCGTCCCTTCATTCCTACACCTGGCTTCGATGTAAACCGTGGCAGAGAATCCGGAAAACTTGACCATAAGCCTGGATTCAGGGTCAAGGCAGAAACGACTTTTTTGTTTAATTTCATATCCGAGAGGGGGTAAAACTTGATATGATTCATGAACGTTTACTTTGTATAGAATCGTTTAGTTATTGGATTTTTGAAGAAAGATTGTTATAATAGGCCAATAATCATAATCACGTCAAGTTCTTATTGAGGAGCAATTATGTATGATGTTGCGGTAATCGGAGGGGGAGTGATTGGCTGCTCGATAGCCCGCGAACTCTCGCGTTTTCAGCTACGCATTGTCATTCTCGAAAAATATGAAGAAGTCAGCTTCGGTACAACTAAAACAAACAGCGGGATAATACATGCAGGCCATCATGATTCAATCGAGACTTTAAAAGGAAGGCTTGTTGTAAAAGGAAATGCCCTTTATGACAAACTCAGCAAAGAACTTGATTTTGCTTTTCGGCGTATCGGGGAACTTGTTGTAGCAAGAACTGAAGATGAACTTCCAGAGCTTTTCCGACTAAAAAAGCAAGGTGATGAAAAAGGAGTTCCAGGCCTTGAACTCTGGGACAAAGAGCGCCTTCGCGTAGAAGAACCTAATCTTTCATCTTCACTTGCAGGAGCGCTTCTTTCCCCTTCGGCAGGTGTTGTCAATCCTTATGAGCTTGCCAATGCGCTCAGTGAAAACGCCGTTGATAATGGAGTTGATCTTAAAGTAAACAGTGAAGTCGAAAGCATTTCAATAGAAAGCAGCCATCTTACTGTACACACATCTTCAGAAACAGTCAAAGCAAGATTCGTAATCAACTGTGCAGGGGTCTTTGCCGATAAAATAGCAGGCATGGTTGGTCTGCATGACTTCACGATCCATCCTAGAAAAGGTGAAGAATACATGCTCGACAAGAGGCTTAAGGGCCTTGTGCGAAGACTCATCTTCCCTGTTCCAACCAAGCAAAGCAAGGGAATTCTTATAATCCCAACTTTTGACGGAACCATAATGGTAGGTCCAACTGCCCGGAACACTGAAGACAGGTTCGACGTTTCAACAACTTACGAAGGATCGTCTGAAGTCTTCAGTTCTGTGGAAAAAATTTGTCCTTCGATTAAACCGCGGGATACAATAACAGAGTTTGCAGGACTGCGCGCTGTAAGCAGCACAAATGATTTTATCATTGGCCAAACGAGAGTGAAAGGATTCATAAATGTTGCAGGAATACAGTCACCAGGCCTTACATGCGCCCCTGCAATAGCCATTTATGTTCGCGACATATTAAAGAATGAAGGGCTTAAGCTTACACGAAAAAAAGACTTCAAGCCTCGAGTTCGCGGCCCCGAGCGCTTTGCTTCACTTAGCGAGGAACAGCAGAAGCGTCTTATTGAAAAAAACAGTCTTTTTGCGAAAATCGTCTGCAGGTGCGAATTGGTTACAGAGGCAGAAATCCACAGTTCCATTGATCATGGCGCAAGAACACTTGACGGGATCAAATTCAGGAGCCGAGCTGGCATGGGACGCTGTCAGGGTAGTTTTTGCGAGCCCCGCTGCATGGATATTCTCTCTAAGCGGCTCGATAAGCCTTTTGAGAATATTACAAAACGTGGAGGCGATTCATGGATAGTAAGAAAAATGGACAACAATTAAATAGCATTAAGGTTGACAAGGCTCATGCTGGAACGTAACAGAAAAAAATACGGTGTAGTCGTAGTAGGCGGTGGACCTGCCGGAATGGGAGCTGCCCTGGGTGCAAGAGATTACGGCGAAGACAGGGTACTGATCCTTGACCGTGAACCTGAAGCAGGTGGAATTTTAAATCAGTGCATTCACTCCGGATTCGGCATACACTATTTCAAGGAAGAACTGACCGGACCTGAATATGCAGAGAGATTTTTTGAAAAAGTCATTGACAGCGATGTGGATGTTCTCACAGGAAGCTATGTTTCAGGTGTATCAATCGATTCCAACGGAACTAAAAGAGTCCGCATAATGAATGAGAAGCTTGGCCTCATGACTGTCGAGGCAAGAGCGGTAGTGCTTGCAATGGGATGCCGTGAGCGTACAAGGGGTGCAATCAGAATCCCCGGAACCAGGCCTTCCGGCATTCTTACGGCAGGTCTTGCCCAGAAATTCGTCAATCTTAAAGGATATCTTCCTGGAAAAAGGATTGCCATACTTGGTTCAGGTGACATAGGGCTCATCATGGCAAGACGTCTTACCATAGAAGGATGCCATGTTGAGGGGGTCTTTGAGCTCATGCCTTATTCAAACGGACTCACGAGAAATGTAGTTCAGTGTCTTGATGATTTCAATATTCCTCTTCATCTTTCAACCACTGTTGCATTCATTCATGGCCGCGACCGGCTGGAAAAGGTAACCGTTGCTCCTGTAAATAATGACTTAAAGCCTGACATGACAAAGGCTTGGGACGTAGCCTGTGACACACTTCTCATGTCAATAGGCCTCATTCCGGAAAATGAGCTGACACAGAATCTTGGAATAAACTTAGATGTTGTAACCGGAGGCCCATGGGTTTCAAGCACAATGGAGACCAGCATGCCGGGGATGTTTGCCTGCGGCAATGTGCTTCATGTTCATGATCTTGTTGATTTTGTCACACAGGAAGCGCTTCTTGCCGGAAGATTTGCAGGAGAATGGGCACAGGGCATAAGAAGGCCTAAAGACAGTATTCAGTTAGTTCCTGGTGAAAATGTACGCTACTGCGTTCCTCACACTCTTAGCCCTGAAAGAGAACATACAATTTACCTTCGCTGCAAACAGGCAATGAAACCTTGCAAAATTCGCATAGGCAACCTCATTGAAAAAAAACTGAAATTTGTTTTTCCTGCAGAGATGATAATGTTCAAGATTAAACCTGACCTTCTGGACAGATTCCACGGGGAAACTCTTCGCATAGACATTCTTCCCCTTGAAAAAGGAGAAGAATATGATTGAAGTTAAGAAATATACATGCATAGGCTGCCCCATCGGATGCCCTCTTCAGTTGGAGCACAAAAATGACGTCATTACAGAAGTGTCAGGCAATGAATGTAACAGGGGCGCAAAATATGCCAGACAGGAATTCACCGACCCCAGAAGGAGTCTGAGCACGACTGTTGCGATTTCAGGCGCCTTATGGAACAGGCTTCCTGTCAAGGCTTCAGACCCTGTTCATAAGGATAAAATCCTTGTGGCAGCAAGAAAGATCCATGAAATCAAAATTGAGGCCCCTGTCTACATGGGACAGATTCTCATAAAGGATTTTATGGGAGAAAAAGGCATAAATATTGTTGCATCCCGTTCCATGAAGAAAACGGATTAAGAAGTCATCAAGTATGATGAACTCGTAAAAAGTCCGTCGGACGGCTTTGTAAAAAGGCCGCAGGCAA
>JBBIWB010000035.1:0-32611 GCA_037439445.1 Desulfobacteraceae bacterium | reverse complement strand
ATTCAATCTCCTCCCCCCAGCGGGGCAAATATTCAATCTCCTCCCCCCAGCGGGGGGAGGCCGGGAGGGGGGAAAAGTGACCGCTTACCGCTTGTTCCGTCCAACTCTCTCGAACTGAAAGTCCAGGGGTATGCCGTCACGCACGTGGTGCCGGAGCACCTGGCCGAGGTTCGAAACGGAAAACTTGGTCTCATCACCAAGACCGAAGCGGCGGTGAAGGATAGGCTTACCAAGGAAATCACGTACTGGGATCATCGTGCCGAGGAGCTCAAGCTTCAGGAACAATCCGGAAAACTCAATGCCCGTCTCAATTCAGGCGAGGCCCGGAAGCGTGCAGACAACCTGCAGGGGCGCCTTCAAAAAAGGCTGGTCGAATTAAAGCTGGAGGCCCAGATATCCCCTCTGCCTCCGATCGTCATGGGTGGCCTGCTGGTCGTGCCCATTGGCCTGATTGAGGCCATGAAGGGCATTATTTCGCCGGTTTCAACTCCGCCGACCGATACCCAGGCTGCTGCGGCAAAGGCCCGTTCCATCATCATGGAAATTGAGCGAAGCCTTGGTTTCGAACCTTTTGACCGTGAGTTTGAAAAACTCGGTTACGACATCGAAAGCCGGGTTCCCGGCACAGGCAAGCTGCGATTCATCGAAGTGAAGGGCCGCATCACAGGTGCATCGACGATCACGGTAACCCGCAATGAAATCCTATACTCGCTGAATAAGCCGGACGACTTTATTCTGGCCATTGTGGAATTTACCGGCAATGATTCACACCAGGTTCATTATGTACGCCAGCCTTTTCATCGGGAGCCGGACTTTGGGGTGACAAGCGTGAATTACGATTTTTCTCAGCTTCTGATGGGGGCCCAAAAACCATCTTGAATCAGATTCTTCCCCCCTGCTGCTTCATAATTCTTGACAGGGAGCAGTATATTCATTACTCTTCAGGTAAGGATATTTATTCCTTACAAAGAGGTGACTTATGATCATTGCAAAGGTAACATCCAAAGGGCAAATCACTATTCCCAAAGAGATTCGGGAAAGGCTGGGAGTCCATCCAGGTGAAGATGTGGGGTTTGAGGAAAAAGACAACCGCTTCATCATCTGCAAAGTGGTATCAAAATCCCCATTCGATAAATGGGTCGGAAAGCTCAAACATCTGAAAGGACAACGCAGTGATGACCTGGTGAGGGAGGCGCGTGGGCATGATAACGGCTGTTGACACCAATATCATTCTGGATATTCTGATTCCCGGAGAGCCCTTCGGAGCCTCCTCAAAACAAATGCTGGAACGACATTTATCCATGGGGAAACTCGTTATCTGCGAGGTTGTTTTTGCCGAGCTTTCGGCGGGTTTTCCATCAGATAAAGAGCTTGATTATTTTTTGTCGGATACGGGAATCAGGGTTGTCTTCTCGAATCAACAATCGCTTTTTCTGGCGGGTTCAAGATGGAAGGACTATAAGACAAAAAGCGACGGAACCCGATTTTTATGTGGAACATGCGGCCACCATTTTCAGGTTCCTTGCCCGCAATGCCAATTGTTATTTAAAAAGCGCCTTCATGTTCTGAGCGATTTTCTCATAGGTGCCCATGCATTGATACTATCTGACGGTTTACTCTCCAGAGGCATGGGTATCTACAAAACGTATTTTAAAGATCTCAAAGTGTTCGGTTAGAGTTCAGAAAACAACTGAAAAATATCTTGACCTGAGCATTCTGAAGATTGCCCCACGCTTTCCGGATTTTCACTATGAGCGGTCATAATACTTGCTTTCCATTTGCTCCCTCCCCCAGCGGGGGAGGGTTGGGGTGGGGGTAAAAACGCAGATTGTGGCAGATGAAAGTATAATATGCGCAACAAGAAAAAACTCATCGAAGTCGCCATCCCGCTGGATGCCATCAACAAGGCTTCGGCGAGAGAAAAGTCGATCCGCCACGGACATCCAAGCACGCTGCATCTCTGGTGGGCCAGGCGGCCTCTGGCTGCGGCGCGGGCGGTGATTTTTGCACAGATGGTGGATGACCCATCAGCTCATCCCGATCTTTTCCCAACCGAAAAGGCCCAGGAGAAGGAACGTCAACGGCTGTTCCGCATCATCGAAGACCTGGTGCTGTGGGAAAACACCACCAATGAGAAGGTTTTACAGCAGGCGCGGGACGAGATCTGGCAGAGCTGGCGCTATACCTGTGCAGAGAATGCCGGCCACCCGAGGGCGGCAGAACTCTTCGACCGATACAAGCTGCCCGCCTTCCACGATCCCTTTGCAGGTGGGGGCGCGCTGCCGCTGGAGGCCCAGCGATTGGGATTGGAAGCTTATGCCAGTGATCTGAACCCGGTTGCGGTGCTTATCAACAAGGCAATGATAGAAATCCCGCCGAAGTTTGCGGGCAAACCGCCGGTTCATCCCTGGGAGGGAAGCCGGATCGTAGAAGTTCAGGGCAGAAAACTTAAAGTTTTTAAAGGGATTTCCAATGACCTGCCTTCTGATTTGGGGAACCGCTGGGAAGGCGCTGCCGGGCTTGCCGAAGACGTGCGCTATTACGGGAAGTGGATGCGAGATGAGGCTGAAAAGCGCATTGGCCACCTTTACCCTAAGATAGAAATTACAGCAGAGATGGCCTTAGATCGACCGGATTTGGAGACATACGTGGGCCGGAAACTCACCATTATTGCCTGGCTCTGGGCGCGCACGGTGAAAAGCCCGAATCCGGCGTTTTCTCATGTGGATGTGCCGCTCGTCTCCACCTTCATGCTTTCCACTAAGCCGGGTAAGGAAGCATATGTCGAGCCGGTGATTTCACCCTTCCCAGCCCCCCCCATTCTGGACGAGGAGCAAACTCCCTCCCCCAGCGGGGGAGGGCCGGGTATGGCCCAGTTTTCGCAAACCGCCCCTGTGATAGGGGAAGAGCAAATTCCCTCCCCCAGCGGGGGAGGGCCTGGGTGGGGGAATTTCCGCTTCAAAGTCAAGGTGGGAAAACCGGAAAACGTGGAAGAGACGAAGGCCGGCACCAAGCTTTCGCGTGGTGCAAATTTCAAGTGTGTGATGTCGGGGGCGCCGATTGCTGGAGACTATATCAAGGCCGAAGGCAAGGCTGGCCGGATGGGCGCCCGACTGATGGCGATAGTGGCAGATGGTGATCGCGGGCGGGTGTATCTCGCGCCGACGCCGGAGCAAGAAACCGTTGCACAGGAGGCGAAGCCGGTGTGGAAGCCGGAGCAAGAGCTTCTTGGTAAAAGCGGAGACCAGCTTCCGCTCTACGGAATGCGTCAATACTGGGAAGTGTTCACCCCCCGCCAGCTCGTTGCCCTCACAACGTTCTCAGACCTGGTGGGTGAAGCACACGAGCGGATAAAGCACGACGCCCTGGCCGCGCAAGGCAACCCCTCCCCCCAGCGGGGGGAGGCCGGGAGGGGGGTCATTTGGCAGCCCTCCCCCATCCCTCCCTCATTACTCACCTTCGCCCGTGACCTCCGGAAAAACATGACGGACGCCGAACAATTGCTATGGCAGTGTTTGCGCGGTAAGCAGCTTGACGGATTCAAGTTTCGCAAACAGCACCCGCTGGATCGTTTTGTGCTCGATTTCTACTGCGTTTCATGCAAAATTGCCATTGAACTGGACGGCGGTCAGCACAATATTGAAGAAGGCATCAAAAGGGATGCTGAAAGAACGGCGTATCTTGAAAAGTGCGGCATCCGTGTGCTGCGATTCTGGAACCATGAGGTGTTTAAAAACCTTGATGGGGTGTTGAAGCGGATATGGGGGGCGCTGCATGAAGGTGGGGGGGCAGTCCAAGACCCCCACCCCGGCCCCCACCCCGGCCCTCCCCCGCTGGGGGAGGGAGATTTTTCCTTCCATCAGCGGGGGGAAACCAGGAGGGGGGAAAAAGACGTACCCCTCGACAAAGGCGGAACGGGTGCCTCGGCCTATGCGGATGCTGTGGCGGTGTATCTGGCGTTTGCGATATCAAAATTATCTGATCGAGGTTCTTCAATCTGTGGATGGGATTCATCAAGGGACAGCCTTCGAAATACTTTTGGAAGGCAAGCAATCCCAATGGTATGGGATTTTGCTGAAGCAAATTTCCTGTCTGATTCTGCTGGTAGTTATAACAACGCGGTAGACCAAGGAGCGAGAGTTTTATACGACAGTCTTCCGGCGGGACCGAATGGAAATTCATCACAAGCCGACGCATCCATTCAGCCTGTTTCGGCTGAAAAAGTTGTTTCCACCGACCCACCCTACTACGACAACATCGGCTATGCCGATCTGTCGGATTTCTTCTACGTCTGGTTACGACGCTCGTTAAAGACTGTCTATCCTGATCTCTTCTCCACGCTTGCCGTGCCAAAGGCAGAGGAACTGGTGGCTACGCCTTATCGTCATGGCAGCAAGGCGAAGGCCGAGTCTTTTTTTCTCACCGGCATGACTGAAGCGATGCGACGTCTGGCGGAGCAGGCGCACCCCGGCTTTCCCGTCACAATTTATTATGCCTTCAAGCAATCTGAGAACGATGGTGCCGACGGTATCTCAAGCACCGGTTGGGACACCTTCCTTGATGCGGTGATCCGTGCGGGTTTTGCCGTAACCGGCACCTGGCCAATTCGCACAGAGATGAAGACACGACAGATTGCGATGGGTACCAACTCGCTCGCCTCCAGTATTGTCCTTGTCTGTCGGGCGCGAACACCTCTTTCCACCCTCCCGAACGCCCCCCGTTGGGGAAAGGAGAAAGCCCCCTCCCCCAGCGGGGGAGGGCCGGGGTGGGGGTTTGGGTGGGAGTCGACGTGGGGGCAAACCGCCACCCGCCGCGAGTTCGTCACCGCACTCAAGGCTGAGCTACCCGTGGCGCTCACACATCTTCAGCGTGGTAACATCGCTCCGGTGGACCTGGCACAGGCGGCCATCGGCCCTGGAATGGCGGTTTACACCCGATATTCTAAAGTCCTGGATGCTGAGGGCAAGCCACTTTCTGTGCGCGACGCTCTGGTGCTCATCAATCAAACCCTCGATGAAGCGCTGGCCGAGCAGGAAGGTGATTTCGACGCCGACAGCCGCTGGGCGTTGGCCTGGTTTGAGCAGGTTGGTTTTAATGATGGTGCCTACGGCGAGGCAGAAACCCTCTCCAAAGCCAAGAATACCAGTGTCTCAGGCATGGTCGAGGCAGGCATCCTGTCATCCAGCCGCGGCAAAGTGCGGCTGCTCTGGCCCAACGAGCTATCCGCCACATGGGACCCGGCAACGGATAAACGCCTGACAGCCTGGGAAGTGGTGCATCAACTCATCCGCGCGCTGGAAACCGGCGGCGAATCTGCAGCAGCGGCACTGGTCGCCAGGTTAGGCGAAAACGCCGAGATCGCTCGGGAGCTGGCCTACCGGCTCTACACATTGTGTGAGCGCAAGAAGCGAACAGCGGAAGCGCTCTCCTACAACGGCCTGGTGCAGAGCTGGCCGGAAATCAGCCGCCTGGCAAGATCAACGATTAAACTGCAACCACAGACGCAAAACGCAATACCCGGACAGGAGTAACACTTGGTTTCCGCTATGATAGACCCGGTGTTGATTGCAACAGGCAAAATGAATCATGGTGCAACATTGTATGAAAAGAACATATGGAACACGCTTCTGGAGAATCTGAAATGAAAATAGAACCATCACCACATGCTCCTTTTGAGCGTGTCGAAAATGTCAATGAAATTCAAAATGCTCTTGGGATTGCGATCCGGGAAGCACTCCTGAAACATAAGAATGCCTGCAATTCCGTTGCTGTGTGGCGAAATGGACAGGTGGTCTGGATAAAACCGGAGGATATCCCAATTCTTGAATCGTAGTCAAAAGAAAGTGTGCTTCATTACCATAACCAATTATGATGAACTCGTAAAAGAGTCAATATTCGGACGGCTTTGTAAAAAGGCCGCAGGCAAGGCGCGCAAATCCTTAAGGAATGAGGCGTACTTATGGTACGCCGCAATGACGAAGGATGCAGCGCAAGCGCTGCATCCGGCCTTTTTACAAAGCCGTCAATTATGCCCCGTTTAATTCAGAATGAGAACCGATTTAGGAGGTGACACCATGACAAAACAACTGCCCATCGATCCTGACGTGTTGGCGCGTTTTTGCATGCAACACCAGATCCGCCGGCTGTCATTGTTCGGGTCGATGCTGACGGATGCTGTGAACCCTGCCAGTGACATTGATCTGCTGGTGGAGTTTGAACCCGGGAAGGAACCGGGCTTGATCGGCATGGGCAAACTCGAGGCAGAGCTTGCCAGTTTGCTGGGGCGGCGGGTGGATCTGCGAACAGCGCAGGATCTGAGCCGATATTTCCGTGATGAGGTGCTGCGTACGGCGGAGGTGCAGTATGCGCACTGAAGATCAGATTCGCTTGAAGCACATGACGGATGCAGCTGAGTCCGCTTTCCAATTTCTCGACGGCCGGCAGCGCCATGATTTGGACACTGATAAAATGCTGCTTTTTGCCGTAGTGCGTGCTATCGAGATCATTGGTGAGGCAGCCGGAAGGGTATCGATGGAAACGCGTGAGGCAATACCTGAAATTCCATGGAGCGCTATCATTTCCATGCGGAATCGGCTGATCCATGGCTATTTCGATATCGATACTGAAGTCGTTTGGAAGACTGTAACTGAAGAACTGCCCATCCTGCTGAGACAATTGAGGGCTGTCCCCATCAAATTGTGAGGAACTATGGCCATTACCAATCATGAACGTGTCGGCAAGGCGCTGGAACTATTACATAGCGGGCTGGGTCCCTTTGTCGAACGCGAAATGACGAGCATTTACAAAGAGCGTGCTGCGGCCGAAACCAGCCGGTTCATGGGCGAGGATCGCCTGAATGCAAAAAAGCCGGTTACGGAATGGGATGTGGCCCTGCTGCTTAAGCTCATGTGGGAATCCTGGAACGAAGTTTTCCGCCTGACCCTGGGGCAAACCGAACGGAGCCTGGTCAGCGAACTTCGGATTCACCGCAACAAGTGGGCACACCAGGAGGCATTTTCCAGCGATGACACCTATCGCGCCCTCGACTCGTCGGGAAGACTCCTGGCTGCTGTCTCGGCTCCACAGGCGGACGAGATCGATAAGATGAAGACGGAACTTCTGCGCCTGCGTTTTGACGAGCAGGTGCGCGGGGAAAAGCGCAAAAGTGCCGGCACCGCCATCGAAAGCGCGGCCGCCGGCAATCTCAAACCCTGGCGCGAAGTGGTCACCCCGCACAAGGATGTGGCCAGCGGCCGCTATCAGCAGGCCGAGTTTGCCGCAGACCTCTGGCAGGTGCATCTGGGACAAGGAACGGACGAATACCGGGACCCGGTGGAGTTTTTCCGCCGCACTTATTTAACAGAAAGTCTGAAGGGGATGTTGGTGGGTGCGGTTCAGCGCCTTTCCGGCCAGGGCGGAGACCCGGTGGTGCAGCTTCAGACCAACTTCGGCGGCGGCAAGACGCACTCGATGCTGGCTCTCTATCATTTGTTTTCCGGAATTTCACACACGGAACTGGCCGGTATCGATGCCGTTATGCAGGCGGCTGGTGGGAGGGGAATTTCTTCCCCCCTCCCGACCTCCCCCCGCTGGGGGGAGGGGGGTGAAGGCTTATTCCCGTATGCACTCCCAGAAGTGAAGCGTGTGGTGCTGGTGGGCAACAAGATCTCTCCCGGCAACCCGGTCACCAAGCAGGACGGCACGATGGTGAGAACGCTGTGGGGAGAACTGGCCTGGCAGCTCGGGGGTAAGAAGGCGTTTACCCGCATCCAGGCCGACGACGAGATGGCAACCAGTCCTGGAGATGCGCTTCGCGAAATGTTCATTGAATATGGGCCGTGCCTGATCCTGATCGACGAATGGGTGGCCTACGCACGCCAGCTCCATGACCAGAGCGACCTGCCGGCAGGCGGTTTCGAGACGCAGTTCACCTTTGCCCAGGTGCTGACGGAGTCTGCAAAGCTTGCCAAGAACTGCCTTCTGGTGATCAGCCTTCCGGCATCGGATACGACGGGGTCTCCCCACGGTTCATCGCATTCGGGGGCGGATGATGTGGAAGTGGGTGGCCAGCGCGGACGAGAAGCCCTTGACCGGCTTAGAAACGTGGTGGGACGGGTGGAATCCTCATGGCGTCCGGCAAGTGCCGAGGAAGGCTTTGAGATCGTGCGGCGGAGGCTGTTTGAGCCGATGGCTGACCCTGTTCAGTTTAAGAATCGGGACGTTGTGGCGCGCGCGTTTGCGGATCTTTACCGAACCCAGCAGGCGGAGTTTCCGCCAGAGTGCCGCGACGCCGACTACGAAAAGCGCATCAAGGCAGCCTACCCGATCCATCCTGAGATTTTCGACCGGTTTTACACTGACTGGTCAACCCTGGTGAAATTCCAGCGCACCCGGGGCGTACTGCGATTGATGGCTGCGGTAATTCACAGTCTGTGGGAAAAAGGCGACAAGAATCCACTGATCCTCCCGGCAAATATTTCAATTGATGATCCGCGCGTGCAGTTTGAACTGACGCGCTACCTTTCTGACAACTGGGTGCCGGTGATTGAAAAGGATGTAGACGGCCCAAGCTCCATGCCGCTGCGGCTGGATGGCGAGGTGCCGAACCTGGGCAAGTTTGCGGCCTGCCGGAGGGTGGCGCGCACCATCTACATGGGTTCAGCACCGCTTACAAAAGCGGCTCACCTGGGGCTTGAAGACCGGCGGGTAAAGCTTGGCTGTGTGATACCGGGAGAATCCCCTGCGGTTTTTGGAGATGCTCTCAGGCGGCTGGCCGGGGCGGCAACCTATCTCTACCAGGATGGTCCCCGCTACTGGTATTCGACCCAGCCCACGGTCACCAAGCTTGCCGAAGACCGTGCCGAGCAGTTGAGGCGGGACCCGGACAAAGTGATGATTGAGCTGAACCGGCGGCTGCGCGAAGATTTGCAGCAGAAGGGCGATTTCAGCCGCATTCACCCCATGCCGCAGTCTGGGCAGGATGTGCCGGATGACCTCGATGCCAGGCTGGTAATACTTGGGGGAGAGCAACCGTACAGCAAGGAACCGGAGAACAAGGCAGAGGCTGCAGCCAAGGCCATTCTTGAGTTCCGCGGCAACACGCCCCGCCTTTACCGAAATGCGCTGATTTTCCTTGCTGCGGACAAGACCCGGTTCCAGGATCTTGACGAGGCGGCCCGCAAGTATCTGGCATGGGAATCGATCCTTGCCGAGAAGAACACGCTGAATCTCGACCCGCAACAGGTGAAGCAGGCCGAGGCACAGAGAACCGCCGCAGACGGCGCCGTAACGGCAAGACTGCCCGAGACCTACCAGTGGCTGCTGACGCCCGTTCAGGGAACACCGCAAGAGGCAATCACATGGCAGGCCATGCGGCTTTCGGGGCAGGACGCGCTGGCCGTGCGGGCGAGCAAAAAATTGAAAAACGATGAACTTTTGATCACCAAGTTTGCCGCCACGCGGCTGCGGATGGAACTGGACCGGATTCCGCTCTGGCGCGGGGATCACGTTTCCATCAAACAGCTTGCCGAAGACTTTGCCAGCAATATCTATCTGCCAAGGCTTAAAGATGCATCGGTATTGCTGGGTGCGATCCGGGATGGACTGGCGCTTCTGACATGGACACTGGACGCTTTCGGATTTGCAGACAGTTTCGACGAAACCGCAGGCCGTTATCGGGGGCTTCTGGGTGGGAGACTTTTTACGCTGTCCGATACGGATATGTCGGGATTGCTTGTTAAGCCCGATGTGACACACAAGCAGATGGTTGCTGAAAGCGTAAAACCGCCTGTGAGTGGGTCACCTGGCGAAAGAATCGCGGGAGGAGGCGGAAAGCCGCCAGAGCCTGGAAGCACGCCCGAAACCCCGCCGCCGGTGCATCCGCAGCCAAGACGATTCCATGGCACGGTCATTCTTGATCCAACCCGCGTAGGGCGAGATGCCAGCCGCATTGCCGACGAGGTGATTGCACATCTCTCCGGTTTGGTTGGTGCGACGGTGACGGTTACGCTTGAGGTGGAGGCCGAGATTCCTTCCGGCGCTCCGGATCATGTGGTTCGAACCGTCACCGAGAACAGCCGCACCTTAAAATTTACGAATCAGGGGTTCGAGAAGGAGTAACGTAAGAAACGAGAAGTGTTCGCAACCACGGCTTTGGTACTTTGCAGGCCGATGATCCGATGGTCGTCAACAGCATCGACAGATTGCCGGCCATGGAATCTGAGGTGTTCAGTATGATAGCGCACCGAAGGTGAGCTGTCTCAATTGCCCCGCGTGATTCAACCGTTCGTAAGCGTCAGGAAGATCAGAAGCTTTGATTTCCTTGATGGGCATATGGCATATCATCGGAAAAAGATCGCATTCGAGCCTGCTGGTGATCATTTTGTTTCCGAGCTACAAGCCGCTTTTCTCTGGCGGTGCTTAAAATGACTGGATTTTGATGGTTTTCATGACACTTTGTGGACAATAGGCAAAAAAACCACCTTATTTCTAAGGGGTTCTGAAGAAAATTGGGTTTTAATGGACTGTGTGATGGTGGAGGCGGCGGGAGTTGAACCCGCGTCCGAAAATTCTCCGCTTTGACATCTACATACATATCCTGAAATTTGATTGTCACCATTAAAGGCTCCTTCAGGCTGGATCATTTAACAGTTATCCCGATATGAATTTTGCCGGATTTGAATCAGGAGTACAGAAGCCGGCTATCCTGCTGTTTTCGCCCTTATCGGATCCGCAGGAGTAATCCGACAGGACGGCAGCCTAAGCGGCTACAGCGTAGTTATAATCGTCTGCGATTATATTTATTCCCGCCGGTTTAACGAGCAGTCAGGAGCTCGGTATGCAGCCAAAGTTTCAACATCCCCGTCGAAGCCGTTTCGCCCCCCGGTTTCGGAAGATTTATTTAAGAGTACATCATAACGATTTAATTGTCAATAACCCTATCTTAGCCTAACTCTGTCTAAATCCCTCTGTACATCTTTTTTGCGTATGCTTTCCCTCTTGTCATACAACCTCTTTCCTCTTGCAAGCCCAAGTTTCATTTTTACTTTTCCGTTGGAAAAATACACCTGAAGAGGAATTAGCGAAAATCCTTTTTCATTAACCTTCCCGTAAAGCTTTTCTATTTCCTTCCTGTGCAGCAGGAGTTTTCTTACCCTCAGTGGATCGTGATTACCATAATAGGCAAAAGCATAGGCTCCGATATGCATCTGATAGACAAAGATCTCTCCATTCACGATTTTTGCATAAGAATCCTTGATATTGACCTTGCCAGAGCGCATGGATTTAACTTCGGTTCCTCTTAGAACCATTCCAGCCTCATATTCATCTTCGATGAAATAATTGAATCTGGCCTTGCGGTTATCTGCTATGATTTTTCTGTGCTTGGGCTCGGTTTCCATATAGTGTGATTTTTTTTTCTCTTATTCTCACACAGTGAGCCGCATAGTTCAAGGAAAAAAATTTTTCTGTTGACTAAAAGAAATGCTTGCAGAAGGCCAATTATAAGGATTAGAGGATTCATCCTCTAATCCTTATAATCTTTATTTCGGAGGATATGTGGCTTTGAAAGAACTTACCTTGGTTAAATTGTCGGCTTTAAATACGGCAACACCATCTGTAACATGAATGGGAAAGGCAAATTGAGACACACCTGTCCACCATTTTTCAAGTTGGGTGAGAGCGTCAACTTTTCTTTCTTGCAGTTTCATGGCACTGGCAAGCATTAGATTAAGCCTTGCAAGTTGTACGTCAAATATGGCAGGAACCCTTATCTGATTGGTTTTTCCGGGAGGAATCCATACAGTCTCCATTGCACTCAGAGAATTTAATTCAAACTCCTCAAATGACACAGAAAATTTTAAGCTATCAGTCATTACAGGAAAATCATTCGGGTTTTCAACATTGAAAATAAATGCAAGTGCGAGAGGAGCGCCATAGTTTCCAGCAGCTCCCTTGGTTGGAGTTACAGTACTGGCAAAGAACCAATATCCCCAGAAGTGAGTCACCTCCATTGAGTCGAGGGTAACAATGGGTGCCTTGAAAGTCTGTTCCGTTGGTTTTGCCATCATTCCGGCACAACCACTTAAAAAGCTGGCAACAACAAGGATTAATAAACATCTCCAGATAATTTTATTATGTTGTGTCATGAAACCCTCCTTTGTGATTTCAAGAACTTATGTGAGCCATCTTTTTCTTCGTTTGTAATGTTTAACCTCTCTGAAACTCTTTCGCCCCCCAACATCTTTTAAACCCAGGTAAAAATCCTTTATATCGGGATTCTCCTTCAGTTTTTGCGCGGAGTCATCCATAACAATACGGCCGTTTTCCATGACATAAGCATGAGGAGCAACGCTTAGGGCAAGTTTTGCGTTCTGCTCAACGAGGAGTATCGAAATTTTTTCTTCCTGATTCAGTCTTGTGATGATGTTGAAAATCTCGTGAATCAGGAGTGGAGCCAGACCCATGGATGGCTCATCCAGTAAGATAAGCTTTGGTGAGGTCATGAGAGCCCTTCCCACAACAGTCATCTGCTGCTCACCCCCACTTATGAATCCGGCTGTTTCATTGCGCTTTTCCTTCAGCCTTGGAAAATAGTGATACACCATCTCCAGTCCGTCCTTGATAGATCTACTTTCCTCTTTGCGCATGTGGGCACCAACCTTAAGGTTCTGTTCCACGGTCAGGTGCTCGAATACCCTGCGTCCTTCTATCACCTGAACAATCCCCATCTTGGCTATATGATCGGCACGCATTTTATCAATACGAGTACCCATATATTCTATTGATCCGTCCGTTACTTTTCCGTCTTCATGATCCAGCAGGCCGGATATTGCCTTAAGGGTAGTGCTTTTTCCTGCGCCATTAGCCCCCAAAAGTGCAACGATGCCCCCCTTGGGCACTTCAATGGAAACGCCTTTAATGACCAGGATGACTTCGTGATATTTAACTTCAATATTGTTTATCTTGAGTATCTTCTCTTCTTGCGACAAGCTTCAGGCCTCCCTTATGCTTATAGACTCTTATGTTACAAAAATTACAAGCAACAAGCTTCTTTAAAAAAACAGCGGCTACCACCCAAGCCAATCCTTGTTCCATTTATCCGGCCAGCGTTTCTTCAAATCGACTTCATCAAAAAGTATAAACTTTCCATCTTTTAGTTCATAGATTCTAGCCTTGCTGATGGGTCTGTGGTCTGCTGAAGTGAAGGTTATGGGGGCAACCCCGAGACCGATCTCAAAATCGGTCATGGTTTCGAATCCTTTTGTCAAGATATTTTCCCCGGTAATTCCGCCTGCCTTATCCGCCCTTTTCATTGCTTCTGCAAGGCCAAGTACATTTGCCCACGCCTGAATAGTGTGGACTGTTCTTTTTTCAAATGGAATCCCAGGGTTATATTTCTTGGCATATTCCATGACTTTATCCATGAGCGGAACCTTTTCACCGAAAAACGCCCATGAAGCAGCTCCTAAGGCTCCTTCTGCGGCTTTCCCTGCAAGCATCGGAAGGTTTTCATCAAAACCCCAGTTCTTGATGATGTGATCAGCGCCCAATTGAAGAGCATAGGCATCACGGATCGTTGCGGCTACTGACATGACGGTATTGGTATGAAGAACAACATCCGGCTTAAATTCTTTAAGGGCAAGAATCTGGCTTTTGGTGTCTATGGCAAAAAGAGATACATCTTGATCTGGCCCTATGTCAAAACCAAGCAGAGTTGCCTGATCTTTTGCAGCCTTTATAGAGGCACTGCTGAACGGTGATGCGGTCATGTAGGCACAGGCAATACGGGGTTTTCGTTTTCCGAAATCCGCCTTCCCAGGCCATTTTTTGTCAAACCATGCTGTTATGAGGCCTCTTGACATTGATGAGTAGTCTGTGGAAACAAAAAGATTGTACGGGGTTTTCTTGGGATCACAGAGATGGCCTGAATATGATGCAGATACATAAGGCATTTTATCTCTTGCAACTGTCGGAGCAAGAGCTTCTGTATCACCTGTCCCCCATCCAAGAACTGCAACACATTTTCTCTGTTTAAAAAGATTGTACTTGGTGAGAGCTTCAGGGATCCTATAACCATAATCATACTGGAAAAGCTTTATGGTCTTGCCGTTGATTCCGCCTGTTTCATTGACATAATTAATAGCTTCTGCAATTCCCAAGGCATAATCCTTGCCAACATCTGATGTTGCCCCAGTCATGTCATTGAGCGCACCTATGTTGATTACATTTGCCCCCGCGGCTCCCCCTGTGATCAAAAACACAGCCATAAACAACACTAAATATCTCGATTTCATATCATCCCCCCTTTTAAAAGCGCCATCGTGTAAAGCGGCTTAGAATATAAAACTGCTCTACTATCATAAGCTCTAGTCAAAAACATCGCAAATCATCAAGCCAGTCTCACCTCCTTTTAAAAAAATTGAAGACAGAAAACGGTTAATATGAAAATGGCCATAAATTGAAATAGTTCTTGGTTTGCCACCACCTATATGCAAGACCATTGGGTTCGAAAATGAGAAACACACAGATGGCCAGCCCGAATGCAGATTCTTTCAGGAAGAGAAAATCCATTATAAGTTTGGGATAGATATCAGAAATTGGCATGACGATCATCTGAAGAATCTCCATTACCATGACCATGAAGATGGATCCGAATATCGCACCGTGAATGGATCCGATTCCGCCTATAAGAATGACGCCTACCAGCCAAAGAGACCAGAACCATGGAAAATGTTCTGGGCTTATGGCAGCAAGATTACTGATCCAGCATGCACCAGCAATTCCTGCAATAAAACCCGCTGAAAAATACGCTATAAGCTTATATTTTAAGACATTTATTCCCATGACCTCAGCAGATATGTCATTGTCTCGTATTGCTACCCATGCTCTTCCAACCCGTGATCTTAAAAGGTTACTTATAACGCACACACATATTATGATAAAAAAAAGAATCATGTAATAGACCTTGACATCATTGTCTATGACCCAGGGCCCAATTTTCAGCGTTCCAAAAGGAATTGTAAAAGCCTGTCCGCGGCCCCCAATCTGGCTTACATACTGAGTTATGATAAAATCTACGGTTATGAACTGGGCTGCCATTGTTGAAAGTATAAGATAAAAGCCCTTTACCTTTGCTGACGGAAGCCCGAACAGAACGCTCCATAATCCAGAGACCACAGCAGCAATGAAAATGCTGACAGGATAAGCAAGTCCCCAGTCAACCATGAACGAAGGCCATGGGAACTCCAGAATGAGTAAGGTGCTGGTATATGCACCAACAGCTATGAATGCGGCATGTCCAAGGGTTAGTTGACCGCAGAACCCTATAAGAAGCTGAACTCCAAGAGCCCCAAGAATCGTATAACCGATCTGGTTGAACACACTTATCCAGTAAACATCTGCAGTCATGGGAACAACTGCAAAAAGGATAACAGCAAGAAGAATCATCTTTCCCTTTATGAAAGGAGTCTGCCACCATGAATGATCCTCAGCATAAGTTTGGTGATAAACACCACAAGGTAGAAAAGTTGACATAAGAATTATACCCTTTCGATCCGTTCCCAGCCCCACAGGCCATGGGGTTTAAAAAGTAGAAATATTGTCATGAATACAAAAGGAGCGATTTCCTTGACCCCGCCCGGGAAATATCTGTCTAAGTATGCGCCGCAGAGGTTTTGGAGTATTCCGATAATGATACCTCCAACAATAGCGCCGGGCACTGAATTCAATCCCCCCAAAACTACAGCAGGCAGTACAAGAAGCCCTAGATAACCTACTGAAATATTCAGCCCGTTGATATTTCCAAGAAGAGTTCCTCCGACTCCTGCTGCCATGAATGCTATTGACCAGGCTGCAGCATATACGAAGCGCGCACTTACTCCGACTGACAGTGCAGCCATTTCATCATCTGCTGTGGCCTGCATTGCAAGTCCCCACCTGGTGTATTTAAAAAAGCAGACGAAAATAACCAGAAGAATGATTGCAGCCAGAAAACTCCAAAGGTAAACAGAGCCAACCACTACAGTCCCTATGTGTATAGGTTCCATGGAAAATATTGGAGGCTCGAAAACCCTTGTGTCGCTTCCCCATATGAAACCAACCAGCCCCCTGAAAAAGAAGCTTAGGCCTACCGTAACCATTATGACCGCCAGAATCGGCTGACCGATCAGTTTATCCAAAAACAACCTCTCTGTAATGATTCCAAGAATAAACCCAACCACTAAAGACAACACCAGAGACAGCAGGAAAGGTATGCCCATAGAATAAAATGTTAAGGATGTATAGGCTCCTATGAGAGTTAGTTCTCCCATGGCCAGGTTAAGCGCTCCCGAGCATTTATAGATAAGCACCCATCCCAAGGCCACAAGTGCATAAATGCCTCCGACCATGATACCGGTTGTGATTGTCATCAGAAATAAATCCATACAACCTTCTCCTTTGATAAGATTCTACCGCTTTAAAATAAAAAGAAATTTTATAATCACTAACGAAGACTCCTGATCTGCATGTCAGTTATGATTCGCGCCTCCCTGCCATCCTCGTATTTTATTATGGTGTCAATATGCACGGCATTGTTTTCTGAATACAGGCCGGCAATGATATCCTTATAGCGTTTTTCAACGAACTGGCGCCTGAGCTTTCTTGTTCTCGTAAGCTCATCATCATCTGCATCAAATTCCTTGTAAAGGTTTGTAAATTTGACAATACGGGCAAGCTCTGGAAGATCTTTATTTGCAAGTCTGATCTGTTTTTCGACAAGATCATAGACTTCTGGCTTCTGAGACAGCTCCTGATATGAAGTATAGGCAATTTTTTTAGTATCTGCCCAGTTTCCTACAACAGAATAATCAATGCACAGAACGGCTGTAATATATGGTTTCTTGTCACCGATGACCCATGAATCCTTGATATATGGACTGAACTTAAGCCTCGTTTCAAGATACTGGGGGGAAAAAGGCTTTCCATTAGTCAATGTAAAAACATCCTTTGTCCTGTCAAACACCACAAGATGGCCATCATCGTCAATAAAGCCTCTGTCGTCTGAATAAAGCCACCCGTCTCTAAGTGCCTTGGCTGTTGCTTCAGGATTCTTATAGTATCCCAGGAACACTGAAGGGCTCCTTGTTATGATCTCGCCTTCTTCAGTAATCTTTATTTCAGTTCCCGGAATAGAATGCCCTACGGTGTCAAATTTTATGTCTCCACTCCTGTGGACAACTGAAATGCCGGCAACTTCCGTCTGACCATAGATTTGTTTCAGATTAACCCCCATGGCGTGAAAAAACCGGAAATGGTCAGGTCCCATTGCTGCCCCTCCAGTATAGGCGTTTCTTACCCTTGAAAGCCCAAGGTGATCTTTCAGTTTTTTCTGAACCGTCACATAAGCTAACCATGACAGGATTTTCCAGTAAAATGACACCTCTTTTTTTTCAAATTTAAGATTAGCTACATGATACCCAATTTTGTTTGCCAGGTTGTACGCACTTCTCTTAAGCCAGACTGAATCAAGGTATTTGACCTGGACAGTACGAGTCATCTGTTCATACATCCTGGGAGGAGCAAACATGACATGGGGGCCAATGTCCCTGATGTTTTCCTGGGCAGTTTCAGTAGATTCTGGAAAATTGAGAACAAAGCCTACCTGAAGACCGCTTGATATGGACATCATCTGCTCACCTATCCATGCAAAAGGAAGATAGGAAACATAATCATCTGTGTCCATGCACGGGTCAACACTCATGAGGTTTTTACCCATAAGGAGCATGTTATGATGCGACAGAAGTGCGCCCTTAGGCAGCGAAGTAGTCCCCGACGTATAAAACAGAAGAGCCACTTCATCTCCCTGGCCCCTGTTGATAACTTCTTCAAACAGAGCTGGGTTTTCACTATCGAGACTTCTTCCTATCTCCTGAAGCTCTTTAATGTTCATGAGACAGTCCTGTTTGTAGTTTCGCATGCCCTTGGGTTCATCCCAGATGATTTTTTTCAGTTTGGGACATTCCCCCATTATGGAAAGAGCTTTATCGACTTCTTCCTGACCTTCTGCAAACAGGAATTTTGTATCTGAATGATCTATGATATACCGTACTTCTTCCATGAGACAATCCTGAAACAACCAGACCCCTATTCCTCCGGCACAAAGAGCTGCCATTTCTGCCCAGAGCCCTTCAGGTCTATTTTTCCCGATCATGGAGACTTTATCACCCTTCACCAATCCCAGCTTTATCAGGCCAAGAGCAATGTATTTCACATTATCAAAATAGTCCTGCCAGGTTATTGGCTGCCAGATTCCATAATTTTTCTGCCTCATGGCCACACGATTATGTCCGAAGCGCATAGCCTGACGATAAAAAAGTTTGGGTATGGTCAAATCCTTAGTAATTTCAATTTGCTGATTTCCAGTTGTTTTATGCTCTTGTTGCATACAGATCCTCTTCTCCAAGATAAGCCTTTACAACCTCAGGATTGTTTTGAACTTCTGATGGTGTGCCATCCATTATTGTGTTTCCAAAATTAAGAACCAGCACGCGGTCAGACAAATCCATCACAACACCCATATCATGTTCAACAAGAAGGCAGGTAACCTTCCACCTTTCTTCTTCATTTATGTCCAGAATAAACCTTGCCATGTCTTCAACTTCTTCTAAATTAAGCCCAGCCAAAGGTTCATCCAGTATCAAAAGATCAGGGTTAAGGGCAAGTGCTCTTCCCAGTTCGACACGTTTCTGAAGTCCATAAGGGAGCATTCCTACAGATTTGTTACGGATATGGGCTATTTCTAGAAGATCGATGATCTCCTCTTCTATGAAAGCCCTGTGCTGGATTTCCTCCTTTGCAGTTTTGCCGAAGTAAAGAGCACCTGCGAGAAGCCCGGAAGAATAATGGTTGTGGCGACCAAGGCGTATATTGTCAAGAACTGTCATGCCTCCAAAGACCTCGACTTTTTGAAAAGTTCTGGCCATGCCCATCTTGGCGCGCTGGTAGGGTCTCAAGCTGTTTATCTCTTGTCCCTTGAAGTAAATAGCTCCTTTCTGAGGCCTGTAGAGGCCGTTTATGCAGTTCATCATAACGGTTTTACCTGCTCCGTTCGGGCCAATGACTGAATGTATCTCTCCGCGTTTTACAGTTAAGCTTACTCCGGCAAGAGCTGTGACTTTACCAAAAGACATCTGAATGTCCTTAACATCGAGCAATATTTCATTCTCTGTTTGCTTATCTGATGCTGCCAATATCATGCCTCCTTCATGCGGCTGAAAAATTTTTGAATAACCAGTCAAACACTTAATCGATAATGAATTGAATTCATTTGATTGAATTCTACATATAATTTATTTTTTATTCGGTCAAGAAAATACAGCTAAATTATAACTAAAATGAATTGAATTCATTTGATTGAAGTCTACATATAATTTATTTTTTATTCGGTCAAGTAAATTATGCATATATTTTTTGAGTTGAAAACACAAAAAAACTTGACAGGGGCAGGAGCCGTTCTTAATTGATGGTCTCGCTAAGTATTGTGCCAAAGCAGCAGGCTTGAAGACATGGTAAAAGCCACGATGCAGCGCGCCTTGTCTGCGGACTTTTTTAGTTTGCCATCTCTATTTTGACTTTTTACGATGCCGTCAAAATTGAAAACAACAGAATAAGGGCTAATAATTTGAAAATGAGAGTAAGTCAGATTGACAAGGAATGATCAGGCTTTGGGAAGCCTGATCACCAAAACAGGCACACTGCTTCTTCTTACAATTCTCATGGCCGTGCTGCCCATGGTTGCACCTGATAGAATTCCATGGCCGTGAGTGCCCATCACAATTACATCGTAGTCTGAAGATCGGGATTCTGCAAGAATCTCTTCTACAGGATGCCCCTTTCTCACCTTATAATCAGTAACGTTGAATTGGCAGGATTTATTGGATGCAGCCATATCAGAGCAGAACAACTCCATTCTTTTGATCAGATTTTCAACTACTTCGGTTTTTCTGACTTCCTGAAGCTCAGTCCATTTTTCCTGTCCCAGCAAGTCAATGACCTGTGCATTTACCTGGGGAGACAAGTCTTCAACAACATGAAGAACGACAATTGTAGCTCCATACCTGTTTGCCAGACTCGCTGCATATCCAAAAGCATGTCTGGCATTTTTAGACATATCGGTTGCATAAAGAATCTTGGTTATTTCTGGAATCATTTTCTCTCCTATTTTCGTTATTTTTTCAGATTTGCTGATATTACCTCTGAAATGTGTTTCACTTTAATTTTGCTCTTTCTCTTGTCTGCCCCTCCGCGAAGCTGAAGAACGCATCCGGGGCAATCAGTCACAAGCACCCCTGCACCCGTTTTTTCTACATTATCAAGTTTCTGATGAAGAATTGCTGCTGAAATCTCAGGAAATTCCAGTGAATATGACCCTCCGAATCCGCAGCAGACATCTTCATCCTTACAGGGAACATAGTCAAGACCTGCTGTTTCAAGAAGCTCTCTTGGCTCTCTTGTGACCCCAAGACCACGGCAGAGATGACATGGAGAATGATAGGCAACACTGTCTTTGTTATGCAGGAAGTCTTCAGGTTTAACTTTCAAAACATTGACCATAAAAGAACTGAAATCGATTATCTTCTCATGCAGTGCCTGCAATTCTTCTGCAAGATCGGAAGATTTGGCAAGAAGCTTCAAATACCCTTCCTTGATATGAGCTCCGCAGGATGCGCAAAGAACTATAATGTAATCATATGAAAGCGGCTCAAGTGCCTTAAGATTCTGTATGGCCAACTCTTTTGCGGTTTCTTCCTCTGTCATCATCACGGCAGGAAGTCCGCAGCAGCTCTGACCCATAGGATATTCCATCTGAACATTATTGACTGATAGCAGCCTTGTGAGTGCAATCGCCTGCTCTGGAGACACAAAATCGACTACGCATCCACCGAAAAGAGCAACCCTGTAAGAAGGAGTTTTTATCTCATGACGAATCCCAGGCCACTGATCTCTGAAAGATTTCTCAGCAAGTGCTGGAATGCTTCTGAAATCATGGTCTTTTCCCAAAATGAACGGAAGATGTCTCAAAACTCCTTCATCTTTTTGTACCAAGGGTTTTTGAATTGCTGATGCGAATTTAAGTGCAGCATGAAAAAGCTTCCTGTTTTTCATTACCGCAGACAGCATGATGTTCTTGGCAGGCTTTGTACCCTCATCTTTCAGAACGTTTGCATAGACTTTTTTTATCAGATGCGGAAGATCGATATTGACAGGGCATACGGATTTACATGCCTGGCAGTTTAGACAGTTTCTGACAATTGCCCTTGCATTGTCCTTTCCATGATAAAAATAAGTAAGTATAAGCCCAATGGCACCGATATAAACATGCCCCAATGTATGGCCACCTACTTTTCCGTAAACAGGACACACGTTTGAACATGCCCCGCATCTTATGCAGCGAAGGGCTTCGGAGAAGACAGTATCTCTTGCAAGGCCAAGTCTTCCATTATCAAGGAAAATAATGTGAAGATTTTTTTTATCTGTTTGTGATGACCCGCATTCAACAGCTCCTGTGATCCAGGTTACATATGAAGTTATTGCCTGGCCTGTAGCATTTTTAGGCAGGACCTTCAATATCCTGAGGGCAGTGGTGATATCAGGAACCAGTTTTTCCAGCCCGATAAGTGCCACATGAATCCTTGGAAGCGTAGTTGTTAATCTTATGTTGCCTTCGTTGCTGATTAGCCCTATGGTTCCTGTTTCTGCTACAGCAAAATTGGCACCACTCACTCCCATATCTGCAGCCAGAAACGCCGGACGCAGCTCTTTTCTTGCAACCTTTACCATTTTGCCTATGTCTTCAAGATCAACCGGTTTTCCTGTGACATCTCTGAAAAGAGTTCCTACCTGCTGCCTTGAAAGATGTATGGCAGGCATGACCATGTGAGAAGGGCCCTCATGACGCAGTTGAATGATCCATTCCCCGAGATCTGTTTCAGTTACCTTGAAACCTTCTCTTTCAAGATGATCATTCAAATGGGTTTCTTCTGCAGTCATGGATTTGGCCTTGATTATGGTCTTGACCCCATTTTCCTTTCCGATTGAAGCTATTATCTCATTTGCCTCAAGAGCTGTGCCAGCAAGATGTACCCTGGCCCCAGCTTCTTCTGCTTTTTGCTTGAACTGATTGAAAAGAGATAATACTTGAAGCAGGGCATCATCTTTGCCATTTGCTATCTGCTGTTTTAAGACATCAAGCTCTATTCCTTCAAATGCCTTTGCACGTGACTGCTTGTAGGCAGTGGCAAAATTGTCCATGGCTTTGCGGAGAAACTGGTTCCCGAGGGCTTTTTTTATTCTGTCCCTGTATGTTTTCATGTCCTGGGCTGTCTGAATCATGATGGATTCTCCTTAAGCAAAAGAATGTGAAGCTCCTGGGGGCCATGAACACCGATCGCAAGTACCCGCTCTATGTCCGCTGTTCTGCTGGGTCCTGTTATAAAAGACATATATGAAGGAAAAACAAGCATTTTTTCTCTGAGATAAGAAGCAATTGACTCTGCATCAGGTTTAATTCTGGATGCTGGAATCCACGCTACGTGGGTTTCGCTCAGCATGGTTGCAATTCTCAAGTCTTCTGAACTGGCATCAAGAACAAGGGTTCCGGTTTCCGCTATTGCCCAGTCTGCCGAAGTAAGCGCAGTATGAATTCCTTCAAGGTGGTTACGATAAGGGGGATCTATGAACTTAATATCAGAAGCTATACACAATTCTTTCAACCTATTTGTGCTTTCAGCATTAAGTCCATTGGCTGCGATGGATTTACCGTTCTGACTGAGTGTAAGTTTTACAGCATAGTCGATCACATCATCAATATTCCCTGCTTCTGAGACCACTGCCTGCACAAGCCCTGCTTTCTCCTTCATCTTCTCCATCATGTTCATGTCTGTCATTGCAGAATCCTTTCAGAAAAGATTTATTTTCCGAAGACAAGACCCGGCAGATAAGATACTATGGACGGAAACACAGCGACCAATATCATTCCAATGATCTGCAGGGCTACAAATGGAATTATGCCTTTATATACATGGAGCATTGTATAGCCTTTAGGGGCTGCTCCTGCAAAATAGAAGAGTGCATAACCAAAAGGCGGGGTTAAAAATGAAGTCTGAAGATTTACACAAAGCAAGATAGCAAACCACAGGGGATCAAAGCCAAGCTCCATTGCAATTGGCATGAAAATCGGTACCGTGATCAGTAAAATTGCAGCCCAGTCAATGAACATGCCAAGAATAAACACGATCGCCATCATGATGGCAAGAATTAGCCAGCGGTTCATCCCGCTTCCAATCAAGACTTCTGATACAACATCACCTCCGCCCATGCTAAGGAAAACCGTGCTGAAATAAGTGCCTCCAATGAAAAGAAGCATGACCATTGATGTAATTTTAAGGGTTGCGGCACAGGCCTTTCGAATTACTTCCCAGTTCATTGCTTTGTTGAAGACAGCAAGCAGAAATGAACCCAGTGCACCCATGCCGGCAGCTTCTGTGGCAGTTGCAATGCCAGAAAGAATAGTTCCCATGACCATAAGAATCAGGACAAGGGGAGGAAGAAGGGATTTCAGGGTCATGGTTACTTTTTGTTTTGTAGTCCACTTTCCTGCCTCTTCCTTGCTGATGGGAGGACCAAGCTGTGGATTGATGTTGCAGCGGATGAATACATAAGCCAGATAAAGTCCTGAAAGCATGAGTCCAGGAAGCACTGCTCCAGCAAAGAGGTTTCCGACAGACGTTTCCTTTAATCCTGCAAGCCCTGCAAATACGACCATCATGATGCTGGGTGGAATAAGTATTCCAAGTGTTCCTGCAGCACAGATCAGCCCTGCAGTCATCTCCTTCTGATAACCTCTCTGTACCATGGACGGGGCTGCAAGAAGTGTCATGCCAACAACAGAGGCTCCAATTATTCCAGTAGTTGCGGCAAATACTGTACAAACTGCAATGACAGCCATTCCAAGACCTCCCTTAAGGTCCCCAAGTACAATATAAAGGGATTCGAAAAGCTCTTCGGCTATTTTGGAACAGTCCAGAAGCTGAGCCATAAGAATAAACAATGGGATCGCAACCAGGGTATAGTTGTTCATCAGACCCCAGGCGTTGTTGGCAAACTGGTTAAACAAGGCGTTTAAATTAAAGCCATTATCTATAAGGCCGAAAAGGGTCGCCACCCCCCCGAGCGTAATTGCAAGCGGATGACCTAGCGGGATAACCAGCAAAAGGGTAACAAACATTGCTACTGTTAGAAATTCAATACTCATCTTCCATTGCCTCTTTCTTATTTAGTTGATTTACCTGATGCAATCTGGATATTTTTTATCAAACTGGAAACCCCCTGAAGCAAAAGGAGTGTAAAACCTATGGCCATAAGCACCTTGACAGGATAAATGGGCGGTGCCCAGCTTGTAGAATTAAGCTCTCTTTGTCCTACTGAAATGAGGGCAAACCTCCACAGCCATATGCTAAGACATGTCATGAAAGGAAAAAAAATAACCAGAAGTGTGGCACAGTTAAGGATCGCCCTTGGTTTAGGGCTCAGTCTCATGACCAGCACATCCACACGAACATGACCATCCAGGCGGTCAGTATAAGCATAACCCAGAACAAAATGAATCCCGTAAAGGAATACGGTCAATTCAAAAGCCCACATCGTTGGCGCATTGAACAAATAGCGCATGAAAACTTCAAAAACAACAACGAAAAGAAGAGGAATCGCAATAAAAGACGATATCTCTCCTTCCTTCTTGTTAATTGCATCAATTGCTTCAGAAACTGCTGTCAGCATGGATACGTCCTCTCATAACCAAACATGAAAATTGATGGTTTCATAAAAAGTTCATTCCTCCCTTTTTTACATAAAAAGAGAGGAATAGTAATTAAGCCAGGGTTATTCCAGAACTTTCCCTGTTACATAAACCTCATACGGCCATGGCGCAGCTCCACCCCTGGCCTCTCTCCAGTCTGCAAAATCTTTAATGAAGGCTTCCTGTGAATCGAGAATCTTTTTCACATCTGGAAATTTCTCTTTTAACTCGTCAAGATAAGTCTTTGTGGTTTTACGGAATTCAATTAATGTTGGGACATCCATTCTTACAAATTCCAGTTTCTGTTTGAACCTTCTGATTGCTTCTGCATTAAGCCCATTTACCCAGTTATAGCTCCAGAGCTGGGTTTCTTTTGCTGCAATGTCAATGATCCATTTAAGGTCCTGGGGAAGTTTGTCATAGGCCTCTTTATTGAAGAAAAGGGCGCACTGAATCCCAGGCTGATGAACTCCCGGCTGAATAACGAATTTTGTAATATCGTCAAGGCCCATGGGATAGTTGATTGCAGGGGAAGAAAATTCTGCTGCATCAATTACACCGCGTTCAAGAGCAAGATAAATTTCTCCGCCCGGAACAGGAACCACAGAAGCACCAAGCCTTGTCATGATGTCCATGAACCAGCCAGGAGTTCGAACCCTCATTCCTTTGAAATCTTCCATCTTGGTGGCGCGTTTTTTGGACATGAGCCCCATTTCCTGCCCGCCCTGTCCTCCTGGAAGAGCATACAGGTTATACCTGCCATAAAGCTCTTGCATCATTTCGAGGCCGCCTTTTTCATACAGCCAGATGTTATATCCTTCAGCATCAAGACCAAAAGGGACAGAAGCCAGAGCAACAAAGGCCTCATTTTTCCCCTTCCAGTAACCAGGCCAGTCATGACCCACCTGGGCAGTTCCCTGGCTTACGGCATCAAGGGTCTGCATATCAGGAACAATTTCACCGCCTGAAAAAACCTTGATATCAAGCCTTCCTGCAGAAGCAAGCCTTACACTGTCTGCAAAATGGGAGGCTATGTCATAGAAAAGCAAACCTTTTGACCAAGGCATTATCATCTTCCAGCGGATCACACCAGTTGAAGGTTTGAAATCAATTTTTTTTGCAATTTCAGCTCTCTTGTCAACACCGAATTTTTCGCGTTTTTCGGCTGCCACTGCAAACTGCGCCATGAAACATACAACTATCAAACCAATGATACAAAGTGTAAAAGCTTTTTTCATACGATTATTCTCCTAATTCCCTTAGAGTTTTGAATTAATGATACAAAAGGCTAATTCCATCGATTTAACTTTAAATCTTTATTCACCCCCCTTCCATTTTCAACCTGCAAGACCCACTCGTCTAACTTCATTGTTTAATGAGCATTTTTTCTGTTTCCCGGGAAGAGTCTGGAAAAATAATTGACTGAAAGACAGGCTTTCTAAGCTTTCTTCGTAATTTCTTAGAAATCCTGAAATTGGTTTTACCAATAATAAAAATATAGCATGATTGTCAAGTTTAAAATTTAAGATTTTAATAATATTTTTTGTGAATATCATATTATAAATAGCATTCAGGCATCTATACCTACTAGATAAAAAGTCAAAATGAATCGCAATAATTGGTATTACCAATTTAACAGATTCATGTTACATTGCCATGGAAGAAAAAATCAGCGCTGGCAAAATATCGGGAATGACGTGAAAAGCCGTAAATAATCATATTGGCAACCTCAAAGGGTGAAATCATCGTCCCAGAAGTCATTGCTGCCTTGAAATGACTTTTGCTGTCCTGCCTGCCTGAATTTTCGTGCTCCATAATACAGGCAGCATCCTTGAAGGAGGTTTGATGAGCACTGACAGTAAAAGACCGGATGTTCCCGTTTCCTTCACAGCCAGCAGATCGAGCCAAATCCTGAAGGCCTGAGCTTGCAACATTGTATCCGGGTTTAACAAAGGAATGGATGTTGTCATGTGTCTGGACGATATTTGCAATAACACCTCCACCATTAAGACCTGTCTTCATAAGCGAAATTATGAGTCCGTTTAAAAGTAAAAAAGCTCTTTGGTTTTGAGTGTAGCAGGATTGATTCGCGGATGAAACATTTGGATCCATGTAATTAAAATCTGCTGTATTGACAAGATACCTTATCTGCCCCAGCTTTGCCGCCTCACCCGTTACCCGGATCATGTCCTTATCTTGAGTCAAATCAGCCTTCAGGAAAACCATCTGCCCGCCCATGCCTCTTGCCAGAACCGAGGTTTCATGTCCTCCTTTTTCGTTGATATCGAGCCCGATAGTAAACAATCGGTTGGCTGCAGCAGCGATTGCCGCAGCCCTGCCAAATCCGCTTGCAGCACCAGTGACAATGCAAACATTGCCGCAGTGAAAATCCGGATCATCAAGAATAAGTATCTGCTCTTTTGAAATTAACTGTTTTGTAATGTTGATATCAGGATTCCCTTCAATTTCTGATAGATATTCATTTATTTATACGATTAATTAAAAGCAATATCTATGCCGGGAATCAACTGTCATTGATGACAAGAAAAGCATACGCAAGGCATTCAGACGCTTCACCCTGATGTAAATCATGATTAAATCCTGTTAAATTTGACTGTTACATACAACTTCGTACAGAATAAGTTTCTGACTCAGATCAGAAATTAACTGTTGAAGCATTTTTTACAATTACCTCGACAGTCTATTAAATTATTCTTGAATAAATATTTGTTTTTTTCATCTGAACATTGTATTTATTTGGCTACATACTTTGCGTACAATGCGTATCCATAAGTCTACAATAAGGCAGATAATGAAACCTAAACTTCATTCAAACCAGGACTATTCTTCGTATTCCACAGATTCTCTGATAAGCGAACTGAACTATTTGAAACAATCAGTCGAGATGTTCGAATTGATTCTCGACAGCATTCACAATGGGGTTCTGGTGACAGATGCTGAAGGCTATATAATGCATTTCAACAAGCCTTATGGCTCATTTCTAAAAGTTGATCCTGAAGCTCAAATCGGCAGGCATTGTGTGGATGTGGTTGAAAATTCAAGGATGCACATTGTAGGTAAAACCGGGATAGCTGAAATAAATCAGATTCAACACATAAATGGTCATGACATGGTGGTTCAGCGCATCCCTATAAAAAAAGACGGCAAAGTCATTGCGGTATTTGGCCAGGTAATGTTTAAACATGTCCGTGATGTCCGGAAACTTGCAGAAAAACTGTCTTTACTTGAATCTCGGGTTGTGCTGTACGAACAGGAACTGGTAAAGTTGCGTGCTTCAAGATACACAATTGAAAGCATCATAACCAAAAACACTCAAACCGTGGCGCTGAAGGAAGAAGCTCTGAGGGCTGCTGCCACAAACATGCCCGTATTAATCACTGGGGAATCCGGAACAGGAAAGGAGCTTTTTGCACAAGCCATTCATAATGCAGGAAACCGCCGATTAAAGGCCTTTGTAAGGATCAATTGCGCTAATATTCCAAAAGACCTTCTCGAATCGGAGTTGTTTGGGTATGAAAAAGGAGCTTTTACCGGAGCATCTCAGACAGGAAAACCCGGAAAATTCGAACTTGCCCACCAGGGAACTATTTTCTTGGATGAAATAGGAGATCTTCCTCTGGAAATGCAGCCCAAGTTATTGCGGGTACTTGAGGAAAAGGAATTCGAACGTATCGGGGGCACAGTGCCTGTCAGAAGTGATTTCAGATTGATTGCTGCAACCAACCAGGATCTTGGCACCATGATCGGTGAAGGCAGATTCAGAAAAGATCTCTTTTACCGCCTAAGCGTAATTCCGCTTCATATCCTACCTCTTCGTGAACGCCGCGAAGATATATTGCCGATCGGGCAGCATCTTCTGATGCAGTTGACCTCTGAGGCAGCTCTTCCTGAAATCACCATCGACCCTAAAGCAAGGGATATTCTAGAACAGTATGACTGGCCTGGCAATGTCCGCGAGCTCTCGAATGTACTAGAAAGAACGCTTGCTTCCATCAAAGGATCAACTATTTTGCCTCATGATCTACCTTTTTTTCTTCAAGGACAAATTGAGACTCTCCTGGGTTCTTATTCTTCGTCAATCAAACAGATTCAGGTCAAAGCTGAAATAGAGGCTATTAGTTTTGCACTGAAACAATCTCATGGAAACAAGACAAAAGCAGCAAAGCTTTTAGGTATCCACAGGACCCTGCTCTATAAAAAAATGAGAAAATTCGGCCTCGACTTCAATGAAACATGATTGAACAACTAATTTCAGTCTTTCTTCATTGACACCTCGGACTTATATTTCTAAAATTGACTGATTCGAAAAAATTCAAAATTGCAAAAACTGGTCTGCAGTTATTTACTATCTTCATTATAGCGTTTGGAGGATCCATGAGTAAAGTTCTTATAATAGGAGCCGGGGGGGTTGGGGCGGTTGTAGCTCACAAATGCGCACAGGTGCCTGAAGTCTTTTCAGAGATTGTCCTTGCCAGCCGCACTTTAGACAAGTGCGAAGCTATTCAGAAGCAAATCAAAAGACCAATCGAAATCGCCAGGGTAGATGCTGACCATACTCACGAAGTAACTGCACTTATAAGGAAAGTATCGCCTGCTCTTGTCATAAATGTTGCCCTGCCCTATCAGGACTTAAGCATAATGGATGCATGCCTTGAGACAGGTGTCGATTATCTCGATACAGCCAACTACGAACCTCCGGATGAGGCCAAATTCTGCTACAAATGGCAGTGGGACTATCAGGAAAGGTTCAGGAACAGAGGGATCATGGCCCTTCTGGGATGCGGTTTTGATCCGGGAGTAACCAATATTTTCTGCGCCTATGCCCTTAAACACCATTTTGATGAAATACATACTGTTGATATAATGGACTGCAATGCAGGGGATCACGGGCAACCATTTGCAACTAATTTCAATCCGGAAATCAATATCCGTGAGGTGACAGCCATGGGAAAGTATTATGAAAACGGGCAGTGGATAGAAACAGAGCCTTTATCTGTTCATGTTCCATTTGATTTTCCGCAGATTGGTGAAAAGGAAATGTACCTAATGTACCATGAAGAACTCGAATCCCTTGCTAAAAATATTCCTGGAGTCAAGAGGTTACGCTTCTGGATGACTTTTTCCCAGAACTACCTAACACACCTCAGGGTACTTCAGAATATCGGGATGACAAGAATTGATCCTGTAAAATATGAAGGTGTTGATATAGTTCCTCTCAAGTTTTTAAAAACCCTTCTCCCGGAACCGTCTTCGCTTGCTGAAGGCTATACAGGAAAAACCTGCATAGGATGTATGATCGAAGGAATAAAAAACAACAGTCCAGTCAAATATTACATATACAATGTATGTGATCATGCAGAATGCTACAGGGAAATAAAGGCTCAGGCGATATCTTATACAACAGGTGTGCCGACAATGATAGGCGCAATGATGATGCTGACCAGAAAATGGAAGGCAGAAGGGGTATTTAATGTTGAAGAATTCGATCCTGATCCTTTCATGGAAAAACTCAATATTCACGGCCTTCCATGGACAGAAAAATTTCAGTCTTGTTGAAATTATGATGAACTCGTAAAAAGTCAATATTCGGACGGCTTTGTAAAAAGGCCGCAGGCAAGGCACGCAAATCCTTAAGGAATGAGGCGTACTTATGGTACGCCGCAATGACGAAGGATGCAGCGCAACGCAGCATCCGGCCTTTTTACGATGCCGTCAATTATAAGTTGAATGCTCACGGAAATTTAGGGGCAGAATTGTCTGTGTTTGCCCTTATTTTTTTACAATCAGGAAAACCGGGGTATCACCAATGCAGGAAAGATTTCTCGATTTTAATATTCCAACTCCCTGCTACATCGTGGATGAATCAGTACTGATCAGAAATCTAACGATTCTGGAATCGGTTCAGAAACAAACAGGCTCTAAGATCCTGCTTGCACTGAAAGGTTTTGCCATGTTCAGCCTCTTTCCCTTGATCAGGGAATATCTATGCGGAGTTTCAGCAAGTTCTGTTGATGAGGCAAGGCTCGGGTTTGAAGATTTCCGGAAAGAAGTACACTTCTGTGCACCTGCATTTCCTGATCAAGACTTCAACGGCATTCTTGAATGCTGCAATCATATTGTATTCAACTCTTTTTCTTTCTGGAACCGGTACAAATCCAGGATAAAAAGCTTCAAATCCTTACCAAGGTGCGGAATCAGGGTCAATCCCGAGCATTCAGAAGTAAGAGTTCCAATTTACGACCCCTGCGGGCCGTTCTCAAGGCTTGGTGTCACACTGGAGAATTTCGAACCGCAAAATCTTGAAGGGCTTTCAGGCCTTCATTTTCACACCCTTTGCGAACTCAATTCAGACGCTCTTGCAAGAACACTCCCAGTCTTTGAGGAAAAATTCGGTTCTTTCCTGAAGTCCATGGAATGGGTGAATTTTGGAGGCGGTCATCACATTACCAGGAGTGATTATGACATAAATCTTTTATTTAATCTTATAACTGGTTTTAAGAAAAGATACCCGCATCTTGAAGTTTATCTTGAACCAGGTGAAGCCATCGCCCTCAATACAGGAGTTCTTGTTGCCTCTGTACTGGATGTATTTCACAACAGAATGGATATAGCCATTCTTGACACTTCTGCTGCTGCACACATGCCTGATGTTCTGGAGATGCCATACAAGCCCATGATTGAAGGAACAGGAAACCCTGGAAAACAATTTCCGTTCACATACAGACTTGCAGGCCTTACATGCCTTGCTGGAGATGTAATTGGGGATTTTTCATTTCAGGAACCCTTAAAACCCGGGGACCGCCTCGTTTTTCAGGACATGGCACATTACACAATGGTTAAAAACAATACATTCAACGGAGTAAGGCTTCCTTCTATAGGTATAATGACTGCTGACGGAAAGTTCAGACTTGTAAAGAACTTTGGTTATGAAGACTACAGGAACCGCCTTTCATGACATTTCTTCGTGTTTCATTTGACCCGCTAAGAACAATAGAAATCCCTGGTGTAATCACGGTTAAGCCAGAGCAATGGCTGAACCGTAAAAACATCATCATGCAGGCTGAATATGTCCTTTTCCCGGAATACTGGCAGGTAAATGTTCTTGTATATGCTTGGAAAAAGCATATTTTTCCCAGCATAAACAGTTTTCATCTCGGCCACGACAAGGTAGAGATGACCCGTGCATTTCAGGCCATTTGCCCGGAAAGCACACCTAACACCCTGATACTGGGGCAAACAGAGACTGCCATGGAGAAGGTTCTGGATGAATTTTCATTTCCTTTTGTTGCCAAAGACATCAGAAATTCCATGGGTCTCGGGGTTTATCTAGTAGAAAACAGAAAAGATTTTATGAATTACTACAACACCAATCAGGTTTTATATATACAGGAATATCTGCCGATCAAAAAGGATTTGAGGCTCGTTCTTGTAGGGGAAAAAGTGGTTGCAGCCTACTGGCGGAAAGCCGCAGAAGGCCGGTTTCACAACAACGTCTCTAGTGGTGGAAGCGTAAGTTTTGAAAACATCCCCGAAGAAGCTGTCCTGCTTGTTGAAAAATTTGCCAGGAAGACAGGCATCAACCACGCAGGATTCGATGTGGCGGAAGTTAATGGCTGCTATTATTTCCTAGAATACAACATAAGGTTTGGAACTCGCGCACTGACAGACAGAGGGATTCACCTTGGTCATTGGATTGATTCATATTTGACGGCATCGTAAAAAGGCCGGATGCAGCGCTTGCGCTGCATCCTTCGT
>JBBIWB010000034.1:0-32662 GCA_037439445.1 Desulfobacteraceae bacterium | reverse complement strand
TTATAACGTAAAGAGAGAAAGGGCCTATACTTCCAGAAAAAAAGGCAGGATCATGGGATGGCGGTGAATGGTGAAATCGAAATATTTCCTCAAAGCTGTCTGCATCCTCGTTCTTATCAAATCTACACGGTGAGGGGTTCCAAGCGGAATGTCTTCAACAATTTCTAAAATAACGCATTTGGCATCTTCAAGAAGATAACCGGTTTCTGTCTCAAAGACAAAACCTCTTGAAAAGACTTCCGGACCACAGATAACTATCCCTGTTTCCTCGTCAAAGGCCATCGTAACCCCGACAATGCCGTCTTCAGAAAGGGCCCGTCTTTCCTTAAGGACACTTTTTCCGACATCCCCTACCCCTTTCCCGTCGATAAGAATCCTTCCGGCATCTATTTTGTCTTTGATACGGGCACAATCATCAATTTCGATTATCTGGCCATTTTCAACAAGAAGAATATTCTCCTGATCCATTCCCAACTGCCTTGCCAGCCTGGCATGCAGGACAAGGTGGCGGTATTCACCGTGAATTGGAATAAAATACCTTGGATTAGTCAGCCTTAACATTATCTTGAGCTCTTCCTGGAAGGCATGTCCTGAAACATGAATGTCTGAAATTTTTTCATATATAACATCTGCCCCTCTTCTGAACAGGTTGTTGATGATCTTTCCGATTGCACGCTCATTTCCAGGAATGAATTTTGAAGACAGAATGACGGTGTCATTCTCTTTGATTCTAATTTTCTTGTGAATTCCGCTTGCTATCCTTGCAAGCGCTGACATGGGCTCACCCTGGCTGCCTGTGGTAATTATGATAATTTCATGATCAGGATATTCGTCGATCTGATTTATGAAAATCTCCATCCCTCTGGGTATGTCAAGATATCCTAGTTTTTTTGCAATATGAACACTGATTTCAATGCTCTTCCCGTTAAAGGCAATTTTTTTACCTCTTGATGCTGCAATATCTACAATCTGCTGAATTCTTATGATACTTGAGGCAAACAAGGCAACGATGATGCGGCCATTGCTTTCAAGAGCTATCTTGGCCAGATTATCCCTGATCTCAGCATCGGAAACAGTGTATCCGCTTTTTTCAATGTTTGTTGAATCAGAAAGAAGAGCCAGAACTCTTTCTTCACCGCAACCTGCAAAACGGGCAAGATCCGTATCCATGCCTGGAATGCCAGAAATGCTCAGCTTAAAGTCACCTGTATGAACTATTAGTCCAACCGGGGTATATATGGCCAATCCAACACAGTCCACAACACTGTGGCCTACTCGGATGAATTCAATTACAAAATGGCCGAGTTTGATTTTATCGCCTGGTGAAACACTGTAAAGTGTAGCATGCTGAAGAATACCGTATTCATCGAGATGGTGACGTACCATTCCCAGGGTAAAAGGTGTTCCAAAGACCGGAACATTAATTTCTTTTAAAAGGTATGAAAGAGCTCCTATGTGATCTTCATGGGCATGGGTCAATATGATTCCAGCTAGTTTTGAGCTGTTCTGCCTTAAATAATTCATGTCTGGAATCACAAAATCAACACCAAGCATGTGGTCCTCAGGAAACATCAGCCCGGCATCAACAACGATCATGGATTTTTCCCATTCAAAGACCATCATGTTGAGGCCGATTTCACCCAAGCCTCCAAGGGGTATGATCTTAAGGCTCAAAGTCGATCCGCCTTGCCTTTTTCAAAGTTTTCGGCTATTGTCGAACGTACTCTTTCCATAAGATCTTCTTTATTATTTCTGGAATAACCTGCTGTCTCTATAGGTTCCATTATTTCGACAACAACATTTCCAGGTCTTATCATGAGCCCGTTTTTTGACATTATCTGACATGTTCCATGAATTATGACAGGAACGATCGGAACTCCAGATTCAATTGCAAGGACGAAGCCGCCTTTCTTGAAATCCTTGACTGATCCATCCCTGCTTCTGGTGCCTTCTGGAAAAATGAGAACAGATCGGCCGTTTCGTATCATATCTGCTGCTTTAGACAAACTCTCAAAGGCGGATTTTCTGTTTGAGCGGTCTATGCTTATGTACCCTGCCCTTTTCATTGCATAACCAAAAAGAGGTATTTTGAAAAGCTCTGCCTTGGCCAGCCATCTGAACTGCACCTTTAGATAAGCAAGAAGCACAGGAATATCAAAATTGCTCGAGTGATTTGGCATGAAAATATAGGGTTTTTGAGGATTAATATTGGAAAATCCCTTTAGAGCAACATTAATTCTTGCGGCAAACAGAATGGATTTTCCCCATGACCTTGCCACTAGATGGGGCAGATTTCCTTTATTGTCGAAAACAGAAACTACAATGGCTGCAGTACCAAAAATGACTATAACCAAGGCTACCCATACCATTATTAAGACGGTAAACAGATAATAGATTATATCAGACGGTTTCATAAACAGCTTTCTTTTTTATCATACTGTGATTTCAAGTTGATGTAAAAATTCGTCAATGGTTTGAATGAGCCAGTTTCTCTGCGAAACCGAGGCATAACCCATACAGTCACATCTAACATTATTAATGGTTCTGACAAGCAATTCACAAGACAGGGCAATCTCAGAAAGCTCAAGGGCAAAGCAGAACGGCTTGCAGTCCTGATGCTCGATTTGTATTTTTTCAAGAATGTCATCAGGCAAAATCAGCCAGTAAATTCCAGGAAATCCCGAAAACCTGCAATTCATTTCCAGGCATGAGTTCAACTTCGAATGATCGGATGGTCTTAGCTGATCAATAACGTATTGTTTCATATTATAAAGCTAACATAAATCGGAATTGTGTGCAAGAGATTGGAATTTTCACATTCAAACATCCTTGACCTTTGTATGATGTATGAATTATAAAGGAAAACATGACCCCATATCCTGAAATAGACATGAACAATGTCCACACTTACTCGGCTCTAGAACGTGCTTCAAAGGTAACAACAAGTGTTGAAGCAATGCCGATCCATGAAAACATGAGAATGAAGGATTTTCTGGATGCACTGCCCAGGATTCTGAAAGCAAATGATCTCAAGGCCATTGCTCTTGCAATGGTTGAAGCCAGGAAGAAGATGAAACCAGTCATTGCAATGATAGGAGGCCATGTCATAAAGACCGGATGCAGCCCTGTCCTTGCTGGACTTGCTGAAAGAGGATTCATTACTCATGTTGCGTCTAACGGCGCTGCTGCAATCCATGATACAGAACTTGCTAGATTTGGACATACTTCTGAAGATGTGGCCTCTCAGATTGAAGACGGCTCTTTTGGAATGGCTTCTGATACTGCCGCACTTGTCAATGAAGCTGCCAGACAGGCTGCTTTATCAAAAGAGGGCTTTGGGGAGGCTGTTGGAAGACTTCTGGTAGAAGGAAAATCGCCTTATTTGAGCCGTGCACTCACATATGAATGTTATCGTCTCAGAATCCCATATACTCTTCATGTTGCTATCGGAACAGACATAGTTCATCAGCACCCATCTGCAAGCGGCGCTGCCATAGGTGAGGCTTCCCTTAGAGATTTCCGGATCTTTGCTGCCACTGTTTCAGAACTTGGGGGAGGCGGAGTCGTGCTTAATTTCGGAAGCGCTGTAATTATGCCCGAAGTCTTCTTAAAAGCCCTGGCTGTTGCTCGTAATCTTGGATACAGTGTAAAGGATTTTACAACCGCAAATTTCGACATGACTCAGCATTACAGGCCGGTTGAAAATGTTGTCAAGCGCCCTGTATTGTCCGGAGGAAGGGGATATTCTATCACAGGTCATCATGAAATAATGATACCGCTTCTTGCTGCTGCTGTTTATGAAACCGCCACTTGTTTATGACTGATCCTGGTCAGGTTTAAAGGAATTATCATATGGAATCCATCTCATTCCATGATCATATATTCGAACATATAGAGTGTTTGAAAAATTTAAAGAAAATTGAACAGGAAATTCTTCTCGGAGCAGAAATTCTTGTGGAAACGATTCAATCAGGAAAGAGAATCTTTGTCTGTGGAAACGGAGGCTCTGCTGCCGATGCCCAGCATTTTGCTGCAGAACTTGTAGGAAGGTTCGAAAAAGAAAGAAGGCCCTGCCCTGCCCTTTCATTGACCACTGATACATCAGTGCTTACTGCGATAGCTAATGACTACGGGTTTGACAGAGTGTTTTCACGACAGATAGAAGCTCTGGGTCAAAAAGGAGATACAATCATAGGCATTTCGACTTCAGGTAATTCACCAAATATCATAGATGCCATGCGTAAGGCAGTTTCAATGGAAATACGGACAATAGGTCTTCTTGGAAGAGACGGAGGAACTATTGCGTCTGAAGTTGGCTGTCCTGTTGTAATTCCACATTCCAGGACTGCCAGGATACAGGAGGCCCATTCTTTCATACTTCATTTCTGGGCCTATTTTTTGGATACGAAGGTTGTGGCTTTACCCTCATGATCGAACTGTCCCTTCTTTCTGAAAAAAGAATTCTCGTTGCAGGCGATGTTATGCTTGACAGATATCTTTGGGGAGATGTCAGCCGCATTTCACCAGAAGCTCCTGTTCCGGTTGTCCGTGTAAGGCAGAACTCTGAGGTCCCAGGAGGGGCCGGAAACGTAGCATCTAATCTTGCAGGACTCGGATGCCCGGTTTCGCTTATAGGAATTTGCGGAAAAGACGAATCAGCAGAGCGGTTAAAAAAAATTTTACTCGAAAAAAACATTGATTCGCTCGTTTTTGAGTCCAATAAGAGACCTACGATAACAAAAACCAGGGTAATGGCAAGGGGTCAGCAGCTCCTTCGCCTGGATGAAGAAGAACCAAGAACATTAAGCCATGATCTTTCAGAAAAAATGATCACAGTGTTTGAAAAAAATGCAGTTTTATCAGATGTTGTCATTTTATCTGATTATGGTAAGGGGATTTTTCAGACTCCTGGTCTTTGTCAGCATCTCATAAGGTTTTGCAATAGCCAGGACATTCCTGTTCTGGTTGACCCTAAAGGTTCTGACTGGACGAGGTATCGTGGGGCTACCTGCATTACCCCTAATACTGCTGAACTTGAGCTTGTAGCAGGCCATTTTAGAGGGGAAGACGATTCGCGGCTTTTCAAGGCATCTTCTGAAATACACAAAAAATTCGGTCTCAAATGGCTTATAGTGACGCGTGGGTCTAAGGGGATGAATTTATTTGGGCCTGAGAATTTTTCTTCCACCTTACCAGCAAGAGCAAGAGAAGTATTTGATGTTTCAGGAGCAGGAGACACCGTTATTGCAACTCTTGCAGCAGGTCTTGCCATGAAGCTTTCGTTTCCTGAATCTGCTCATCTTTCAAATCTTGCAGCAGGAATCGTAGTAGGAAAACTCGGGACTCAGCCTGTTACGGCTCAAGATCTATCTTCAGCCCTGCAACTTGGTGGCCTGAATTCAGAAGGGGCAGGCTCATCCAAAATTGCAGGGGTAGAATCTGCCAGGATCATGGTGAAATCATGGCAAAGCTCAGGTCAAAAAGTGGCATTTACAAATGGATGCTATGATCTTCTTCATCCCGGACACATTCATATTCTGCAAAAATCAAAGGAAATGGGAGATCGCCTTGTAGTTGGCCTTAACACAGATGCTTCAGTTAAGCGTTTAAAGGGGAGTAAGCGACCTGTTCTTTCTGAAAGAGACAGGGCAGCGATTCTTAGTGCCATAGGTTATGTTGATCTTGTTGTCCTTTTTGATGAAGATACCCCGCTTGAGCTGATTCAATCCTTAAAGCCGGATATTCTTGTGAAGGGTGAAGACTACAGAATTGATCAGGTAGTCGGAAGGGAATTTGTAGAATCTTATGGAGGAAAGGTCTGTTTGGCCCCCCTTCTTAAGGGCTACAGTACCACAAAGATTGTGGATAAACTGAAGAACAAATAAATGAAGTCCTTCTGTATCTGATGAGACAGACACACGGGCTTGGCTGTGCAGAGCGCCTCTACAGATGGCGTTGCAGGCGAAGCCAAAGGAATGACATATTAGTCTCTTAGAAATATAAAGTGGGGTTATTAAATGAGTCTGTTGAAAATCAATAAGAATAAATGCAAGCAGGATGGCCTCTGCGTGGCCGACTGTCCCATGGGGATCATCAAGCTAGAAGGAAAAGAAAGCTTTCCGGAGATTCCACACACAAATGAGCTTATGTGCATCCGCTGTGGCCACTGCGTTGCGGTTTGTCCCCATAAAGCCCTGGATCACGCCGAAGTGCCGCTTGCTTCATGCACTGACATAAATAAGAAACTAGGCATTTCTCAGCCCAAGGCCGTACAATTTCTGCGCTCGCGCCGATCGGTCAGGCGGTTCAAGGATGAGCCAGTGGAGAAGGCTGTCTTGCAACGGCTCATAGAAATTGCCCGCTATGCCCCAACAGCCAGTAATTCGCAACTCGTGGAGTGGGTGGTTATAAATGATCCGAAGCGCTTGCATTCGATCTCTGGTCAGGTCATTGACTGGATGCGTGCTCTGCTCAAAAATCCTAAATCCGTTGTGATGCCTTATTATCCCCTGATTGTAAGCGCCTGGGAGGCCGGCTTCGATTTGATCCTGCGTTCTGCCCCCTGTCTGATAACGGCTATGGCTCAGGGAGAGTTGCCAAACCGCATGATTGATATTTCCCTTTCGCTCTGTTACCTGGAACTCGCAGCGCCCCAGTATGGACTTGGGACTTGTTGGGCAGGAATGCTGCAAGGCGCTATGCTTGCCAGTCCATCCCTGAGGAAGACAGTGGGTGTCCCTGAAGGCTATCTTTTTCATTATCCGATGATGATCGGCTATACCAGGGCTCGCTATTACAGGATGCCCGAGCGCCGGATCCCGAAAATCCACTGGGTATAGAAAATGATTAGTTTAGAACACTATCCGAGTTGGGGACTGGCATTGCAAACTTCATCAATCAGGTTCATACTACAAAAAAACTGTGGCAGTTATTCAACAAGGAGAAGGCGTTGCAGTTTTACTCGGATGCTTCTGAATATAAAAAAATGCAGTGCAGGGGGTAACCTTGTGGCCGTCAAAGGTAGGGAAAGGGGATTATTATGCCGGTTAAAACAGAGCTTTTGAATATTTTAGCATGCCCGAAATGCAAGGGTAAAATTCGTCTTAACGAAACTTCAGACGGGCTGATATGTGACAGTTGCAAGCTGCTCTATGAAATAAGAGATGATATTCCCATAATGCTTGAAGAACAAGCTATGGCACTTCCGTGAAATGAGTCATCCTCAACCTCCAAAACCTGCAAAGCTGATCATAGGGCTTTTTACCAGCAAGAAAGATATGATAGAATCTGCTGCAAGGGTGCTTGTTGAAAAATTTGGGACAATTGAGCTCATCAGTCCCTGGTTTGATTTTGATTTCACGAATTATTACGAAAAAGAGATGGGAAATCCATTGTTCAGACGGATTTTTTCTTTCAAATCCTTGATAGAGCAAGATGATCTTGCAGACATTAAACTTGTTACAAATGAAATAGAAAAAATGTTTACTGTCGAAAGTCTAAGACAGGTCAACATTGATCCTGGATATCTGACTTTGGAAAGGCTTGTGCTTGCGACAGGAAAAAATTATACTCATAGAATCTATATTGGCAAATGCATTTACGCAGATTTAACTCTCATTTATACAGGGAACGGTTTTCAGACCCTTCCATGGACTTATCCTGATTATGCCAGTGAAAACATAAAAAAATTCCTGATCAGTGTAAGAAGTAAATATCTGCTCGATTTAAAGGATATCCAATGATTTCAAGCATGACAGCTTTTTCTGAGACAAGTGTTACACAGGGTACAATTTCTGCAAGCTGTGAAATACGCGCCTGCAACAGCAAGGGTCTAGATATTTCTCTCAGGATAACAAGCGGATACACCTGCCTTGAAGAAAAAGTTAAGCCTATGATTACAGAAAAAATTTCAAGGGGACGCATCGATATTCTTGTCAAGATAACTGAGGAAGGAACACCTGCAGTTGTATATGAAATTGATGAGCCACGGGCTTCAGCCTATTATGATGCGTTAAATGCAATCAGGAACAGATTTGACATTAAATTCCCTGTCACTCTTCAGCTCATGGCTGATCATAACGGCATAATCAAGCCTTCTGAAACCGAAAAAGACATGGATTCTGCCTGGATTGCAGTCAGTCAGTGTGTTCATGAAAGCCTTTGCAAAATTGTGGATATGCGAAAACAGGAAGGTCTTTTTCTGAAGAAAGACATTGCTCTGCGGCTCGAAAACATTGAAAATCAGTTTTCTGAAATAGAAGAAAACTCCGCCGGCATGTTTGAATTTTACAAGACAAGGCTGATCAGGCGTATTCAGCAGCTTACGAAAGGAATTGTTGAACTGGATCCTGTAAGGATTGCTCAGGAAGCTGCTTTGCTTGCAGACAGAAGCGATATATCGGAAGAAATCATAAGAGTCAGAAGCCATATACATCAGTTTCGAAAGATCATGGATTCCACTGAGCCTGCCGGAAGAAAGCTTAACTTTCTTATCCAGGAGATGAACCGTGAATTCAATACCATAGGATCAAAGACTGAAAATGCTTCAGTATCTTATAATGTTGTGGAAGTAAAAACAGAGCTTGAAAAAATAAGGGAACAGATTCAGAATATAGAATAAGGGGAGGTTTATTGGAATCAAACATCATCAATCCAGCAGTTAAATCACATCAGCTCATGCTTAGTATCGGATTCGGAAACGTTGTTTCCGCCGACAGAATCATTGCAATTATTTCCCCCTGCTCTGCACCGATAAAAAGGCTCAAAGACGAGGCTCGTGACGAAAAACGCCTTATTGATGTGACTCATGGCAGAAAAACCCGTTCTGTACTTATTATGGACAGCAACCATGTCATCCTTTCAGCCATACTCACTGAAACCATATCTCAGAGAATTGCAACCCTGAGGGATTCTGAATAAGAGATGAGCGCTCATATCAAGGCAGAAAAAACTGAAGATTCATCCAGGATGGGCCGCCTGTTCATCATATCATCTCCGTCAGGAGGTGGAAAAACAACACTGTGCAAGGCTGTATTCAAACATTTTCCGGATATTCTTTACTCTGTATCCTATACTACCCGATTGCCAAGACCAGGGGAAAAGAACGGAATCGATTATCATTTTATTTCAAAAAATGAATTTTTCAGGATGATCGAGAGTAACAGATGGGCGGAATGGGCAGAAGTTCATGGTAATTTCTACGGAACTTCTGTTGATCTTATAAATAATGGATTGTGTGTAGGGAAGGACATTTTATTGGATATAGATGTTCAGGGAACTGTCAAGATTATTGAAAAATATCCTGAAAGCATTACCATTTTCATCATGCCTCCCTCTATTGAGACCCTACGCATGCGGCTTGAATCAAGAGGTGAAGATAAAAAAGATGTCATCGATCAAAGAATGATCAATGCAAAAAAAGAAATGGAACAATCTTATCTCTACCAACATGTCATCCTAAATGAACATCTTGAGATTGCAACACAAAGTCTGTTAACACTTATAGAATCATGTAGGCTGGGACTCAGAGTCTGATTGATTGCAGATTTTTAGACTACAGGAAAGTGGCATGAAAACTGAAATATTATACGGAATCCATCCTGTTCTTGAAGCACTGAGAGCAGGCAGAAGAAACTGTTTTGAAATTTATGTTACAAAAGACAGAACTCCGTCTCGCCTTCTTGAAGTCACAGAGATGGCTGAAAAAATGAAAATTCCGGTTAACTCAATATCTTCTTCTCAGCTTTCAGTTCTTGCCGGTGCTGAAGTTCATCAGGGAATTGGAGCAAAAATGAGCCTTTACCCATTGGTAGAACTTGATAACCTGCTGGAATTTCCAGGAGGAAAAAATGTTCCGCCTTTCCTTCTCCTGCTGGATGGAATTGTTGATACGCAAAATTTAGGAGCGCTTGCCAGGACCGGTTTATGTGCAGGAATAGATGGAGTCATTTTTCCTAAAGACAGGTCAACGTCCCCTTTGCCATCAGTTGCCAAAGCATCATCAGGAGCAATGGAACACCTTCAAATAGCAGCGGTAACAAATCTTTCATCTGCTATTCAGGAACTGAAACATCTTGGATTATGGGTTACAGGACTGGACAAAGGTTCTGCCCAAAGCATTTATGAAATGGATTTTACCTGTCCAACAGCAATTTTAATTGGAGGGGAAGAAAAAGGCATAAGACCTCTGGTAAAGAAACAGTGCGACTTTTTAGCCTCTATTCCACAGAGGGGCGATTTTAATTCGTTGAATGCATCAGCAGCAGGTGCAATAGTGATGTACGAGGTTGTAAGGCAGAGAATGAAAACAGCGCTATCTTAAAATTAATGAGGATTAAGCCATCTGTTAAAGATATTAAAAGCCTTTGCAGAAGCAATATTTCCCAGCAGATGCCTGATTTGTAGAGTTTTTTTCCGCCCGGAGCCTGAAACGACTGAAGAGACCTGCAAAACTGCTGAGTTAATCTTCAGGCAGGCAATGAACAGTTTTCTTTGTTCAGCTTGTGCATCAGATTTTAAACCAGTAACTTTTTCATGTCCGGTATGTGGCCTTCCATCAGACAAGGAAGAACAGAAGCTTTGCAATGAATGCCGAAAGCATAAATTGTATTTGACTAAGGCGAGTGCAGCAGGAATTTATGACGGCTCCCTGCGGCAACTTATTCATGATTTCAAATTCAATGCCAAGATAGAGCTTGCAAGAGCTTTTGGCTTTTTGCTTCAACATGCAATGAACAGAATCTATGAAGAAAAACAGCCTGATCTCATAGTGCCAGTTCCCCTGCATATTAAAAAACACCGTATGAGAGGATTTAACCAGTCATACCTCCTGGCTCAACAACTGTGCTGTATCTGCAATAAAGATGAAAAAAACAACCGTTATTCCTTGACAGTCGAAAAAAACCTTCTTGTCAGATCAAGGTGGACTGATCCTCAGACAGGGCTGGAGAAAGAGATGCGGAAATTAAACATATCAAATGCTTTCAGGTTGACAGATTCTGAAAAATCGGCTCAGAAACATATACTTCTTATCGATGATGTTTATACAACAGGTGCAACAGCAGATGAATGCGCCAGAGTTCTCATGTCTTCAGGAAAGGCAGCAAGGGTGGATGTCTTGACTCTTGCAAGGACTCTCAAATAATATGATTACACGGCAAAAAAACAGTCTTTTCTTTTTTCAATTTCCCCATCTTTCAGATTTTTCTGAAATAAGGCACGGCATTTTTACCAGACTTGGAGGATATAGCAGATTCCCCTATGAAAGCCTGAATGTCTGTATTGGAAATGGAGACAAGAAAAACCATGTTCTTAAGAACCGCTATGTTATATCAAGATGCATGGACGATTCAGAACTTTTTTTTACAAACCAGGTTCACGGAACAAATGTTTTGAGAATAACGGGTGAAAAAGCTCTTGACGCCTATGAAATAAGCCTTGACAGCGGCATTGGAGATGCATTGATAACGGATGCTGTCAATAAATCTCTTGTTATTCAGATGGCAGACTGTCAGTCAGTCATGATGTTTGACTCTGTTAAAAAAGCTGTTGCAAATATTCATTCAGGATGGCGTGGAAATATACAGAATATTATTGGACTCACTGTTCAGGCTATGATAGATGTCTTTAAAACTAATCCTAAGGACATAGTAGCAGGAATTGGCCCCTCACTTGGTCAGTGCTGTGCCGAGTTCATTAATTACAAGACGGAAATTCCAAAGCTTTTCTGGTCATACAAAAACAGCTCAAACTGTTTTGATTTCTGGTCAATAAGCAAAGATCAACTGACAGAAACTGGAATTCCATCAGAAAACATTTTTTCAAGCAATATATGCACTAGATGTCGGACAGATATTTTTTTCTCATACAGAAAAGAAGGACTCACCGGCCGTTTTGCTTCAGTTATCGGACTAAAAAATGAATTTAGATAAATCCACAATCTTATGGAATAATCCGGTTGGAAATTCATGTTACAGGATTGGTTTTACGACTTCTGCACATTATTCCTATGCTATCCCGGGTCAATTTGTGATGCTTCGCCTGCCAAGCCAGACAGATCCTCTTCTCAGAAGACCTTTTTCCATTCATCGCCTGATCGAATCAGAAAATGGCATTCTGCAAGGCATTGAGCTCTTGTACAAAGTAGTTGGAAGGGTTACGAAACTTCTTTCATTTTGCCAGCCAGGTGATAACTTAGATGTTCTTGGTCCTCTCGGGCGGGGGTTTTTTCTGCCGCAAGATTCGAAGAGGATATATATGGTTGCCGGAGGCATAGGGGTTGCACCCATTATTTTTCTGGCAACTTATCTTTACAAGAAACAATTTGACCTGTCTCTATGTAAAATATTTCTTGGCGGAAGATCTAAGACAGATATCCTGTGTGAAGCAGATATGGCTCTTTTGAATCTTCCAGTTTATGTGACTACAGATGATGGAAGCATGGGTGACCAGTGCCTGATTACTCACCCTTTAGAAATACATTCCAGAGAAAATCCTCCTGATGTTATCATGGCCTGCGGACCCAAAGGAATGCTTGCTTGTGTAGCAGGTATTGCAGATTCATTGAATATACCCTGTATGGTTTCACTGGAATCTGTAATGGCCTGTGGTATAGGGGCATGTCTCGGATGTGCTGTTGACGGGAAGGACATGAATAATAGACGGCTTCATGCCTGTATGGATGGTCCGGTTATGGATAGCAGGAAGGTAGTCTTTTAATAACCCTCTTTCTGCTCAGGAGTCTGGACAGAAGGCCGAACGCTTAAAGACAGAAGGTTTAAGGCGTTTTTTATCAGACAGGTTATATTTTTCGTTGACTTGATTTTCATCATGTGTTAGTTGCAGGAAACTTCAAATTAGAAGGCAACTTCTAAGGAACGGATGTTCTTTGAAGCCTGAAACCATACGAACAATTAAAGAGCTTTCTTATTACAGCAGCATAGGTATTTCAGTTGCCCTGTCAATTTTCATAGGGCTTGCTGCAGGCCTTTATTTAGATAAGTATTTTGAAAGTTCTCCATGGCTTACTATCCTGTTTCTGTGTCTCGGGATTGCAGCAGGTTATCGCAACATAGGCATTGCTATCAAAAAGAGCAGAAACTTTTAATTATGGATGAGAAAAACTCTCACATTGGTTTTTTTGAAAACTGTCATGCTTCAAGATCATTATTCAGTTAGCCCGGAAATAAATGAAAAACAATATTGATAAAACATCAATTCAGGCTCGTATTTTGACATTTGTCACCAAAGCCAACTGGTTTATATTTACAGCGGTCAGCATAGGCGGTTTTTTACTTACTACGCAGGACATGCTCCTGGGGATTATCTTTGGCGGCCTGATTGTTACTGTTAATTTTCATCTTCTGTACCGAACCCTGAAAAAATCTCTCACCCCATCCAGGCTTTCTTCCCATAATGTAATTATTGCAAAATACTATATACGTTTTATTGTGAGCGGGTTTATTATATTTGTCTTAATTTCAGGTCATTATGTGCATCCATTGGGACTTTTCATAGGTCTTTCAGTAGTTGTGGCAAGCATCATGATTGCTACTCTTCGTGAAATCAAAAACCTTTTTTTCAAGGAGGCAGTGTAAGGATGGAACATCCATATTTATTATTTGTTAAACTGTTTGAGATGATTGGCTTGGGGCATTTTGCTCATTCCTATCCGCACGTTATATATTCATGGGTAGTTATGACTCTCTTGATTGTTCTTTCAGCGTTAGCAACAAAGAGTATCAACATGGTTCCTTCAGGCGGTCAGAACTTTTTAGAAGTGTTTATATCCGGCATTGAAGATTTCATGGTAGGAGTCACCGGAGAAGAAGGACGATGGTTATTTCCCCTTGCTGCTACAGTTTTCATCTATATATTTACCTGTAATTTAATCGGTCTTGTTCCCGGTTTTTTTCCACCGACCGCCAGTTTGAATACTACTGCATCCTGTGCCATTACTGTTGTTGTCTTTACCCATATCATAGGTGTGAAGTATCATGGAATATCATATATCAAACATTTTTGCGGACCTGTCTGGTGGATGATTCCGATAATTTTCCCCATTGAAGTTATCGGTCATCTTGCCAGGATACTGTCTCTTTCCTTCCGTCTTTTCGGAAACATGATGGGTCACGAACTGGTTCTTGGTATACTCTTTGCCCTGGCCGGTCTTTTCTTTGCCCCTCTGCCTATAATGGCTCTTGGTATATTCGTTGCGCTGGTTCAGGCATTTGTATTTTTCCTGCTTTCGATAATGTATTTCACAGGTGCCATGGAACATGCGCATTAATCAATTATGCTCTGTTGATTCGATTCCGAATTTTTTTATATGATTTTTGGGATAATGGAAGAAGCCCAAATGTATCCACAATAACTTAAGAAGGAGATTGAAAGTATGGAAGCACAAGCATTACAGTTTTTCATCGCATGCGTAACAGCAGCAGGTTTTGGAATTGCAGTAGCAGCATTTGGTTGCGGTATCGCCCAGGGTATTGGCTTAAGATCCGCAGTTGAAGGTATTGCAAGAAATCCTGAATCCTCAGGTAAGGTTACAGTTACCCTGCTGATTGGTCTTGCCATGATCGAGTCTCTTTGTATTTATGCTCTCGTCATTGCACTGATCCTTATTTACGCTCATCCGCAGGCAGCAGCAATAGCCAAGCTGTTCGGTAAATAATCAGTCTTTAGAGAATTTCATCAGCAAAAGGGGTTAAGTCTCTGATACACAAAGAGATTTAACCCCTTTTCTGTTCTCTTGCTGAAGCGTTCTCTTCTTATAAATCCGTCAATATTGGCTTCAAATATCTCCCGGTGTGAGATTCTGGAATCAATACCAGTTCTTCAGGAGTTCCGCTGCCAACTATGTACCCTCCCATGTCTCCGCCTTCCGGTCCCAGATCTATTATGTAATCAGCAGATTTTATAACGTCAAGCTGGTGTTCAATCGTAATGACTGTATTGCCTGAATCCACGAGGCGGTTTAAAATCTTAAGCAGGTTTTCAATATCTGCAATATGAAGCCCTGTAGTCGGCTCATCCAGAATATAGAGGGTTTTTCCGGTTCCTTTCTTTGAAAGCTCGCTGCTAAGCTTTACCCTCTGGGCTTCACCTCCTGAAAGAGTTGTTGCAGGCTGACCCAGCCGTATATAATCGAGTCCGACATCTGCCAAGGCATTAAGCTTTGTATGTATGAGAGGAATTTTTTCAAAAAATTCCAGAGACTGGCGAACAGTCATATCAAGAACATCGGCAATATTTCTTCCTTTGTAGCGGACCTCGAGAGTTTCCCTGTTATAGCGTTTCCCTTTGCATACATCGCATGTGACATAAACATCGGGTAAAAAATGCATTTCAATTTTTATGATTCCGTCTCCGCAGCATGCTTCACAGCGCCCTCCTTTAATGTTGAAACTGAATCTTCCAGCCTTGAAACTCCTGACACGGGAATCCGGGGTCCTTGAAAAAATATCCCTGATATGAGTAAAAACACCTGTATAGGTAGCAGGGTTGGAGCGTGGAGTTCTTCCGATCGGAGACTGATCTATGTTTACAACCTTATCTATACTCTCCAGTCCGTCAATGCCGGTGCAAGGACCAGCAGAAGTTCTGGAGCGATGCAGGCGCTGAACAAGAGCATTGTAAATAGTTTCAATTACAAGTGTTGACTTCCCCGACCCTGAGACACCTGTCACGCAGACAAAGCACCCGAGTGGTATCTCAATGTTTATGTTTTTCAGATTGTTTCCACAGGCCCCCTTTATATTTATTCTGTTTCCATTTCCGCTTCTTCTTCTTGAAGGAACCTCGATTTTCTTTTCTCCTGAAATATACTGTCCTGTCAGAGAATTTTTTTCTTTAACGAGATTTTCAGGAGTTCCTGAAAACATGATGTTTCCTCCGAGAATACCTGCGCCAGGTCCTATATCTATGACATGGTCAGATGCCAGTATGGTCTCTTCATCATGCTCAACGACAATTACCGTATTGCCTAGATCCCTCATATGCCTTAATGCTGATAGAAGCCTCTGGTTATCCCTCTGATGAAGTCCGATGCTTGGTTCATCCAGTACATATAAAACACCTGTCAGCTTCGAGGCAATTTGTGTGGCAAGTCTTATTCTCTGGTTTTCTCCACCAGAAAGTGTGTTGGCAGAGCGTGCCAGTGTAAGATATGAAAGCCCCACCTGATTCAGGAATTCCAGGCGCTCTCTTACTTCATTTATTATCCTTTCCGAAATGGTTTTCTGTCGGCCTGAAAGCTGTAGTTCCTGAAAAAATCTCACTGCATTTCCAACAGAAAGGTTTGTTACATATTCCATTGTATACCCTTTGATTTTTACAGAACGAGAAGTTGCATTAAGCCTTGAGCCATTGCATTCAGAACATGGCTTAAAGCTCATGTACTGCTGAATCTCTTCTCTTGCTGAAGATGACTGAGCCTCCTTGTAACGGCGTTCAAGCTTAGGAATTATACCTTCATAAGGTTTTTCATAAAAAACTCTCTTTTCATTGCGTTCAAAATAAAATTTAACAGATTTTTCTCCTGAACCATGAAGAAGAGCATTTTTAAAATGACTTGAAAGATTTTTGTACGGAGTATAAATGTCTGTTCCATACGCAGCGCTGAGGGCTTCCATGAATTCGATGAAATGAAGCGAGTTTCTTTGTGCCCAGATGGATACTGCCCCTTCACGAAGCGAGAGCTCAGTATTGGGTACTATAAGATCAGGATCGATTTCTGTTATTGAACCTAAGCCATCACATTTCGAGCATGCCCCGTGAGGAGAGTTAAATGAAAAGCTGGCAGGCGACAAAGGTGGATAAGTCGTTTTGCAGGTAATGCAGGTTGCTTTCTCACTGAAAAAAATGGTTGCCTGATCTTTAACTTCGATCTCTGCTATGCCGTTGGATTGATTCAAAGCAAGTTCCAGAGAATCTGCCAGACGGTTTTGAAGACCTGGTTTTATGATAAGCCGATCTATTACCACGGCTATGGAGTGCTTGAGCTTTTTATCAAGATTTCCTGCAAGCTCGATCTCAGTAAGCTTACCATTGAGCCTGATCCTTGAAAATCCCTGGCGGAGTATCTGTTTGAGGAATTTTTCATGACTTCCGACCTGATCCGTTATCACAGGTGACAAGATAGTGATTCTGGTGCCGGCATTTAGGGACATCAGGTTATCCACCATCTCGTCAAGGCTTTGGGAAGTAACCGGTTTTCCGCAGACATGGCAGTGTGGAGAGCCTACCCTTGCAAATAAAAGCCTTAAATAGTCATATATTTCTGTTACAGTTCCAATGGTTGACCTCGGGTTATGGCTCGCTGTTTTCTGCTCTATGGCAATGGCAGGGGAAAGCCCTTCAATAAAGTCAACATCAGGTTTCTCCATTCTTTCAAGAAACTGTCGCGCATAGGTTGACAAAGATTCAACATACCTGCGCTGTCCTTCTGCATAAAGAGTATCAAAGGCCAAAGAAGTCTTGCCTGAGCCTGAAAGTCCTGTAATGACGACAAGTTTATTTTTAGGTATATCAAGATCAATATTTTTCAGGTTATGCTGTCTTGCCCCGCGGACAACTATATTATCAGATGTCATCTATGATTTTTTCAACACTCCTGATATGCAAACGATTTCTTCATCAACACGGACTCATAAATTGTTTCCAGACATATTACAAGCCCTGTCCATAAAAATTCCCGAAGATATGCTACTCTGCTTCTTCTTTTTCTCATCAATCTGAAAAAAAATTAACATTGACGAATTGGATAATATACATGTTATAATTCTCGTCAACCGCTCAACAACCAGAATCCTTTTTTTGCGAGGTGTAAACATGAAAGACAACATCTCCAGAAGGTCTTTTCTGAGATATTCCTTATGTACTGCGGCATCATTGTGCCTTGCCGGAAACAATAATTCCGAGGCAGACAGTACTAAAGTCACGGCTAAAGAAGCGAGATTTTACACAAGAGTTTCTCCTGATATCGTAAAATGCAATCTCTGTTTTCGTGAATGCACAATTACGGAAGGCCGAAGGGGTTTCTGCAGAAACCGCGAAAACACAAAAGGCATGCTCTACTCCCTGGTCTTTGCAAGAGCCGGTGCCATACATCTTGATCCGATTGAAAAAGAGCCGATGTTTCATAACCGTCCGAATACGGACATTTTGTGCACAGGCACTGCCGGGTGTAATTTTCAGTGTAAATTCTGTCATAACTGGCATCTTTCCCAGAGAACTCCGGAAGAGCTTTCTCCTGTTGTCAGGAATATACAGCCGGAAGAAATCGTCGATATTGCAAAAAAAATGGGCTCGGGACTCTCGTTTACCTATAATGAGCCGACCGTGTTTTATGAATTCATGTACGATACAGCGATGCTTGGAAAGAAAAATGGCCTCAATGTGATCTGCCACACAAACGGCGGGATGAAACCGGAGCCGCTTTCAGCTCTTCTCAAGCATCTTGACGGAGTAACAGTTGATCTCAAGGGTTTTACTGCTGATTATTACCGTGATGCCAGTTTTTCCGAGATGAAACCGGTACTTGACACACTTAAACTGATCAAGGCCAAGGGTATATGGCTTGAAATCGTCAATCTTGTAATCCCCACCCTAAACGACGATCTAAATAACATTAAAAAAATGTGCAAATGGATAAGAGGTAATCTCGGCGAAGAAACACCTGTCCACTTTACAAGATTTTCACCTTCTTACAAAATGACCCATCTTCCTCCCACACCGGTCAGGTCACTGGAAAATGCATGGGAAACTGCTGTAAGCGAAGGACTCCATTATGTCTATATAGGAAATGTCCCAGGTCACAGGCAAAACAGCACTTTCTGTCCCAAGTGCCGGAAAAAAATCATAGACAGAACACATTTTTCTGTTGAAAGCATAGACATAGTTAAAGACAAATGCAAATATTGCAGCCACCCTATCCCAGGCATATGGAAAACCTGAGATCATATGGCAGTGTACGGCTGAAAGCAGCCATCATTGTAATGGGTTTTTCTGCTGCTTCTTCTCAAGTGCTTGTTCTTCGTGAACTTTTGGTCGTTTTCAATGGAAATGAGCTTACCATTGGTATAATCCTGGCCAACTGGCTTATCCTTGAAGCCCTGGGAAGCTTTCTGTCAAAAGAAAAAGCAAGTATTGCAAGACGGCCTCTTGCAAATATTGCCTTAATACAGATATGCATTTCTGTATCAACTATTCTTGCAATCATGGCAGTGCGCACTTTCAGGTATTGTCTTGACATTCCTTCAGGTGAATCCTTGGGAATATTTTACATATTTTGCGTATCCTTTGCTGTTCTTTTCCCTATAGCCTTTATGGACGGAGTGCTCTTTCCTTATGGATGCCGAAGTCTTTCTTCATATCAAAAAAGAGAAGAGGTACCTGCTTATGTCTATCTTCTACAGGCAACTGGTGCAGCATCAGCAGGGATAATCTTGATTTTTACCCTCCACAGATTAAGCACAATAGTCCTTTCTTCGTTACTTCTGCTTGTTAACTTGATTTCTGTAGCCTGTTATTTACCCTTAGTAACAGAAAAGTTCAAATTAATATTGACAGGCCTTATAGTTGCGTTCTCGTTTTTTATGGGAAGCAGCCTTCCGGAACGTCTGAATCAAATAACTGCGGGTTTTCTATGGTATGAATTCAAGGTCGAGGAGGTGAAAAATTCAAAATATTCCAACATTGCTGTGATATCCCGGGAAGATCAGTACACTTTTCTGGTAAATGGTCTTCCATATGCGGTTTCCACCTACGATCACCAGATCGAGGAACTTGCACATTTTCCAATGCTGTTTCATGAAAATCCAGAGAATATTCTGGTCATAGGTTCAGGAGCAGGAGGGCTTCTAAGGGAATTGATGAAGTACGAGTTTTTAATGATCGACTATGCAGAGCCTGACCCGTTCATAATTGATACAATCAGACGATTCAGCACCAGGCTGCAGGATGAAGAACTGGAGAATGAAAAAATAAAAACACATCTGACTGAAGGCAGACTCTTCCTGAAAGAAAATACATCCTGTTATGACATTGTCTTTGTAAACCTTCCCCTTCCCTCAACACTTCAGATTAACCGCTATTTTACAGTTGAATTCTTTGAGATGGTAAAAAAGCGGTTGAGCGAAAAAGGAATCATGGCAATTTCTGTTGAAGGGTCAGAAAACTTTCTTTCTGAGGAATTAATCAGGTTAAACAGAACAATCTATGCTTCAATCAAAAAGATTTTTCCTCATGTTAAAGTGATCATAGGAAACAATAACATTTTTCTGGGTTCTTCAGAAGAAGCAATTGAAACACTTGCGGAAAGCACTGCGAGTCAAAGATTCAGGGAACGAAAAATTGAGTCCCGACTCATTAATAGCCGGTATATTCATTACAGGCTCAACAAGGAGCGCTTCGGCAATATTGAAAAGGATATATCGTCATCATCATCGCCATATGAGAAAACCAACATGGATGAAAGCCCACATGCTGTCTGGATGACTATGCTTTATGACAGTCTCCTGCTTTCTCCTTGGTTAAACAGAATTCAGATAAGCATTGGTGAAGTTTCTTTTTCTTTTTATCTCGCAGGTGTTTTTATCCTGTTGACGGTTTTTGTCATCTTCCAGGCAAAAAACAGGTCAAACCTGTTTTTTCTTTATTATGCAGTTGGTTCATCCGGTTTCGCAGGCATGTTCATGAATATTCTGCTTATTTTTCTCTTTCAGATACATTACGGAAACATCTATCACTATCTTGGAATCCTAACATCAATTTTCATGCTTGGACTTGCCTTGGGTGCAATCGGTTCACTGAAGACGGCTCGGATAAATATGTTGAACACTGAGGTGGCTATTACATCAGCAATCCTTGCCGTTCTTTTATTTGCTGCATCACCACCGGTAAAAACTGAATTCACCCTGTTGTTCATTTTGTTTTCGATGTTTATTTTTGGGCTGCTTACTGGTTTTGAGTTCCTGGTTGCAGTAAGGCATTCGGCAAGCGGGACGGGTATAAATTTTATCATAGGATCAGGCAGACTTTATGCTGCAGATATTTTAGGCGCTTTTGCAGGTGCAATTGCAGTTGCAACAGTTTTTATCCCCTTATTCGGGATAGTGCAGAGCCTTGTTTTTCTGTTTATGGTAAAGTCAGCCGGAATTACTCTCGTTTTTCTGGGATTCATACATAAAAAGCCAAAGCTTCATTAAAAATCCCCATGGCAATTGCCGGCAGAAGTTTTTTTTATTTCTCATCTTTTAAGAAACGTTTTTTAAATGCCGTTTTCTCAGCGTCAAAGCCGACAAGCACCTGTTTTTACTTTCAGATCCTTCCTTAATGTGACCATATTGGATTCTAAAAAGTCCTTGACAGCAGGCATGTATCCCTCTGTCTGGCTTGAGCCGCTATGGCCTGCACCAGGAGCAACATAAATATCTGCCTGTCCGTGTTTAAAGCTGTTTTTCAGGGTATGAGCATTTGAAACAGGAAAACGCTGATCGTTTTCGCCGTGAATCAGCATTACAGGCATGTTTATCTTTGATGCAATGAGCGCCGGACTCAATACGTCAATGTCTTTCCCATAGAAAAAATCCATCCAGAAGATTATGGAATGTCCGAAAAAAAAGCCGAAATACCAGTTAAACCATTTATACAGGTTCAGGAGAGCTTCTTTTGTATGGGCATAACAGCCCTCAAGAAACAGCAAATATATCCGGTGGGAATTTTTGCTTGCTGCAATTATAGCCCCGCCTGCTCCTGCTGAATGACCGTAGAGAATGACGGGTTTTCCTACCCAGTCGAGAACAGATTCTATGTCTTCACAGAACTTCACAGCATTCATGAAACGCTTTGGGGTGGAATTTCCGTGGTCCCTTGCGCTGTGTATTACTGTTGTATAACCGAGTCTGCCAAAAACCCTTGCTCTACCAACCATTCTGTCTCGGTTTCTACCCCAGCCATGAGCAAGAACAACAATTCCTTTCGAAGTCTCAGTGTCAGGCTCTATCCTCCAGACTTCAAGAGAGCCGCCGTCTTTTGCAGGAATTCGCAAATCTGTAGTCTTTCCCCAGTCAGGTTTATCGATTACAGGGTTTCTGGGATACTGCTGGACAAGATATGTAAAAAATAGAGACAGAATCATGTATCCTGCAATGAAACATAATATTCCGTATATTAAGAACTGGGTCATTATTTTTCCTGATCCTGTGAAATACCAAGCAGTTCTATACGAAGGAGATTAAGGGCTGTCATTGCAAAAATCTGCTTGTTCATCTCTCTGTTTCTGAAGCGGTAATAAAAGCGATATGTTCTTACCTCAAGAGGGGTAGCCAGGCCTATGCAAACCGTTCCAACAGGTTTTTCGTCCGTACCACCCATGGGTCCGGCAATGCCGGTTGTTGAAAGTCCGTATGTTGTACCTGCTATTTTCCTGACATTCGAAGCCATGCTTCTTGCAGTTTCCTCATGAACGGCTCCATACCTGTTTAGGATTTCTTGCTCAACTCCAAGAAGTTTCACCTTGGCTATATTTGAATATGAAACTACAGAAGAGATAAAATAATCTGAACTTCCTGACACGTTGGTCAGCAGATTAGAAATAAGGCCTCCCGTACAGCTTTCAGCAACAGCAACAGTTGCTTTTTTTGTTGAAAGAAGTTTGCCTATAACAGCCTCCATTGGGGCTCCTTCAGTTGAGACAAGCTTGTTGCCGATTTTTTCTGCAACCCAGGCCGTGGCCTTCATACTTCTGTCTATCAGTGTCGATTCATCGTCAGCCATAAGATAGAATTTAATCTGGATCTCGGGAAATTTTGCACGAAAACCCAGTTTTATTTCAGGAAAAAACAGGGGAAACTCTTTAAGCCTGTCGCCTGTTGCAGATTCAGTAAGACCGAATGTAGTAAGAGTCTGAATCTTATGGAATTTACGAATTCCACCTATAAATTTTTCAGTTTCTGGCAGAACGCTCTCAGAAAGCATTCTGCGCATTTCAGCAGGAACTCCAGGAAGAAAGAAGAAGAGACATTTTCCGAGTTTCATCATAAAACCCGGGGCTGTGCCAATCGGATTGACTATACAGGCAGAGCCTTCAGGAAGATAGGATTGCTTTAGATTAGACATTGTTACAGGACGATGAAAATTCCTGAAAAAAGCTTCAACAAGTTTCTTTGCCTGTGGATTCTGGATCAGCGGAACACCAGCGGCTTTAGCCGCAGCCTCAGCCGTAAGATCATCTGAAGTAGGTCCAAGGCCTCCGGTTACGACTGCAATATCACAACGGCCGGCAATTTCTTTCAGGGTTGAAGAAATAATCTTTATGTCGTCCCCGACAGAGTGATGGCGGACTACTTTAACGCCGGTTTCTTCCAATTTCAAGGCGATATAAGCTGAATTGCTGTCAACAAGGGTACCGGAGCGGATCTCGTCTCCGGTACTCAGTATCTCTGCGATCATAAAAGATCTCTGAATTTATTAAACTGTAGCAGGCAGGATGAGTCACAAGAGTTCACTGTGTAGTAAACTTATTTGATTATCTTTATTACGACAAAGCCTACATTTAGCCTCCAGATAAATATCTGAATGACTTCATTTTTTTTAAGTTTTGATATAATCGAAGAATAATCCTGAACAGTTTTAACCGGACGATGATTAATCTCTTTAATTACATCCCCCATCTGAACTCCTGCTGCCTCGCTTTTACTTCCGGGTTCAACCCTTTCCACAATTATACCTTCGGAAGAAGATATTTTAAATCTTTTGGCAATTTCCGGCGTTATAGCCGTAACTTTTATGCCCAGCTCATCATCTTGTTTTTTTTCAGAACCTCTGGAAGCAATTGATTTGTCCTCCGGCCTTTTTGCAACTTCAACATAAAACACCTGTTTTTTGTTGTTTCGCAATACAGTTATCTTGACCTTTTCTCCAACAGGGACATTGGCTACTAAATTGGTTAAGTCCCTGCTGGTTTCAATCTTTTTATCACTTATTTCAAGTATGATGTCTTTTGGCTGTATGCCTGCAATATCTGCAGGATTTCCCTTCAGGACATCCATGACCAATGCCCCTTTTTTATCCTGAATTCCATAATATTCAGCGACATCATCGGTTAAATCCTGTATCACAACACCTATCCAGCCTCTTGTAACCTCACCCTTGCTTTTCAACTGATCTATTATGCTTTTGGCCAGATTGATGGGAATGGCAAAGCCTATCCCTTGCCCGCTTGCAACAATTGCCGTGTTGATACCAACCACCTGCCCGTTCATATCTATCAGCGGGCCTCCGCTGTTACCCGGGTTTATCGATGCATCGGTCTGAAGAAAATTGTCATAAGGACCTGATCCTATGACTCTGCCCTTGGCGCTTATGATTCCTGCTGTAACCGTCTGCTCAAGCCCGAAAGGACTTCCTATGGCCACAACCCACTGCCCGACTTTAAGAGCGTTCGAATCCCCGAAAGGAAGTACAGGAAGATTGTTGCCTGAAGGAACCTTTATTAAAGCCAGGTCCGTTGAAGGATCTCTGCCTATGATTTCAGCATTATATTCTTTTCCATCCTTGAGCTTTATTTTTATTTTTTCTGCATTTTCAACTACATGATTGTTTGTTACGATTAAACCATCTTTATCTATTATAAAACCTGACCCAAGGCTTCTTTCCTTGTGTTCTCTCTGTGGTTGTTCGCCAAAAAATTTATCAAAGAAATCCTGAAAACGTTCATCGTTTCCAAACGGATTCTGATTGAAATGACGAAAAACGCGGCTGCCCCCCTGTATTGTTTTTTCAGTTCTGATGTTTACAACCGCAGGACTCACTGTTTCAGCAAGAGCACTGAAACTTTCGGGAATCATGTTAACTGCGCCGGTTCTTGCTTCTGATAAAGAAGTTCCAAGTAAAAATATGAGTCCAATAACAGATATTTTAAAAAATATCGATTTAACTATTCGGTTTTTCGGAAATAAATTATCGAACATTAAAACCTCCATTAACCTTTTTCTCTGACATAAATGATTCTCAGATCATAGAGAATACTCTTTATCATATTGGCTTCTTCATGAGTGAGATTGCCCATAGTCTTTTCTTCCAGCATGGCAAGAACATCTATAGTCTGTTTGGCAAGGAACAGGTTCTTTACCCTTTTGCCGCTTCCAGGTTCTTCAATAATTCCAAGATGTGCCAGAACAGCAGCATTTAATGAAGCTATAAAAGTTGAAAAGGTGATAACCGGCATCTGGGGAGGAGATTTTTTGTTGGTCCCAACTCCTCTATCATTGATTCCTTCTGACATATTAATTCTCCTCTTTGAAGGCAGCTCATGTCTAAAACTCGAGAGGAATTGCTTTTTTTACAGACGGCAAAGCTCGCAATTCATTCATAACGTGTTCAGGAATGGGAGTGTCTGTACACAGAAAGATAATGTTTCGGTTTCCTTCCATTTCCTGACCAACCTGCATCCTTCCTATATTTATGTTGTGAGTTCCAAGACAGGTTCCTATTTCTCCGATTGATCCGGGCCTGTCAATATTGTAAATGAGGGCAAGATGGCCAATAGGAATCATTTCCAGCCTGAATGTATTTATTTTGACAATACGCGATTCTTTTTTACCAAAGAGAGTTCCGGCTACAGTGTTTGTCATCTCGGTTGTTATGGCTTTTACCGTTATCAGGCTGTTGTAGTCCTCAGACTCTGAACTTACTGTTTCAGTAACCTTGATACCGCGTTCTTTGGCAATGATGTGGGCGTTTACAAAATTAACATCATCTTTTACTGCTGCAACAAGAAGTCCTCTTAATGCAGCAGTAGAAACAGGGGTCATATCCAATCCCTGGAAATCGCCTGCGAACTCGATAATTACTTCTTTCAAGGGGCCATGAATCATTTGTGACTGAAGTTTTCCCAACTGATCAGCAAGAGACAGAAATGGCCCAAGCTTTACAAGCAATTCTCCTGTAATTGAAGGAACGTTTACTGCGTTTCGAATTGTACAGTTTTTCAAATAATCGATTATTTGTTCTGCAATGGCAACTGCAACATTAGTTTGGGCTTCTTCTGTGGAGGCACCAAGATGAGGGGTTGCAATTACCTTGTCAAGTTCAAACAAGGTGGATTTCCCGGGAGGTTCAGTTGCAAAGACATCCAGGGCAGCACCGGCAACTTTTCCTGATTTTATTGCTTCAACAAGATCATCTTCTTCTACGATTCCGCCGCGTGCGCAATTAATTATCATTACCCCGTTTTTCATCTTCGCAAAGGCTGATTTATTAAGAAAACCCAAAGTGTCTTTCAGTTTGGGAACATGAACTGTAATATAGTCTGAAATCTTATATAGGGTTTCAAGAGAAACGCATTCAAAACCTGCTTTTTCAATAAGGTCCTTGGTCACAAAAGGGTCATATACCACAACTCTCATTTTAAGTCCTCTTGCTCTGTCTGCAACAATGGATCCGATTTTGCCGAATCCTATGACCCCGATGACTTTGTTGAAGATTTCCCGTCCCTGTAGATTTTTTTTCTCCCATTTTCCATTTTTAAGCGACATTGTCCCCTGCGGAATATTTCTCGTCAGTGCAAGCATCATAGCAATAGCATGTTCAGCAGTTGTTACAACATTTCCACCTGGTGTATTCATTACTACTATGCCTTGTTTGGTAGCAGCAGCAACATCAACATTGTCGAGACCGATACCGGCCCTGCCAACAACCTTAAGCCTTGTGCCTGCCTTCAACAAATCAGCAGTTACCTTGGTGGAACTTCTGATCACAAGTGCGTCATAGTCATGGATTATGCTCTTGAGCTCATCCGGCGTTAATCCTGTCTTGACATCCACCTGGATGCTTTCTTCTCTTCGAAACATCTCAATTCCTGCTTCACCTAAATTATCACTGACAAGTACTTTCATCACAATCTCCACAAAGAAAACATTTTAATATGGTGAGTAGTTGTAAAACTGATATTTGTAAATTCTTACAAGGCTTTCTGCTGCAAGAATCTTTATATTTTTACAACAAAATCATCTAAAACACAATACCGGCATAACCAACATAGCTGTCTGCCTCATTTTTTTCATAACTTGTGGAATAGGTGAGCAGATGTGCCCCGGTTGAACCAAGTGCAATTCCAGCCGAAATTGCTGCTGCTGCTGCTCCGGCGCAGCAGGCATTATTATTTTCCCTGGCTTCCTGAATTATTTTCAAGGGATTCATTGAAAGTGTTTCATCTATAAAACCGCGGTCATTAACATTTCTTACCCACTGCAGGGCAGACCTGCCAACTCCTTTCGGAGTATAGCCATAATTTGGACCATAATGAGTAAGATCGGTCGATCCAAGCACCAGTACTTTAATTCCCATTTTTTTTGTATAAGCTATTAAAGCCTTTCCCATTTCAATGGATTTTGGATTTGGGGGAGCACTTATTGGAATCATTTTAACATCATTCCAGAAATATTTTATAAGTGGAAGCTGGACTTCCATCGTGTTGTCCAAGACAGTGTAATCAGCCGATTCTTTCATGAAAGGAAGCTCCAGTAACAATTCTTTGGCTAATTCTTCATGTATTTCAATGTTACCCAGAGGAGTCTGGAATCCTCCGTCTTTGATTAAAGTGCAAGGAGAGTTTGAGTGAAGATGAGTTCCGAAAAGCACAATAACCTCTGGATTGTAAGCATCCTTCAGAATCCTCATGACATCGCAGGCAATACTTCCGGAATAATACCATCCAGCATGAGGAACAACGCCTCCAAACAATGGAGAGACCCGGCATGATACCTGAGAAGAGCCGATGAACTTTTCGATCTCGGTCCTGCATCCTGATGCAGTTCCCGGATACCAAGTGCCTGAAAGTCTGGGAAGCCTTATTTTCATAACCTTACCTCCTTGTCTTGATCTTTTTTAGAAGGTTTACTATGGAATTATAGACTTATTGTAAAATCTGCCTTATTGTTTAATCTATATCGGAAAGTAAAAAAAGCAACGAATTTTAATAATCCAGTAAAAAAAATCAGACGGCTTTTTAAAAAGACCCAGGCAAAAAGATAATGCAAATACCCTTGTCTTTTAATCAATTCAGGAGGAATTTATGTGGGAGTATACAGATAAGGTAAAAGATCATTTTCTCAATCCCAGAAATGTTGGTGAGATCGAGAACCCTGATGGGGTGGGTGAGGTAGGCTCCCTTGCATGTGGAGATGCACTGACACTTTATTTTAAACTTGATGAAAACATGCGTATCAAGGAAGCTAAATTTAAGACTTTTGGATGTGCAAGTGCTATTGCATCGTCTTCTGCACTCACTGAGATGCTGATAGGTCTTACAATTGAAGAAGCTGAAAAAATCACCAATGAGAATATCTCTGACTATCTTGGGGGGCTTCCTAAAGAAAAAATGCACTGTTCTGTAATGGGGCGTGATGCTCTTGAAAAAGCCATTACCTGCTACAGGGGAAATGCTGAAAAAATGGTTGAAGGCAATATCGTATGCGAATGCTTTGGTGTAACTGACATACAGATAGAGCGGGCTGTCCGGGAAAATCATCTGACAACTGTTGAGCAGGTGACAGATTATGTTAAGGCAGGGGGTGGCTGCGGAAACTGTCATGAAAAAATACAGGAAATCATAAATGATGTTACTGGCAGAAAGTCACCTGCAAGAAAAAAGACTGTCTTAACCAATATTCAGAAAATAAAACTTATTGAACAGACGCTTGACCGGGAAATAAAACCTGCCTTGCAAAAGGACGGAGGAGACATTGAACTTATAGATGTTTCTGGAAATATTGTTCAGGTTCGTCTCAGGGGAACATGTGCGACCTGCAAAAAATCAAAAATTACACTTAAAAATTATGTTGAAGCCAAGCTTCGTGAACTGGTTGCACATGAAATCGTAGTAGAGGAGGTAATTCCATGAAACCGCAATATTTTGACAATAATGCCACAACAAGAGTTGCTCCTGAAGTAGTTGAAGCCATGCTTCCATATTTTTCAGAGTATTATGGGAATGCCTCCAGCATGCACAGTTTTGGAGGAGCTGTAGGTATCCGTATAAATGAAGCAAGGGCAAAACTGGCTGCTCTTCTGGGGGCAGATCCCGAAGAAATTATCTTTACAAGCTGCGGTACTGAAAGTAACAGCACAGCAATTTTTGCTGCTATAAGATCCAATCCAGAAAAAAAACATATCATAACATCCAGGGTAGAGCATCCTGCAATCAAAAACTTATGTGAATATCTTTCCAAAACAGGTTACAGAGTCACTTATGTTCCTGTAGATAACAAAGGCAGGCTGGACATGGATTTTCTCGCTGAAAATCTTAGCGATGACACTGCAATTGGAAGTTTTATGTGGGCAAACAATGAGACAGGGGTAATTTTTCCTGTAGATGAAATTGCTGCCATGATGTCGGAAAGAGGTATTCTTTTTCACACTGATGCAGTTCAGGCAGTGGGGAAAGTTCCTGTTGACATGAAAAAAACAAGGGTTGACATGCTGTCTTTATCCGGCCACAAGCTTCACGCGCCTAAAGGAGTAGGAGCTCTGTATCTCAGAAAAGGCACAAAATTTTCTCCTTTTCTCATAGGAGGCCATCAGGAAAAAGGCAGAAGAGGAGGAACCGAAAACGTTGCATCAATAATCGGGCTGGGAAGGGCAAGTGATTTTGTAGCAGGCAAGATGGAAGAAGAGAATACCCGTGTCAGGTATCTTAGAGACAAACTTGAAACTGAGTTGGTCAGAAGGATTCCAAGCACCAAGATAAACGGGGATACTGAAAACAGGCTTCCAAACACTTTAAGCATTGCCTTCGAATTCGTAGAAGGTGAATCCATACTTCTGATGATGAATGAGCTTGGAATATGTGCATCCTCTGGTTCAGCGTGTACATCCGGATCCCTTGAACCATCCCATGTGCTTCGTGCAATGGGTGTTCCCTTTACAGCGGCACACGGTACAATCCGTTTCAGCCTCAGCATCTACAATACAGAATCTGAAGTTGACTTTATAACAGAAAAACTTCCTCCAATAATCGAGAAACTAAGAACAATGTCTCCTTTCTGGAAAGAAAGTTGCGCTGGAAAATGAAAATCGCCATTGCACAAATAAATCCTGTGATCGGCGATTTTTCATACAATACAAGCCGCATCATTGAATACGCCGAAGATGCAAGAGCTAAGCAATGTGACCTTGTCGTTTTCTCTGAGCTCGTGATTACAGGATACCCTCCAAGGGATCTTCTGGAAAAAAAGGATTTTGTCAAATCCAACATCGAAGCTCTGGAATATATCATGGAAGAAATCAAGGGGATCGGTGTGATCTGCGGTTTTGTAGATTTAAATCCCATGGATCAGGAAATCCCCCTTCATAACTCAGCAGTTCTTTTTGAAAACGGACGTATTCTTCACAAGGCATATAAAAGGCTTCTGCCTGATTACGATGTATTTGACGAAAGACGGTATTTTGAACCTGGGAAAGAAAGCCAGGTTTTTCCTTATAAAGGAAGAAACATCGGGCTCACAATCTGTGAAGACGTATGGAACAATAATGATGTTTTTGAAAAACGGATTTATTCACTCGATCCTGTAAAGATATTGATTGAAAAAGGAACTGATTTAATAATCAATTTGTCGGCATCTGTTTATCATGCAGGAAAACATGATTTCAGGGTCAGCATGCTTGGCTCTATAGCAGAAAAATACGGAGTTTCACTCATTTATGCCAATCAGGTCGGAGGAAACGACAGCGTATTGTTTGATGGATCAAGCCTTGCGTTTGATTCCAGGGGATGCCTTGTAGCAAGGGCCAGGGATTTTGAAGAAGACATGGTCATTGTGAATCTGAGTGATCCTGAACATTCGGATATCCATCCTGTTTCTGAATCACAGACTGCCTCGGTTTTAAAGGCACTTGTTACAGGCACAGGTGATTATGTCAGGAAATGCGGTTTTTCCAGTGCTGTTGTCGGTCTCAGCGGTGGAATTGACTCAGCTCTTACCCTTGTTATAGCATATATGGCTCTTGGGAAGGAAAATGTGTCTGCTGTATTCATGCCATCTATTTACACTTCACGGGAAAATCAAGAGGACACGGAAGATCTTTGCAAAAGACTGGCTGTAAACTTATCCACAATACCAATCAACGATATTTTTAAGGAGTTTACTTCCCTTTTATCCCCTGGTTTCAGAGAAGATGAACCTGGAATAGCGGAACAAAACATTCAGGCAAGGATAAGAGGAACACTGCTTATGGCCATGTCAAACATACACGGAAGCCTTGTCCTTTCCACAGGCAACAAATCCGAACTGGCTGTAGGTTACTGTACCCTGTACGGAGACATGAACGGCGGGCTTGCAGTAATATCAGATATTCCCAAGACACTTGTCTATGAGCTTGCCAGATACATCAATTTGAAAAAACCTGTAATACCCGAAAGGATTCTGGAAAAAACACCATCAGCAGAGCTAAAGCCCAACCAGACTGACCAGGATGATCTCCCGCCCTATGATGTCCTGGATGCAATACTGAAGGCAACCATCGAGGACCTCAAGGGCTACGATGAAATCGTTCAAATGGGATACGATCCCTCAACAGTAAGTGATATCCTTTCAAGAATTGACAGAAACGAATATAAGAGAAGCCAGGCGGCCCCTGGACTTAAGGTAACATCCAAGGCCTTCGGATATGGGAGGCGTTATCCTCTGGCCAAAAGAATAAGGAGATTAGACAGGGCAACAAAATAAAAAGTCCGGATATGCATTGCATGTGCAGCATCCGGACTTTTTGCCATAGCGTTTATGAATTTAACAATCCACAAGTGTTTTCACATAATCTATTATCTGATTTGTGCCCTTTACATCCCCAAGTGCCATTATGTGAATGCCGTCAACATGAGAGTGGATTTCTCTTACAAGCTCACAGGCTATCTCGACACCAGTCGATCCGTTTTCCATTTTGGCAATGATTTCATCTGGAACATCAATCCCTTCAACGTTGTCCTTCACATACTTTGCCATCTTGACGCTCTTCAGGGGCATGATTCCCATAAGAACCGGTTTTCCCAGTGGTCTTGCTTTCTTTGCAAAGGAAATGGCCTTGTTTATGTCATAGACAACCTGGGTCTGGAAAAAATCTCCTCCAGCATCGATCTTTATTCCCATCTTCTCAATTTCCCGTTCAATATCCCTTGCAGCAGGCATTGCTGTGCAGGCGATCCTGAAATCGGTCTTTCCGCCAAATTCCCTGTCATTGTAGTCAAGTCCCTGATTCATCTTTTTCACAAGCCGTATCATTTCATATGTATTGTAATCATAGACTGGTTTTGACGGATATGGCCCGTGCTTCGGGGGGTCTCCAGTAGTGACAAGAAGATAGCGGATTCCAAGGGCATGTGCTCCCAGCAAATCTGCCTGGGTCCCTAAAAGGCTTCTGTCCCTGCAAGTAAAATGAGGAATGGCATCAATGCTTAATTCCTTCTGAATGATGCTTCCCATTGAAACTGAATTTATTCTGAGATTTCCCATGGGACAGTCATGGATATTGATTCCGTCAAGAAAACCATATTCCTTTGCCTTGTTAACGGATTCCTGAAAGAGTGCTCCTTTGACAGGTCCAAGTTCTGTAGTTATAATAAAATTCTTGTCAAATTTATCGGTTAAACTCATGATTTTCTCCT
>JBBIWB010000033.1:0-34008 GCA_037439445.1 Desulfobacteraceae bacterium | reverse complement strand
AAGTGTCTATCCTTGATTGTCTTGGCATGATTTTTCATATCATATATCAAAAAATATAGCAACGCATAATTTCATGGACGTCCCCTATTTCCCCTATTTCCCTCTATTTCCCTCCTGGGGGTTAAAACCCCAGGCTACCCGATTAGCCAGTGCGTTATTATTGATGGGACGCCATATATTCGATAGCTGCTTGAGCTAAGATACCAGATCGAGTTTCACCATGCTTTTTAGCAAAATAATCTAATGAATTCAGCAATCTTTCCGGAATAGTAATATTGACTCTTTTTGATTTAAGGGACAATTTGCTCAGATCCACCTCAACGAGCGCCCATATGCCATCTTTAAAATCAGGGTTGTCTTTGTGATTCTCAATATTTGTAGAAACTGGGATGGGCTCAGAGTCAATCAAAATACCTTCAATATGGCATTCCGCAGCTTCCTGGGCATTTACTAAAGCCTCTTCAATTGTTTCTCCTGCGGAAAAGCAACCCGGTAAATCAGGAATCGTAACGCCATAATCCGAATTCTCATCTTTATGGATTACAACTGGATATTTCATAATCTCACCTCCATTGCCAACCCGCCTGTCGGTAAATATTTCGAAGCGTGCCGACAGGGATATCCTTCTTCGGATGGGGAACAGTTACTTTACCTATTTTTTCCGGATGCTTGAATTGGTGATGGTCTCCTTTTGTGTGATGGAGAATCCACCCATCCTTCTTCAAGCGTTGTATTATTTCCCCACTTTTCATGGTGTGTACTATACACACTTACAGATTGGTTGTCAATGATGCGATGAGGGCTTTTAGTGAACGAGAATGTCGAAAAACCGCTTTTAAAACCTGATTCTTGAACCCGCAAAGTGGACTTTCGGATGCGTATTCCAGAGCAAGTCGGACGATGATTCCATTCGAATCCGGACACCCATTCCATTTTATTCCTGGCACTGATTCCGTTTGAAGTCGGCCACCCTTGGCACAAGGAAGTAGCGTCGCAGGATAAATGATGGTATCCGCCTTTTTTTCAATAAAAAAGAAAGGGGGGCGAGATGCCGGCAAAGGTTGCTCGTGGGGACGCCCATGATTTTATGCGTATCTATCATTTTCAAGTCTGAGCCCCAATTCCTCCACAATACTCCAGCCGCGCTGTGCCGCCCTGCTGACCGAGGATTGGTTCATTCCCAATTTAAGCCCCACTTCAGTTGCTGTCATCCCCAGCTCCTGAACAGCCCAGCAAATTAGCACGCTTCGTGCTCTTACACGGTGCTGCTGCTTCCCCTTAATCTCTTTACAAAATTATCCCTGTCCGTGTCGTCATTAAATATATCCCGTTTCTCTATCCCACGACAGATAATGTGATGCAGCGCTCCGGAAGTGTCTATCCTGGATTGTCTTGGCATGATTTTTCCGTATCATATATCAAAAAATATAGCAACGCATAGTTTCATGGACGTCAGGGCAATCGCATATCTTGGGTGGCATACGAATTGCTTTGAAGCCACGGCTTGATCGTTGATGGAACATTTTGAAATGACACATAATAATCGATAAAGAAATAAATTGCTGAAATCATTAAAAATATCTAGACTTTTGACTCCTTATGTGCCAATGCCTTATATTATATAACAATATAAGGATGTTAGACATGGAAGAAAACGACTTTTCAATCAGCACCCACTTTAGAAACCTCGACGATCCAAGAAAATACAATGTGCGCCTCAATCTAATCGATATTATCACTATTGCAATTTGTGCTCTTATCTGCGGTGCTCAAAACTGGCTCGACGTGGAACAATACGGTAAATCAAAATACGATTGGCTCAAACAGTTTCTTCAGTTGCCCGGGAATATCCCTTCCCACGACACTTTCGGAAGAGTGTTTTCAATGCTCGACCCCAAACAGTTCACCGACGCCTTTATCGGTTGGGCAAAATCCATACAGGCGTTAATTGGTCAAATCGCCATCGACGGCAAAACCCTCAAAGCTTCTCATGACAAAGCGTTGGAAAAAGGCGCCATCTCGATAAAGATGCCCAAAAAATTGCCTGTGCAATTCGAGGACACTGGCAAATTGAGAACAGCCTTACGTTTAAAAAACATATGCGATTGCCATGAGGGCTGGGGGGGGAACAAGACCTGGAACGAAGAATTCCATGGAATCAATAGATACATAAACAGAACTAAGTCTAGTAATAACTACTCATTTAGACAGGCTTTGGTCTTTTGGTCTAAATACAGAAAGATTGGGATCAAGTCTTGCCTTTCTCCAGTCTTCTCTTCTCTTCATCCCGTATTTCACGCCTGAGGAGTTTTCCTACTTTGGACTTCGGAAGCATGTCACGAAATTCGATATATTGAGGGACCTTGTACGGGGCAAGCCGTTCGCGGCATAAACGGATCAATTCATTTGCACCTACTCCTTTGGCGTCTGCTCTGAGGACTACAATTCCCTTGATTCTTTCCCCTACTTTGGGATCGGGGACTCCTACCACGCATGCTCCTATAACAGTAGGATGATCCTGAAGAACCGCCTCTATCTCTGAGGCTGAGACCCTGTAGCCTTTATGTTTTATGACATCTGCCAACCTTTCCACGTAATACAATTCACCGTTTTCATCCTGCCTGACAAAATCCCCCATACGATAATAGATGCTGCCGTTCATTTTGACATAGGAAGTAGCAGTTTCATCCGGCTTGTTCCAGTAATACTTGAGAGTAAAGTCCGATGTAACCATCAATTCACCCACTTCTCCGGACGGAAGAGGTTCAAGTGTGGCAGGATCTACGACTTTGCAACTTCTTGATTTGAGTGGTAAGCCTATTGACAGGGGATCAGGTTCTCTGTGCAGTCTTGAATATGTGATATGGCCTACTTCTGTTGATCCATATACCTGGTAAATAGAAACTCTGCACCTTTCCTTCCATCTGTTGAAGACCTCCAGGGGAAGCATATCGCCGCCACAATAGCAGTATCGCAACGAATCCAGGCTGTATTGATCCAAGCGGTCGTTTTCAAGTATCATTCTGTAAAGGGTAGGAACACCAAGCATCCAGCGGACCTTGAATTTTGAAATTGCTTCTAAGATTGCATCCACCTGGGGTTGAGGCATCAGGATTGTGGTATTCCCGCTATTAAGTCCTACAGCCATAAAAAAACCCAGAGCCATGATATGAAACAGTGGATTTATTGCTATATAGGTGTCTCCTCCTTGCTCAAGGTATCCTTTCAGAACATCATCACCAAGATCATTTACATAGGATGTCATCCCGACATGATTACCTGGAACCCCCTTTGGAAAACCCGTTGTCCCGCCTGTATAGAGTATATAGGACAAATCCTTCCATGGGTCGATTTCTACAGAAGGAAGTGCTGCAGTGCATTTCAATAACTCATTAAAAAATATTACATTTTCATCTTTTTTGACAGCACCATGTGGAATCTTATCGAAAAGGAAACCCAGAACTTTCTTATATCCCGGAAGCAAATCAATCAGATTGGTGATAATTGCCTTCTTCAATCCGGTTTTGACAAAAGCCTCTTTCACGTACCCGTAATTTGTATCATGGCAAATGATTGTTTCGGCTCCGGAATCATTGAGCATATAAATTATCTCGTGAGATGTATAAATAGGCGATACTGGCACTGCCACAGCACCTATTTTCTGAATTCCAAAAAAAGCGATTATCCATTGAATGGAATTGGACAGGTAGAGCATCACCCTGTCCCCTTTCTTGACTCCTATATTTGACAAGCCAGTACCCAGGCGGTCAATCAGGTTCATAAGCCTGGAATATGAAAATTTCTCACCCAGGAAAATAATGGCAGTCTTTTGAGGATACTTTTCTGCCATCATGGCAAAACGAGAAAAGATCAGTTCTTGCCCCAGGCTATCTTTGTTTAATTCCAAAGTCATATGAGTTGTTTTCCTTTTACATTCCGAAATAGGCAGACCGGACATCAGGATTGTCCATAAGCTCCTTCCTTGTTCCATCCATAACTGCTGCCCCATTTTCTAAAATATACCCAAAATCGATGATGGGAAGGATGGGGCGGGCATACTGTTCGGCAACGATTAAGGATACATTTCTTTCATCCCTTATGGTTTTGATTGACCTTGTCAACATGGCCTGAACCAGTGGGCTAAGCCCCATGAGGGGCTCGTCCAGAAGGAGAATCTTGGGTTGAGCCATCAACGCCCGGCCTATAGCAAGCATCTGTTGTTCCCCTCCGCTAAGGAATCCACCTTCCCGTTTCTTCAATGGAGCAAGAGCCGGAAAAATACTGAAGACATATTCCAGAGTCTCATTGATCTGGGCAGAAGTTGCCAGATAACCGCCCATCTTGAGGTTTTCCAGGACAGTACTTTCAGGAAATATACGTCTCCGCTCAGGACAGAGGATTATTCCTTTTTTTGCCCGCTCACTTGGTTTCATAGACATGATGTCGGTGTCCATGAAATTTACTTCCCCCATAACGGTTATTCTTTCTCCGCCGGCCATTTCCTCTTTTCTTTTTATATCCTGCATGATACCGGAAATGGTGTACATCAGGGTGGACTTTCCTGCACTGTTTGCCCCAAAAACTCCTACAATCTGCCCTTCACCGCATTTCAGGCTTACGTTGTTGAGCGCAAGCATGTTTTCGTAGAAGACCATGAGTCCTTTAGCTTCAAACATAATCTGATAAATCCTCCGAACCTAGATAGGCATCTTTTACCCGATTATCGGCCATAACTTCCTCTGGGATCCCTTCAGTAAGTTTTTGACCGAAGTTAAGAACCATGACCCTGTTAGCCACTCTGAAGAGCTCCTTCAGGCGATGTTCGATCATGATAAGGGTGATGCCATCCATCTGAAGCCTTTCTATAAGTGGAATCATGCTGGCAATTTCACTTGCACTCAATCCTGAAAAAACCTCATCACATAGAATGATCTCTGGTTTCAAGGCCAGACACCTTGCAAGTTCCAACCGTTTCAGGTAACCTGTGGGCAGAGTTGAGGCAATCTTGTATGGAACAAAGGAATCCCTCTCAAAACCAATTTCTTCCAGGATGTCTATGCTCACGGTATTTCGATCCCCCAGTTTTCCACCACCCCGCCAGCCCCCAAACCTTCTTGCCCTTGGCGAAAAAAGCGGGATGACCAGATTCTTGTAGGCAGGCAGACTGAAATAAGGCCGCATCAACTGGAATGTCCTTGTTACACCTAAATGGGCAATCTTATGAGGCTGCAAGTTTGTAATGTTTTTCTGATTGAAAATGACTTTTCCAGAATCGGTACGTACAAAGCCTGTGATGCAATTTATAAATGTGGTCTTGCCAGAGCCATTCGGTCCGATGATCCCCAGGATATCTCCACGATTGAGTTTTACACTAACCTTGGACAAAGCCTGGATTCCGCCAAAGGCTTTACTGATTTCCGAGACTTCCAGGATGATTTCTTGGCTCATACCTTGACCCACCTTTCAAACTGCTGGTATTTGCGTTGGGCATAGACCATGATTCCTTCACTCCTGAAGACAATAAATGCCATCAGAATAAGTGAATAAAAGACGATTCTAAGCGTCCCAAAGGCCCTGAGCAATTCAGAAATCGGGACAAGGATAAAAGCACCAAGAAGTGGTCCAACCAGTGTGCCCCCGCCTCCTATGACTGTGGATGCTATAGGTATAATGGAAAAATCAAGTGCAAGCTGGGAAATGCCTGACCACATGTAAATATGGACAAGATATGCTCCTGCCAGGCACCCAATTCCTGAAGATATAAATACTGCCGCTGCCTTATAATAGGTGATATTGATCCCGGAGGCCTTGACCGCCTGATCATTGTCTTTTATTCCTCTGAAGACCAAACCTATGTCCATCTTGACAAGCCGCCTCAGGCCGAACAAAATGAGGAGCAGCAGCACGAAAAGGGAATATTGTTCGACCCATCGGTTTGGAAAACCGTCAACACCGACAATTCCGTCAGTTCCACCAAGAATATTCAGGGCCTCGATGATTCGGGCGGTTATCAATGGATACATGAGTGTTACAATGGAAAAATAAACCCCTCTTAAAGGCAGGCAGGGAAGCAAGGCAATGGTGCAGATCGCTGCTCCTCCTACTGTAGCAAGCGGTATGGTAAACAGGGGGGAAAGCCCCAGCTTCGTATTAAGTATGGCAGCCAGATAACCACCGACACCCACATAAAAGGCACCGCCTAAAGAGACCAGACCCACGAAATGAGTCAGGAAGTCAAAACTTAAAGCAAGTAAAGCATAAATACCCACTATGGAAATTACACGCTGCCAGTACAGGTTGGTAACTACCAGAGGCAGGAGGAGCAGCCCAACAACGAGAATCAGTGGCGGTATTGAAAGATAGCTTATTTCCTTCCAGGAAGAAATGGAATAAATACCGGTGCTCCTGACCTTTATCCCTCTGTCAATCCTTTCTTTGCGTCCTTCGGTTTTATTCAAGATTATACCCTCTCTTCAAGTTCTTTCTGTCTGCCAAATAATCCAGAAGGTTTTAAAATCAAGGTGAGTATGATAGCCAAAAGAGCTACAACAATCTGAAAATGGGGTTCAAGATAGACAACTGTAAGAATCTGGGCAAATCCGATAATTAAAGCAGCAAGAATAGCACCAACCCAACTTCCCAGCCCTCCAACAATGCAAACTGCTATTGCCATGATCAGAACATTATAGCCTGCCTCGACAACGATATTTCCCAGAGGAAGCAAAATAACAGCCGCAATGCCTGCCAAAAATGATCCCAAGAACATGGCCGCCACAGCCATACGGTCTGAATCGATTCCAAGCATCAGGGCTGCACGTTCATCCTGAGCCATCGCCCTCAAGGCCAAGCCTATGCGGGTATAGTGGGTAAAAAGCCAGAGCAGAGCAATAATAACAGCACCCAGGACAATCACCATAATGCGTTGAATATCTATCATGATCCCAAGAAGATTCAGGCTTCCTTCTATAAAAACAGGCAGAGTATAGGTCATGCCTTTGAATCCACCCCAACGAAGGCCTTCAAGTATTGCCAGACCTATTGCATAGGATGCTATGATCTCAGAGGTTGCCATGCTTCTGACCCGTATCAGAATGAAGCGGTAAATGCCTGCTCCTATAAGGCCTGTAATAAATAAAGACAAAAATATGGAAAGGAAATAATTCAGCTTGAGAGTATGGATAAGGCTCCAGACGATAAACCCGGTTATGATATAAAGGGCTCCGTGGGCAAAATTGGGCAGACCTGAAATACCGTAAACAAGGGTAAACCCGAATGCCATGAGAGCCAGGGTCATGCTGTTAACTATGCCGTAAATTAGAATTTCCATTTATAAAGCACCCGTATGAAGTCTTTCATCTACTTCTGCATCCATGGAGGCAGCAATATCTTACCTGTTGCAATACTATCCGGATAGACTACTACCCTCTTACCTTTCTGCCACTGGAAAACAGTTCCTACTGCACCTTCCTTTGGATCAAGGCTTGGAATTATCTGGTGGGTCTTGGCATCAAAGCGGATACGGCCGTATACTCCCATAATATCTATTTTTTCAAGGGCAGCCACAACTGCATCAGAGTCAATCGAGCCCGCTTTTTCAATAGCCTCTTTCAATGTATAGACTGCCATGTAACTGCTTGATGCCCCATAGCCTTCTGGCTCTATCTTCCATCTCTTGGCATAAGCATCATAAAACTTCATAGTCCATGCAGTGGCCTCTGAAGCAGCGTTCCCCGCATTTACAACGTTTGCAAGGCAGAATTCGCCTTTTCCTTCCGTTGCAGCCCAGAAGCCAGGCTGTTCAGCAGCAGCAATGATGGAACCAAAAGGGAGCGCCGGCACCTTCAGGTCATACCATTGTTTAAGCAATATGGAACTTTCAGGCATGTCCATCCAGATAAGGATCACCTGGGCACCTTCTCTTTTGGCCTTCAAGAGTCCCATGGAAAAATCAGTAGTCCCTGTTGGATATATTTCAGGATTGCCCAAAACTGTCCATCCCTTACCGGCCATGATCTTGGCAATTAATTCACCACCTGCCCTTGCATGGGCTACGTCCTGGACCATTATAAATAATTTATTCAGATTATGTTTCTTTCCGATGTCCTCAAGACATGGAATGATTTCTCCAGTAACCATCCATTTGGCTTCACCGCTGATACGGAAACAGTATTTGAATTTATCGTAATTTTCAGCCACACGTTCATGATATCTTGGGGTCAGGGCACCAGTTGTAAGAATTGAGACTTTCTTATATTTGGACAAAAGGTCCATGGCCGCAAGGGCAGCTTCAGAGCGAACCGGCCCCCCTATTATAAAATCGGCCTTTTTGTCCAAAATGAGTTTTTCAAGGGTCAGGAGCGCATCACTTACAGGGACCCCAGGCTCCAGATCCCTTGTATCCATGACAGAGACTTCAAATGGTCGTTTTTTACCTCCAACGTTAACACCTCCTGTGGCATTTATCTCTTCTATTGCCAGCCTGATTGAACGCTCGGCAGCCCAGCCATAGAGAAAAGCTGTAGCCAAAGGAGCGCCTATTATGATTGGTTTTTCTGAAGAAATAGAAAGGTTGGGTGTGAAACAAAACGCAAACAATAGAACCATGAAAAAACATAATGTTCGCTTCATAATGCCCCCTTTATTGTTTTGGTTATTTCTTTCATCAGCTCCATAAGCGTAGAGCAAGAGTTATGCCAGTTGCCCAGTTAATTTGTTTGGGATTATATTACAACCAGTTAGATAATATAAATACTATTCAGTCTGTATATTGAATTGAATTACTCTTACAATTTGTGAAAATTATTTTCAATATCATTTTAAGAACAGCGCTCAATGACAAGTTGAAGATCGCAAAAAACCCGGCAAAGAAAATCCGCGATGTCATTAAGTTTGATGAACTCGTAAAAAGTCAATATTAGGACGGCTTTGTAAAAAGGCCGCAGGCAAGGCGCGCAAATCCTTAAGGAATGAGGCGTACTTATGGTACGCCGCAATGACGAAGGATGCAGCGCAACGCAGCATCCGGCCTTTTTACGATGCCGTCAAGTTTGAATCTTCCAGAAGTTTTTGATGCGCTCCAAAAACTATCGATATTTTCTGTAAACGCTAACAGCAGAGCTCGAGTTCAGATTGCTGAGATCGTGCTCCGGGATCTTTTGGAACCATTTCAAACTGCACAGATAAATTTGAAACATGAAATGGTTTATGCAGCAGAAATGGGTCACATATTGATTTCCAACTGTATCTGGAACATACAGATCGGCAGTACGGGAATCCCTGTTCCTGAATATGAGGTCAAGATAGTCGATGATTACTTGTGTCGCTTTGATAGATAAATGCAGCCAACAAAAGGATCAGCTTGAATGTAATCTGGGGTTAGGCCTTTTAGTATCGATTGACAGGCCGTAGAGTTTAAGTTTGTGACGAAGCGTAGGTCGTGATATACCCATGAGACCGCAGGCTTTTCCAAGATGCCAGTGCGTCCTGTCAAGTATTCCTAAGATATAATCCTTCTCTATATCTCTCAAGCTCCGTTCCGTGTTGAGGGCTCCTTTATGGTTTAACTGGCTGGGCAGTTTTTTGCCGAGCAAAGGGGCTATCAGTTCCTCAAGAATCGTTTCCCCTGCAGAGTTGATGGCCCCATGAGTCATGATGTTTTCCAGTTCCCTTACGTTACCAGGCCAATCATATTCCATGATCCTCTTCAGAGCTTCCCCTTCGACCTTCGTTATACCTTTGCAGAGTTGATGGTTTATCTTGCTCAGAATATGTTCAATCAGGAGAGGGATATCCTGTTTCCTTTCCCTGAGAGGTGGTACCTTAATTGCTGTCACATTTAGACGGTAATATAAGTCCTCTCTGAAGGAACCCGTCCGAACCATCTCCCAAAGATTCCTGTTGGTCGCTGCAATCACCCTTGCATTCGATTTGATCCTCTTTTCTCCTCCCAAACGCTCAAATTCTTTTTCCTGTAAGAATCGCAATAGTTTGGCCTGAAGCTGATAGGGTATTTCTCCTATCTCATCCAGAAAAATGCTTCCACAGCCTGCTAGTTCGAACTTTCCTTTTTTAGAAAACGTGGCCCCCGTAAAAGAACCTTTTTCATGACCAAAAAGCTCACTTTCAAGAAGGGTTTCTACTATTGTAGAGCAGTTGATGGCCTGAAACGGGTGATCTTTGGAAGGGCTGTTATTATGGATTGCCCTTGCTATCAGTTCCTTTCCTGTGCCTGTCTCCCCCTCTACAAGAACAGTTACCCTGTTTTCTGAAAGAACCCCTATTGTCTTGAAAATTTCTTTCATTACCCTGCTTTTTCCGATGATTTTTCCTTCCATGTAGGAAAGAGATGGATCAACCAGAATGGTTTCAGCTATTATGGACGTATCAACAGACTTGAAAGCCTTATAAATAACTGTTTCAAGTTCCTCAACATCTATTGGCTTGGAGATATAGTCGAGTGCCCCCAATTTCATAGCCTTTATAGTGATGTCCATATCATGAAATGCCGTTATAATGACAATATTCTTTCTCCCGTTTCTTATTAATTCTTCCAGGACATCAAGGCCGTTCATGTCAGGAAGGCGGATATCCAGGATAATGACCTGGGGGTCGAAGAGATGAGCTCGGTTCAAACCCTCTTCTGCAGATCGCGCACATGCTACGCAATAACCTTTTTCGGTTAAAAACATCTCCAGAGACTCCAGAAGGGAGAGTTCATCATCTATGATTAGAATTTTTCTTGCTTTCATGCCATTAACCTAAAAGGTATTTTGATACTGATCTTTGTTCCCCTAGGCTTGCGGAGAATGAAGCTTGCTGTTCCGCCGTGTGCCTCTATGATCTTTTTTACATTGGAAAGGCCGAGCCCTGTTCCTTTCTTCTTGTTGCTGAAAAATGGATCGAACACATAGGGAACATCTTCCGGATTTATGCCTCGGCCATCGTCACAGATTTCAACAAGAAGTGATGGGCTGCCTTTCCTCAAGTGTTTCGTGGCAATCTCCAAATGACCTCCTTTAGGCAAAGCCTCAAAAGCATTCAATAAAACATTAATTACTGCCTGTTCTATTTTTTCATGATCCACTGCAATCCGGGGCAGTTTTTTAGCATATCGTTTTTTTACAGCCAGTTCTTTTTCTTTAATTTTAGTATCCATTATCTCAAGACATTCATCCATGATGCTGTTTATTGAGGCTGACTCGAGATGCAGCTTCACAGGCTTCGCGAAATCTAGCATCTCATCCAGGATTCTCTCCAGCCTGGGAATTTCTTGAACTATGATTTCCATACGTCTCTTGTCATTGCCTCTGAATTCAGCTTGTTTCAGGATAATCTGGCTGTTCATCTTAACTGAAGAAAGTGGATTTCTTATCTCGTGGGCAAGTGAAGTGGTAAGCTTCCCAATATGGGCAAGCCTTTCTGATTCCCGGATTCTTTTTTCTGACTCCGTCCTCTTGGTTATGTCCCTGCAGATTCCTGCTACAGCATCCTCACCCTGATATAAGATTTTTTTAACCTTGTTTTCAGTTGGAAGATGATTGCCATTCCTGTGGAGGCGAAGATAAACGTAAAGATCTCTTGTATCGTCCCCGGAAAGCTTCTTCTCGATTATTCTCTTCACCACAGGAAGCGATTTCGGAGCAATCAGATCGGTGTAAGGCTTCCCCTTTACCTCCTGAGGTGTCCATCCGTGCAAATCTCCAAAAGCCTGGTTAGCAAAAACAATCAAGCCATTCTGATTTACGAAATAGCCATCGTCTATCTCTTCTACCAGAACCCTGTATTTACTTTCTGATTCAGCCAGCTCTCTTGTTCGTTTCGCGACTTCATGGCTAAGATTCTCTGCCTGTTCCCTTATACCCCTTTCATGGAGGGCTTGGAAAAAATTACTGAATTTTTTTATTGTAAAGAGAAGACAGACATTAACCCGCTGAAGAGAATACAGGAGATCCTGACCGCAAAGTTCCTTCACAAGAAAAGGCACCAGGCATGTCCTGTAAAGATCATAAGCATTTTGCACCTCCGAAAGGGAGAAACCTCCTTCAAGCCGCAATCTGCTTATCCACTCGATGTGAGCATCTATCTTTGAGTAATCATCATTTAGAACAACCGCAAAACTGGCATCATAGGCCCTTGTGACAGTGGAAAATAATTCATCCATGGGTCTTTCCTGATAACGCTTGCTGACCTCAGCATTAAGACGGATTACCCACTCTTCAATGATGGAATTTCGGTATATGGTCAGGATTTCACGCAGATTCAAGCTGAACTCCCTAAATTAATCCTGTATTGAATTCAGAGTAGATATAACGTCTTATTTATCAAGATTACAAAAAAAATCAAACCTTTCTTGACTGCTCACAGCAATTCTCATTATTACGAAGACTGATGGCTGAGTAAAAAATCCGGATGCTTCGTTTCGCTGCATCAAGGGTAAGTTTTGACTCATGGAAACCGGTTGAATTGGACAGGAGTTCCAGATTTGACCCTTCAAAAGGCCCTTCCTGTTAAAAAGCCTGACCTGCACAACAGTCGTCAGCAGAATATGGTTATCATTGGACAAATAGCCGGAAAAAACCTGATTCCAGGCATAGAGACAAGGCATTTCCTTGCTGCAATGGAAGATATTATGGACGGGAAGATGCTTTGAGAAGAATAAAAAAAGTCTTTACAGGGTAATGGATGCAAATTGGGTTCGTGAGAAAGACGCAAAGAGAATTTGCTGCCCTCTTGAGTCTTTCTCACGATCATTTGTTTGATGTTATAAGTTGAGTGCTCCTGCCATCAGGTCTCCAACCATTTTTGTGAATCTTGACGGGTTATCGAGCTTACCTCCTTCGCTTACAACTGCCAGGTCATATAAAAGCATGCTGTAGTCTTTAAGAAGAGGATCATTTCTGTCTTTTTCGTAAATAGCCTTGATTTTAGCCAGGAGAAGATGATCCATGTTGAGCTCCAGAACCCGTTTAATATCAGGGGCTTTCTGGCCAGTAGCCTTGATGATCTTCTCCATGTAGGCGCTCATTTCATAAGCACTTCCTGACAGACAGGACACCGAGTCCTTCAGCCTTGTAGATGGAGTGATATCTTTTACCTTGTCTTCAAGATTCGATTTTATGAAACTGAAAAGCGCATTGAATTCATCTTTTTTGGTGTCATCTACTTTTTCAATGTCCAGATCACCTTTTTCAGCACTCTTGAACGGTTTTCCTTCGAATTCGCTCAGGGACTGAACTACCCATTCATCTATAGGATCTGTCATCAGGATGACTTCCAGGTCTTTTTCCCTTAATTGCTCAAGATGAGGGCTGTTAAGCAAAGACGTGATGTTTTCTCCGGTTATGTAATAGATTGCTTTCTGTTCGGCTTTCATATTTGCAATGTATTCTGTTAAAGAAATAAGTTTGCCGTCAGATTTTGTAGTTTTATATCTGGCAAGCCTTGCAATCTTATCCTTGTTGTCCGTGTCCGTATGGATACCTACTTTCAGAATGGATCCAAATTCATTGTAGAATTTATCGTATGTCTCTTTCTCCATGTCTGATAGAAGCTCAAGAATTTTTTTCACAAGATTTTTTCTTATATTTCTGACAAGTTTATCCTGTTGCAAGATCTCCCTGCTGACATTCAGGTTCAGATCAGGAGCATCCACTACTCCCTTGATGAATCTGAAATACTCGGGCATAAGGTCTTCGCAGTCATCCATTATGAAAACGCGCTTGCAATAAAGATTGATTCCGTGTTTATGTTCAGGGTTAAAGAGATCAAAAGGAAGCTGTGATGGTATGTACAAAAGTGCGTGATATTCAGTTACACCCTCAAGTTTCATGTGCAGATGAGCAAGCGGCGGATTCCAGTCATGACTTATGTGCTTATAGAATTCTTCATATTCTTGTTTGCTCACATCCTTTTTGTCCTTCACCCATATGGCTTTCATGGAGTTGAGGACTTCTTCCCTTATAACCTTTCGAGTCGTTTCCCCTATGGGTTTTCCATCCTTGTCGAGAAGCTGTTCTGCTGCCGGAATGGGTTCATTTTTTTCAACATCCATGACAATCGGATAGCTTACAAAATCTGAATGCTGCCTTATAATGCTGCGAATTGTCCATTCATCTGTGTAATCTTTATCATCTTTTTCTTTTTTCTTGAGATGAAGCGTTATCGTTGTTCCTCTTGAGCGTTTAGTCGCTTCTTCGATTGAGTATGTTCCGTCTCCCCTGGACTCCCAGAATGTAGCTTTATCTTCGTTGACAGCGCGGGTTAGAATGGTCACCTTGTCAGCCACTATGAAAGAGCTGTAAAAACCGACCCCAAACTGCCCAATAAGCTCAGGCGTCAGGGTTCCTTGCTGATTGGTTTCAGAAATTGCTTCAAGAAAAGCCGCTGTTCCACTCTTAGCAATAGTTCCGATATTCTCCATGACCTCATTATAAGTCATCCCTATTCCATTATCCTTGATCTGAATTGTCTGCTTGATGCCATCAGGTATGATCTTGATTTTAAACTCTGTATTTTCACCCAGAATTGTTGGCTCTGTCTGAGCCTTGAATCTAAGCTTGTCTATAGCGTCTGAGGCATTGGAAATGAGCTCACGCAAGAAAATATCTTTGTTTGAATAAAGAGAGTTGACTATGAGATTCAGAAGCTGCTGAACTTCGGTTTTGAATTGTAAGGTTTCTTTTTTTGCGGTCATGTTATCTCCTGTTTGCAAAAATAAGTTAAGCTATGTTAGAAAATAAAAATTAATTTTTTTTATATAATTAGTTAATTTTTCCAATTGTCAATCCCGGCTTAAAACTGTCAACCAGAATTTGTTGAAAAATTGTATGTGCTAAGAGATAGACAAACTTAAGAGGCGTTTAGACTTCTGTAACGTGCCACGCGCGAGAATATTGATCAAATGCCTTCAGAGAGCCTGTATTCTAAACGCCTGAGTAGTTGCCTTTAATTTAACAGGAGAAAAATATGATGACTATAAGATTGGGGTTGTTATTGATTATCTTGATGTTTTTTTCAGGAAACAGTCTTGCAGAAGCAGGCAGGGATCATATAGGAAAAGTCAGAGACGCCATTGAGATCGTACGGGAATTTTCTGTAATTCCGGAAAATGAGATTCCCCCTTCTATACTAAAAAATGCTCAGGGAATTGCCATAATTCCTGGCGTGATAAAGGTCGGTTTCATAATCGGCGGAAATTACGGTACAGGGGTAATCTCTGTAAGAGACAGGAACGGTCTCTGGACGAACCCTGCCTTTATCACCTTTACAGGCGGAAGCTTAGGATGGCAGATAGGTGTTCAGTCCACAGATGTGATTCTTGTTTTCAAGAGCAGAAAAAGTGTAGAGAATATAACAGCAGGAAAATTTACCATCGGAGCAGATGCTTCTGTTGCAGTTGGGCCTGTGGGACGCCAGGCTTCGGCAGGGACTGATATCGGGCTCAAGGCTGAAATATATTCCTATTCAAGATCGCGCGGTCTTTTTGCCGGCATAGCTCTGCAAGGCTCTGCAATTGAAATAGATTACGAAGGCATTTTGGATTTCTATGACAATAATCAGATAGGAGCAAAGGATATTTTCGAAAATCCAGGACTGAAGGCTCCGCCTGTTGCACGCGATTTCAGAAATGCTCTGAAAGAAAAAGCTGGTCCTTGATAAGGTAAGGAGGGCTTATTTTGTCGACATTGATTTTAATTTTTAAAATAATTGCTGTCCTGATTGCAGCTTCTTTTTTGGGCAACTGGTTCTTGTCTGAATTCAAAAAGGCGAAAACCCTTAATAAGCCCTGGTATGCTCCTTACCTGACAATTCCAGGAGTATTAATCATTATTGCCATTTTTATTCCTGTTATGTTAAGGATGCTCAGTTAACGTGCCGCGGTAATTGCTAAGATGTCGTCACACTGGTTAAATCCAGTATTCTGATCCCGGATTCACCGCAATGATATGACGTGTTTTATTGAAAAGTTTTGGAGATGATCAATGACATCTTGTTGTGAACAGAAAATATCTGTCCAGGAAATTGGTGAGAACCTGGCAAATTTTTCTCTGGATCGTGAATCTGTTTTATACGCTTTGAGCAGGCTGCCGGAAAATGAATTGATAAACGTAGTTACAGTTCGATATGAGATTCAACTTCTCAAGATTTTAAGTGTAGGCTGGGCAATTTCCTATTTCATTGAAGATCATCCTGAAAAAAATATAATAATAAAAAAATTCTGGGATGTTTTATTTGAATTTTCAAAAAATATCTCTTCAGTCACATCTCTTTCGATAGGCAAGGAAGTTGATTATTTCAGGACATTGAAAGATCGAATCGACTATTACATCAATGTCCTGTCGGCAACTCCGGATGTCAATGACCCTGTTGCTGTGATTGGGGAAAGTTTTGCAGATCTCTGCGGCAGCAAAGGCAATGCTCATGTAATAATGGCCGGAAGCAGGGTCTTTCATAACGCACTTGAAGGGGTTAAACATTGTTTTGAGTCTTTTTTTTCAAATGCTCTGATTACAGAGAAAACACCAACCAGAAACAATCAGTATGACTCTCTGGGGTTGTGCAACATCATACCGGAAACCTCAGCATCCAAAGATGACAACTAATTGCAAAACCAGCTTTGGGCTTTTACGTCATAGTTTAACTGAATGGAATCTTTCCAAGAGAATTCAGGGACAATCAGACAGTCCTGTTACTTCAGACGGCATAACAATGGCTGCATGCTGGGGACATATACTTGCAAAGAATACCTGGAGTCGGATACTTTCAAGCGATCTCGGGAGAGCTCACAAGACAGCCATTATAATCAATAAATCCCTCGAAATACCAATTTCCCTTGATTCAAGACTGCGTGAATTGAACTGGGGGAAGTGGACCGGAAAAACAGTTGGACAAATTGAAAATGAGTTTCCCGAAATATGGGCTGAACAACTTCTGGCAGGATGGGGATTTTGCCCGCCGGAAGGAGAATCTTTTCTGAAACTATGGGAAAGAGGCATAGCAGTACTAGCAGAAGCATCAAAAGCCTGGCCTGGTGAAAACATTCTTGTTGTAACACATGAAGGGATGATTAAATGCCTCATTTATCATGAAAGCACTTTATCAGATTCCTTTGATAAGAATCAGGGTCTTCTTCCATATCATCTCCACAAGATGTCATTCTGGAAAGACAGACTGAGAATAGAGAAGCCTAATTTCATTAATTTAAACATAAATCATGACTTGATGAACTCGTAAAAAGTCAATATTCGGACGGCTTTGTAAAAAGGCCGCAGGCAAGGCGCACAAATCCTTAAGGAATGAGGCGTACTTATGGTACGCCGCAATGACGAAGGATGCAGTGCAACGCAGCATCCGACCTTTTTACGATGCCGTCATGACTCAGACAGATAAACTGTATACTTATAGACAGTAAGAACGCTTCGTAATGGCAGGAAAAAAGGTTCGGAATGCCTTGATTATATCCATGTGCAAGGGATTGCAGTAGTCAGCCTAAAATTCCTGAGTAACTGCCATAAATCGACAAGAGTATGGACTGATTTTCTTAAATTAACCCTGGATGAAATGGAGGATGAAATGTCGAGACAGCAAAATAGGTTTTTCTGGAAATTTTTGGTAGCCTTGGTTCTGGTCATCATGGCTGCGGGAAGTTCATTCATGGGCTGTGCAACTGCTCCAAGAATGCTTGATTCTTCAGTATCAGGCCCTCAGGTGGTAGTAAACCCTGAAGAGATTCGTCTTTCAGTGGCAAAGCTTAAATCTACTAATTTCTATTTTGAAGGTTCCGGATTCAAGCCTGGCGATTCGGTATTAATTAATCTTGTAGGCCCTGATGGAACCAAGGTAATCGCTGGAGAAGCCCCTGTTAAGGCGGATGGAAAATTCTTGGCCAAGGTGAATGATCTTACCAAGTTCATGGAAATCATGAGAGGTGATGTCAGCTTTAATGATCAACTGCTTCCTGTTGTTGTTATTAAGCAAGCCCCTATTCCGGCAGGCATTTATACTGTAAAGGTCTCAAGCATGATAGCTCCTCTTTCGGCTGAAACAAAGCTTTCAGTAAAAGGCCCTGGTGCATTAGGCTGTTTGATGGACTGGATTGGTATAAAGACAGGAAAAATTGTGGACAAGAGAAGCTGACACTGAAAATAATTTATTACTGCCAGCATGTTCTGGGAATGGGGCATTATTTCAGGAGTCTTGAGATATGCAAGGCCTTAAGCACTCATGACGTAATTTTTGTGACCGGTGGCACAGGAATCAGCATCCCTGTGCCAGAGCATATCAGAAAAATAGAGCTTCCAGCCTTAAGCATGGATCAGGATTTCGGAAAATTAGAAACTGACCAGCAAGGAAGAAATATAGATGATGTTAAGGCAGCCAGGAAGATAATTCTATATGAGCTCTTTCTGTCAGAACAGCCCGACCTTTTTATAGTCGAACTTTTCCCGTTTGGCAGAAAAGCCTTTGGTTTTGAACTTATTCCTGTATTAGAAGGGATAAGAACAGGGAGACTCGGCCCAACAAGGACAGTATGCAGCCTGAGGGATGTCCTTGTAGAAAAAAAAGATACAAAAGCCTACGAGCAAAGGGTGAAAAAATCCTTGAATCAATGGTTCGATGCTGTTCTTGTACATTCTGATCCGTCCCTTATAAGGCTGGATGAAACATTTTCAGGAATCAGTGATATCAGGATTCCTGTAGTTTATACTGGTTTTATAACTCCTATCCCATCAGACAATGACAGAGTTGCAATACGCAGTAATTTAGGCATAAGTGAAAATGAAAGGCTGATAGTAGCGAGTGCAGGAGGTGGAAGAGTAGGTTTTGAGCTGCTTGAGGCCTCTATGCTGGCATTTGATATTTTATCTTCTGAAGAAGATTTTTATCTGCATGTGTTCACAGGGCCTTTAATGGAAGATGACCTTGTAAAGCAACTTCAGGATATGAGCTCAGACAGGGTTTTTGTGTCAAGATTTACAAAGGACTTCGTTGCCTGTCTTGCTGCTGCTGATTTATCCGTCAGTATGGCCGGGTACAATACATGCATGAACATAATGGCAGCAGGGGTTCCTTCTCTTGTTTTTCCTTTTGCACAAAACCAGGAGCAGAGACTGAGGGCAGAAAAAATTGCTCAAATGGGCGGCATGATTGTTATAGATGATACTGACCTTGATCCAGTCCGACTGGCAAGACTGATGAAACTAGTGCTTTCAGAGAAAAACCGCCATTTTTATCCTGTTGATCTGAACGGGGCTTTGAACACTGTCAACTGGATCACGTTCTCTGGATCAGGAAAAGAGCCTGAAAAACTTGGCACAGAAAAATTCCCATGGAAAATATCTCCTCATGCCCGGTAAGACTTCTTCTTTGTGGAAAAAACCTTCAGAAGGTGTCGTCTCAAGGCTTGAAAACTGTCTGAATGAATCCGTTAGAAAGGCAGGGCATCAGGTCAGGTTTTTTTTCCGTGCTGATGACATAGGAATTCCAGGAAAGAAGTTTTTCAGACTAATGGATATTTTTCTCAAGCACAAAATGCCTCTTTGCCTTGCTGTTGTACCTTGCTGGTTCAGTACAAAAAGATGGAAAATTCTTAAGCAGATAGATGATAAGGCTCCACAATTATGGTGCTGGCATCAGCATGGATGGAGCCATAAAAATCACGAACCTTACGGGAAAAAACAGGAATTTGGTAAGACAATATCAGCAGAGCGTATAAAGAAGGATATTCTAAAAGGTCGTGAAAAACTTGAAAAAATAATGGAAAATCGCTTTACTCCTGTTTTTACTCCTCCATGGAACAGGATGGACACCAGGGCTCTCACTATTTTAAAAGAAAGCGGGTTCAAAGCTGTTTCAAGACAAGAAAAGAGTGACCATGATAAAGAGATGCTTCCTGAAGGGCTTTTGGATTTTTCCGTAAATGTCGATCTTCATACCAGAAGAGAAGTCTTGCCTGAAGATGCATGGGAAGCCCTTTTCGATGAATTCTCTTATGCAGTTCAAACAGGAATCTGCGGAGTAATGATCCATCATCAACTGATGAATTCATCCTGCTTCGATTTTTTGGAAATCCTGCTTAAAACTCTTACTCATAATCCTTTAATCCTGCCGGTTAATTTTGACCATTTTCTGAATGAATAAGGCAATCGTTATTACATCTATTTTTCCGCCCGGGCCTTCCATAAGGAAATGGGCTTTGCTCCAGGATTGGGGTGTAATTGTTGCAGGGGATAAGAAAACCCCTTTAAACTGGAGCTGCGACAAGGTCATCTACCTTTCTGTCGAGGATCAGCTAACCCTTGATTTTCGGATCGCAAGGCTTCTTCCATGGAATCATTATTCCAGAAAACTGCTCGGATATCTCTTAGCGATTCAAAAAGGTGCCGAGCTTATAGTTGACAGCGACGATGACAACATGCCAAAAGAAGACTGGTCTGTCCCCCAATTTGACGGCAATCATCTTATGAGCGCCGGAAATCTAGGCTTTATGAATGTTTACAGTTACTTCACAGAACAAAATATCTGGCCGAGAGGATTTCCTTTGAACAGGGTTCGTGATCCCAATTCACGCTTGACTAAGAGCCATCTTCGCATGAATTCTGTCAATGTAGGGGTTTGGCAGGGGCTTGCTGATGGAGACCCCGATGTGGATGCAATCTACAGGATGACCGTAAATGCTCCATGTTTTTTTAACAATAAAAGCCCCGTGGTTTTTAATTCAGGCACTATTTGCCCTTTCAATTCCCAGAACACTTCATTCATAAAACCAGTGTTTCCCCTGTTGTATCTGCCATCATCTGTAAGTTTCAGGGCAACTGACATCGTAAGAGGGTTAGTTGCACAGCCGATATTGTGGAGCGCTGGTTTTAATCTTGGTTTTACCGGTGCTACGGTCACTCAGGAAAGAAATATTCACGACAATTTATCTGATTTTGAGTCTGAAATACCTATTTATATCAATTCTGAAAAAATCATTGATACCGTAGAAAAAACTGTAACCTCAAGATGTTCAATTGATGAAAATCTTTATAATGCTTATGAAAGTCTTTTCAGAAAGAATATTGTTCAGAAATATGAACTCGACATGATTGCTTCATGGATTCTGGATATAAAAGATTTGATGAACGTGCTGCCATGAAACCTGCTTTATCTAAAGGTATGATAGTTGCCGATCTGGACGGTACTCTTGTTGGTACAGACGGAAACCTGAATCAGTCTGATCTGAATGCTCTTGCATACCTCAAAACCTTGGGTATTGTCAGAGTCATTGCAACAGGGCGTTCTCTTTATTCTTTCAGAAATTCAGTTGGAAACACTCTTCCTGCAGACTATGTGATTTTTTCAACAGGAGCAGGAATCATGACTTATCCGGAAGAAACTCTTATCAGAAAAAACAACCTCGATTCACTTGCTGTTTCTGCTGCGGTTCAGGCATTCGTGGCAATAGGACTCGATTTTATGATTCACAGGGCTGTTCCTGATAATCACCACTTCGTCTATTACTGGACAGGAAGAGAAAATCCAGATTTTCACAGACGCATAAATCGATATAAAGAGTTCTGCATGCCTTGTGACATAGAATCTTATAAATGGGAATCGGCTTCTCAGTTGCTTGGGGTTGTCAACCATGATAATATCGATAAAATTCTCGGAGACCTGAAGCATAAACTGACAGATTGCAGCGTAATCAGGTCAACTTCTCCTCTCGATGGAAAGTCGACATGGATAGAGGTTTTTGCAGGTAATGTCTGCAAGAGTAATGGTGCTGCCTGGATAGCTCATAAGCTGAATATAGAAAGGGAGAATGTTTTTGCAGTCGGCAACGATTATAACGACCTTGATTTGCTTGACTGGGCTGGAAAAGGCTTTATTGTAAGAAACGCACCCGAGGATATCAAAAAGAGATTTCACACTGTGAACTCCAATGACTCTGGAGGTGTAGCAGAAGCAATTCAACAGTGGTTAAAATGCCGCTGGCAGTGTAACTGCTCAGATAGACAGACTTCCGGTTTTCAGAGACTGTAGGCTTTTAAATCAAGATTAATTCACAGGGTTATGCAAAGAGTCCTCGACTATCAGCTTTCAGACTTCAGTTTAACAACCTGAATTATTTATGAATTTTATGTTTTTATATTTAAAGGAGGTTTCGCATGAGTGAACATAAGGTCAGGTTTTCAAAAGATTTCGAAACTGCACTTGATTTAGGAAGACCGCCTAATATTGTCCGGCTTTTTCCTAATTCAAAAGCCTTGATAGTGAGCGGGAAATTTATTGATCGCGCAATGCTTACAAAAGGCAAGGCCATTTCCATGGCTGCAAACGGGAGAAGCATCTTTGTCATTCGCGGTGCCCTGAAGGCCGCACAGAGGGCAAATTCTGCAATAATTATCGAAATTGCAAAGTCTGAAGGAACTTATTGTGCGGTTAATTTCTGGAATATAACCAGACAGGTAGATGCCCTTTGCAATGAGTTATGCATTACGGTTCCAGTTGCCATTCATGCAGACCATTACGGCATAAAAACACAGAAAGACATATCCTCTGCAATGGTTGAGATCCCGACCATGTTCGAAGCAGGAATCACCTCCATTGCAATTGATGCCTCGCACATGCCTGATGAACAGAATCTTCTGGCAAATATCGCACTTTATCAATATGTTCCAAAATGGGCAGGACTTGAAACAGAGGTTGGTGAAATTAAAGGGAAAACAGGTCTTTCAACAGTCGATGAAGCAAGCTTTCTCATCAAGGGGCTAAATGCTCATGAAATTTTTCCAGACTGGATAGCCTTAAATAATGGAACAACCCATGGAATCGAGGCAAGCGACCAGGGGATTCAGGTCGAATTGACCAAGAAGATTCACGATGCACTTGAGCCCTATAAGATATCCGGTGCCCAGCACGGAACATCAGGCAACAGTTCTGAGAGATTAAGAGACATTGCTTCCCTTACCAGAACAACAAAAGCAAATGTTGCTACGGCACTTCAGATGATTTCATGGGGGCTTGAGGTAAATGACTATGGAAATGCGATTCTTGACCCTGAAGGAAGGTTCAGAAAAATCGATGGAAAAGGCGTAACCGAAGAAATGTGGCAGGAAATGGTTGTATATGCAGACACAAAAGGATTGAAAAAAGGCGACTACAAGAAGCTGAATCTTCCGTTTGAAACCAAACTTCTCGCTCAGCCAAAGTCAGTTCGCGAAAGGATGTCCGAAGGGGTGGAAGAATTTGTCTATAATATGCTTGTAAAAGTTTTCAATGCCAAAGATACTGCTCCTCTTGCAGTTGAGGCAATCCTTAAGGCAGGCTCCCATGATCCAGGCCCAAAGGCAACCAGAATTGAAAGTCCTGAGAAATGGACTCCTGATAAAATTGCAGAACGTGCCCTGTCAATTCAATCCGATAAAGGTGCAAAGGGAGATTTTGATGATTAACGAGATCAGGGCAGTTCCAGAAGAGTATCAAGGTTCTATCAAGAGATTGCTGAATAAGGTTCCTCAGGAACAGCACGATGATGAGAACCTTATAAAAATACTTCTTGTGTATTTAAAACTTGGAGGGGAGAAACTGGCCCGCCATCACATTGAGGCATCAAAGAAAGTTTTTCCTGAGAATATGATTATCATAAAAAAATATCTTCAGGATGATTCTGAAGAAGATATGGATGAAGATGCCATTGAAGGAACAGGCAAGACCGAGGAATATGATTCCAGAATCAAAAAACATGTTTCCGATTCATCCTGATTTTAATGGAATTGGCATGTGCGTCCAGGCCTTCAACTTCTGCAAGCCTTATGATATCAGGAGCTTCTCGCAGAAAAGCCTCTTCTGAGTAATGAATCAGGCTTGTTTTTTTTATGAAATGATCGACTGAAAGTGCTGAAGAAAACCTGGCAGTACCTGCTGTTGGCAGAACATGGTTTGGACCTGCAACATAATCACCGACCGGCTCAGGCGTGTGATTGCCCATGAAGACAGCTCCTGCGTTACGGATGAATCCGATATATTCAAGGGCGGATTCCATGTGAAGCTCAAGGTGCTCAGGCGCAAGAGCGTTTGCAAGATCAAAAGCAGACATGATATCTTTTACCACAAAAATTGCCCCGTAGCGATCTAACGATTCCCTGGCAATTAAATGGCGATTTAGGCTGTTTAATTGCCTGATAACTGCTTCTGCCACAAGCTCTGCCATTTTTCTGGAAGGAGTAACCAGTATGGCAGAGGCCATTGGATCGTGTTCAGCCTGCGACAGAAGATCAGCAGCAGAATATTCAGGATTTGCAGTTTCATCTGCTACGATTAAAATCTCGCTAGGTCCTGCAACCATATCAATGCCTACTGTTCCTGCAACCATTTTTTTTGCAAGGGTTACATAGATGTTACCTGGTCCAACAATAACATCGCACCTTGGAACCGATTCTGTTCCAAAGGCAAGAGCAGCAATAGCCCAGGCACTTCCGACCTTGTAAACATTTCTGATTCCAACCCTTTTTGCAGCAGCCAGAAGATGAGGATTAACAGAGCCGTCCTGGGTAGATGGAGTAGTCATGACAATGGTATTTACACCTGCCACCCTTGCAGGAATGGCACACATCAAAACAGATGAGACAAGAGGGGTTTTCCCGGCTTTTCCGCCTGGCACATAAATTCCTGCTGCATTTACAGGATTGACAATTTGCCCCAAAAGTGTTCCTGGCCTCGGGGTATCTATCCAGGATTTAACCGATTGCTTCTTGTGAAAAGATTCGATCTGTGATGCAATGCGGTCAATATATTTTATGAAATCATTGCCGACAAGCTTTTCCGCTTCTTCAAACTCCTGGAGAGTCGCCTTGAAATTTTCAGCGGTAAGACATGGGGAATCAAACTGGCTTGCATATCTGGCAAGAGCCTCATCACCGTTTTTTTTGACATCATCAAGAATCCTGGCAACAGCGCGCTGGTCTTTCCTGCTGAATGACTGCACCCTTCCGTTAATGCAGGAAAGTCTTTTTTCAGCCTGGCGAGATGGATAGGAATATATTTTCATTTAAAAAGAAATCCTCGTTAAAAAACAATAACCATATCTTGTGATACTGCAAAACAATTGATGCAAGATCCTTGTCGCTTGAGTATTTTTTTACATTCTGACAGAACAGCATCTATTTGCCGGTCAGTACGTTCGTGATTAAAGTGAAAAAGCCCCAGTTCTTTAACCTCGGCACTTATTGCAAGTTTTAGTACATCTTTGTAAGAAGAGTGCCCCCATCCCATTGTATTTCTGTATTCTTCAGGCGTGAATTCAGCATCATGAATCAATACATCTGCTCCTTTACAAAAGTTCAGGTACGCTTCAAACGGAAGGCCGCTCGGGTGGATGCATCCGAGCTCATTGTCTGTAATGAAAACAAGGCTCTTCCCGTTTTCTATAAACTTGTAACCGCTTCCTCCGTTTGGATGGTTTATGGGTATAGGAACAACAGTTATAGAACCAATATTGAATGGTTCATTCCCTGTTTTTACATAATTAATCATGGCAGGTATTCCTGAACAGCCGATCGGGAAATAAAGCGGTGCCATGACCATTGAAAGCATTTTTTCAACTGATTCACTCTGAAACGGAATTTGATGAATTATCAGTTCGGTGTCTTTGGAGTAAAGCAGCTTGAATGAAGGCAAGCCCATGAGGTGATCCCAGTGGGCATGTGTGAAAAGCAAGTGACACTTCAAGCAGTTTTCTTTTACCAGGCTGTTACCTAGCCTTCGAATTCCTGTGCCTGAATCAACAATGATAATGTCTTGGCTTTTTGACCGGATCTCGATACACGAAGTATCTCCGCCATATCTCATGTATCGGGTTCCTGAAACAGGAGTCGATCCTCTTGAACCCCAGAATTTAATCCTCATTATTCAGGTTTCGAAAAACATTACTTTAAATCCTTTGGATCAACTTTGGGAAGCTTGTCCAGATACCATTCCATAGGATCAAGCAAAGTATAGCCCTTATCTTTCAATTTCTTTTTCACAGCAGCAACGTTGTTAGTCAGCAGATATGGGAACACGGCTCTTTTCCCTTCTTCCCAATACCTTGCCACAAGAACACTCCCGAAGGATATGTTCTCTTCTGTTATTATATCGACAATTTTTTTGAGCTGGCCTATTTTTTCTTCAACAACTATACAAAGAAGAATTCCAGGCTGTCCTATTCCAAGAACGTTGATAAAAGCCCTTAATAAATCCCTGACAGAAATAATTCCTTGCAAAATGCCTTTTTCATTCACTACAGGCAAGGCACCGACTCTTTGTTTTTGGATCAGTAACAATGCATCCTGGATTGTATCCATCGGAGAGATCGTAGCAAGATTCTGAGTCATGATTTCTTTAACGTGAATTTTAGGAGTCACAGCCTTTTTGGAGGTAGCATCACCTCTGTAAAGGGCTCCCGGAAGCGCACTGCGTACATCACGATCAGTAATGATCCCTATAAGAAGCCCGCCTTTTTCTACTACAGGCAGATGATGAATCTGATTTTGATCCATCAGCTCCTTTGCCTCAAGAATATCGGCATCCTTACTGATTGTGATGACCTTCTGAGTCATTGATCGACTAACAAACATAATGTCCTCCAATATGCAAAAAAAGCAATAAGTAAAATCCGAAGATCAGGTAAAATTTTGAAAAATGACCCACCTTGTTGGCAGCACAGCAACAATACATTTTAACTTAAATCAGCCCTTAAAATCAATTGTTCAGCAAAATTTCCAGATGATTTGTTACAAGTTCAGGAAGTCTCTTGAGTGAGTAACCTCCTTCCAGAACAGAGATGATCCTGCCACCTGCATGTTTGTTTGCAATTTCAACAATACGCTCCATTATGTAGGAAAATCCATTTGTTGAAAGGCTGACGCCGGACATGTCATCATCTGCATGGGCATCAAAACCTGCAGATACCAATATGACTTCAGGCGCAAACTGATCAAATAACGGAATAAAATCATTGTCAATTATGGATTTATATTCATCATCTCCCTGGCCAGGAAGCACAGGACAGTTTCTTGTAAAGCCAGTACCTGCAGACGAGCCTTTATCAAACGATCTTCCTGTGCCTGGAAATGCAAAGGAAGGGTGTTCGTGAATGGAATAAAAGAATACGGTTGGATCTGTTTCAAAAATATTCTGAGTTCCATTTCCGTGATGAACATCAAAATCCATTATACCAACTCTCTTTATCCCCCATTCTTTCTGAACATAACGAGCTGCGATTGCAATATTGTTGAAATAGCAGAAACCCATGGGCCGATCGTAATCTGCATGGTGGCCGGGAGGCCTTACTGCACAGAAAGCATTGTCAAGAGAGCCTTCCATAACCATTTTTGCGGCATCAAGGACTCCTCCTACTGCAAGTGTTGCTATATCATAAGTCTGATAACAAAGCTGGTTGTCTTCACTGTCAAAAGAAGTTTTTCCTGACTGGCAAAAAGATTTGAATCTTGCAATATAAAATTTATCATGAACAGCCTCTATCCATTTCATGTCTGCAATGCTGGCCTTTATTCTTACCAGTTTAGAGAGTGTCCCTGAACGCTCTAACCCTGTGAAAATAGCAGATAGGCGATCCGGGGCTTCGGGGTGATAAGGACCTGTGTCATGCAGAAGGAACCTGTCGTCAAATAAAAACCCTGTCTTTTTCATACTTGTCCCTGTGAAGACCGTTATTTTACTTTGGCTTTTTATGAGTTCATAAATGGCAGTAAATTTAAAAAATAAAGTTGTTGATCACCATTTACTGATCATTTCCTAATTTACTTATTGATAACAGTCAAGCAACTTTTTTATGAAAGTCATTAAAAGTAAATTCCTTGCAATGCTATCTTGTCTATGTTAAATTCCGAACGGTCACTCAGAAATACATCTGAAATGTCGGATTTAAACTTAATCACATTGTTTTCATAGGTATTTTTCTTAATGATTTACAGTTAATCAAGTCATGGAGGGAAGAATGGATTTTGAGCTCAGCAAATCACAGATAGAGATTCAGAAAGCAGCAAGAAGTTTTGCCAAGGGCGAATTCGACAAGGAGTTAGCCCTTGAACTAGAGAAAAAACACGAATTTCCAACAAAAATTTGGAAAAAAGCTGCTGAATTAGGATTTATCGGAATTCATTTTGATGAAAAATATTCCGGACAGGGTCTAGGAGTAATGGAAAACATCATAGTCGCAGAAGAACTATGCGCCAGGGATTCCACAATAGGGAGTTCTATTATTCTGGCAAGCTTTGCATCCGAATGTCTGCTGCGTTTTGCCAGTGAAGAAATCAAACAAAAATTCCTTCCTCAGGTTGCAGAAGGAAAAATGCTTTCAGCCGGAGCCTTCACTGAACCGGATCATGGTTCAGACATTACGATGATGAACACGACCGCTGTCAAAGATGGTGACGAATGGGTAATAAACGGAACAAAAACCTTTATTACCAACGGATGTATAGCAGGTTTTTTCACAGTACTGTGTCAGACTGAACACGAAATAAAACCATCCTACCGCGGTATCAGCATGATACTGGTTGAAGCTGACAGAAAAGGTGTTTCAGCAAATGAAATCGGTGACAAGATGGGCATTCACATGATGTCTACCGCCGAGGTCAGTTTCAAGGATGTAAGGGTGCCACTGACCAACTTAATAGGCAAAGAAGGTAAAGGATTTTATCAGGTTCTCGAGTTCTTTGACGAAAGCCGCATCCTGATTGCTGCCCAGGCTTTGGGTATAGCCCAGGGCGCTTTTGACAGAGCACTTGCCTATGTAAAACAAAGAGAGCAGTTCGGAAAGAAAATCGCCGATTTTCAGATTACCCAGCATAAACTTGCCGATATGGCTACCAAAATTGAACTTGCCAGACTCATGACATACAAGGCTGCATGGAATTATGACAAGGGCAAAATAGATCCAAAACTTACTTCCATGGCTAAGATGTATGCGGCCAGAACTGCCGTTGAAGTTGCAGATGAAGCTATACAGCTTCTCGGTGGCTACGGCTATATGACTGAATACGAGGTCGAGCGCTTCTATAGAGATGCTAAAATCACTGAAATCTATGAAGGCACAAAAGAAATTCAGAAAAATACTATTGCAAGCGCTGTTCTTGGAAAATTCAAATAAACTGTCAATCTGCTACGGTCCCTCCAAGGGATCGCAGCAGAACTCTTGCCAAAAACCCCAATCTACAAGGAGAGCCGCCATGATAGACTTCATAAAAAAAACCATGTTGACAGGCATTGGTCTTGCTCTGAAGACAAAGGATGAGCTGGAAGACTGGGTAAAAGAATATGTCAAAAAAGGTGAAATATCTGAAAATGAAGGTAAGAGTTTTTTAGATGATATCAAGGAAAAATCTGTAAAGGCTCAAAAGGAGTTTGAAGAAACGATCGAATCAAAATTTAAAAACCTTCTGAAAAAAGCAGACATTGCTACACGTGAGGAAATCAACGGATTGAAAAAGGAAATAGAGGAACTGAAAAAATCTTTAAACTCAAAATGATTATGTGTAGGGGATATGAATATAATTCAGACCTATCAGATTTATCCTGCAATCCCACAGTCGCTTTCTTTTCTTGAAGTCTTATCGCGCAATCTCTGGTGGTGCTGGAAGCCTGATGCTGTGGATCTTTTCAGGCGAATTGATCCCAGTCTGTGGGAAAATTCCAAACAGAATCCAATCGTTTTTTTTGCCAACGTTTCCCAGAAAAGGTTAAAAGAACTCTCGAAGGACGACAGTTTTTTATCCCATCTCCACAGGGTCAAGGCTTCATTTGATAAAAGGGTGGCATATCCTGTTGATGCAAGTAAAACGATATACGGACAGGAGGCTGCTGTTGCATATTTTTCCATGGAATACGGGCTTCATGAAAGCATTCCTTTTTTTGCCGGAGGTCTTGGCATTCTTGCAGGTGATCATTTAAAGGCAGCTTCCAACATGGCAATGCCGCTGGTAGGCGTTGGTCTCTTGTATCAGAAGGGATATTTCAGACAGTTTTTGGACGCCAACGGGTTTCAGCAAGAAGATTATCCTGAAACCGAACTATATCATCTTCCGGTGGAAAGGGTACGGGATGACATGGGAAATGAAATCCATGTTTCAGTAACAGGCCCGGAAGGCGAAATCCATGCAGGAATATGGAAAATAAGGGTTGGCCGCATCCCTCTTTTTCTTCTTGATACCAATACACCAAAAAATCAACCACATCTTAGAGACATTACCGCAAGATTATATGTTGGCGAATTAAAAATCCGTTTAGCACAGGAAGCTGTTCTGGGAATAGGCGGCATGAAAGCCCTCTCAGCAATGGGCATTTATCCAGTGGTATGTCATATGAATGAAGGCCATTCGGTGTTTTCATGTCTGGAACGACTTGCTCAAATAATGGAACGTTATGGCCTGGATCTCAAAACAGCCCTGGAAATTCTCAGAAGAATCACTGTGTTTACAACCCATACACCTGTCCCTGCAGGACATGATATTTTCCATGTTGATCTGGTAAAACCTTACATAAATCCATTTCTGAAACCCCTTGGAGTCTCGGAAAAAGAAATTTTGTCGTGGGGAAGACCTGCCGAAGCCGGCCCCTCCGATCTCTTCTCCATGGCTACTTTAGGCTTAAACCTTGCCCAGAACTGTAACGGTGTAAGCCGGTTGCATGGAAAGGTCGCTAGAAACATGTGGGCTCATTGCTGGCCTAAGGTTCCTGAAGACGAGATACCCATTTCCCACATAACCAACGGGGTACACATATCATCCTGGATATCACCCGATATAGCTATCTTATTTGAGCGCTATCTAGGTCCGGACTGGTACATGTCGTCCAGAAAGCCTGAGAATCCCAAACGCATAGCAGAGATTCATGACGATGACCTTTGGCGTGCTCATGAGTCTAGTCGTACTCATCTTATCCGATTGTGCAGGGATATGCTTATTAGGCAGTATAAGAAAAGAAACGCCCCTCAGTCTGTGCTTTCACAGGTTGAGTCAGCCCTGGAACAAGATGTTCTGACAATTGTTTTTGCCAGACGTTTTGCCACATATAAACGGGCTGCTCTGCTTTTTCATGATATAAGCCGTTTAAAGGCCATTGTCAATTCAAAGACTCATCCGGTGCAGTTTATTTTCGCAGGGAAATCACATCCCAAGGATTCTGAAGGAAAGGAGTTGATCAAGAAGGTCGTGGAATTCGCAAGGGATCCAGAGCTGCGTAAACGCATCGTATTTATTGAAAATTATGACATGCGCATCGCCAGATATATGGTACAGGGTGCTGATGTATGGCTGAATACACCAAGACGGCCATATGAAGCATGCGGAACATCTGGCATGAAAGCAGCGGCAAACGGGGTCCTGAATCTCAGCATTCTAGATGGGTGGTGGTGTGAAGGCTATACAGAAGACAGGGGCTGGCACATAGGCAATGACATTGAGCACAGTGATCTAAGTTATGGAGATGTGGTAGATAGCCAGTCTCTTTACAATATACTGGAAAACGAAGTAATCCCTTGTTATTATGATTACCGCACAGCCGACTTGCCGGTTCGCTGGATACAAATGATGAAAGAAGCCATGAAAATGGCCATGCAGAATTACTGCAGTCTTCGCATGGTAAGTGATTATGAACAAAAATTCTATCAACCCATTGTCAAGCGATTTCATGAACTGATTGGCAACAATGCCTCACTGGCCAAAAACCTGAGTATCCATAAAGAGAGGATTAAAAGTCTGTGGAATGAAATCCACATAGGTCTTCCAGTTCAGGATCATAAAGGACCTTACAGAGTAGGTGAGACTTTCAGGGTAACAGTAGATGTCTGTCTCGGTCAGTTGAAACCAGATGACATAGATGTCGAACTTTACTCCGGTCATATGCGGTCTGTGGATTCTCTGGAAGGTATTCAGATTTACCCCATGGAGGTTCACGCAGACCTTGGAAATGGAAATTATAAATATTCCTGTAAAGTGGAATGCAGGGTATCAGGACGTTTCGGTTTCTCGGTACGAATAACCCCGAGCGGTGACAACATGTTGAAATATTCTCCAGGGCTTATCACCTGGTCATAATCTTCATTCCATTTCTTTTAGTTTTGAAGCCCTGATGGTATGCCTTTTATGGGCATCAAGGATGGTTTTTCTCAGTCTTATAGATTTTGGTGTTACCTCAACCATTTCATCGTCTTTGATAAAATGAATGGCACGCTCAAGAGTCATAGGTCTTACAGGTGAAAGAAGCACATTGTCATCTTTTCCTGAAGCCCTCATATTGGTGAGTTTCTTTTCCTTGCAGACATTTACGTTAATGTCGTTATCACGGTTATGCTCACCTACTATCATGCCTTCATAAACAGGAGTACCTGGAAGAATACAGAGTTGACCCCTGGGCTCGAGATTGAAGAGGGCATAAGGTACGGCTGTTCCCTGGCGGTCAGCCACAATTGATCCTGTAAAGCGCAAAGGGAAATCCCCTCTGTATTCTTCATATCCTGAAAAATAAGAATTCATTATGCCCGTTCCCTTGGTGTCAGTGAGAAATTCGTCCCTGTAGCCGATAAGAGATCTTGATGGAACGCTGAATTCTATCCTGACCCTGCCTTTGCCCTTGTTGACAAGGTTTATCATTTTTCCTTTTCTGCTGGAAAGCTTTTCAGTAACAACACCCAGAAAACTCTCTTCGCAATCAACGAAAAACCGCTCTATCGGTTCAAGCTTCCTGCCTTCTCTGAATCTGTAAATGACCTTTGGCCTGCCCACACAAAGCTCATAACCTTCCCTTCTCATGGTTTCGATCAGGATGGCCATCTGAAATTCCCCTCGGCCTTTTACAGTCAATGTTTCCTTGTTATCAGTTTCTTCAACCTTGATGCCTACATTCATTAGGGTTTCCTTAAAAAGCCTTTCCCTTATTTTACTCGACTGAACATATTTTCCTTCTTTGCCGCTGAAGGGAGAGTTGTTAATGCTGAACTCCATGGATACTGTGGGTTCATCAACCGCAATCCTTTTTAATGCCTTGGGAAAACTGCGGTTACAGATGGTGTCTCCGATCTTGACATCTTCTATACCTGAAAGCACAATTATATCTCCTGGCTCCACCTCCATTGCTTCGACAAATGAAAGCCCCTGATAAGTCTGAAGCCTCGTGACCTTGAGCGGATTAAATCTTTCCTGGTCATCTATGCAGACAAGGCTGTCATTTGATCTGACCTTGCCGTTAACAATTTTCCCGATGGCAAGCCTTCCAAGATAATCTGAATACCCCAGGTCAGAGACCAGCATCTGAAATGGTTCCTCAGGGTTGTAGGAAGGAGCTGGAATAGCCTTGATGATGATGTCGAAAAGCTCATTAAGATTTGTTCCTTTTTCATCCAGGTTTTTTTGCGCAATGCCCTCACGCCCGATTGCATAAACAACCTGAAAATCAAGCTGATCATCACCAGCGTCAAGGTCAATAAACAAGTCATATATTTCATTCAGAATTTCAGCCGGTCTTGCATCTTTGCGGTCAATTTTGTTGATAACTACGATAACCGGAAGGTCTGACTCGAGTGTTTTCTTGAGAACAAATCGTGTTTGAGGCAATGGTCCTTCAGATGCATCAACTAAAAGAAGAGCGCCATCTGCCATGGAAAGGGCCCTTTCTACCTCGCCGCCGAAATCTGCATGGCCTGGAGTGTCTATGATGTTGATCTTGATTGACTTCCAGATTACCGAGCAGTTTTTGGCTGCAATGGTAATGCCTCTTTCTTTTTCCAGATCCATGTTATCCATTATGCGTTCGCTTATGTCCTGATTTTCACGAAAAAGCCCGCACTGCCTGAACATAGCATCAACAAGTGTGGTTTTTCCATGATCTACATGGGCGATAATTGCAATATTTCTTATATTTTCATTTTTCCTTAATTGTTTCATTACTGATTGCATTTCCAATTCATTCTGTAAGTTTGACGGCATCGTAAAAAGGCCGGATGCAGCGCTTGCGCTGCATCCTTCGTCA
>JBBIWB010000032.1:0-34946 GCA_037439445.1 Desulfobacteraceae bacterium | reverse complement strand
TTGCCTGCGGCCTTTTTACAAAGCCGTCCGACGGACTTTTTACGAGTTCATCAATGCTGATGTTCTCTTGAAATGTTTTGCAGAATCACCAGGTCGTCAGGCGCCCTAATGCGTCTTTAGAGTATATATACATAAGAAAGATAAGGCTATAAAGATGATAAGAATTACCCTCACAGACGGAAGCATTAAAGAATTCGAGTCAGCCCCTACCGGAGCGGACATTGCCATGAGTATTTCAGAAGGCTTTGCAAGAAACTGTGTTGCCATGGAAATAGATGGGCATTTAGTTGACCTTTCCAGGAGTGTGGGAAAGGATTCAGCCGTAAGACTGATTACAACCCAAGACCCCGAGGCGACAGACATTCTTCGTCACAGTGCTGCACACGTCATGGCTCAGGCAATCCTGCACATTTATAAAGACTCAAAACTGACCATTGGCCCTGTCATCGAAGATGGTTTTTATTATGACATAGACATGGCCCCTGTTTCTGAAGATGATTTTCCAAAAATCGAATCGGAAATTCAAAGAATCATCAAGGCAAAAATACCTTTCCGCCGTAAAGAAGTATCCAGAACAGAAGCTTTGTCATTCTACAAAGACGAGCGGTATAAACTTGAGATCATCTCAGAGCTTTCTGATGAAACGATTTCTCTTTATGAGCAAGGTGATTTTACCGATCTATGCAGAGGTCCTCATCTTCCTCATACAGGATTCATTAAAGCCATAAAGCTCATGAAGGTATCAGGTGCATACTGGAGAGCAGATCAAACAAAAGCACAGCTTCAGAGAATTTACGGAACAGCCTTCTTCGATAAAAAAGAGCTTAAGGCACATATTGATTTCATAGAAGAGGCAAAAAAACGAAATCACAGAAAAATAGGCGCCGCACTCGATCTCTTCAGCTTTCACGATGAGGCTCCCGGAATGCCTTTTTTTCACGCCAAAGGGATGGAGATATGGAACTGCCTTCTGGATTACTGGAGAAAAGAGCATAAGAGAGCAGGCTATATAGAGACCAAGACCCCTATCATGCTTAACAGAGGGCTCTGGGAAAGAAGCGGTCACTGGGCAAACTACCGTGAGAACATGTATATTAGCCAGGTAGATGATATAGAATACGCCATAAAACCCATGAACTGCCCCGGCGGAATGCTTTTGTACGGGCTGAAACCACATTCTTACAAAGACCTTCCCATACGCTCTGCTGAAATAGGGCTGGTTCACCGCCACGAGCTTAGCGGAGTGCTTTCCGGTCTTTTCAGGGTAAGGGCTTTTCATCAGGACGATGCCCATATTTTCATGACACCTGATCAGATAGAATCTGAAATCCTGGGAGTTCTGAGGCTTGTTGAAAAAATATACAGCACTTTTGGCCTTGGATTTCATCTCGAGCTCTCCACAAGGCCAGAAAAATCCATTGGTACTGATGAACAGTGGGAAGAGGCGACAAACGGGTTGAAGATGGCTCTGGACGCTTATGGGAAACCCTATAAAATCAATGAAGGAGACGGCGCTTTTTATGGCCCGAAGATCGATATCCACATAAAGGATGCCCTGGGCCGCACATGGCAGTGCGGTACAGTTCAGCTTGACATGGCGCTTCCTGAGAGATTCAACCTTGGCTATGTCGGAAAAGACAATGAAAAACACAGGCCAATCACTATTCACAGGGTCATTTACGGATCAATCGAGAGGTTTTTCGGGATACTCATAGAGCATTTTTCAGGAAAATTTCCTTTGTGGCTTGCCCCGGTTCAGATAGCTGTCCTTCCCATAAATGATGACCTGATTGCCCATGCAGAAGAAATCAGGAATCATTTTCATGAACATGGAATCAGGGTCGAGCTGGATGGAAGGACTGAAAGTCTGAACAGAAAAATCCGGGAGGCCCAGATCAATAACATCCCGATAATCATTACAATAGGCGCAAAGGAAAAAGAATCAGGCACTCTTTCAGTAAGAACTCTGGATGGAAAGGTCCGTTACGGGCTGTTGCCGGATGTTCTTCTTGACAAACTCCTTCTTATTATTAATGAAAGACGTATCAATCTGGATTTATTCGAAAATGACAGGCAGGGTTAATATTGAAAGAAACAGATTATAAAAATATGAAGTGGAACATTCTTTTCCGCTGGCTTCCTCTTTTCATCTACTGTGCCCTGATTTTTATTCAGTCATCATATCCTGGATTAAAACATATTCCAAAAATTGCCTTTATGGACAAATATCTTCATTTTGCTGGATATGCAATTCTTGGGATTCTTTTTTTCAGGGCATACATGACGCTTCCTTTCAGAGACAGGCTGGTTCTTATTTCATTATTAAGCATTGCTTCGTCTACAATGTACGGAATAAGCGATGAAATCCATCAGTATTATGTTCCTTACAGGAATGCTGATGTCCTGGATGCCGTAGCAAATTTCGTAGGCAGTTGCACTGGAGTGTTTTTTTATTATTTGCTTTTAAAAAAATACGAAACGATTTTTTCCATTTTTTCATGGAACGGCATTTTGAAGAAATATCTGTTTTGATAATATTTCCAGAAAGGAGGCTCAGTAAATGTCAAAAAAAGTTGGTGTACTGTTGTCAGGATGTGGGGTCTTTGATGGCTCTGAGATTCATGAAGCAGTTCTTACCCTGCTGTTTCTGGACAAAGCCGGGGTAAAGACCATCTGCATGGCGCCTGATATGGATCAGTTTCATGTAATCAATCACCTAACCCATCAGGCTACTGAAGAAAAACGCAATGTACTGGTAGAATCAGCGAGAATAGCAAGGGGAAACATCGAGGATGTCGCTAACGTAAAAGCATCTGACATTGATGCCTTGATACTGCCTGGTGGATTCGGCGCTGCCAAAAACCTAAGTGATTTTGCCCTTAAAGGCCCGGATTCTTCGGTGCAGCCCGATGTTTTACGCCTGATCAGGGAGATGGTTGAAGCAGGAAAGCCTGTTGGTGCAATCTGCATAGCCCCTGCAACCCTTACACGAGCAATTGCCGATAAAAAACCGGAAGTAACGATCGGAAAAGACTCCGGCACAGCATCGGGAATTGAGCGCATGGGCGGAAGGCATCAGGCCTGCACTGTGGACATGATCCATGTTGACAGGAAAAACCGCATTGTTTCAACACCTGCCTACATGTTAGGCCCTGGAATCAAGGATATTGCAATCGGGATTGAAAAACTCGTGAATGAAATTTTATCTATGACGATCCAGGGGGAAGGAAGATGATTGAGTCGGAAAAGGAGCGAGGAAAAATAAAGTCAGCAAAAACCATGAAGGAGATAATGACTCATTATTACATAGAGGCAAAAACCGCTGGTGAAACTGGAAAAAAAATTGCGTGGATAACCAGCGGCGGCCCTGTGGAGCCTCTCATAGCAATGGATATAATTCCTGTTTACCCTGAAAATCACGGAGCCATGATAGGTGCAACACATCTTGGAGTAGCTCTGTGCGAACAGGCGGAATCAATGGGATATTCCAGGGATTTATGTTCATATGCCCGTGTTGATATTGCCTGCGCGCCTACTGACGGAGGCCCCATAGGAGGGCTTCCAAAGCCTGACATGCTGGTCTGCTGCAACAATATATGCGGAACTGTTCTGAAATGGTATGAGGTTCAGGCCCGCTACTACGATGTTCCGCTCTTTATTCTCGACACTCCTTTCTGCCATACCCAGTTTTCCGATGATGCGAGGCGTTATGTCAAACGCCAGATAGAAGAATACATAGCGTTTCTTGAGAATATCTGCAGGAAAGAACTGGACAGGGACAGGATGGCCGAAGTCGGCAGGCTCTCCATAGAAGGACAGCACCTCTGGCAGGCTGTCCTGGACACAACTGTTCATAAGCCTGCCCCGATGAGTGCCTTCGATGCTTTTTTCCATCTCGGACTCATAGTCACTCTCAGGGGAACCCGGACAGTGATAGATTATTATTCCATGCTTCTTGATGAAATGAATACAAGGATAAAAGAAGGAATAAGTGCTGTCCCTGATGAAAAATACAGGCTTTTATGGGACAATCTTCCCATATGGTACAGAACAAGATGGCTTTCTGAAAAATTTGCAGCCCACGATACCTGCCTTGTAGCCGATACTTATACATCTGCCTGGTGCGGATCCCTGAAATACATGGATCCCTCTGATTTCCTCAATTCAATGGCAGAAGGCTACTCAAGGATTTATCTTAATATAGGGGTCGATCAGATGGCTCGGGAAGTCATTGCAATGATAGACAAATACGATGTTGACGGCCTTGTGATGCATTCCAACAGAAGCTGCAAGCCTTATTCTTTTGGTCAATATGATATCGAAAGAATAATCCGGAAAGAACGTGGCATTCCTACACTTATAATCGAAGCAGACATGGTTGATGAAAGAAGCTTTTCCGAAGCCCAGATTGAAACCAGAATCGAAGCATTCATGGAGCTCATAGACAGATGATTAGTGTCGGAATAGATATCGGTTCAATAACGGCAAAGGCTGCTGTTATCAAGGATGACGAAATAATTGCCGTAAGAATAATGAACACGGGATACAGCGCAAAAAATGCAGGAGATATTCTCTTTGAAGGAATTGTTTCTGGCCTTGGCTTCAATCCTTCAGACATTCAGTCAGTAGTTGCAACAGGATACGGCAGAAAGAGCATAACCTTTGCAAATCAGGCTGTTACGGAAATAACATGTCATGCGGCAGGTGCAAGGTATTTGAATCAGGATGTCCGCTCTGTAATAGACATTGGAGGACAGGACAGCAAGGTCATTGTCCTGGATGAAACAGGAAGGGTCAAGGATTTTGCCATGAATGACAAATGCGCTGCAGGGACTGGAAGATTCCTGGAAGTCATGGCAAGAGCACTTGAAGTCGATCTTAAAGATTTTGGTTCTCTGTCTCTTTCAGCAGATAATCCTTCGTCCATCAGCAGCCTGTGTACAGTATTTGCAGAATCAGAAGTAATTTCTCTTATCTCAAAGGGCGAAAGCCGCGAAAACATAATTGCAGGAATCCATGACTCGATTGCAGCAAGGGTATCATCCATGGCTGGGCGCATCAGATGGATGGCTCCTGTCATGATGACAGGAGGGGTTGCTAAAAACAGCGGGGTTGTACGCTCTCTTGAAAAAAAAATCGGCCATTCCCTGCTGGTGTCTCCGAATGCCCAGTTCACAGGCGCAATAGGAGCTGCGCTTATGGCCGTGAAATGAGTCAGACAGGGTTTAGCCTACTGCCTGATGAACTGTTTCCCGAGAGCCGCAGGAGGTGATGATGCAAAAAGTCTCAGCCAGTATTTTAACATGGGTTTCCTGTCAACAATAACCTTGATCGATTCTTTCTGAAGCGCAAAGATGATAACAAGAGTTAAAATCATGAGAGGAAAAGGCGCAACCTGAAAGACCTGTGCCGGAACAGACGGGAACCATCCCTGAAGATAGATTCCCATTACCTGAAGGAAGGCAAAAAGATATGCTCCGCAAGCAGCCTTCACAGGGTTCCATCCGCCGAATATTACCAGCGCAAGAGCTATCCAGCCAATGCCTTCAGCACCCTGAGGTCTGCCCCAGCCAGGTTTTGTTGAAAGAGAAAAGACAGCCCCTGCAAGGCCGATCAGAAGGCCACCGCAGATCACATACATAAGCTGAACTCGATGCGGATTTATTCCTCTGGCATAGGAGGCAGATGGATTTTCTCCGACTGATCTCAGGGTAAGGCCGTAAGATGTCCTGTAGATGTACCACCACGAAAAAACTATGGCAAGAAGACTCCCGTATACTGTCAGGTTATGCTGAAAGAAGACCTCTCCAATAAATGGAATATCCTTCAGAAGAGGTATGGGAAGTGGAAGAATCTGGGGGCCTTGTATCCTTGAAAAAGGATTCCCTATGAAATAGGCAAGGTCCCTGGCCATGAGAGTTAAAACAAAACCTACTGCAACCTGAGACAGCCTGAGATAAATGCTGAATACTGCTACGACAGCAGCGACAGCAGCCCCTGTGAACGCCCCTGCTGCAAAACCTGCAAGAAGGCTGTCAGTCTTGTATGAAACTACAAATGCAGTCATTGCTGAAAGAAGAATGGAGCCGTCTATTGACAGGTTAATGATACCTGCTTTTTCGGTTATCGTCTCTCCTATGGCTGCAAGTACTATCGGGGCAGCGCCTGCTATCACGCCTGCCAGGAGTATAGGCAGAATTTCATTCATGGTATCACGCCTTTTTGTTTTCTCCATGCATAAATGGCAAGAGTTGCCAGCACAAGGGATCCCTGAATGACTCCGCTCAGGGATGAATCGAGCTTGAGAACCATTGGAAGCTGGATGCTCCCGACATTGAGACAGGCGAAAAACAAGGATATTACAGGGGTCAGCCCTGGCCTGAAACCTGCCAGCATTACAACAAGAAGGGCAAGATATCCATAATTGCTTGATATGGCCGGAATGAGGCGGTGATAAACTGCAGAAACCTGTATGCTTCCGGCAAGACCTGCAAGGCCTCCGGCAAAAATCATGGCAAGAAGCATGTTTCTGCCCGGATGAAGCCCGAAAAGGACTGAGGAGTCGGGATTGTTGCCTATTGCCTTCAGATTCAGCCCGATCCTTGTGCGCTGCAGGATAATCGCAGTTATTACAAGAGCTGAGATTGTAATGATGATGCCTGCGTAAGGAACATTGAGTGCACCTGTCTGGGGAAGCCACAGATTATCCGGCAATGTCTCTGTACCGCTCATGGAAGCACTGCCTGGCTGCCTCCATGGCCCGAAAATAAGCCATAAAATGAAACCCTGTGCGACAAAATTCAGCCCAAGACCTGCAAATATCTCGTTAACGCCTGATTTTGTTTTTAGAAATCCTGCAATCACAGCCCATAAGCCGCCTCCTGCCATTCCGGCAAAAAAGGCAGTTATGATGAAAAAAAGCTCGTTTCCAGAGTCTGTTCCAAGTCTTAGCACCCAGGTTGTAAAGACTGCCCCCATTATCATCTGACCTTCAATGCCTATGTTCCAGAGCCCTATTCTGAAAGTGTAAAGCAGGCCGCAGGCACACAGCGTAAGAGGTATCCAGGCCTTGAGACAGTGACCGAATTTTGTCCAGGAACCGAAGGCACCCTTGAAAATATTGTAATAGGCTTCAAGCGGTGGTGCTCCTGCAGCAAGAAGTATAATTGATGTGAAGGCCCCTACACTGAAAATGGTTATGGCAAGATCAATGAGAGACGACAGTACTGATTTCCTGAAATTGACAGTCATGCATCTATCTTCCCGGCAATGGCCATTCCAAGTTCATGTATGCTGGTGTTGTCTTTCTTGACGTCTTTAATCAGACGACCGTCGAAAAATACAAGGATGCGCTCGGCTATCATGAATATTTCATCCAGCTCAGTAGATGAAAAGACTATTGCCGCCCTTTTCCTGCTGTATTGTTCCTGAAGCTGACTCCAGATCCAGTTTGTGGATTCAACATCAAGACCTCTTGTGGGATTCTCTAAAAGAAGAAGTTCTGTATCCTCTGAAAGCAGGGATAAGAGCAGGCGCTGCTGGTTTCCTCCGGAAAGATTTTCAACACTTGTATCTGGATTTCCCCTTATATTGAATTTTGCAATATAGGCTTCTGCCTTCAGTATCCACTCCGGCTTTCTCAAAAAAAAACGGCCAGCCGAATACCTGAGTGCAAAGTGCTCAGCTATGCTAAGCCCTGGCACCAGCCCTTCTTCAAGACGGGAAGTCGGCATGAACGCCACTCTTCTTTTCATGAAAGAATGATAATGCTTTCCCCTCATGTCACGACCGGCAAGAAGAATCGTCCCCGATGCAGGTTTCTTGATACCCGAGGCTACTCTCAGGAAAACTTCCTGTCCGCTTCCTTCCAGACCGGCTATGCCTACGATTTCACCTTTTCGAATGACTGTGCTGCAATCTTTCAGCCCAGCCCTTCCTCCTGTTGCAGATACAGCTTTCAATTCAATGAGAGGGGGGCCTGGCTCATTCCTCAAGGATACAGGATGTGACGGCATTGTTCCGAAAATCATGCCCAGGAGTTTTTCACTGTTAAAAGGGCGGGTCATTTCTCCTGAAACCTTCCCCTGTCTCAGAACCGTAACCTTACCGCAAAGGGCTTCAACGTCTTCAAGCTTGTGAGACACAAGAATAATGCTTTTGCCATCTTCAGCAAGAGCCCTGAGGGCTGAAAAAAGGGTATCCTTAAGAAGGGTCGATATGCCTGTAGTCGGTTCGTCGAGAATAAGGACTTCAATTCCAAGTGAAAGAAGCCTCAGCATTTCAAGCTGCTGTCTTTCTCCGACTGTAATGGTCTTTAACAAGGAATCAGGGTTCAGCCTGAAATCGAAGCGGAGAGTAAGTTCAAGCAGACGCTTTCTGAAATCATCTTTTTTTAAAATCGCGCCGCTGAGCTGTCCTATCATGAAATTGTCCAGAACACTCAGGGAAGGAAAATCGAGAGGATCCTGATATAACATTCCTATGCCCAGCTTCATGGCGTGTTCAGGACTTCTGACATTTACAGGAAAGCCGTTTATAAGAACTGAGCCCCTGGTCTTCTGAAGATAGCCGGCCATAATTCTCATCAAAGTGCTTTTCCCTGCACCGTTTTCTCCAAGAATACCGTGGATTGTGCCTGATTGAATGACAAGGCTTATGCCGTTGTTTGCCTTTGAAGAGCCGTAATATTTATGTATGTCCTGAAGTTCGATAAGCATAGAAAAATGGAAGGCGGTGAAAGGACCCGGTACTGACAGATATAAAAACTCTCCATCCCCGAAGTCCTTTCTTTTTAAAGAGTCTTATTTTTTAGGGCTGCTCTGACCTGTCATTCCCTGAAGAAGTTGTTTCATATACCATATCTGCTTGTCTGTAGCGGTCTCACCCTGTTTGAGAAAAACTGAGCCGTCCTGATAATTGATCGGACCTTTGAAAAGATTCAGCTTCCCTGATCCAAGACCTGCTATGAAAGAATCAAGTTCTTTTTTTGCAGCCGCAGAAAGTGCAGGACCTGCTGCAAAACCAATGGTACTTGTATCATGATTATTGATATTCTTCCAGTCAGGATCGAGCCAGAGCCATTCGGATTTCCAGTTCCCTGCCATTGCGGACTTTACCTGTTTTACATAAGAAGGCCCCCAGTTAAAGTAAGGAACTCCAAGACAAGCTTCAGATGCACCTTCGCATCCCCCTATATAGTCATAGGGGACAGCCCATACCTGCTTTCCTTCCTGTCTCTTCTGCTTTGCGACAACAATTGCCTCTGTGGTATCGATACCAGATACTATCACGTCATGGCCGGTATTGAAAAAATTCTGGGCTACCTGAGTCGGATCTGCCGTCACACCTGGAATATTGAACCAGAAACCGATCCATGTGACCTGAAACTTGAGGTCTTCAGGTTTTTTTTTGAGGACTTTTTCCCATGCATACTTTGCTCCAAGATAGCATGATGCAGTGAGCCTTCTTGTTTCTTCATTGATGAGAGGACCAAGATATCCAATTTTGCCCGTCCTTGTTGTCATGGCCGCTACAAAGCCTGCCATCATCTTTCCGTATTCCATTTTTCCAAAAAGGTTGGCAAGATTCTTGGGAGCCTTTCCAGTCAAAACATCATCACCTGAAATGTGGATGAACTGGATGCTCTTGTGCTTTAAAGCTGCCTCACGGATGCCGTCTTTCATGTCGTCAGAGTTGGCTATTATGAGTCTTGCTCCTTTTTCAACCATGTCATCTACTATCTGTGGTATTGTGATTCCTTGTCTGTCCGATGGGTTTACCTTATCAATATAAAGCATTTTTGCACCGGGCACCATTTTTTCAACATACTGCCCACCTTCGTAATGAGCCTGGCTGTATCCCCTGTCATTATAAGGGCCTACAAGCAAGAGACCAAATGTGAAAGGTTTCTCCGAGCCGATAGCAAGGCCAGAGGCTGAAAAAAACAATACGAAACACAACATCCATGCCCACTGATTTTTCTTTTTCATCAATCCTCCATTTTTGTTGTAATAAATTAATCTCCCATGCCTGACGTCATCGTAAAAACCGTTTAAATTCCTGGTTTTCACGAACCGTGCTGCCTTTGTTTTCCAATCTTGTCTTCATGCAACTTAAGAAAAAAACCTGCATCAACAAGATGCAAAATCTGAAAAATTGTCACAATTCTATCACTAAAACGCAAAAGAATGAAAGAAGTATTCTTTTTTACCTGTCGTTTCGTCTTGGCAGAGGACTCACTTTTGTTCGATAAGATTTGTACCAGATGGCTGGACAAGCGAGTGATCACTGAGAAAATCAAACACATCCCTCCAGAAGACATCCCAGTCCGGAGGGCAGTCGTTGTGTCCGCTGTCATAAGTGATAAGCCTTGCCATGCCTGAAGCTGCGGCTAAAGTCCTGGCATGCTCAAAAGGAATTACTTCATCTCTTATTCCGTGAAATAACAGCACAGGAGCCTTGTATTGCTTTAAAACGTTTAAATTGTCCATAGGGTCCCTGATAACAAAAGACGGAAGACCGTACTTAAGGGCAAATGAGGATATGCTGGTAAATGTCGATGAAAGAATAATGGCTGCCGAAGGCCTTTCCTTTGCCAGACTGCATACTGCCCCTCCTCCCAAAGAGCGGCCAAACAGAATTATTCTGCCGGGGTCAACATTTTCTCTGGCCACAAGATGATCATAGGCTGCAACAAAGGCCCTGGTAATGCTGCTTTCGGAAGGTTTCCCCGTTGATCGTCCATAACCCGGGTATTCAACAAGAAGTACATGTAAACCGTTTTGCGTGAATGGTTTAAGGTATTGAGGCCATGAATCAATAAGCTCTGCATTTCCATGAGCAAATATTACTGCTGGACTTCGCCCGGAGGAAAATACCGGCTCTGCCGGCATGAACCATGTCTCAACTTCTTCATACCCGGTATTTACCCTGAAAACCTCTATATCCGGAGGCTTCATGAAATCTTCGGCCTGAGAAATGAGAAAACGCGGAAAGATCATGTTTCTCTGTAAGAGAAAAGCCAGGGCTGCATAGGCTATGTAACATACTGCAACTGCAAGAAGAATACGTAACATTGGTCGCCTCTATACAAAAAGCGGGACAATCTGAAATTTGTTCACATCCACAAGTCCCCTGTCAGTAATCTTAAGTTCCGGGATAACAGGCAAAGACAAAAAAGACAGGGTCATGAACGGATTCTTAATTGTGGCACCGATTCCGGCAGCAGCGCCAATAAGACTGTCGATCTGGTTTTTTATCGAATGAACAGGCTCGGCAGACATGAGGCCAGCGATTGGAAGAGGGAGTTTTGCTATTATTTTCTGGTTTGAAACAACTACCTGGCCCCCACCCATCCTGACAATAGTCTTTATTGCGGTCTTCATGTCCTCATCAGTGGTTCCAACAACTACAACATTGTGAGAATCATGGGAAACACTGGATGCAATTGCACCGTTTTTAAGGCCAAGTCCCTTCACGAATCCTTTTCCGGTATTTCCCGTACTGCTATGGCGCTCTACAACAGCTATTTTTAATATGTCCCTCGAGCTATCCGAAACAGCCTCGTTTCCCGATATGCTTGGTGTTTCGATTGACTGGCGGGTTATGATCTGGCCGGGAACAATCTCGATCACTCTTATCCGATTCCCTGCAAGAGCTATGGAAAAATCGAGGGCTTTCAAATCAATTTTTATGGAATGTGGAATTGGAATGGTCTTAGGCACAGGGACATCAGAAGTCATTGTCCCGTCATGGGCAACCTTCAGGCCTTTGAAATATACCTGTTCTGCAATAATCTTTTTCAGATCTGAAAAAATCACAAGATCAGCCTGCCTTCCAGGAGCAATTGCGCCGATATGATGAAGCCCGAAATAGCTTGCCGGATTTATGGTGGCCATCTGAATGGCCTGAACAGGATCAAGCCCTGTGTCTATGGCTTCACGAAGAATAGAGTCAATATGGCCCGCTGCCAGCAAATCATCTGGATCACGGTCATCTGTACACCACATCATCCTGTGGAAGTTCTTTGAATTCACCATCGGAAGAATATCCCGAAGGTTTCTGGCTCCTGTTCCCTGACGTATCATTATATGCATCCCTGCCATGAGCTTTTCTCTTGCCTCATCTGCTGAAAAGCATTCATGATCACTCGATATGCCTGCTGAAAGATAAGCATTCAGGTCTTTCCCTGATAACCCGGGGGCATGGCCTTCGATCCTTTTTCTGTATAGCCTTGCAAGCTCTATTTTGGACAAAACTTCCGGATCACAGGAAATAACTCCGGGATAATTCATCATTTCTGCAAGAGCTAGGATTCTATCGTTACCCATCAACGGAAGAAGATCAGACACATCAAGCCTTGCTCCCGATGTTTCCATCTCTGTAGCAGGAACACAGGAAGAAAGCGTGAAATATACATTAAGGGGCTGATTCCTGCTGGATCGAATCATATATTCCATGCCGTGGATTCCGAAGACATTTGCTATTTCATGAGGGTCGGCCACTATTGCCGTTGAGCCGTGAGGAACTATGGCTCTGGCATACTCGGAAACACTTACCATGGAGCTTTCAATGTGAACATGGGAATCGACAAAACCTGGTGCTACATATCTGCCCGACAAATCCATTATATTTTTTGCAGGATAGTCACCTATGCCCGCTATAAAGCCCTGCGCTACAGCGATATTCCCTTCCACTATCTCTCCGCAGAACACATTGATTATTCTGGCGTTTGTCAGAAGAAGATCAACTGGTTTTTCACCCCTGGCATAAGGTATTATTTCCTGTAACTTCATCTCTGCTTATTCTCCGCTGTCCAATGCTGATGAGCCCGTAAAAAGTCCGTCGGACGGCTTTGTAAAAAGGCCGCAGGCAAGGCGCGCAAATCCTTAAGGAATGAGGCGTACTTATGGTACGCCACAATGACGAAGGACGTCAGCGCAAGCGCCGCCATCCGGCCTTTTTACGATGCCGTCAATGCTGTTTCCTTTTTATGAGTTATTTCTTCAGGCTTGGCAATCAAAAAATGAATTTTGGCTGGAGAAAAATGCCCCCTGTTTATTGCCATTGACACGCAAGGGGGGTTATCTTATAATTTCCTTAAGTTAAAAGAAGTTCTTGTTGATGAACTCGTAAAAAGTCCTTGTTCAACAGATGAGGAAATCATGTTCTTTTTTTTTAAATTTTTTAAAATTAATTCATTCGCTTTTTATTCCGCAGTACTGCTGTTTCCAATGGTCTTTTCCTCAAACGCCTGGATTCTGGAGGCTGCTGCTGCAGAAAAACTTAAAATTTCCACAGCCGTGATGTGCGAGGATATTCAGGATCGCCAGCCTAAAAATGAAGGCGTCGTATTTTCAATTGGGAAAGGAAAGATTTTTTGTTATAACATATTCGAGAATGTGTCTGAAAAATCAACCATTACCCACAACTGGTACAACAGGGACAATCTCAGCACAAAAATCAAGCTTAATATTCAGCCCCCGCGCTGGGCAACCTATAGCACAATCCAGCTCAGGGAATCTGATAAAGGACCCTGGAAGGTTGAAATTACCGATTCAGAAGATAAAATCATTAAAATCCTCAGGTTCAGTGTTGTAGACTGATTATGGAAAGTATTCTTTCTTTTTTTAAAAGCATAAGATGGCAGGATCTTGTTGACATCGTCCTGAACAGCTACATCCTCTTCCGGTTTTATGTTCTTTTCAGAATTACCAATATATTCAGGATCCTTGTAGGCTTAGCTGTTTTGTGGATCTTCCAAAGGGCGGCCATTTCAATAGGGCTGATTGTTACAAGCTGGGTGGTTCAGGGTCTCATGGCTTTTGCTGCCCTGATCATAATAGTAGTCTTCAGAAATGAAATAAGAAGCGTTCTTCAGGTAAAAAGCATTACCCCCTTGTTCTGGGGAGCACCTCAGCAGACGATACATACTCCTGTTCAGGTTATTTCAAGCACAGTTGTTGATCTGGCACGGAAACGAATCGGCGCCCTGCTGGTGTTGCCCGGCAAGGAAAACATAAGCGAGATGGTCCAGAAAGGCATTTACTGGAATGGCACAATCTCCAAGGAAATGATAACTAGCATATTCTGGGAAGATAATCCTGTTCATGACGGAGCCATAATAATAGAAGATGACCGGATCACCGAAGTCGGAGTGATTCTGCCTTTAACAAGAAGGGAAGACCTTCCTACCCATTATGGAACCAGGCATCGCGCTGCGGTTGGACTCGCTGAAACTACAGATGCCCTCGTAATTGTGGTTTCTGAAGAGCGAGGAACGATACTTGTCTTAAAAGGTTCAAAGATTATGCCGGTATTGAAGAAGGAGGATCTGGAGCTTCACCTTCAGGAACATCTTGGACTGGCCACAAAAGACACTGAAAGAATAAAAAAGGAAAAACTGGAAATAGCCATTGCGGCAGTGGTATCTTTTATCTTGATTACAGGAGTGTGGTTCAGCATAACCAGAGGTGTCGATTCACTTGTGACATTTGATATCCCCATAGAGTATCTGAACCGCAACCCTTCGATGGAGATACAGGATGCTTCAGCAGACAGCATCAAAATACAGCTTGTCGGCTCAGGAACTCTCATGAGATCTGTCCGTTCGGATCAGGTTCATGTAAAAGTGGATTTAGGAAAATCAGTTATCGGGAAAAACACATTTACGATAACCAGTGAAAATTTATCCTTTCCACCTGGAACGTTTATAAAGAGTTTCACTCCCTCCGATATAGATGTAACCCTTGATATTCCGGAAAAAAAAGAATTTCCTGTGCAGGCTGACTGGACAGGAAAACTTCCTGAAAACCTTCGGATAGAAAGCATAACTTTAGAACCAAGCTCAATACAGATAATAGGTGGAAAGGAGTTATTAAAAAATATTTCAACGATTTATACCGAAAAAATTCCTCTTGAATCCATCAGGTCTTCAAGGACGATAGTGGCAAATCTTGCACTTAGCCCTGCATCTCTTAAAGTTGCGACAGGATTCAGAGAAAAAGTATCAATAGAATGCATTGTAAAAGAAATCAGCCCCAACAACATCAAAAAAGAATGAAAACTGTCTATCAGCTTGTCACTACACTGCATGAACTTGAAGAAACAGCTCAACATCTTGAAAATGAAGAAACTGTAGGAGTCGATCTTGAAGCTGACTCCATGTTCCATTACCGGGAAAAAATCTGTCTCTTGCAACTGGCTGCCTCCAGGATGTGTTTCCTGGTCGATCCCCTGCAAACCGGAAGCCTTCTGCCTCTAAAACCTTTTTTTGCCAATAAAGGCATAAGAAAAATCTTTCATGGCTCTGATTACGACCTGCGCTGCCTTTTCAGGGATTTTTCCATAGAAATTGAAAACCTTTTCGATTCCCAGCTTGCATGCCGTTTTCTTGGAATGAAAATGACGGGACTGGCAGCTCTAATAAATCTTTTTTTTAATGTCAGGCTTGAAAAGAAATTCCAGAAAAAAGACTGGTCCAAAAGACCTCTGCCTTCAGAGATGCTTGAATATGCGGCTCAGGATGTAATTTACCTGAATAAATTATCTTCCATACTTGAAGAAAGGCTTATGGAAAGAGGCAGCAGGGACTGGTTTCTCGAGGAATGCAGCATATTGAGCAAGGTCAGGGCTAAGGCATCAAACCCAGGCCCGCACTACCTGAAAGTAAAGGGAGCAAGCCGCCTTGACAGAAGGTCACTTGCAGTTCTTGAAGCCCTGCTCGAATTCAGGGACACCGTTGCAAAAAAAAACGACAGACCCCTTTATCAGATATTTCACAATAATTTACTGATAAAACTGGCAATTGAAAAACCCTGTTTCATGGATAATCTTAAAGGGCTTGAAGTTCTTAGCAAAAAACAGATCGACAGGTACGGCAGACAGATCCTTGACATAATTCATTGTGTTATGGAACTCGATTCTTCTGCTCTTCCGGTTTGTAAGCAGGCAGGAAGAAAACGTGGGCCCGTCATGAATGCTCAGGCATCTGCAAGGCTTCTTGCCCTGAAAAAATGGAGGCAGTCGGCTGCCGCACGGCTTGGGATTGAGTCCGGCCTATTATGCAGCAATGAACTCCTTAAGGCAATATCTGAAAAAAATCCTGGAAACAAGGAAGAGCTTTACGAAATCGACAGGATAAGACCCTGGCAGATCGAAGCATCAGGCAGAGACATCATTTCTCTCCTGCAGGAAGGCTGATTCCTCTAAATGGCCTTTGTATAAAAAAAGAAACCGCCCTGGGGGATTTCTCCCAGGACGGCTTCCATTTCTTTTATCAGAAGGCAGTGAAAAACCCCTGATTTACAGATCAACAGCCGAATTAGAAAGTAAGCTGCAGTCTTGCGCCAAGTTCATATGGATTTGCGCTGTCTGCTGTAGTAGCAACTTTTGAAATCACATCACCTGCCCACAGATATGCACCAACAAGATCAAGGTTCAGGTTGGGAACAATCGTGTACGTCAGAACAACGTCAAGCTCTGTACCCAAATCGCTTTTATAGTCACCTAATCTGGGCATCCAGACATCCTGAGCTGTCTTTGCATACCACAGGTCGGCGGCCACCCTCAGGGTTGGAAGAATCCTGTAGGTTGTGCCAAGATTGAAGGCCATCAGGTTGGTGATTTTATCCCCAGGAGCATTGGTTGGTGCTGCTGTATCCATAATGCCAAGACCCATGATTTCTGACCAGTAGTATGATGCGCCGGTTCCTGCAGTTCCCGGATTAAAAAAGGCCTTGATATCATTTGTATTGGCAAAACCGACTCTTGAAACTTCCTTGTCATTACCACTGGCGTAAATACCTTTGGCGCGCACATCAAAGGGACCCATTGCTACGCTGCCGAAAGCATCAAAGAGATACCCTTTGAAATTGAGCTTGCTTTGGTTGTTATACGCTGGAATTGCTGGTACCGTAAGATCTCCAAACTGAAAAATACCGGTCGCACCATATGTAATATTGGAAGCTTTTCCGTCAAGTTCAAGACCTGCTGTCCAGGCTGCAAGTTTTGTGGCCCCTGGGAAGCGGTTCATGAGGGTACCCTTTGTTTCAGCAAGAGAATAGTTCTCAGACTGAAGATGTGCCACGTGGGGTTTAAGGGTAGTGGTTTTGTTAAGAAAGATGGTAGGATAGATAACATAAGCATTCACATCGTAGTCGTCTGCAAGACTTCCTGCGATCCTGCCCCTTCCGGCCTGATCATAGGTTTTCAGGAAGATAAAAGGCAGGAATACGTTGTCTGCCACCCTGAAAATTGCCTTGAAACCTGCTGCATCGTCATCGCTGAGATAGCCTCTTGCCAGGTTAAAATCCTGGACACCAACTCTGAAATTATGTTTTGCAAGATTTAAACTGACAAAAGACCTCTTTACCATTACCGTGCTTCCGGTGGAGGTAGCGGCTGCCGGGCCTAAAATGGTGCCGCCGTCTGTGCCGTCGGCGCCAAGCTGGCCATAGGTACGGGGCTGGCCCCAGGCAGCGTTCATTTCAAACTGATTGATGAAGCTTAGTTTGTCGCTGAATTTTGCGGTGTAGAAAAGACGGGTACGTGTGTCTGTTCTGGTTTGATCGTTTCTGCCTAAACTGCTGCCGTCAAAATTATTCTGTGTGAAAGCCCTTGTTCTCCAGAGCCCGCCGAACTGGCTTTCAAAAGCAGCAGCCGGAATGGTGAGAGCAAGCACCAAAAGAGCTGCTAAAGCAATTACTGATAATCTCTTCATTTTCTAAATTTCCTCCTTCGATTTAAAGTTAAAAACCAACCTAATAATCAATTAAAACAATATAATAACAGCCAGTATCACCCCCTTTCACATATATCATCATCTTTTTTTCTGTTATTCTATTGCAGATAATTTTCATAAAATCAAGCAAATTATTGCATTTTTTTAGTTGCTCATCATATCCATATGCATTTTGCGTTTTTCATAAAGCGGATGAATCGCATGGATAAAGCCTGCCGATTATTTCTCTCACTCATCCTTTTCGAAAAAATCATTTTTGATGGCTTCGCAAAAAGTCCGGATACTTCGTTGCACTTCATCCTTCGTCATTGCGGCGTACCATAAGTACGCCTCATTCCTTAGGATTCGTGCGCCTCGTCTGCGGCCTTTTTACTTTGCCATCACAATTTTGACTTTTTACGGGTTCATCATTTTTTGCTTTACATTTTCTGCCTATTTTGTTATTGGATTCTTTTCGTATGTTTAGTGATCTTAGCATAAATCCGTTTTCTGACATAAGCGCCAAATACCTGTAACGGAACAGTTGCCTGCGACTTTCAGTCTGTGGTGCGCCAACAAAAAACACAGTTAGGTTTTATCATGAAAAAAAAAGAGCTGGAATTTTTCAAGGAACATTTAAACAACCTGCTGCAGGAGCTCCTCAGCCAGGCAGAAGAAACCGTATCCGGCATGACAACACCCAAAGAGAATTTTCCGGATCCTACTGACCGGGCATCTCTGGAAGCTGACAGAAATTTCATGCTTAGAATCAGGGACCGTGAGAGCAAGCTCATCCTTAAGATCAAAAAGGCATTGACAAGGATTGAAAACGGAAACTTTGGTGTCTGCGAGGCATGCGGGGAAGACATTTCTTTTGAACGTCTGAAGGCAAGACCTGTTACTACCCAGTGTATTGACTGCAAAACCAAAGAGGAAAATCTGGAAAAGGCTCTTGGAATTTAACCGGGCAGGAATCGATCTGCACATTCATACGACTGCCTCTGACGGCACCTTATCCCCTGCAGAAATACTTCAGCTTGCTCACAGGCTTAAACTCGGCGCTATTTCAATCACTGATCATGACACACTGCAAGGCATAAGGGAGATATTCCCGCCTCCGGATTCATCAGGTGTTAAAGTTCTTGCAGGTATCGAGATAAGCACAAAATCACCGCCATTGCACAGAGTAACAGGAAGTTTTCATATACTTGGCTATGGCATAAGGCTTAGTGACCCTGTGTTGAATCAGACCTTAGATACTCTTCAGCAGGCAAGAAAAGACCGCAACCCTCTCATCATAGGCAGGCTGAACGAACTTGGAGTAGACATAACCCTTGCAGAGGTAATGGAGGCTTCCGGCGAGGAGGCCCAGATCGGCAGGCCGCATATAGCTAAAATGATTATAAACAAAGGCTATGCACAGTCGATTGATGAGGCTTTTGATATTTATCTCGGTTTTAATAAACCGGCTTATGTCGATAAATACCGGCTGGGCTGTCAGGAAGCAATCAATATCATACGAGGTGCCGGGGGCATACCGGTTCTGGCACATCCTTTTCTTCTCAAGATCGCAGACAGCCCGAGCATGGAAGCACTTATTCTGGACCTGAAGGACATGGGCATGCAGGGAATCGAAGCTTACTATCCGGAACACCCCCCTGAGTATTTTGAATTCCTTTCGGGAATTGCCAGGAAATATGACCTTGTCGTTACAGGAGGAACCGATTTTCATGGCAAACTAAAACCCGATATTCAATTAGGGTCGGGAAGCGGGGATTTTTTTGTCCCCTACTCCGTGTATGAAAACCTTTTAAGATATCAGCGAAAATGACTTGAGCATCAGATGCCTGCATCTAAACTTTCCGAGCTTGAAAAAGAAATAGGCTATTCTTTTAAAGACAGGTCCATTCTTGATGAGGCTTTGCGCCACAGTTCCTACGTGAATGAACAGCAGGGGAAAAACCTCCCGGACAATGAAAGACTCGAGTTCTTAGGCGATGCCGTGATAAACCTCGTTGCCGGTCATCTTCTTGTGTCTCATTACCCTGATTTCAGCGAAGGCCACCTCTCAAGAATGAGGGCACATCTTGTAAATGAATCTCAGCTCTCGGAACTGGCCAGAAAGATCAAGCTTGGCAATCATATCAGGCTTGGCAAGGGTGAGACTCTGGCATTGGGGAATAACAAGCCGTCTATCTTGGCAGATGCTTTTGAGGCTTTGATGGCTGCAATTTATCTTGACGGAGGCTATGCCTGTGCATTTGAAATCATTTCCTCTTCCATGTTGCCGATCATCATGAATGATGTTCGTACTGCAGACAGCCTCCATGACTACAAGAGCAGGTTTCAGGAACTGATTCAAAGCACGCAATGCCCTGTGCCTCAATATGATGTTGTCGGGGAAACAGGGCCGGATCATGATAAAACATTTGTCGTAAAGCTCGTCTGTAAGAATTTAGAGGCTTATGGGTACGGGAAAAGCAAGAAAATTGCCGAGCAGGATGCAGCCAGGAAAGCTTACGAATTATTCATGCGCAATGAATCTGCCTGACAACAAGCTGAAGCCCCTCATTATTCCGGTTTTTTTACCTCATGCCGGCTGCCCTCATAAATGCATTTTCTGCAACCAGAAAGTTCTCAGTCAATCACAATCGAGAGCCCCGTCAAAAGAGGAAATCGAATCAAGCATAAGAAAGTATACCGGTTTTGTTACGCCTGAGAGAAAACCTGTACAGATTGCCTTTTTTGGTGGCAATTTTCTTGGTATCGATACAAAAGAAATTATCAGACTCCTTCATATCGCAAAAACATTTGTAAGCGCAGGAACTGTTGACAGCATCAGGTTTTCAACCCGGCCTGATACCATCACTGAAAAACGCCTTGAAATCCTCAAAGACTTTCCCGTATCAACCATAGAGATAGGCTCTCAGTCAATGAATGACGATGTGCTTGCACTCTCAGAGCGTGGTCATACGGCACTCGATACCGTCCTGGCAGCCCGCCTGTTAAAAGAACGAAATTATGAAACAGGGCTTCAGATGATGACAGGCCTTCCTGGTGACAGCGATGATGGTGCATTGTCCACGGCCCTTAAAATTGCTGATCTTTGTCCTGATTTTGTAAGAATCTATCCTGCAGTTGTTCTTAAACACAGTCGGCTCGAAAAACTGTTCAAAACAGGCAGATATTTCCCCATGCCGCTTCAGGAGACTGTATCCCTCGTAAAAAAGATTTTTTTAATATTCAAGGCAAAAAACATATCTGTTATCCGCATGGGTCTTCAGGCATCGACTGATCTTGAAGATGGAAAATCATTTCTTGCAGGACCCTACCATCCAGCCTTCGGGCACCTTGTAATCTCTGAAATTTACAGAGACAAAGCCGTTCAGCTGTTGAAGAAAATTCCTTCAGATGAAACTGTTATTATCAGGGTGAATCCCAAAAGAATCTCTGCAATGAGAGGACTAAAAAATGAAACAATAAGCTATTTGAAAGATAAATTTGATTTTAAGCATATTGTTGTTGCAGGGGATTCAGGCATTGAAGACCATCATATATCTTTGACTGGCTGTTTTGGAGAAATACATGGAGGAATTTATGAATGAAAAAGGCATTCACATTTTCACATGAATGCCTTTTAAGCAATTTTTTTAGTAACAGACTATAAGCGGGTGACGTTGGCCGCTGCAGGTCCTTTAGGGCCTTGGACAACATCAAATGTAACCCGGTCGCCTTCAGAAAGCGATTTGAAGCCGGATGCATTGATTGCTGAATGATGAACAAAAACGTCCTTGCCGTTTTCCTGCTCGATAAAGCCGAAACCTTTACTGTCATTGAACCATTTTACAATTCCATTTGCCATAGTGTTTCCTCCTTTCATAAAATATCATCAAGGTCCCAGACTTCAGGTCGTCACTGTGACAACATGGAACAATCCTTATGCTCGAACCGATATGCAGTAATTTGCAATACCTTTACTGATTTGTATGATTCTACAGATGGAAAGGAGTTCTGTCAACATAATTTTACAGAATTCTGTTTTTTATTCCGGGGGCTCAGGCAAGGTTGAACCAAGAGTGTATCTTTCAAGAAGGCTGTCTTTCCAGTAGGTATTCTTAGGGTTTGAGAAAAAAGATTTAAAAAGAAGGCGGCTTTTTTCCCGAAGCACATTTGAAACAATACTTACAGGCTGGTCACTGTACAGACAAGGAAGCTTGCTTAAATCGCAACCTGTACCCCCTCCCATGACATCTTCATATGCATAAACGATATTTTTTATGCCGCTTATCAGTATTGCCCCAAGACACATGAGACATGGCTCTAAAGTGCAATAGAGGGTAACCTGACTCCTTGATCCCACGGGCATGACTGCTTCCAGCTTTTTTAATGCTATTATTTCAGCATGATCGGTTTCGCTGATTATGCTTCCAGGACCTGTGCCCTGTCTTGAGCCTGTTGCAACTATCCTTTTATCATGGACAATAACGCATCCAACAGGAAACTCCCCTTTTTCCAAGGACTGTTTTGCCTCGGCCAGCGCCTTTTCCATGTAACATGAATGATTCATGAAAGATTTATCTTCCAGTTCCATTGACCCGGCCTTTCTTTCATCCTGACAGAAGATGGAACAGGTTCTATAAGATGAAAAAACTTCCGGAAGCCTGCCTCTTCCAGTTGACTCCTGTATACAGTTAAATCAATTTCCCAGTTAGGATAGACCCAGTAATTTAAGTCATGCAAACTTGCCCATGCCGCTTCCTTTTTAGGACTCTGAAAGGGTTTCTCAGGAATCAGGCTGCCGGATATGATCCTTGAAATACATAAAGGCCAGTTCCCGGAAAGAACCATTCCCAGGGAAAGAACACTTCTTCCTGGAAGACTTAGATAATCATCTTTATCCAGCTCCGGGCTGACAACAGCCCCTGAAAAACCAAGATCTCTTACAAGGCTTATGGACAAAGGATTGCCGAGGTTACAAAATGGACCTGCCCAGAGAGAAAGCTGTCGTGTGTCACGGAAAAAACCAATCTGCCATGGAGCGTTCAAAACAAATTGCCTGAAACCCTTTTGCAGCAATGCATCTATCATATGCTTGAAGGCTGCTTCATCGTCAGGCCAAAGAGCAGGAGTCAGCCACCACCATATATCTTTGTTGTCTGAAGATGTTTCAAACGTTTCGCAAGAGAGCCAAACACCTGTTTCTCCTTTGTTTCTGGTTTTTCCTTCAGGAATTCTATAGACTGAGTGATCTGTTGCTTTATTTCCCATCATTCGTCTTTTAGGAAGCATTACCCTGAAATCAGAATAAGACTTTGTATCCTCTGACGTTATAATTTCTTCTTCAAGATTCAGGATTTTTTCTGTCAAATCCGGCAAGCGGCGATCTGTCAAAAAGACAGGAGCCCCTTTCTGGGGACAATGTTTGGAATGAGGGGGAAGATTAAGGGCTGTATCACGGGAAACACGGTGTTTTATCTTCATTGTGACATGCCATGGCTGATCTTCGTAGCCAACCCTCAAAACATCTCCTGGGAAAAGATCCTCTTTGAGATTTATGTATGAATTCTTTCCTTTTTCTGAAATCTTTCCGACATTGAGCCCTGAGCCTGTGTCAAGCTCTGACTGAAGTGGGCTTTGAAATCTCTGAGGGAGAAATCCGTAGTGAGTTGAAGTTCTGCCGAGCGCCTTCGACAAAAGAAGCATGGCTTCTTTTCTTGCGCGGGAGTCCTGAAAATGGTCTCTCAGCATTTTATATGCAAGTACAGTACAGTAAACATAATGAGGGCTTTTTTTACGGCCTTCGATTTTCCATGCCTTTATCGAATCAATGGAAAGGAGTGTTTTAACAAGAACATCAAGGCCGATATCCAGGCAGGAAAAAAAACGCTTTGAGATGCCGGACTGGGTATAAAGACGCCTGCAAGGCTGAACGCATCTTCCTCTAAGAGAGCTTTTGCCACCCAGGAAACTGCTCCAGTAGCACCTTCCGGAAACGCCATAACATAAGGCCCCATGAACAAAGACCTCAAGCCCTATTCCTTCCGGACAATCCCCTGCGATATTCCTGATCTCATCTATACTGAGCTCGCGGGGAAGGACAACCCTTTTTATGCCCGAAAGCTCCCTGATAATGTTGAAGGCCTGCCCGAAACTGACATTGGCAAGGGTCGACAAATGAATTTCGCCTGCAAATCCGGTCTGCACGGCAAGCTCAAGAAATGCAAGATCCTGAATGATCAAGGCATCAGGGCGTACCCTGTGATTAAGATCATCTATCAGTTTTCCGGCAAAATCGAGTTCATCAGGCTTGATAAGTGTGTTGAGCGTAATATAAACACTCGTGCCTTTCCTGTGAGCCAGATCGCTTAGCTCTGCCAGCTCGCTGAGAGTAAAGTTTTTGGCTTCCATGCGGGCAGAAAACTGCTTCATCCCGCAATAAACAGCATCTGCTCCTGCTGCGAGAGCTGCCAGAAAACTCGCCCTGTTACCGGCAGGAGCCAGTATCTGAGGAAGAAAGGACAATGGTGTTACAGTCATTTATTTTTACAGGTTTCCAACTGAAAGCTTGACAAAAAATATCATTATTGATAGTTACTTTTTGTTTCACGTTAATTTCATTTTTGGGGCCGTTAGCTCAATCAGGTAGAGCACCTGACTCTTAATCAGTAGGTTATTGGTTCGATTCCAATACGGCCCATCAATAAAATCAGCTCAACGTTGATGAACTCGTAAAAAGTCCGTCGGACGGCTTTGTAAAAAGGCCGCAGGCAAGGCGCGCAAATCCTTAAGGAATGAGGCGTACTTATGGTACGCCGCAATGACGAAGGATGCAGCGCAAGCGCTGCATCCGGCCTTTTTACGATGCCGTCAACGTTAATACGCCATCACATCATTATAATACATGAAGTCATCTAAAAAATCCATCACCTATTTCCGCTTGTTCCAGGGATCTCCAGGCACAGATTCATGAGTTTGTCCTGAATGCCGGAATCTCGAAAAAAACTTTCAGGTTCAGGCCCCTTGCTTGAAAGCTTTCTCTATCTGTAGCACACAGCCCCGCATCCAGGTCCTGATATCTGGCTCCTGCCACCTGTTTGTGGAGTTACCTGTATCCTGGTGCCGATCCTCTCCTTCAAGGCAGGCACGTGTGAAATGACGCCGATGAGTTTACCTTCCTGCTGCAGGCCTGCAAGGGTTTCCAGGGCGGTGTCGAGGGCTTCTTCGTCCAGGGTGCCGAAGCCTTCGTCCAGGAACAGCGAATCCACCCTGACATTCTTGCTGGCCATATGGGACAAACCCAGTGCCAGGGACAGGCTGACGATAAAGCTCTCGCCGCCGGAAAGATTCTTCGTCGACCGTATCTCCCCAGCCTGGTAGTTGTCAACCACATTCAGTTCCAAGGGCTGAGCGAGGTCACGGATCAGCAAGTATCGGTCGGTCATTTTCTGCAGTTGGCGGTTGGCATAGCCAATCATCACTTCGAAGGTCAACCCCTGGGCAAAATTGCGATACTTCTTGCCGTCTGCGGAGCCGATCAATTCGTGCAGGTTTTCCCACCTGCTGCACTCTTTTTTCTGAGCACTTATAGCCGTTTGCTTTTCCTTTATCCTCTCTTTTGCAGCCGTATTATCACTTAACCTGTGCTTGAGGCCGGCAATGATGTCCCGCAGCTCTTTCAGGGCTTCTTCGTGCTCCTTGCATTGGGGCTCGAGCTCTTCCAGCGACTTGGCAGTGACCTTCAGAGCCATCTCCGTGGCCAGGCGCGTTTCCCTATCCTTCTGTCTGGCTTTCAGATCAGTTTGGCGCTCATCTAAATCCCTGGCCGTGGCCGTCAACTCAGCCCTACCTTCAGAAGGCAATATGGCAGCCAGGAACTGGCCTTCGCCTGAAAAGCCAACGGACGCGAGTGCTGCAGAAAATTCATTTTCCAGCCTTCTCAGTTCCGGCTCCCGTTGGTCGATGCGTTTCTTCAGAGATTCGACGCGGGCCTTCGCGGTATTCCATTTTTGTTGGAGCTCATTGTGCCGTTCTCTGGCCTGTTTTTCGGCATCTTCGGCATCAGAAATTGCCTTGTTCAATCGGCTCTCCTCATCGTCGGGGTTCTTGTCGCCGTAGAGTGCATTACGCTCTTCAATTCCGGTGAAGAGTTCCTTTTTCAGGGTCGCCAGGCGTTTCAGCTTTTCGGTCAGGGCGGTGCTTTGAGTTTCGATAACCGCATCCAGCCGCTTCACCTCGCTGTCGATGTCGGCAATCTGTTTCTCAATATCCGCCTTTTTCCTGACCTGGACCTGCCACGCCTTCAGCCGCGCTCTGAGGGCTTCAAGCAGCGTCGGGATGTCTGTTTCAGGGATGTCCGCAATACCAAGTGGCTGGAGTTTGGCAGTAACGGCCTGACGGCGTTCGGCAAAATCGGCACGCAGTTTCACCAGGCCCTCCTTAACCTCGGCAAGGGCTTTTTGGGCAGCCTTCCTTTCATTATCCGCTGCTGACTCCAGTTTTTCAGCCTCCGTCAGGTTTTTGCGGGCCAGGCTTTCGGCTTCTTCGAGTTTCTTGATGGCAACTTCCTGATCCTCGGCTTTGCTGATTAGCCCGGTCAGGGCGTCGATCTTCTGTTCGGTTTCATCGGGAACGGGGACATTCCCCTCCGCAAACGGATGCTCGGTTGCACCGCATAGCGGACAGGGCTTGCCGTCTTCCAGCTTTGCCCGATGATCTTCAAGCTCCGCAATCTTCGAGAGAAAGGCCATTTCACGCAGCAGGGTTTCTTTCTCGGTGCGGTATTCCCGCAACAACCTGTCCCCCAGTAGTTGGCTCAAACCATCTTTTCCCTGCTGAAGCTGTTTCGTGGCGTCATCCAGTTCCTGCTTCCGGATGCCGGTCTGCTTCCGATAGTCATCAAGTAATTTCGTCGCCAGTGCCAGAGCCATAGTGGCCGCTTTTTGATCAGCCTCTTCTTGAACGATTTCTTTTTGCCCGGAAAGCAGGCTGCCTAACTGTTCTTCAACGCCGGCAAGGCCGCCGATCAGCCATTCGTCCCGTTCATGCTCCTTGAGGTAGCCGCTCACAAGGCCCAGTGTCTCATGAGCCTTGGATCGTTTATCCTGCTCTTCAATTCGGGCTTTTTTGTCAGTGTCAGTCTTGGCCGCATCCTTCTTACAGCCCCCATCTCCTTCCGAAACAGCTTTTTTCTGATCGGCAAGTTTCTGATCCAGGGAGCGAACCTTCTGCAATGCAGGCGCGGCCGCTTTCAGCTCTTCTTTTGCCCGGACGGTTTGTTGCTCAGCCGATTTCAGTACTCCGGCCTGTTCCTTGGCAGAGGATTCGATTTTAGGAAGAGCCTCTTCCTCGGTTTTCAATGCGGCTCTGTCATCCGTCTGCTGCTTACGGGTGGCGGTGAGCGTCGCGTATGCGCCGTCCAGTGAGGCGGCATTCAAAGCCAGGTTGAGCTTTTCACGATCCGGTTTGAACGTTTCGATATCGCTTAGCAGCTTACTCGTTTCGTCAGCCAGGTCGCCGATTTCCTTCTTCAGCCCATCGATGGTAGTGAGCCAGGCAATGGCTTTCCCGGTCTCAGCGGATTTAGCCGAAAGGTCAGTCTCTTCCTTCTGCTTTGTCTCAAGTGCCTGTCCAATCTCTTGTTCCTGCTCCGGCTCAAGAATCACGATGCCTGCCGTTTCAGCCAGGAGCAGATTCAGCTTGTCCCGCTCCTCGCGCTGGCGTTCATGGACACGGATGGATATCCTGCTGTAGATCTCTGTTCCCGTGATCTGCTCCAGAATCGGAGCCCGGGCATCAGGAGGCGCCTGAAGAAATGCTGCAAAGCCGCCCTGGGCCAGCAACATGGAACGGGTAAAACGGTCAAAGTCCATGCCGGTAGCCGACTCGATCTGCTCGGCTACTCCTCTGATCCTGGATTCGAAAATCTCGCCGGTATCGGCATTGGCAATTTCATGTTTAGGAACCTGAAGTTCGCCATCCTGCTTCTTGCGTGCCCGGTGCTGGCTCCAGTGACAGCGGTAACGCCCAGACTGGGTTTCGAAGGTTACCTCGGCAAAGCACTCGCCGGTCTGGCTGGACATGATTTCGTTTCCGCCCTTGGTGACCTTATTCAGGCGAGGCGTCCGCCCGTAAAGGGCAAGGCATATGGCATCGAGGATAGTGGTCTTCCCAGCACCTGTGGGACCGGTGATGGCGAAGATGCCGTCAGACGCAAATGCCGGGTGCATCAGGTCGATCTGCCATTCGCCGACCAGCGAGTTCAGATTCTTGAATCGCACCTTCAGTATTCTCATCTACAGCCCCCCTATTCCGCCTGCACGTCGTCTTCATAGAGAGACGAAACCGTTTCCCGGTAGGCCCGAAGCAGCCCCGGCCACTGGTCTTCAGGCACCTCATGAACGGCGAGGCATCGTTCGAACACGTCGTTCACGTTCAGGTCATAAAGTGTTTCCTCTTCATGGATTTGTCCCAGCACTCGGTCGATGATACGGTTGTTCTTTATCCGGAGAATTTCCATTTGGGTGCCTGAAATCGCAGCCTCCAGGCGTTCACGCAGGTCGCCAATGACTTCGTCACCTTCGTAAATGACTTCGAGCCAGCCTTGGGAGTCCGTTGCCGACAATTCAAGGATGCGGTTTGAGATGCCGTCCCAGTCACCCTTTATGCGTTCGAGTTTCTGAAAAATTGGCACGTCGATCAGTTGTACTGATGCAGCCGTGCTGTGGTGATCAAAGACAACCTGGCAAAGGCTCTTCTGCTGTCTTGCCTCTCCAAACCCCAGGGGCAGAGGAGAGCCGCTGTACCGAATGGTTTCCGAGCCGTTCACCTTTTGCGGGACATGGAGGTGTCCAAGCGCCAGGTAATCAAAACTCGCAGGAAAAATCCCGGCCGTCACGTGAGCCATGGATCCGACATAAAGTTCGCGCACGCCATCACCATCGACTGTTTGTCCTCCAGCGGTGAACAGATGCCCCGTGCCAACGATGGGAATATCAACCCCGAGTTCCTCGCGTCTTTGTTCGGCCAGGGCGGCTATGGCAGCGTAATGGGTGCGGATGCCGTCAATCAGCTTTCGTTCCTTGTCCTCAACACTCTCACCAGCCTCCGCCACCCGGATGTCCCTGTCGCGAAGATAGGGCACAGCGCAGACAATCAGTTCCGGAGCCTTCTGTTCATTGCATAGCACCAGCACTTCATCCTCCGGGGCATCTGTGCTGCTTCCGATCACGTGGACATCAAGGGCCTTGAGCAATTCCCTGGGTGCATTGAGAAAAGATGGTGAATCATGGTTGCCGGCGATAATGACAATATGCCGACAGGGTGAGGCGGCCACCCGGCACAGGAACCGGTAATAGAGCTCCTGGGCGCGATTGCTCGGAGCGCTGGTGTCAAAGACATCACCCGCCACCAGCAGCGCATCGATTTCATTCTGCTGGATCGTCTCCGCCAGCCAGGTCAGAAAAGCCTCGAACTCCTCGTAGCGTTTTCTGCCGTAAAGGGAGCGGCCTATGTGCCAGTCGGATGTATGAAGAACTCTCATTTGGTAGCCAACGCCTTCATCTGGTTGAAGTGGAGGTTATAGTCTTTTTGGATAAGGCAAAGCAGGTCTCTTAACACCTGTTTTGTTTCAATCAAAATTGATGGGTCGTGTTCCGGATCGGAAATCTGGTCTGATTCGCACTCATGCAGCAGGTTGAAAAGTGCGTTGCTATCAAGGCTTAAAACCGAGTCATCGATGACTACAACACCATCTTTCAAAGAAAGAGATTTGTCACCATTTTTCTTGATGTCCGAATACAGACTGGCACTTACTGTGGCTTCAGGCATCTTGCCATTAGAGGTCAAGAGCCCAGCAGCGATTATCTGCTCAGCAATTGCTTTAGTGTGCAGCGGATTTTTAGCCTTTTTCAGCACCTCAGTGGCGGCAGCCTTCACAGACATAACATTTCTAATCCTCGATCCTTGTGTTTGCGTCATCACTTTCAGTACACCAGAGCATTTCAGCGCTCCGATGGCTCAACGCATCCTTCCGTTCCTTCCAATCAGGAAGCACTCGGCCCAGTATTCGCCAAAACGCCTGTGTGTGATTTCGCTTCGGATTCTTTCGACAATATCGAGGGTTGTGGCTATAGCGGTCTTCTTTTGTGAATCGTCCAGATCCTGACCTTCCGAGCAGGCTTCCAGGATCAAACGGACAAAGGGAACCTGAACACGGGGGTCAAGGTCAGGAAAGTCATTGCGATCTCCCTGCCGCAACTCGTCAATAAACTTTTTCAATTCCCTTTCCAGGGCATCCCAGTCATCCTTAAACCGTTTCAGAATTTCCTCCAGTTTTTCACTCATCTTGCGAGCAAATGCCGGGTTCTGATTGGTAAATCCGATTATGTGATATCGGGCTGCATGCTGCATTTGCGCGGCCCTTGCACGGCTCCCGTTTTGAGCCTGCAGAACCTTTTCGAATTCAGCATCAGTAATTGTGGTTGGTGGAATCTTGGGATCAACGCCTCGTGCCGATATGTGAGCATCAATCAACGCTTTGACCTTTTCGGCAACCCCCAGGAGGTTCAGCGCGGGATCTCGATAAAGGTTCGCCGCCACTTTGTTGATGAATCCAAGGAGCTTTGCATCCCTGAACACATCATTGGGCACTTCGGGACGGTGCTCCAGGATGTTTAGTGTCTCGTAGAACATCCGGAGCTTGTTGATGAATTCTGCGCGGATTTTCAGGTCGGCCAGGAGATCAACGCAAGCCTCGACCTCCGTTTGAAGATCAGATATGCCCCGGTCGTTGAATACCACCACGGCACGGTTTCTGCGATCAATCAGCTTCGGCAGCTCTATATTGATATCGATGAGCGTGCCTTGAGTGTCTTCCCCGTCGTAATCCTTCAGTGCATCATTCAGATGACGGGCCACGCCAATGTAGTCAACGACATAGCCACATTTTTTGCGGCCATAGGTTCGGTTAACTCGGGCAATAGCCTGTAAGAGGTCATGAGCTACGACTTTACGGTCAAGGTACATTACCTGCTCGATTGGTGCGTCAAAGCCTGTCAGGAGCATGTTGTTGACGACCATCAGCGCCAGAGGATCAATTTTCTCTGTTCTTTCGACCGCCAATTTTCGTTTGAACCGTTTCGTGTACTCGTCCTGTTTTTCCTTGTTTGACCAGTCCCACCAGGATTCAGGATCATTGTGATTCCCGGAGATGACCACAGCAGCATCCAAAGCCCTGATCAGTGGGAGAATGGGGTGAGCACGAACAAGGAATCGGGTTTCCCTGTCCAGTTGCAGGGTCTCATTATCTGGCAACGCGAGGGTAGCGGCCGGTATTGCCTCAATATCTCTGACAAGTTCGTCCAGGGCAGCCCGAAGCTTTTCCCGGTACAGAACAGCGGCGCGGCGGCTGGTGGCAACAACCTGAGCCTTATAGCCCTCCGGCAAGACAACCCCCACATAATGCCGCAACATATCCTTTACCTTTTGTTCGATCAGCAGCGGGGCTTCCAGAATATCGCCGGCGGTGCCATACTTCGTCTTAATAATCGCCAGTTCCGCATCAGTATAGGAACGGAACATGTCCTCAAATAATTGGTCGAGACTTGTCGCGTCGTTGACTATGCCGTCAGCCGTTCGCCCTTCGTAGAGGATCGGCACGGTCGCGCCATCCAGCTCGGCATCCTGAAGCAGATATTTATCGATAAAATCGCCGAAGATTTCCCGGGTTTCCGTTTTTTCCTTGCTCAAAATCGGTGTGCCGGTGAAGCCAATGATTGCCGCATTGGGTAAGGCTCTGCGCAGATTTCTGTGCAGGGATCGGGTATGGGAACGATGGGCTTCGTCTACAAGCACCAGAATTTCATCGGACTCATTGAGGACTGGGAATTCTTCAAAGTGGATGCTTTCCTCAAAGGTCACTTCCTTTTGTACGACCGGTTCATCCTTGCCCGGCTTCTTTTCCTTGCGTAAGATTGTCATGGCGATCTTTTCGTCGTTTTTGGCTTGCCGGTCGACATCCTGATACTTTTGAAGCATGGCAAAAACGATATCCGGCGTTGTTTCGGACAATATCCGCTGGGTCAGTGCGGTTGAAGATTCCCGGGTATTGCCATCAATCTGCTGAAAAACGGTAAAGTTGCGGATCAGATCCAGCAAATGCGCCGGACGCAGCATTCCAGCCGTAAGTACCTGCTGACTTTGCAGTACCGCACCTTGAGCACCCCTTAACGCCTCGGGGCGCTGCTGCGTTTGTCGGAAAAAGAGAGGGGTGCCTACACGCTCTGTCTGTTCCGGACCAACTGCCAACAGTTCACCTTTGGCCTCTTCAATTTCATCATTGGCCGAGATGATCCCGAGCTCTTCAGCAACCGTGCTCATGGGCACCGGGCAGGTATCGGCCCATTCCAGATAGGCCTCGGGCGGTGCTCCGATGGTTGCCGCCCGGGCCTCAAAGAAATTGCTGGCAATCAGAAGTTGGTTGGTATGAAACAGCTTCTCGACGCCCTCGTTATCGGTGTAAAGGGTCGGGAACAGCTCACGCCGCTGGTTCGAGTAGCGCAGCAGCTGATTGATGGCCTCATGCATCGGGTTTTCAATGCCAGGGCTTTTAAACTCGGCCACCACAATGGGAATGCCGTTGACGAACAACACCGCATCCGGGATAACATGACCCCGGTCGCTGGTCAGTTCCACCTTGAACTGATTGATAACCAGAAAATCATTATTCTCGGGATGATCAAAATCAATGTAGCGGATCGGTTGCGGTCTGCCGTTGTCCCAGTCTTTCAGACCATCTGCCACGGTTCCTTTAAGCAGCAGCTCGGTGGCGGCCTGGTTGATTTCCATCAGACGGTGTCCATCGGCCTGTTCCAGATCATCAATGGCCTTTCCCACGCGGGTTTCATCGAGCCATGGCCGCCTGTCCCGGAGATTGATTCGCCTTAAGGCATCTTTTAATCGATTTTTCAGCAAAACCTCGCGAAAATTATCCCGCTCGGTGAACTCAACCACATCCACATCGCCCTCAATCCAGGCCCATCCCATAATTTGAAGCTGTTCACAAAACGGCCGTTCAACCAGGTTATATTCCCATTGGATTTTGCTCATTTCGGTTTTTTCCTGTCTTTGGGTTTTCCGTCTTCGAGCATTTTTGCCGCCTGCTCAAGTTGTCGGATGGTCTCCGTCTCGCCCATGGCTTCCTTGTATTCCCGGCGGCGAATCTCAAACTTGTCGTATTCGGCTCTGGCATGGCCGACTGCCATCTGTTTGCCCATCTTACCGGCGCCGGGCAATACCCGCCGTTCATTGAAGCGCAAGAAATCGTCGAGTTTTTGTTCCCAGTCTTTCATGAACACCTGTTTGCGCCGCTTGGCCTGATCCTCGGCAAAGTCCAGCCACATGGTGACGATCCGGTTTAACTCGTCGATTTCGTTTTCTTTAAGATAATTTTTGGCAACGGTAACATCGGTTTTGCGCACCTCGTCGCCTTTCCACGAGGTCAGCCCCATGTTCGGCAATAAATAATCGGCACGGGAACGGATCAATTCGGCGGCAGTCATGCCCGTGGCGGCAAAATGCAGCTTGTTCTGGATTACGCTGAAGAATTTGGTGGTCTCACTCCAGGTCGGTTCATAATCCGCCGCCATGGCGAAAATTTCCCGCACCCGCAGGTACATGCGCCGCTCGCTGGCGCGGATGTCGCGGATGCGTTCCAGCATCTCATCGAAATAATCGGGTACAGCAGACCCTTTGACCGGAGGATTCTTGAGCCGCTCATCATCCATAACAAAACCCTTAATAATGTATTCTTTGAGCTGATGGGTGGCCCAGATACGGAAGCGGGTGGCAATCAGACTTTTTACCCGGTATCCAACCGATATGATCATGTCGAGGTTGTAAAATTCCAATTCCCGCCGGACGTCGCGGTTCCCCTCCCTGCGAACTGTTAAGAATTTCTTAATAGTTGCTTCGGGCGTCAACTCACCCTCCTCAAAAATGTTGCGGATGTGCATGCTGACGTTGGGAACTGTGGTCTGGAACAGCTCCGCGATCAACTGCTGGGTCAGCCAGACGGTTTCATCCTGCAATCGCACTTCCAGTTTTATCCGGCCATCGTCGGACTGGTAGACGACGATTTCGCCCTTGCTCTGATCGTCCGGCATGTTTTTATGCTCTTTTGACCGCGATTTCATGCGCTCTCGGCTCCTTCCATGATGGTTTCCGGAACACGGGCCCGGCCGGTAAGAAGGTCGTCTTGGATGCCAATCTTAAAATTCTTGAGCTTTTTGCACTCATTTATTTGACTCAATATGCTGCTTGCACCTTGATACAAAGTTTCGGCAATCTGAACCTGTTCGGTCGGAGGAGTGAGGTATGATGCTTTTAATGGACACCACAAGCCGGTCCGCCCCTGTGCAGCGCTTTGGTACTCTGAGCCTTGAAATTGCTTTTCTTGGCATTCTCCCTTAACATCGCTGCACAGGTTCCTGCAGTTCCACACGAGAGCCCGAATCGAGATCGCACCACCTCTATGCCGGACACCGCCCACCCAGTAGACAGGTTCCCGATGAGCTTGTCCCGGAGTAACATTACCCCTCCGGTTTTGATGTCGTCTAAAGCAGTTTCGACACTTGAATGGTGGTTCACCGTTGTTCGCCCCCTCGATTCATACCTGACGCATTCAATGCGCCTTTTCCAGCAACGCTCACCACGACAAAGGCTTTTGACCCATGCCGCTTACGGGTGGTTTGAGGCCGGCTCCTGTAAGCAGACCTCGGAGGGTCGCTTCCTCCATCTCTCATGCAGCTTCTCATGCCTCAGGAAAAGTACATCTGCCATTGGCATTGCTGCAACACACTTATATCAGAAACCCAGATAAGATTCGGTGCTGAAGCCTCAAAATTCTGACCCAACAGATTTCTGTCTATCAGAAGGCTTCCTGCCCAACCACCCATAATATCTCTGCTCCCTATCTCGGAAAGCTTGCCTTTATCATATGCCATTACCCATTTCTTTATAGTCGATGGCGCCACCGATAACCGCCTTCCAGCCTCCGGTATTGATAACCATCCTTCAACTACAAGCCTTACCGCCTCTTCCCTGAATTCCTTCGTATACTTACCTTATGGTATTCTCTTCATATCATGACACCTCCGTTGTTGTTTTTTGCCTTAACATTGATGAACTCGTAAAAAGTCCGTCGGACGGCTTTGTAAAAAGGCCGCAGGCA
>JBBIWB010000031.1:0-34964 GCA_037439445.1 Desulfobacteraceae bacterium | reverse complement strand
AAAATTGACCTTTGATAATTTTACACAAAAAAGTTGAAATTACCTTTTTTTTCAACGATTTTTTCCTGACTTTCTCTTTCTTTGTCTGCTTCACATTGTCATTATGATGCTTTCAAAAATTGATTGACAAAAGCCTGTTAAAAAAACTAAAAACAATTTGAAATCAACAAATGAACGCTCGTTCATAATTTTTATTTGCCAACAATGGAAAGGCCGTGATTTTATATATTTTAAATTAAATTTTGTAATGCTTTACTCTGTTATTTTATTCACTTTTCTTGAGTGGAAAGGGAGTAAAGGAAACCGCATTTTGAACTCTGAAAAGCAGGGTTTGATCTGCTTGTCTCCTAATCATTTTAACCAAAATATTTTTTCAGACTGGAGGAGTAATGGATAACAAAAAAGTCTTTTTCGATGTTTTAACGCCTGTTCATTTTATCAGAAGATCTGCTTCGATTTACCCCAACAAAACAGCCATTGTAAACGGCAACAAACGCTTTTCTTACAAAGAATTTTATGCAAGAGTAAACATGCTTGCGAGTGCACTGAAAAATATCGGCATTGAAAAAGGAGATAAGGTTGCTTTTATATGCCCCAACATTCCACCAATGCTGGAAGCGCATTTTGCAGTTCCAATGATAGGAGCTGTGCTGGTATCGATCAATATCCGCCTGGCATCCCAGGAAATCTGCTACATAATAAATCATTCGGATGCCAAGGCATTATTTGTGGACAACGAATTTGCAGGCATTGTCAAACCAATTGAAAACCAGCTCACCAATGTTAAAACCATAATCAATATCTGCGATGTAAGTGATGAGAAGCCTCTTTCGGGCATGGAATATGAAGAGTTTTTGACAACTGGAAGTCCTGAGCCCATTACTCCGGTTGTAGATGATGAATACCAGAACATCACCATCAATTACACAAGCGGCACAACAGGGCTTCCAAAAGGTGTAATGTATCATCATAGAGGAGCATATCTGAACGCTCTTGGTGAAATGATAGAAATTGGCTTCGATTCATCTTCTGTTTATTTATGGACTCTTCCAATGTTTCACTGCAACGGCTGGTGCTTTACCTGGGGAGTTACAGCAATGAGCGGAACCCATGTTTGTCTTCGCAAGGTAATGCCTGAAGAAATTTATCCTTTGATTACAAAGGAAAAAGTGACACATCTTTGCGCTGCACCAACAGTTTTGATAGGCATGTCTGCTTATGCTACGGCTAATTCCATAAAACTTGATCGACCCATCAGCATCATGACAGCAGGAGCGCCCCCTGCCCCAACAATAATTCAGAACATGGAATCACTTGGCGCAAACATTACCCATACCTATGGATTAACCGAAGTTTATGGTCCTCACACTGTATGTGCCTTTCAAGATGAATGGTTAGGGCTTTCCCTGGAAGACAGGGCAAAGATGAAATCGCGCCAGGGCGTTCCATATGTAGTTGCTATGTATGTTGATGTGGTTGACCCTGTTAACATGCAACCGGTTCCACGTGATGGAAAAACCATAGGCGAAATCGTGATGCGTGGAAACAATGTCATGATGGGATATTATAAAGACCCTCAGGCTACTGCCACTGCTTTTGAAGGCGGGTGGTTTCACAGCGGGGATCTGGCAGTCATGCATCCTGACAATTATATTCAAATTATGGATCGCAAGAAAGACATCATAATAAGCGGCGGAGAAAACATCTCAACAGTTGAGGTGGAAAACATCATCTACCGTCATCCTGATGTTCTTGAAGTTGCTGTTATTGCTGTTCCTGATGAAAAATGGGGAGAAGTAGCCAAGGCATTTGTAGTCCCAAAACCGGGCACTAATCCAACCGCTGAAAGTATCATATCTTTTTGCAAGGAACGACTTGCAAAATTCAAAGCTCCCAAAACCGTAGAATTCGGAGAACTACCCAAAACAGCCACGGGCAAGATTCAAAAATTTAAACTGCGTGACAAGGAATGGCATGGCAAGGAAAAAAGGGTAAACTGATTAAACTTCCCTTGACAAAACTAAGCCGTTGCCATTAGGATTTACAAGTTAACGGCATAGAATAAATTTGTCACAATCAATACACGAGGAGAAAACAGGACATGTTAAAAAGTTTAAAACTTTCCGTTGTTGCCGTGTTTACCATAATTGCATTACTCGCGTTTATTGCACCAGCAAATGCCCAAAAAATTGAACTGCAGTTCTGGCATGGCCTGGCTCAGCCATTGGGTGGAATTCTTGAAAAAATTGCTGCCGACTTTAACGCATCTCAAAACATCTACAATGTTAATGCAACCTTCAAGGGATCGTATCCTGATACCATGGTTGCTGCTATTGCTGCCTACCGTGCAGGCAACGCACCACACATTGTTCAGATGTTTGAGGTAGGCACTGCCACCATGATGGCAGCCCGGGAGGCAATAAAACCTCTTCACGAGTTGATGAGGGAGACCGGCGTAGCCTTTGACCCTCAGGCCTATGTACCTGCCGTGCGTGGTTACTACAGCCTGCCTGACGGACGGATGATGTCCGTTCCATTTAACAGCTCAACAGCAGTCATGTTTTACAATAAAGATGCTTTCCGAAAAGCAGGTCTAGATCCGGAAAAACCGCCAGTAACATGGGCAGAACTCAGGACTGCAGCTCAGAAGATACGTGCTGTAAACGCAACCAACATTGGTTTTACCGCATCCTGGCCAACCTGGACACAGTTCGAACAGTTCAGCGCCATTCATAATATTCCCCTGGCCTCAAAAGCAAACGGCATGGAAGGCATGGATGCAGTTTTAGCCATCAACAGCCCCCTTCATGTCCGCCACGTGCAGATGCTTCTTGATATGCAGAAAGAAGGATCATTCAAATATGGGGGCCGCGACTCTGCTGCGGATGCCCTTTTCCCGGCGGGAGAAGCAGCAATTGTTCATGCATCATCTGGTTTGCGCGCAAGGATCATGCGCGAAGCAAAATTTGAATGGGGAGTTGCCATGCTTCCATATTATGAGGACGTAAAAGGTGCTCCAAAAAACTCAATCATTGGTGGAGCAAGTTTCTGGACAATGACTGCCCCTAAGAGGACACCTGAAGAATACAAGGGTGTAGCAGAGTTTTTCCGCTTCATAAGCAAACCTGATGTAGTTGCAAAATGGCATACCGAAACAGGCTTTCTGCCAGTTACTACAGCCGGCTATGAACAGGTTATGGCTTCAGGCTATTACAAGCAGAATCCAGGGACTGATATGCCTTACCGCCAGCTTACAAGAAGCGAACCAACTGAAAATTCCCGGGGCTTGAGACTTGGCAACATGCCGGAGATCAGAAACATAATCCAGGAAGAGCTGGAAAAGGCCTTTCAGGGACAGCAGACTGCAGCAGAAGCCATGGAAAATGCAGTTCAGCGCGGCAATGTTGTGTTGCGAACCTTTGAGAGGGCCAATAAATAATATAGCCGGTATTTTACTGTAAAAATACTCTAAATCAGAATGCCGCGTTTTTTTCGCTTCCGCGATAAAAACTTTTTGTTTAAATTCCGGGGTCCTTGTTGCTGAGAACAAACCCCGGAATTTTTATGGGGGAAAGATGCAGCGTCGTGTCATCTTCAAGAACAAGTTACTGCCGTACTTATTGCTTGCGCCCCAGCTTGCCATTACTCTGGTCTTTTTCTTCTGGCCTGCATTTCAGGCCATTTATCAGTCGATGCTTATTCAGGATCCTTTTGGCCTGAGAACCCAGTTTGTCTGGTTTGAAAATTTTCAGATAGTCTTAACCAATCCACTCTATCTTGAGTCGATTAAGATTACATTTATCTTTGCCATTTCTGTGACTATTCTTGCCATGTCCTCGGCTCTCTGGCTGGCTGTCATGGCTGACAAGCACATACGAGGCGCTGGTGTTTACAAGACCCTTCTCATCTGGCCTTATGCAGTTGCTCCTGCAGTTGCAGCAGTCCTCTGGCTTTTCATATTCCATCCATCCATCGGTTATCTTGGAAGGCTTATGATGGAACTGGGCTTAGTCTGGGACTACAAGTTAAACGGAAACCAGGCTTTGCTGCTTGTTATTCTGGTGGCTTCCTGGAAACAGGTGAGCTACAATTTTCTATTCTTTCTGGCCGGCCTGCAATCCATTCCAAAGTCGGTACTTGAGGCCGCATCCATAGATGGAGCCAGTTCAAGAAGACGTTTCTGGACAATTGTTTTTCCTCTTCTAACACCTACAAGTTTTTTCCTGCTCATGGTCAACCTCGTCTATTCATTTTTTGACACGTTCGGAGTGATACACGCATTAACCGGCGGAGGACCTGGAAAAGCCACAGAGACTCTCATCTACAAAGTTTACTCTGACGGGGTTCTTCATCTTGATTTAGGAGGCTCCTCAGCCCAGTCTGTAATCCTCATGATCATTGTCATTGGTCTCACAGCCATTCAGTTTCGATACGTTGAAAGAAAGGTACATTACTGATGAAAGGATCAGTGCTGCCTGCTAACTGGCAGTCACATTTTTTTCTGGTTATTGGGGTGGCCGTTTTGGCCTTTCCTGTATATATTGCCCTGATAGGCTCCACATGGGATGCTGCCACTATCGCCCGTGGCCAGATGCCTCTGACACCTGGCCCTGATATCATTTCAAACTATGTCCAGGCATGGGGCAAAGGCTCCGGTCAAAGGGTCTGGGGAGCACCTGTCGGCACAATGATGTTCAACACCTTTGTTGTTGCCCTGGTAATAAGCTTTGGAAAGATCGCCATTTCCATTATCTCTGCATATGCTGTTGTTTTTTTCCGCTTCCCTGGACGCATGTTTTTTTTCTGGATGATATTCATAACACTGATGCTGCCTGTAGAGGTCAGAATCATCCCTACATACAAGGTCATAGCTGATCTTGGAATGATCAACTCATATGCAGGGTTAACCGTCCCTTTGATTGCCTCTGCAACCGCAACACTTCTGTTCCGCCAATTCTTCCTTACTATACCGGATGAACTTGTCGAGGCTGCGCGCATAGACGGAGCAGGTCCCCTGCGCTTCTTCTGGGATACAGTGCTTCCTCTTTCACGCACCAACATTGCGGCCTTGTTTGTTATTATGTTCATCTACGGTTGGAACCAGTATCTGTGGCCGCTTCTAATTACAACAAGCCGTGATATGGGAACCATAATCATCGGCATTGTCAAGATGATAGGCACTGGGGATGCTCAGACAGACTGGCAGATCATCATGGCCGCCACTGTTTTAGCCATGATGCCACCTGTTTTAGTGGTTATTTTTATGCAACGATGGTTCGTAAAGGGGCTTGTGGACTCTGATAAGTGAATGGGATTATAAACAGTGAATAATGTAGCAGTAAATATAGTCAATATTAAAAAGAATTTTGGCAAGGTCAGAGTCATAGAAGGCGTCAACTGCGAGATAAGAGAAGGTGAATTCATTGTCATCCTGGGGCCCTCTGGCTGCGGGAAATCTACCCTCTTAAGGATAATAGCAGGAATTGAAACAAGCACAGAAGGACAGATTTTCATCGGCGAAAAATTAATGAATAATGTTGAGCCCAAAGACAGGAACATAGCCATGGTATTCCAGAACTACGCCCTCTATCCTCACATGACGGTATGGAAGAACATGGCCTATGGGCTCAAGGTCCGCGGAATGCCAAAAGCCGAAATAGAAGAAAGGGTAAAGAAGGCTGCCGGTATTTTAGGGCTCGATGGACTCATGCAGCGCACCCCGCGCCAGTTGTCAGGAGGGCAAAGACAAAGGGTTGCCATGGGACGTGCAATCGTTCGCGATCCTTCGGCATTTCTATTTGACGAGCCGCTGTCCAACCTTGATGCCAAACTCCGGGTACAGATGCGCATGGAGATAAAGAAGCTGCATCAGTCTGTAAAAACCACAAGCATCTATGTCACCCATGACCAGGTAGAGGCAATGACACTTGCAGACAGGCTCATAGTAATGAATGCAGGCAGGTTTGATCAGGTAGCAACACCTCTTGAAGTTTACGACAGACCAGCTACTCTTTTTGTAGCAGGCTTTATCGGATCCCCTGCCATGAATATCATCAAGATGAGCCTTTCCCCTGATGGAGCTTCTGTTCAGCTTCCTGGAGGGTTCCGGCTTCCTCTTTCGACACCGGTTCAGAATTCTCCAGAAAAAGAAGTCATGGTAGGCATGAGACCGGAGCACTTATTTATAGCTAGCGATAAAAAAGACTCCTTCACAATTTCCGTAGACCTTGTGGAAACGCTGGGGGCAGACACACTCGTTCACGGCAGCCTTGGTAACGGCGACTCTCTCACAGTAAGACTTCCAGGTAACATAAAAATCTCAGAAAGTGAAAACATCAATTTACAGGTCATGCAAGGCAAAATACATATATTTAACCCGAAAAACCTGGCAAGGCTGAATTAGGGCAAAAGCTACAGTATATAAGGAACATAGATGCATAAGGAAAATTATTACTGGCGTGGGAAATATCCTGTACTAGTAATTGCGCACAGGGGTTTTTCCGGAGCAGCTCCTGAAAATACCATGGCTGCCTTTAACAAGGCTATAGACGCCGGTGCTGAGATGATTGAAATAGATGTTCATTTAACCTCAGACGGCAAGGTCGTTGTAATACATGATGACTCTCTGGAGCGGACTACAAACGGTTCAGGCCGTGTTGCTGATTACACTTTTCATGAGCTTCAAAAATTCGACGCAGGATCATGGTTTTCAAATGACTTCAGGGGCGAAAAAATACCGTCTTTAAGTCAGGTTCTTACACTTTCTAAGGAATGCATCCTTGTTAACATAGAGATAAAAAAGGGGTTTTTGGGAACATACAGCATGAATGACCTGGCAGACAGGGCACTTGCAGAGGTTGAAAGCAAATCCATGCTGGATGAAGTGCTATTTTCCTCTTTCGAAACCGCCGCTCTTCATCGCATCATGGAAAAGAACAAACGGGCAAAAATTGCGCTGCTTCTGAAAAAACCGTGGAAAAACTCGGATGAAGCGCTGTCCGGTAATTATTCAATCCTTAACTGCGGAAAGGACACATTGACAGAACAAGGGATTATTTCAGCCAAGCAGTCAGGGTTCAGGCTTAATGTCTGGACTGTAAATGAGGAAAAAGATATGGACTGGTTTATAAACATGAATGTCGAAGGTATAATCACCAACTATCCTGATCAGTTGATAAAAAGATTACAGATATAATTCGCAAGGAACAACTGACATGCCATCTTATATTGGAGCCGTTGATCAAGGTACTACAAGCACAAGATTCAGTATATTTGACAAAAACGGCAAGATTGTGGCCTGGAAGCAAAAAGAACACCGCCAGATATTCCCCAGACCTGGCTGGGTCGAGCATGATCCAGAAGAGATTTGGCAAAACACTAAGGAGGTGATTCAAGGCGCACTTGAAGCAGGCAGAATCAGCGGTAAGGATATTGCTGCTGTCGGCGTTACCAACCAGCGCGAAACAACAGTGGTATGGGACAGGCGCAATGGAAAACCTTTTTATAATGCAATTGTATGGCAGTGTACAAGAACCCATGACATATGCCATAACCTCATTTCAGACGGTGGGATAGACCTTTTTCGTAACAAAACAGGACTTCCTGTTGCAACTTATTTTTCCGGACCCAAGATCACCTGGATTCTGGATAATATTCCCGGAGCCCGTAAAGCTGCCTTAGAAGGAAATGCAATTTTCGGCACCATGGATTCATGGATAATCTGGCAACTGACCGGAGGCCCAGAGACTGGGGCACATGTCACCGATGTCACAAATGCAAGCCGTACCCTTCTTATGGATTTGAAAACCCTGGACTGGGATTCAGACATTCTGAACATCCTGAATATTTCGCCACAGATGCTGCCTAAAATAGTTCCCTCCAGCGATAATAATCACTGGGGGCTGACAGATTCTTCCGGCCCCTTGTCTGCGCGTGTTCCGGTTTGTGCTGCACTTGGGGATCAGCAGGCAGCCCTGATGGGACAGGCATGTTTTCTGCCAGGAGAGGCAAAGAACACTTACGGAACAGGCGCGTTCCTGCTTATGCATACAGGGGAGGTGCCAGTAGACTCTCAGCATGGCCTAATAACAACGGTTGCCTACAAGTTGGGATCTGAAAAAACATGCTACTGCCTGGAAGGTTCCATTGCCATTTCAGGAGCTCTGGTACAGTGGATACGGGATAACTTGGGGCTTATTGCCACTTCCTCCGAAATTGAAACCCTGGCAGGAACTGTTGCAGACTGTGGTGGCGTCTATTTTGTACCGGCATTCTCAGGTCTCTTTGCACCCTACTGGCGTTCTGATGCCAGAGGTGTGATAATTGGCCTTACACAGTTTGCTCATAAAGGGCATCTGGCCAGGGCAGTGCTTGAGGCAACAGCCTATCAGGTACGGGATATTGTGGATGCAATGGAAAAGGATTCAGGTGTAACCCTATCTCATCTCAAGGTGGATGGAGGAATGGCGGCTAACGGTCTTTTGATGCAGATTCAGTCGGATATTTTAAATGTGCCTGTTATTCGCCCGGCAGTCACGGAAACAACCGTTTTAGGTGCTGCCTATGGGGCAGGACTAGCGGTAGGTTTCTGGTCAGGGCTCGATGAGCTTCGAAGGCAATGGAGCGTTGAACGTGTTTGGAATCCAGAAATTGGTGAAAATGACCGTGTATCAGGATACAGGAACTGGAAAAAGGCGGTAACCCGCTCAATGAACTGGTTAACCTGAGCACCTTCAGAAAATTGAGGACATAAGCAACATAACCTCTCTTAATACTCAAAAAAATGGGGGTATTTGAAAATGGCAAACCCGGAAGACTTGTGGCAGTGTCAGACAGTTAATTGCGGTTATATATACAACCCTGATAAAGGGGATAAGAAAGGAAAGATTGCAAAAAACACAAAATTCGAAAATCTTCCCGACGAATGGAAGTGCCCGATCTGCGGTACAAGCAAAAAATTCTTTAAACCCCTTGCTGACCATTGATCAACAAGAGAAACCAAGAGTGATGTTCCTGCATAAAAAATATAAATGAATTAACAAAAGGAGGGCAATCAATGGCAAAATCTCAGGATATCAGAAAAGACGAAAAGAAGAAACCAACCAAGACCCCCAAGGAAAAAAAACAGGAAAAAATAGAAAAGAAAAAGAATAAATAGGAAACAGATACCCTTTGCAGATGTGCAAATTACCTTTATCTTTTCAGCACATGGATGTAAGCCCTTAACGGTGGAAAATTTACACGGTTAAGGGCTTACAGAAAAGAAAACCCATCTTTCAGATTATTCCGATTTATTCCTAATGCTGCACTTGTCACGTCCCTTTCAAGCCGATTTGCTTTTAAAACCATAATTTTTAGAAAATCCCCCAAATGAGTTTCAGTCTTAATTGGAATTGCAGCTTATTGACAAAGAAATCTTACTACTATAGATATCCGGAATAAAGTCGGGCTATCCTGCGATTCACCTTCAACCTCACTCATAGGGTGGGGTCAAAACCATGTGGAAGCAGCCTACAGCAATTAAAGAACACAAAGAAGGATGATTTCGAGAAATGAATATACGTCAATTTCTTTATTCGGCAGACAATCTTGGTTATCTCATCTATGGGGGCCGATCTGCTATAGCCATTGATGCAGGAGCAGTAGAGCCAATGATTGATTTTGTTCATAAAAACAACCTGAAACTTATCTTCGTGGCTCATACACATGATCATCCTGATCATACATCCGGAACAAGGGAACTTCTGAAGAAAACTGGCGCAACCTTTCTGGATCAAGGCTTTCTGCTTTCCAATAAAACAATCGATCTTGATGGGGAAGCCATAAACGTTTATCCAACTCCAGGACACACGGATGATTCTGTAACTTATCATTTTGATGATTTTTTAATAACCGGTGACACTCTGTTCAATGGCACTGTAGGAAATTGCTTTTCAGGCAACCTTAAGTCTTTTTATAATTCCATTAAATTTTTAACAACTTTTCCAGAAAATACATCTGTTTATGCAGGACATGACTATCTTAAGTATTCCATGGCATTTGCAAGAATTATTGAACCTGACAATCCTGATATTGAGGGGTATATCAAATCATACGATCCGATGCATGTCCGTTCCACCCTTAAAGACGAGCTTAAGGTCAACCCTTATCTCAGGTTCAATGACAGCCGTTTTACGGAGATTTTGAAGCATAAAGGACTTCCTGCATCCACAGAATTTGAACGCTGGAACTCCATAATGAACTTAGGCTGAAATGAATATACAGTCGGTAGCACAAAAACTTTTCAGTGACGCAAGACTCAGTCATGACTGGGACCATACCCTCAGAGTAAGGCGATTATGTGAGCGTATCGCGAAGGCGGAAGAAGCTGATATGGATGTTCTGGATGCTGCAGCCTTTCTTCATGATGCGGGGAGATCCATTCAGGACTCATCAAACGGAGAAATATGCCATGCCGAATACGGTGTTCTGATTGCAGAACCCATAGTAAGGGCAATGCTTCTTTCCGATCAGCAAAAAGAAAACATCCTACACTGCATAAAAACCCACAGGTTCAGAGGAAACAATATCCCGCAGACTCTGGAGGCAAAAGTTCTTTTTGATGCTGATAAACTTGATTCAATAGGTGCAATAGGTGTTGCAAGGGCATATTTATTTGCAGGAGAGATAGGAGCAAGGCTTCACAATCCGGACATTAAAGTAGAAGAGACACTCCCGTATTCCGCTGACGATACTGGTTTCAGGGAATATCATTTCAAGCTCAGCAAAATAAAGGATCGCATGCTTACATCTGAAGGCAAAAGACTTGCTCTTGTACGTCACGGTTTCATGGTGGAATTTTTCAATCAATTCATTCTGGAGTACCAGGGAGAAAGATAATAATGACTATTAATGTGGTTAGCCATGCAGATCAGTATGTTAAGGTTAAAAATGTCCTTATAAGTGTTTCAGACAAGACCGGGCTAAAGGAATTTGTTACCAAACTCCTTGAAATCAACCCGAAAATCATTTTTTATTCGACCGGAGGCACATACAGCTCTATCAAGGGCTTTCTTGGTTCAGTGGCAGATGGATGCCTTCAAGAGGTTTCCAAGTACACAGGCCAGCCTGAAACCCAGGGAGGGCTTGTGAAGACACTTGACTTCAGGATCTATCTTGGCATTCTGACGGAAACCTACAACCCTGAACACAGGAAGGACATGTCAAGAACAGATTCAGTTCCTTTTGACATGATTGTTGTTAATCTTTATCCTTTTAAAGAAACCATTTCAAAACCTGATGTTACAGTAGAGCAGGCCAGGGGTAATATAGACATCGGAGGCCCATGCATGATAAGGGCGAGCGCTAAAAATTTCCTGAGAGTGGCTTCTGTTGTTGATCCTGATGATTACGGCAACATTATTGCTGAAATGAAAGAGAATAACGGCAGGACTTCTTTGGCCCTCCGCTTCAGGCTTGCGCAAAAAGCCTTCTCGCACACTGCTTCCTATGACAGCATTATTGCAGAATACCTTGGCTCCCAGACATATGAAAATGTTAGAATGAATTATACTTTGATGGCATAGGCTGGCAAAAGTAATGAGAAAAGGGAGAACAGAGAGAGAGAGATTCCCATAGATGCTGTCTAAATTTTGACCCTGAACAAGACCATTGATTATAGATTAACAACACTCAATTTCCAAAGGATATGGTAATGTCTGACGATCTGAAGAAAATGTATAAAACCATAGTGGAAGAGCATTTCCCTCCTCGCATGGAAATAAGTTTCATAGATGATTCTGAAAAACAAACCCTTTTTTATGAAAAAGTCCTCTGGGATATAAAAGGTGAGAAAAAAGGCCTGAGATATGGCGAAAATCCTGGACAAGAAGCCGCTCTTTACAAACTGGTAAACGGGAATTTGATTCTTGGCGAAACAACGGTTATACAACCCGGCCAATATCTTGCCTCAGATATAGAATTGCTTCAGTCTGGAAAACACCCTGGAAAAACCAATGTGACAGATGCTGATAATGCCCTCAACATACTTCGCTATTTCATGGACACCCCTACAGCAGTAATAGTAAAGCACAACAACCCATGCGGAGTTGCACAGTCTGAAGTTCTTTTAGATGCGTACCAGAAAGCCCTCATGGCTGACAGAATTGCTGCTTTCGGAGGATGCATCGCAGTAAACAGACCCATAGACAGACAAACTGCTGAGGCTATAATCAGCCAGTATGCAGAGGTAGTAGTTGCTCCTGAATTTGAAGATGGAGTCATGGAGATATTTTCAACCAAAAAAAACCTGAGAGTCATCCGTATACAAAATATTGGAAAGCTTCATGATTTTGTTGGAAAGCGTTTTGTTGATTTTAAAAGTCTTATTGACGGAGGAATTGTCGCACAGTGGTCTTTTGTTCCCATGGCAAGGATGAAGGCTGATCTTAAACTTGCCGCATGCACCTACAAGGGTAAAAATTACAGTATCAGAAGGGAACCAACTGAAAGAGAATATCAGGACATGATCTTCGGTTGGCTGGTTGAATCTGGAATTACATCCAATTCTGTCATTTATGTAAAAGACAGGATAACGGTTGGAATTGGAACAGGGGAACAGGACAGGGTAGGTGTTGCTGAAATTGCCCGAGACAAGGCTTACCGGAAACTGTCTGACCGTTATTGTTTTGAATCCTTTGGAATTGCCTATAATGATCTTAAAGATCCTGAAAAAAAATCCCAGATCGATCAACTGGTTAAAAACGAAAATGGCGGATTAAGAGGCTCTGCTATGGTAAGCGATGCTTTTTTCCCTTTCCGTGACGGGATAGATGTTGGGATTGCAGAAGGTGTAACCAGTGTTATTCAGCCAGGTGGCTCTGACAATGACTATCAATCCATAGAGGCTTGCAATGAAGCAGGAGTTACAATGGTTTACACAGGACAGAGAAGCTTCAGACACTGATAATATGCCATGGTAGCCCGATATGGCTTCATATTATTCCAGGCCTATCATCCCACTTCTTGGGGCTCTCATTTTGGGAATTGTGATTGGTTCATGGGCACCTGATCAATGCTTATGGGCACTTCCTGGAGCTATGGCCGGAGCAGCCGGAATCATTTACGGAATTGCAAGTCATTCTACCGTACGAACAGCACCAATAATCTTGTTTATCATAGCAGGGTATCTTTCAATTCAGCCATGGGTTACTACAAATCCACCTTCTCATCATGTTTCGAGATTTGCCACATTCACAGTCTGGAATATAACAGGCCTTCTTAATTCTTCTCCCTGGATTGATAATGATCGCCAAAAATTTGACTTGACAGTGGAAACTCTTGACAACCAGAGCACAAGTTTACAGGTTACCGGAAAGATAAGAGTTAATGTCGAGGGACATCCTCTTCTTGAGCTTAAAATGGGAGACCGGGTTAGTTTTACAGGAAAAATCTATCCGTTTCGTAATTTTAAAAATGACGGGGGATTCGATTACAAAAGGCATATGGCCTTTAACGGAATTTACGGATCAGCCTATGTCAAAAGAAAAGAAATTGAAGTAGTGAAAAGAGATTCGCAGGACGGTTTTTCCAACAGAATCGAAAGATTCAGAAAAATCATTTCCCATCATATAGACCTGGCTTACAGCAAGAATGATGATGCAAGAGGAGTAATGAAAGCACTCATAATCGGAGACAGAAGCGGCATTTCTGACCAAATGACAGACAATTTCAGAAAAGCCGGCATAAGTCATCTTCTTGCCATCTCTGGCCTGCACGTTGGAATTGTTGCAACAACATCTTTTTTCATTTTCAAATGGGTGTTAAGCTGGTTTCAGTTTTTTCTGTGGAGGGCCTGGACAAGAAAAGGTGCTGCCATACTTTCAATAATACCGGTTTTGGGCTACGGGTTTATTGCAGGCATGTCGCCTTCAACTCAGAGAGCTGTCATCATGATCTCTGTGTTTCTCCTGACTTTTCTGATTCACAGGGATCATGAACCATTCAATACGCTTGCAGTAGCAGCCATGGCTATTCTTGTAATTCACCCCCCTTCCCTCTTCTCCATTTCCTTTCAGCTTTCATTTGGATCTGTTTTTTTTATTCTGTATCTTCTTCCCCGGCTCTGGGAACCCAGGAAAGAGGATAAGAGCCCCTTCATTACAAGAATCAAGAACATGATGCTTTCGTCATTGTGGCTTTCCCTTTCTGCCACGCTTGGAACACTTCTTATTGTAATGCATTATTTCAACCAGATATCTTTCATAAGCCCTTTAGCAAATTTTATACTTGTTCCTATTGTAGGCTTTGGAGTCGTACCTGTTGGTCTGTTTTCCGCAGGACTGTCTCTGATAGTTCCGGAGCTGTCCTTATGGGGATTCAAAACAAGTGCTCTCATAATATTGCCTTGCCTTGACTTGGCTGGCTTTTTAGGAGAACTTCATTTTTCTGCAATAAAGACCATAACACCGTCTTTTCTTGAAATGGTCTGTTGTTACACGATTTTTCTGATAATTGTTACATTGAAAAAAAGAAATGAACCTGTACCAAAAACAAAAAAAATTTTCTTTACACTTTTAATTGTAGCAACCGTTACACTTGGAATAGATATTGCGTATTGGACTTATCAGCGTTTTTTACGCTCTGATTTCAGAATTACAATTATAGATGTCGGACAGGGCACGGCAAATTTACTGGAATTCCCCAGGGGACATGTAATGCTAATAGATGCAGGTGGTTTTCCAGATAACTCTGTCTTTGATATTGGGAAAATGGTGATTGCCCCTCTTTTATGGAGGAAAAAAATCGGATCAGTAGAAACCCTGGTCTTATCTCATCCTGACAGCGATCACATGAACGGAATGATTTATATTGCGGAAAATTTTCATGTAAAGGAAATCTGGACAAACAATGAGAGCGGGAACAGTCTCGGCTATATTCAGCTCATGGAAGTAATCAATCGTAAAAATGCTGAATTGGCTGATTTCAGAATTCTTCCAAGACAACATGTGATTAACGGAGTAAGCCTTGAAATAATGAATCCTCCTGCTGATTTCATGGGGGAAAAAAACAACTTGAACCAACGCAATAACAACAACAATTCCCTTGTCATAAGAGCTGTTTTCGGCACTCTTTCCATACTGTTTCCGGGAGACATAGAATCATTGGCTGAAAAGGAAATGCTTTCAATACATAATGAAAAACTGAAAACAAGAATAATGATCGCACCCCATCATGGAAGTAACTCATCGAACACTTTTCCTTTTGTTGAAAAAGTAGAGCCTGAATTTGTGATTTTCACTACAGGGTTGAACAATCGCTACAAATTCCCACATCCATCGGTTATAAAGCGATATGAAGACATTGGTTCTAAAATTTTCAACACAGCCCACAACGGAGCAATTTTTATAAGCACGGACGGGAAAATGCTTAAAATCAAACCTCATGTCAAGAATTAGGAGAATCGCATGATCACTTATGAATCACTGGCTGAAAAAAAAGAAAAGATAGCTGTAGTAGGACTCGGCTATGTTGGCCTTCCTCTGGCTGTTCATTTCGCAAGGCATTTTGATGTTGTTGGCTATGATCTGAAGCAAGACAGAATCCGGGAGCTTCAAAGCGGCAGAGACAGAACCCGTGAAGTTTCAGAAAGTGAACTGAAAAATTCCAGGATTTTTTATACATCAGATCAGAAAGAAATTGCCCAGTGCAAGCTTATAATTGTGGCTGTTCCAACACCTATTGACGAATACCGCATTCCGGATCTTCAGCCTCTCAGAAGTGCCTCGGTTACAGTAGGACAAGTGATGAAGCGTGGCTCATGCGTTGTCTTTGAATCAACTGTATATCCAGGTGCAACAGAAGAAGTCTGTGTTCCCATAATGGAAAAAGAATCAGGTCTTAAATTTAATATTGATTTTACTGTAGGTTATTCTCCTGAAAGGATAAACCCGGGTGACAGGCTGCATACAGTCGATAAAATTGTCAAAGTTGTTTCAGGCTCTGATTTTCAAACAGCAGAGCTGCTCAAAAAAGTTTACGGAGCAATTGTTTCTGCAGGCATTCATAGCGCATCTTCAATAAAGGTTGCCGAGGCAGCTAAAGTAATTGAGAACACACAGCGTGATCTTAACATAGCCTTGATGAACGAACTGGCCATGATTTTCAATAAAATGGGAATAGATACTGCTGAAATACTGGAAGCTGCCGGAACCAAATGGAATTTTTTACCATTCAGACCTGGTCTTGTAGGCGGTCACTGTATAGGTGTTGATCCATATTATCTGACATTTAAGGCAGAATCTCTCGGATATCATCCTGAAATGATTCTTGCTGGAAGGCGAATAAACGATAACATGGCAAAATTTATTGCTGAACAGACTATTAAGATGCTGATCAGGTCAAATAAACAGGTTTACCATTCCCGTGTTGCCATACTGGGATTTACATTCAAGGAAAACGTTCCGGATTTAAGGAATACAAAGGTTATTGATATAATATCAGAACTCAAGACTTATGGTGTGGATGTGGTTGTGAATGACCCCTTAGCAGATCCTGATGAGGCATTGGCTCATTACGGTCTTGAAATTAAGCCGTTGAATACTCTGGGCAAGGCGGATGCAGTCATAGTAGCAGTCATTCACGATGAATACAAAGAGATGGGACTTTCTGCTATTGCCGGAATATGTCATGACGGATCACCCATAGTAATAGACATTAAAAGCGCTTTCAGCCATAATGAGGCAAAAAAATTAGAGATTCTTTACTGGAGACTGTAAATTTTCCCTGCTGAGACTATTATTGATGAAATCGTAAAAAGTCCGTCGGACGGCTTTGTAAAAAGACCGCAGGCAAGGCGCGCAAATCCTGAGGAATGAGGCGTACTTATGGTACGCCGCAATGACGAAGGATGCAGCGCAAGCGCTGCATCCGACCTTTTTACGATGCCGTCATTATTGTTTGTTTCTAAAGAAACACGGAAAAAAGCACTGTAACCATGCCTGCAAATAAAAAATGGGATTCAACGAGAAATTCCAGACGAATTCCCGATGGTGCCAATTTCTTTTCGTGCAGGCTTACCAATATCAACATCAGGACAGTGCATAAGGATAGTGCAAATCCTATATTAGGGATGATATGAAAAAAACTGGATACAACGAGGAGTACAACAAGGGAAGCAAGCAGCATCTTAAGCATAAGAATGGATTTTTTTTCCCCGAGAAGGATAGGTATTGTTTCCTTGCCAACAATTTTATCTCCATGCATGTCGAGAAGATCAAAAAAAGCCGTTCTTGCAAACACTGTCCCTGTTACCCACAAAAAAGCAACAGCAGTACTAAAAACAAACAGATTGTCCGATTGGGATATGGCAGGTAAAATTGAGATTACAACCCCCCAGGCAACTGCTATAAGAATGGTTTTAGAGCCTGGGATATCTCTCATCCTGAAATATTTGCCGGCAGCAAGCTTGTCTGGAATTAACCTGATATTATAGGAAAGCCCCATAAGGCTCATCACCAGAAGTATTATGAAAGAGTCCTTCCCATGGCCAAGAGAAACGAGCAGACCAATGGCTCCGCAGAACATGGCAAGACAGATCAGCGGGAATTTATGCTTCAAGTAAAAGGATTCTCTGTCGGGATCATTGTACCTGTCTGCCCTTAATCCTGTAAGATTGTTCAGGGTATGCATTGAAAGAACATAGAGAATTGACACCAGCACATGCGGGAAGAAATCGTTTATCCCCATCAGTACAGAACAGGCATAGCTTAAGCACCCTGCACCAATTGCAACATAAACATTGGTAAGGAGCATGGTTTTTTGAACAGTGAAAAAAAACTTTCTTACAAATTCTCCTTTATCATTCGGGAGTCTTTCAACAGCCCTTGCCACCCTGTTGATAACCCAGTTTGGAGTAGAAGCACCTGCTGTGATCCCTACAGTTTCCGCAGAAACAAGGGCTTTCGTATTGATTTCTGTTTCGTTCTCAATCTGCAAGGTCGGAACACCTGAGTGTGCAGCAACTTCTGCAAGCCTCTGGGTATTGCCGCTGTTTCTGCCACCAACTACAATTAACGCATCCACAGATTCTGCAAGTTTTCTTACTTCTGCCTGTCTTTCGGAAGTTGAATCACAGATCGTGTGAAAACATTTATAATGAGGGCAATGCGTTTTTGCCCAGTTTTTGATATCTGCAAAAAGGCTTATGTTTAATGTGGTCTGGGCAACTATTATAGCCTTTTCAAACACAGGAAGGGCTTTTAACCCTTCAAGGTTTCCTGCTACATGGCCATTTTTTCCTGCAAAACCGGACAGGCCTATAACCTCGGGATGGTCATGATCTCCTATTATGATGCAGGCATATCCATTTCTTGCATGTTTTTTGATTATTGCCTGAACCTTTACGACACGGGGACATGTCGCATCAATGACTGTAAAGCCTGACTTCTTAAGATTCCTCTTGACCGCAGGAGGAACCCCGTGTGCCCGGATCAGCACAGTTCCCACACCAGATTCAGGAATTTCCTGAATCACACTTATCCCTTTTTCTTGAAGAAGATCTAAAACCTGCGGGTTATGAATCAGAGGACCATAGGAAAAGATGGGTTTCTGGTGTTTGCCAGGTGCATCCAGTGCCTTTTCAACTGCCCTTCTTACACCCATGCAGAACCCTGCAGTTTTTGCTATGATTATCTTCATCCCTGCTTTAGAAATATTTTATGATCAACCAGAGACAGTGAGTGAATATAAGCCTTGAGAAATTTCTGATCCCCGAAAATGCTTATCAGCCTCAGCCCGTCTTTTTCCGGTTCAACAATATCAACTGATTCCATTACAAGATGTTCTTTTTCTCCTTCAATCAAGTATGCATTAGCTTCACACATGGCTGCAATCCTTCGGGTTTAGGAAGTTATTATTCGTGGAGTTAACCTTGACGGCATCGTAAAAAGGCCGGATGCTGCGTTGCGCTGCATCCTTCGTCATTGCGGCGTACCATAAGTACGCCTCATTCCTCAGGATTTGCGCGCCTTGCCTGCGGCCTTTTTACAAAGCCATCCGAATATTGACTTTTTACGAGTCCATCAACCTTGAAAATACTGTAATTACAAGTTCATCAATCTTTTAACCACAGATGAACAGCATAGATTAATACATCATCCCTATCTTTGTTTATCCGTTTGTACCATTGAGTTTATTTATTGATCTGATTCCTAAGCTCATGGTTGGAAACGCGTGACCGGTTAGTTTTAATCATCAGTTGTAATAGATAGCAGTGATAAATTCTGTTGAATCAGGGAATCTATGAGCCTTGGGAGCGGAATCGGAGCCAATCCGGCTATTTCTACATTTTCCTGAGAAAGAGGAATCAGTATTTTCTTGGCATTACAGCCTGAAATGGCTTCCGCTATTCTTGGTGTTACCTCGCCCATCATGGCATGTGCCAGGACAATGCTAAGAGGGCCTATGATAATATCTACTCTTGGAGATGTCTGGACTATTGCATTTTCACCTGTAGCCCCCCTGTTGGCTCTTGCCTTCAGCATCTGGGTGGTTGCAATGGCGTTTGTGCCAAGCGCTATGATTTCTACAGTTTCTTCAAAAGCTTCCTTGAGTTTTTTTATCACAGCACTCCCAATTCCGCCGCCTTGTCCGTCAATAACACAGATACGCAACATGTGATTCCTTTAGAGCTTTCCGGTTTTTATCCTGTTCTGGCGTTCTCGCTTCGGGAGACGTCTGGAAGGTCCTTTTTTCCTGGTTGTAGGAACCCATCCAATGGAAATATTTTCGTCACTCCTAAAAGAGTCGAGCTGATATGCCATAAATATTTTATTTTCAAAGACAACTGAATTTAAAGTTGCACATCCAAATGATTCGGAACGCTGGATTATATCCTGGTCTGAAGATACAATAATGGCTTTTTCTCTTTCCTTTGATGCCATGCGTTTTATTACAGTATCGGCGATCTCGCCGAATTTTGAAAAAACAATGCTTATTCCCTTAACACTATTCTGTGACGGATAATCACAGATTGCATCTGATCCGTCAAAAACAACTGTAATTTTATGGCGTTTTACCCTTCTGTAGGCTGCAAGCATATCCACAAGGGCATCCCTTCCTGCCTGAATGTTTTGCCTTTCAAGGCCACTTAAGACTTCAGACTGTCGAATGAGATTATACCCATCTATGATGATATGAAGAGACAAAAACTTATGCCCTTTATAAAGATCGTTTCAAAAGATCGATCAGGCGATCGAGATCGTCATTGCTGTAAAATTCTATTTCAACTCTCCCCTTACCGCCTTTTCGTTTAATCTTGACACTTGTTCCGAAATTTCTGGATAAATCTTCTGCAACACTTATAAGGTATATTTCATCTTGCCTGGGTAAAGGGTTTTTATCAGGTTTCGATTTTTTCTGTCGTCTGATGAGTGCTTCAGTCTCACGTACAGACAGCCCTTTCGAAATTACTGCTTTCCACGCTGCATTTTGCTGAGCCTCAGTATCTGCACTCAAGAGTGCCCTGGCATGCCCCATGCTAAGCTGCCCATCCAAAATACTTGCCTTCACAGGCTCAGAGAGCTGTCTAAGTCTTAGGAAATTTGCAACTGAAGAGCGGCTTTTCCCTACACGGATGGCAACCTCTTCCTGAGTAAGACCAAAATCAGACATAAGCCTGCTGTAGGCTTCAGCTTCTTCGAGTGCATTCAGATCCTGTCTTTGAATGTTTTCTATCAAAGAAATCTCAAGAAGCTTGGCATCCGACACATCTTTCACGACAACTGGAACTTCATTAAAGCCAGCAATTTTTGCAGCTCTAAGCCTTCTTTCACCTGCAATCAGTTCGTAGCCTGTCACTGCTTTGCGAACCATTATAGGCTGAAGGATGCCCTGCTCTATGATGGATTGGCTTAATTCTTCAAGTTCTTCCTGTTTGAAGCTCATTCTTGGCTGAAAAGGATTTGGGCTGATCAGACGCACATCGCAGATAAAATACTCTTTCGAATCATTTCCTACAGGATCGATATCAGGAATCAATGCCTCAATCCCTCTTCCTAACCCTGTATTTTTGCGTTTGAAGGGCATTTTCTCATCCTGGGAGGTTTTGATTGTCATGAGCCTTTAGTCTCTCTCTCTCAGCCTTGAGCTTTCGGTTATGTATGATTTGCTTTGCAAGAATTTCTCTTGCAAGATCTATATAACCTATTGCGCCTGTTGAAGTTGGATCATATAATAATATCGGTTTCCCGTAGCTTGGGGCTTCTCCAAGCCTCACACTTCGGGGAATAACAGCCTTGAAGACCAGGTCCTTGAAATATTTTTTTGCTTCTTCTGCAACCTGACCAGATAGATTGGTTCTTTTGTCAAACATGGTCAGAAGAATTCCGATGAGCTTAAGATCTGGATTAAGCCCACGCTTGACCCTCTTCATGGTCTGAAGAAGCTGCCCCAGGCCTTCGAGTGCAAAAAACTCGCATTGAAGAGGTATAAGGAGAGTGTCTGCAGCAGTCATGGCATTTATTGTAAGAAGGCTTAAAGATGGTGGACAGTCCAGAATAATATAATCGTAAGAAGATGTTAATCCAGATAATAAATTTTTAAGGATATTTTCCCTGTTTGCACTCGACATCATCTCGATTTCAAAACCGATAAGCTCAACCCTGGCTGGAATAACCTTCAAGGAGTCAATTCCGCTATCAAGAATGATGCTGGCAGCAGATGCCTCACCGATCATTCCGTGGTACAGGGTTCTGACAAGACCCTTTTTGTCCAAACCAATTCCTGTTGTGGCGTTGCCCTGAGGGTCGCAATCAACAAGGAGAATTTTTTTTCGTGCTATTGCAAGGGCTACCGAGAGATTTATTGCAGTGGTTGTTTTGCCGACTCCGCCCTTCTGATTTGCTATGCATATTGTAGTTGCCATGATTCATAATTATTATCACAGAAAATGATATTTGAAAAGTACAACCGAATATGTAATGGTGTTCAAAACGCCTAAATAAGTTGAATCAAGGATTCTAAATAAATGAAGTCTAAATCAAGATGCTGGATATGGGTTGTGGTTATTCTTATGGTATTTCCTGACACAACAAGAGGAATTACTATCCATGAAGAAGAAAAACTTTCTAGGGAATTCATGGTTGAAGTAAATGAACAGCTTGAAATAATTAATGATTCAATAATATCCAATTATATAACAGAAATAGGCAACAGGATTTTATCTGTGATGCCTCCCCAGCCCTTTCAATACAAATTTTATGTTATAAAAGAGACAACCTATAATGCATTTGCAGGTCCTGCAGGCCATATCTTCATCAACAGCGGTCTTTTTGAAGCACTTGATACAGAAGAAGAATTGGCAGGAATACTTGCTCACGAGATTGCCCATGTATCATGCAGACATGTTGCTGAAAAAATAGAAAGATCAAAAAAAATCGGACTTGCAACACTTGCCGGCATTGCAGCAGGAATTCTCATGGGCGCAACCGGTGGCTCAGGTTCAACAGCAAGTGCAGCAGCTATAGGGTCAATTGCCGCTGCACAAACTCTAACCCTTGCCTACAGCAGGGAAGATGAAATGCAGGCAGACTTAAGGGGCATCGACTACATGACAAGGGCTGGATACAACCCAAAAGGGCTTCTTGTTGCCTTAAACAAGATCCGCAATAAACAATGGTACGGGAAGGAGCAGGTTCCTACCTATCTTATGACCCATCCTGCCGTAGAAGACCGAATCGCATTCATCGGCTCATGGATGGAAGCAAATCCAGGTATCATGAATCAACTTCCGAAAATTTCCAAAACTTCCTTCAACTGGACTCATACAAGGCTTACAGCGATGTTTGGATCAGAAGATGAAGCATTAAGAAAATTCAGATCCGGTGCCGAAAAAAACCACGAAGATCCGTTGATGCAATATGGCTATGGACTCATCTTGAGCCGTACAGGAAACAGAACTGCTGCAATTGAACATTTCAGGTCTTCTTTAACAAGGCGGGCATTTGATCCTCTTTTGTTAATTGAGCTTGGAAAGACATATTTTATGGACGGACGCCTGCAAGAGTCTTTATCCGTCTTGAAGAGTGCTCTCGAAATCTCTTCTGACGAGCCAGAAGGTCTCTATTATGCTGCACGTTGCCTGATGGCACTTGGAAGATTTGAAGAGTCCGCAAGAATGCTTGAAACCCTTCTGAGGAACAACCCTCAATATACAGAAGCCATTTATTATCTTGGAAGTTCCTACGGCTCACTTGGCAGAATTTATGACGCCTGCTATTACCTTGGTATATTTTACAAGACCCGCGGAGATCACAAAAACGCCATTGCTCAACTCGAAAAAGCATATGATATGGTTAAGGACCCTCAGAAAAAAACTGAAATTGAAACTCTTCTAAAAGAGTCAAAGAAACGGCACACAATCAAGATGCGGGAATCTGATATGAGAAGGCGCCAATAGCAAAATGAAATCTTTTGTTTACATGATTCAATCCGAATCCGATATGCCTTATCCTGAACTTCAGGACGAACAAAACGACATTATACTTCTGACATGGAAAAAACCGTCGGATCTTGAAAATTCAATTTTTTTTCCTCAAAGCACATGGACTGAAGGAAGAAACAGGCTTTTGAAGGAAGCTTTCAGGAAAAACGAGGATTATCTCTATTATATTTTTTTGGATGGTGACTGTATTGTAAAAGAAGACACGGAGCTTGCCAGTGAATTAAATATTGAGCTTTGCGGAAATCCTTTCAGGACATTAGAAAAATATCTTACGGAATGGCAGCCTGCTGTTGGTTACACACGTTATTCTTGGCAGTATCATGAACCTGAAGAAGAGGTAAATATAGGCCATAACATAGATGCCATCTTCAATGCATTCCACAAGGAAACCATCTCTTTTCTTCTTCCCTATTACACTGGCTTTGACTGCGAGTCGTGGCTCTATTCCCAGCATGTTTTGAACCATTTGACGAGTCTTTTTTACCATGAACACAAGATTCAGTTCAATGTCATCACAACCCGCAACAGGATACGAAAATCATATGCATTGCGAAAAAAATACTGGGCAATTCCCGCAGCATTCCTTCTTAATTCTATCAAATCGGATCTGAAAGACAGGATAAACCTGAAAGACCCTAATTCCATCTATCCTCTGCCAGGTAACCCCAGGAAAAAAGAAGGATCATACAGAATTTCAGATTCTTTTTTAGAGAAACATTTTAATATGCAACATTGTCTTATGAAGTTCAGAAAGAAAGATAATCTTCCTTCTCCAATCAGACTTTCACAAAAAAAGAATCCTAAAATCGCTGTGTGCATGTCGGGAAGATGCAGAGGCCTTGATAAAACATATAACTCCATTCGCAAATGTCTTCTCGATCAGACACAAGGCTGTGATCTTTTTATTTACACACCAGAAGACTCCTATTCTCATCTTGCCGAACTGCTTAGTCCTGCCGCAATAGAAATCGAAAAAGACAAACCTGTTGCAGAAGGCAATCTAGTCAACAATCTTAATTGTAGATTGAAAACAGGGGTTCAGCCCTATCTTCAACAGCTTTACGGCTTGAAAAAATGCAACCGGCTAAGGCTTGACTACGAAAAAAAGATGAATATACACTATGATTGCATAATCAGGTGCCGGCCTGATCTCATGTTTGTAAAACCAGTTGATGATTTGTTTGTTTTGGATTTATCATATATCCACGTTCCGGATTTCCATCAGTTTGACGGTATAAACGACAGGTTCGCGGTAGGTGCAACTGATCATATGAACATCTACATGAATAAACTGGATGAATTCCATACCTATGTTGAAGAATGGTTCAAATACAGCTCAGAAGTTCCTGCTGTAAGCGCTGAAATGTTTACAAGCGGACAGTTAAGAAACTACAACATACCTGTTCGTCCCCATCCGTTCAGGTTTAACAGGGTAAGGGATTACGGAGTGAAAAACGATGTATAGCCCGAAAAAAACAGAAAAAATTGACAGACTCATTGTTCTTCCATTTATGAAATCTGTTGAAATTGCCATCAAAAGCATACGGGTCCGTTTTTTCAGATCCATCATCACTATTGTAAGTCTTGTATTGGCAGTTTCTTTTCTAAGCTTTACAAATGTTTGCTCGGATGTTGCAAACGGGCTTCTTTCAACAGGCGATCCTGTACATTGCAAGGCCCTGATCCGATACGGCTATGACATTAGCCTGGAAGCTACATCTGTTGGAAGCTGCCCTAAACAGCAATGGATAATAGTCTTATCACTCCTTGTATGTACCGTGGGGATAGTAAATGCCCAGCTCATGGCTGTCACGGAACGATTCCGCGAGATTGGAACCATGAAATGCCTTGGAGCTCTTGACAGCTTCATCCTAAAACTTTTTCTTCTCGAAGCAGGAATCCAGGGCTTCATAGGCTCATTTATCGGCGCTTTTGCAGGAGGAGTCTTTGCAATTCTTAATTTTTCCATCCGATTTGGCATGATATCCCTTCACACTTTATCATGGAGTCAGGTTTTCCAGTCGGTTGCAGTTGCAAGTCTCACAGGATGCATTTTAAGCCTCATTGGTGTAATGTATCCTGCACTTGTTGCAGCAAGAATGCAGCCTGTCGAAGCCATGAGGATTGAACAATAAGGAAAAAGTGAATAACATGACCGATTCCAGAAAAATTGTACGCGTTACGAATGTGACGAAATCCTTCAAACTTGGAAAAATGGATGTACTTGCACTCAAAGGAGTGAACCTTGAAATAGAGACCGGGAATTACATTTCCATTATGGGACCATCCGGCTCCGGGAAAAGCACACTGTTCAACATGATAGGAGGTCTTGACAAACCTACAACTGGAAAAGTATTTATCGATGAAGTAGATATTGCACAGCTAGATGCTTATGAGCTGGCATGGCTCAGATGCAGAAAGATCGGCTATATTTTTCAGACTTTTAATATCATACAGGTCATGACCGCGCTTGAAAATGTAACACTCCCAATGACATTTGCAGGAATCGCTGACGATATTGCCGTAAAAAAAGGCATTCAACTCCTTGAGATGGTAGGTCTTGCTGACAGATTCAAGCATAAGCCTTTCGAACTTTCAGGTGGCCAGCAGCAGAGGGTTGCAATAGCAAGGGCTCTAGCCAATGACCCTGCCATAATTCTGGCTGATGAACCTACCGGGAACCTGGATCTGAATACAGGAGAAGAAATAATTTCCCTTCTCAAGAAACTCAGCCTTGATAGGGGCGTTACCATTATTTCAGCTACCCATGACATAAAAATGCTTAATGTTTCTGATCAGGTTGTCTGGATAAGGGATGGCCGTGTCGATAAAATAGAAAACAGGGATGAGCTCTCAATTTCCGTGGGAGAAATCGGGACTAAAACTGCAATGACCCTGCATAACAGTTCAATGCAACAAGCCGTAAATATGATGGTCTCGTAAAAAGTCAATATTCGGACGGCTTTGTAAAAAGGCCGCAGGCAAGGCGCGCAAATCCTGAGGAATGAGGCGTACTTATGGTACGCCGCAATGACGAAGGATGCAGTGCAACGCAGCATCCGGCCTTTTTACGATGCCGTCAAATATGACAACTTGAGCGGTTACATAGTTTAAAACATTATGCAATTCATAAGACTGACTATCATTCTGACCGCTATCCTGATTTTGTTCAGATGCAGTGCGGAAGCAGGTGATTTTGAAAAAGACATCAGAGCTCTTTCTTCTCTTGGAGACAGAAGCACCGGCTCTTCAGGATGTAAATCCGCCGCTGAATACATAAAAAACAGTTTTCATGAAGCAGGTTTTACAGAGACAGGTTCACACAGATTCTCTGTTCCAGTTCTTCAGCATAGAAAAAGCCAGATAGTCCTTTCTGATGGAAATCTCAGTTTCCCAGTTCATCCTCTTCATGGCAATGCAATTTCTCCTCAGGCAATAGACTCCTCAGGCTTAAAGGGACAGCTTGTCTATGTCGGGTCAGGAAATCTGAGTGAACTTAATTCAAAGCCAGTTGAGAAAACGATTTTACTCATGGAACTGGATTCAGGAAAGAACTGGATTCAGGCAGCAAATCTTGGTGCACTGGCGATAATATACGTGGACAGAGGCAACTCTTCGAGATATTTGTTTGAAGACAAGCACGAGCTCTCCCCTGTTTATTTTCCACGCTTCTGGCTATCTCTTGAAGATGCCAGAAAAATTTTCGGAGATTTTGAAAACTCTAAGGATCATGTCCTTGTTCCTGAAGTTTTACTTAATTCAGAATCAAGCTGGAAAGAAGTCATAAGCGAAAACATCTATTGTCTAATACCGGGGCAAAGTCCAGATCTTCAGGACGAGCTCATTATGATAGAGGCTTTCTATGACAGCAAAGCCTTTATCCCTGGAAAATCTCCAGGAGCAGACGAAGCAATAAGCATAGCAACTTTGCTTGAACTTGCCAGAAAATTCAAGGAAAAACCACCGGAACGCTCAATTCTTCTTGTTGCAACAAGCGGTCATGCCCAGACTCTGGCTGGCTTCAGGGATCTTATCTGGAGTCTCAGGGCTTCCCCCAAGGATATGCGGAAACAGAAGAAACAACTTAGAGACATAATAAAAGAAACCCGTAAAATAATAAGAACTCTTGATCCAAAAACATCTGAAGACCTCTCTGATACTGATTCCGACAGAACAACAACAGATGCTCTCGTAAAAAAAGCCATTGACGATGAAATCAAGACACATGTCGATGAAATATCACGTGAACTGATGCAGTTAAGGCTTCAGAAGCAGGATGAGGGAAACCAGAAAAAGATTCAGGGACTTGCCAAAGAAAGGCTGTTGTATCGACAGCTTGGCTGGCAGCCAACCTTGAAGAACATTTCACCTGAAAATCAGAAAATCATAGAGAAGATAATTCCTTCTGCCATTAAACGTCAGAAAGCGATACTCAAAGATGCTTCAAACCAGGCAAGGCTTCTGGACAATGCCCTTGATTTCAGATCAATGGTAAAAAACCGAGAGCTCATGGTCTCCATTTCACTTCACCTTTCAAGCCATGGAGACGGTTTCGGAGCTTTCAGCCAGGGATGGCTTTATTCCCTGAAACCGTCTGCCAACCGTTCATCAGCCTATGCAACACTAAATGAAACAATACAAAAAAGCCTTTCGGAAACCGAACTTTCCCTTTTCAGAGACACCCTGAGACCAAGCAAAATAAGGCCATGGCAAAGTTACTTCACAGACAGACCTTTTCTTGGGGGTGAAGTAAGTGCTCTTGCAGGTTATATCGGAACAAGCCTTGCCACTGTTCATGATGCGCGCAATTTCTGGGGCACTCCTTACGATGTTCCTGAAACAATTGACTGGTCATTTGCACAGAAGCAGAGCAGGCAGGTCTTCAGTCTCGTCAGAATCATAGCGGCAGCCCCTCAACTATACAGCGAAAGTCTGCCTCAAAACGGCTTTTCCACGATTACAGGACGTGCCAATTTTATTCGTCACGGAGAACTCTTTGCAGATCAGCCAGCCCCTGAAACAGTCATAATGTCTTATCAGGGTAACACCCGTTACTATACTATGGTAAACAGCTTGGGAACATTTCAGGTCAAGGGTGTTGCAGACAAAAGACATGTTCTGGATAAACTTATTATTGAAGGCTATAAATTTGACCCTTCAAACGGAAAAGTTCTGTGGGCTATCGATAAGGAGCAAACTGGAAAAGAAGCCTACAGGTTGAAGATTCAGCGAACGAACATGGAAACCGATCTTGTCATGTTTTCATGTAAAGGCACCACATTATTCAACCTGATGGAGCCGCGAAGCTTCAAATACATGACAAGGCTCAAACTCATAGACGGAAAGACAGAGGCAGAACCTTCAAAATACTGGTACAGCAGAATCGATACAAGGGCTTCTGTCCTGACATCCATTTTTCTTGAACCTGAAACGAGGCTTAAACTCACTCTTTCTGATTCAATTATCCGTAAAAAAATGATTCTTACGAACTCTGATACTGAACGTTCAGAAGGGCTTGGATACAGAATAGACGAATGGCCTGTACTTTATCATACAGAATACAGGGCGGCCCATGACATGTGGAAACTTCTTAATCCAAGAATTGAGACTCTCGAACAGCACGGCATATTCAATGAACAGATAAGAAGACTTCAGTCAGAAGGACAAAACAATCTGCAAAAAGCAAAAAATGCGCTTGAAAACAGAAATTATGACGTATTCATTGAATCATCATCTTCATCATGGGCACTTGCCAGCAGGGTTTATGATGATGTAGAGAACACCCAAAAAGATGTCCTCTTCGGAGTCCTGTTTTACATAGCCTTGTTTGTACCTTTTGCCTTCTGCGTTGAAAGGCTTCTTTTTTCCTTTTCCAACATATATAAAAGGATAATTGCTTTTTCACTCGTATTGACTCTTGTAATTACAATTATTTATCAGGTTCACCCTGCTTTCCAGCTTGCCTATAGCCCTTTTGTCGTAATACTTGCCTTTTTCATAATAGGTCTTTCCTTCATGGTATCACTCATCATATTCCTGCGTTTTGAAGATGAAATGACCCAGTTGCAAAACAGGGCAAGACCAACCAGTACTGGTGAAATAAGCAGGTGGAAGGCTTTTTCTGCCTCATTCTTCCTGGGAGTCAGTAACCTTCGCAGACGGAGGATAAGAACGGCTCTGACATGTGCAACTCTCATAATTCTGACTTTTACCATAATGAGTTTTACGTCTGTAAAAAGCATGCGTCTTCATTCGAGAATTCAGTATAACGAAACTGCACCTTACTCTGGATTTCTCATCAAAAATGTTAACTGGCAGGACATTCCCCAGGAAGCACTCCCTGTCCTGACAAGTACATTTGGTGCATCTGGCGTAATAGCACCAAGGATATGGCTTGAAGGACATGATAGAAGCAGGTCAGCAGAAATACCGATCTTGTATAAGAACCGTAAATTTGATGCCCAGGGGCTCATAGGCCTGTCTTCTGATGAACCCGAAATCACGGGACTGGATAGGATTCTTGTGGCTGGCAGGTGGTTCAGCGAAGGTGAAAGAAAGGCTGTGCTGATTTCAGACCGCATGGCACAGGAACTTGGAGTTTCATTTCAAAACCCCGAATCAGCAGAAATCAAGCTTTGGGGGGTTATCTTTCAGGTAACCGGTATTTTTTCAGGAAAGCTTCTTCAGGACAAGCTTGATCTCGACGGAGAACCACTTACTCCTGCCATATTTTCAAAAGAAGTCACCCAGGAGATGACCGAAGTCGAGATGGAAGCAATGGAGTCAGGAGATGATGTCAGGATGTTTCAAAGCAGGTATCAGCACATATCAGGAAGCCTTACCCTTATCATTCCATCACAGACGCTTCTATCTTCAGGAGGAAAATTAAAAGGGATTGCAGTCAAAACTACAGACAGCACAGATGTCAAGGCAGCGGCCCAGCAGCTTGTGGACAGGTTTGGACTTGCTCTTTTCAGCGGTGAGAAGGCAGGCGTCTTTCTTTACAATGCCACAGATTCTTTAAACTACAGCGGTGTTCCAAACATCCTTGTTCCAATCATCATTTCCATATTCATTGTGCTTAATACAATGATAGGAAGTGTTTATGAAAGAAAGAAAGAGATCGCAGTCTATACATCCGTAGGGCTTGCTCCTTCTCACGTTAGCTTTCTGTTCATTGCAGAGGCCATGGCATTCGCAGTTTTAAGTGTGGTTGCAGGTTATCTTCTTGCACAGACTACAGCAAGCCTCTTTGCTGGAACATCCCTCTGGGCTGGTATAACAGTCAATTATTCTTCACTTTCAGGAGTGGCTGCCATGCTTCTTGTGATAATAGTTGTTCTGATATCGGCTATTTATCCTTCAAGGGCAGCTGCCAAGATTGCCATTCCGGATGTCAACAGGGCATGGAGCCTTCCCCCATCAAAAGGAAACAATCTGGAAATAACACTCCCATTTCTCATGAAATACAGTGAACACAGAAGCATTACAGGTTTTCTTTACGACTATTTCAAAAGCCATCAGGATGTCTCTCACGGGCTTTTTTCTACAGGCGAGATGACATTTAACCTTGTCTGTCCTGCTGTCCCGGGATTAGCCGCAGAAAATGCCTGCTCAGGAGAAGAGACCTGTGTACAAATCAACTCTCATGTATGGCTGGCACCATTTGATTTCGGGATAATGCAGCAGGTTTCTGTTAGTTTTTGTCAGTCCATTGACGAACCGGGCTTTCTTGAAATCAAGATACTGCTTGAAAGGGAATCAGGAGAGTCAAATGCCTGGAGAAGGATAAACAAGGTATTTCTTCATTCCATCCGCAGACAGCTTCTCATGTGGCGCTCCCTTGACAGCACATCCCAAGATCATTATGAGACATTACTGTCAAACGCGTTGACTGAAATGGAAGCTTGCTGACAGATATTTGAGAAAGGTAAGTGAGTTTGACTCATCATACTGGCAATTACGGCTATTCAAGACTGATTGAACGTTTGAACCGTTTCCCGCAGGGCGCTCCTCCGTCTGAATTACTCTATGAGATACTGAAAATGCTTTTCAGCGAAAAAGAGGCACTTCTCGTTTCAAACCTCCCAATAAAGCCTTTTAATGCAGAAAAGGCAGCCAGAATCTGGAATATGGATACTGCCAAAGCAAAAGACATCCTTAACAATCTGGCGGAAAGAGCAATTTTAGTAGATATTGAACAAGACGGTGATTCTGTTTACTGTCTGCCCCCGCCAATGGCCGGTTTCTTTGAATTTTCATTGATGAGAATTCGTACTGACATTGATCAAAAAACCTTGAGTGAACTTTTTTATCAGTATCTGAATGTTGAAGATGATTTTATCAGGGAACTTTTTACTGAAGGTGAAACAAAAATTGGGCGCACGTTTGTTCATGAACCGTCACTCACCAAAGACAAGGGATCTCAGATACTGGATTATGAGCGGGCAACAGAGGTCATCAAAACTGCAACCCACATTGGCATAGGAACCTGTTACTGCCGTCACAAGATGAAGCATATAGGCAGGGCATGCAATGCCCCCATGGACATATGCATGACATTTAACACTGTTGCAGCTTCATTGATCAAACACGGGCATACCAGAAAGGTGGACAAAATTGAAGGGCTTGATCTTCTGCAAATGGCTTATGAAAGCAACCTGGTTCAATTCGGGGATAATGTCAGAAAAAATGTCTCTTTCATATGCAATTGTTGCGGGTGCTGCTGCGAAGCCATGATTGCAGCCAGGCGATTTGGATTTCTGATGCCTGTTCAAACCACAAATTACATTCCTGATGTCAATTCATGGTGTGCTGGTTGCGGAAAATGCGTCAGCGTCTGTCCTGTTGAAGCAATGACGCTCGTTTCTGCAAACGACCCTGTAAAAACAAAGAAAAAAAAAGCAAGGCTTACAGAAAACCTTTGTCTTGGATGCGGCCTGTGTGTCAGAGCATGCAGCAAAGAAAACATCATTCTGAAATCAAGAGAAAAGCGGGTCATCACCCCTCTGGATGGAGCCCATCGTATCATTTTAATGGCAATTGAACGTGGCAAACTTCAACACCTCATATTTGACAACCATGTTTTGTGGAGTCACCGCTCTCTTGCTGCATTACTGGGAGTTATCCTTAGGCTTCCTGCTGTCAAACAGACACTGGCAAGCGAGCAGATAAGATCGCGTTATCTTGAAAATCTGCTGATGATGAAGAATAACAACTGAGTGTTTTCAAGAAAGCCTTTCCTTAAGCCTTGTATGGCGCTTTTCGGTTTTGTTGTTCCTTATCCCTATTGCAAGGGCTTTTCTTGTTCCGACAAGAACGACTAATTTCTTGCCGCGGGTAACAGCAGTATAGATGAGATTTCTCTGTAAGAGCATATAGTGCTGGGTTAAGACTGGGATAATCACAGCAGGGTATTCGGAACCCTGGGATTTATGTACGGATACTGCATAGGCAAGAATGATTTCATCAAGCTCGGAAAAATCATAAGCTACCTGCTTGCCGTCAAAATTTATGAATAGTTCCTGGTCTTCATTATTGATTCCTGAAATTCTTCCTATATCGCCGTTAAAGACTTCCTTTTCGTAGTTGTTCTTGATCTGCATTACCTTGTCATCAAGGCAAAACGTGCGTCCGCCGCGTGTAATGCCTTCTTTTCCGGGATTAAGGGCTTTCTGAAGGATTATGTTGAGATTTCCTGCACCCACAACACCCCTGTGCATCGGAGTAAGCACCTGAATATCGTTTAAGGCATCAAACCCGAATTTGACAGGAATTCTGTCTCTTCCAAGTTTCAAAATGGTATCAACTACCCTTTCAGGATCTTCTTGTTCGATAAAGTAAAAATCAGTCGTTTCCTGGGCAGGCTTCCATGAAGGCATTTTCCCCTGGTTTATGAGGTGGGCATTAACAATTATCTGGCTGGTTTTTGCCTGACGGAAAATTTCATTAAGCTCAACCACAGGAACTGCCCCTGATCCTATTATGTCTGAAAGCACGGAGCCTGCTCCAACAGACGGAAGCTGATGAATGTCACCGACCAAAATCACTGTTGCATGCACAGGTACAGCCTTTAGAAGATGGTGCATCAAAACGGTGTCGATCATTGAAGACTCATCAACTATCAATACATCACATTCAAGCGGATTCCTGTCATCTCTTTGAAATCCAGTTTTCTGAAAGCTGTAGGACAGCAGACGATGAATGGTTTTAGCTTCCTGACCAGCAGTCTCACTCATGCGTTTTGCAGCCCTTCCGGTGGGAGCTGTCAAAAAAATGCGGCTATTGAGTCTTGTAAAAATATGGATCAGGGAAGAGATTATTGTCGTCTTGCCTGTTCCAGGACCTCCTGTAATCACCATGACCTTGTTTTCAAGAGCACAGCGTACTGCTTCTATCTGCTTTTCGGCAAGCTCTATATGAATCTGCTTCTGTACCCATTCTATAGCGGCATCTGTATTGATTGCCCTCATATTTTTTTGCGCCTGAATCAATCTCTTGATCCTTATAGCTATGAGAGTCTCACATACATGATATTTTTCAAGAAAAACCTGGGGGATTGAATTACAGTCATTCTGACTCTTTTCGATTACTATCTGAGAGGCGCCTGCTGCCAGATCCAGTGCTTTTTCAATAAGATCAGAGTTGACAGAAAGCATTTCCATGCATTTTTCGATAAGATTATCCTTGGGATAACAGACATGCCCGTCATCTGAAAGTTTATGAAGAACGTATAAAATTCCTGCCTGAGCCCTCAAGACAGATTCTTTTGAAAATCCAAGTTGTTCTGCTATTTTATCTGCTGTTACAAATCCTATCCCCCAGATGTCAGTTGCCAGACGATAAGGGTTTTCCTTTACAACCTGAATTGAGTCATTTCCATAGTGTTTGAATATTTTTGTGGCATAACCTGAGTTGACGCCATGAGTCTGGAGAAAAAGCATTACTTCCCGTATTTCTTTTTGATCATTCCATGCTTTTTTGATCATGGAAATCCTCTTACCGCCTATCCCATCGATTTTATTGAGACTCTCTATATCATCTTCTATGATGTCAAGTGTTGACTTTCCAAAAAAACCTACAATTCTTTCTGCAATCTTGGGACCGATTCCTTTTATGAGTCCTGAGCCGAGATATTTCTTGATGCCATAAACACTGGCAGGGGTTCTGGTTTCATAATGTACTACCCTGAACTGATCGCCAAATTTTGGATGCCTTATCCATTCCCCTTTCATGACAAAGGTTTCCCCTGGAACAGGAGAAATAAAATTACCTGACACTGTCACAAGATCGCTGTAACCATAAACCTTCACACGGGCTATGGTAAAGCCGTTTTCATCGTTTGTATAGGTGATCCGTTCTATCTGTCCTTTAAGTTCAATCAATGCGTTGGTAGTCATAGTTGATGGTCGTGTAAAAGTTGATGAACTAGTAAAAAGTCAATATTCGGACGGCTTTGTAAAAAGGCCGCAGGCAAGGCGCACAA
>JBBIWB010000030.1:31417-36303 GCA_037439445.1 Desulfobacteraceae bacterium | reverse complement strand
ATTTTTCAATTCCTCAAAAAAACTGATGAAGTAAGAGTAAATCTTCCCTTGGAACCAGTATCAGGCAATATGGTAATAGTTTCAGCGGTCAATGAAACATCGAGCCTGGCTGTATCTGCCCATGATGTTGTAACAGCATTGTTTTTATCCCGTCTTTGGATTCCAAAACACACTATATTCGGGGCAAGCGAAACTATAGGACCTGTGTCTGGAGATGCATAGCCAAGAGTATTTGCCCCATCACTTGAAGAAGTATGGCGCCTGAATGCATGTGTAGATGTTGGTCCTCCAAAAGCATTTTCGTCAGCGGTAAAAGAAATCACACTATTGCATACGTTGGTTCCGGTACAGGTACCTTCGCCGGTTATAACCGGTGGTGGGTTAGTTCTCATAAGCCCGTTCAAAGTTCTTACAACAAAATCCATTGACGATCTCGAATTGCCCTGCATCGTTACAATAAGATTCTGAGCCGAAGCATTTTTGTTCGAGCTTATAAAAAGAGACATAAGTGCCGCAAGCACTATGCCAAGCACTGCAATCGAGATCAATATCTCAATAAGAGTAAAGCCTTTGTTTTCAGTTCTTTTTCTCATCTTGCCAGATATGAAGAAATGTTAACCTGCCTGCTTATGCCCAAAGGATCCGTCCACATTACACGCACATCTATTTGTTTGAGGTTGCCTGTGGTTGTAATCTGCCATTGTCTTGAAAATCGGCCTATTGTTTCTGCAGATGTCCAGCTCGTATTGGCAAGGCTTAAAAATCCGGTGCTTTTCAGAGCTTCCATCCTTTGTTCGGCAAGAGTAGTGGCAGCAGTAACTCTGTTCGCGGATGAATTGCCCCGTATGGCTGAAACCTGAAGACTTGCAACAGCAAGAATTCCAAAAGCAAGAATACAGATTGCAATCATCACTTCAATGAGTGAAAAACCGGATTTGTCTGATAACAGTCCGCCTTTCATTGGATATTCCCTATTCTGCCCGTCCATAATACTGTAAAACTCTTTGTGTTGCCTGCCAGTGAAACATTTACAGTTATTTCAGTGTTTTTATCGGCAGGGACACTCCTTTCGCCCCTGCTGTTGAAAACAGTACTCCCGCCCCCGGTAAAACCAACTGATGCTCCTTGATATTCATTTGCAAGATTTCGTACAAATGCGCCTTGCGCATCGTTTGGCCTGTTGTAGGTATATGTCGTTGTATTAACTGATGATACTGCAACATTCTGATTCGTTTTTACTGCAGTCATTTTTGCATTTTGCAAATCACTCCATACTGTTCTTGCTGCTCCATTCAGTTTATAAAGATTTACTAAGACACTTATCTGAGGTACTGATATTGCAGAAAGAACGGCAAGCATTGCTACAGCAATCAGCATTTCAACGAGTGTTAAGCCTTCTTTATCTGAAAAAATGTTTTTTTTGCCGCAGGTCATTTGCCTTTAAATCCTCAGTCATATCAATGAGTATGAATTTAATTTAAGCAAATTTTATGCCATCTCGAATATTGATGAACTCGTAAAAAGTCCGCCGGACGGCTTTGTAAAAAGGCCGTCAATATTCACTGGTGTGACAGGTTTTCAGGAAGCCAAAAATTTCAAATCCTGCAGAAGTTGCTCAGTTGGCCTGGCGCCAGGCAACTTTATGAAGGTTTCTTACTCGGGGTGTCCCAGGGGGCATATTGCTCACGCTCATTCCTAAGGAAAAGATACGGATCGGGGGATTGTAAACTGTACCTGTATCATCGTTATTGCCGGCAGCCTGCTGGCTTTGCCACAAGCATGACAGAGACCCTGAATAGGTGAAAGTTCTGCCGGACCAGTTTTCCAGAAACCGTATGAGATTTTCAGCACCGCCGCTGTACCTGGTACCAACTGTATCCCTGTTACCAGTCATTACAGCAGCCCTCACAGTGGTATCGGTTGCAATTCGGCCACTGATGCCTGAATTGCTGTTGACATCTATCCAATTACCTGAAAGTACCGTCACAGCATCTGCGAAGATGCCGGCAGGAGCGTTTGCAGTATTGTAATCTCCCATGATGTAGAGGGGATTGTCTGTTACCACGGTAAGGCCTCCTGCTGGCATCCCTGATCCGTTGACCAGACGGACAGCCGGATTGGCATGGTTTGAAGAAACGTAGAGTATTCCCGGTTCACCGTCCGCAGGCGGGTCATTCAGGCTTGCCATGGCAGCAGTATTTGTTCTGAGAAGAGCTATATCTATCTGAATCACGCTCATGTTTCTTTCTTCCCTCACATCAAAAAAGGCAGCAGTTGAGATGGGGCTGGTTAAACCTGAACCTGCCGGAGCAAGATTGACTGTGCTGTTGTTTCTGTCATAAGCTATCCCGTCAATGATGCGTAACCCTGATTTCTGCCTAAGGCTTTCACTGCCTGAACCGAGGATGTCTATGGGCTGGTTTCCGGCAGACAGGACAAGATTAACAGGCCTTATACCATGTACTTCGCTTTTTACCGTCCCGCCCCATCTTGCCTGTGAAAGACTTTTCCAGTCTGTGCTGTCACTGTCCATATTCAAGGCATGATAATTATTACCGGCATCTCTTATTCTTACTGTACCAGTGCCTGCAGCAGTGCCTTCTTTTCTCTTTCTGAATATCTTTCCGGCAGCAGAGACATGGGAATCAACAGACAGAGTATTTCCTGTACTCACATAGATGTCTTTATTGGAATGAATCCTGCCGGCAAGGGACATGGAGTCTTCAGGGTGCAGTTCCAGATCATTATTATAGAAAATGCCGAATTGAAAAATGGGAATGAGCTGATCCTCAAGATCATATATTATTGTGGCCATAGTATTGTAGCCGGTCTTAACGGCTGTCGAAGTAATGATATATTTTTGGCTCCAGGCTGTCAGGCCTGCATAGTTTCCGGTTACGGTTTTTTGAACAATACCTCCTGAAACAGCAAGAAAACCTGTGGTTGCAAAGGAAAAACCATTTATTGCCGGCGGCAAGACGCCTGCTGTGGAAGCTCCTGAAACCTGAAGTGCCGAACGCAGCATGCCGGTTCCATATTCTGCACCACCCTCAGCGGCGTATAAGGTTTCATTGTACGATTTGTAATTATCGCTTATTTTTATATCGGTTGTGCTCATTATCACAGATGTGGTACCAGCCAGCATCAAAACCGAAATCAAGAGAAGCCCTGCTACCAAAATGAAGCCTTTTTCGTTAATAACTTCCCTTCCCGGAAGGTTCCTGAGAAGAAAGATGGGCTTGATGACTGATTGCCCGTAAGCCATAAAACATCCTCCGCACCACTCTCTATGACTATCCGAGATTCCTGGGCGATATCACTGATGTCAAGGTAAATGTCCTGTCCCCGCTGTTAGCCGTATAGGCAGAATCAGGGTGTGTGGTTCTGCCTGTTATTATAATCCTTATGCTGCGGACATTGGCTGAAATAGACGTAACATTTCCGGAATTATCCAGATATTCGAAAATGAAAGAGTGAACGTTTTCGATGAAAGGCTGTTTTCCGCTGCCGATATTGCGGGTAATCCTTTTATTCACATCATCAAAGGAAAATACTATATTTTCGTGTCCCTTAATGGCGCGGTCTCCATTAAGATCAGCCCTTATTGTAAGAGCGGCTGAATCCACAGGCACACCTGTGAAACCGACAATACCTCCTGGATTGTATCCTGCCATTCTTATTTCTCTGGCCATCATGTCCATGCCGGCCCTGATGCCTTGCTGCATCTCAACAAAACTTTCCTGGCCTGCAAAAATCCTGCTGTGAATAACAAAAAACCAGGATACTGAACCCAGAACAACAAGACCAACGGCTAAGGCAATGAGCAGTTCAACCAGGGAAAAACCACTTTTCCGGCTGCATGAACTTACCCCCTTTTCATGATTCTCTTTGCTGCTACAGTCTTTCATCTGCCACTTTTCCTATCTTGCCACTATAGTACGGAGTGTGACATTACGGCCTGAGCCCTCCCAGTTCCACTCAACAGTAACATCAATCGTTGTCATGTCACTGGCGGGAGAATTCCTGTTAACTGTCCATGTTCTGGTATATAATGAGTCCGCAGCTCGTGTTGAATGTACTGTAGCATCAATGGCGGCATAGTCAGTGCCGGAAGCCAGGGATGCATAACCGGTGTTTTTCAACTGCTCCATCCGGTCTTTTGCAAGAATAGTTGCAGCCGTAAGCGTTTTACTGAAGGCATTGCCTTTTACGACCATGACGGTTACAGATGCCAATCCCAAAAGAGCAATAACCATGATGGCTAAGGCTGTCATAATCTCAACAAGAGTAAGGCCCCTGTCATGGCTCAATCCTGCATCAAGCATCATTACTTCCCTGACATTTACAGCTTCGCAAATGATCTTTAAGGCGGGGCATCAGATATCCTTACCCTGCCGGTAAGTGCTACTATAACATACTTTGATCCCTGTAAATTGGTCAGGGCAACCGTAGTCCCGAGGGCAGTCCCTCTGGGATAAAAAATTGGATTTGCCGAGGCACCGATGATTGCAACGCCTTTGTATTCACTCTGAATATTTTTTGTAATAACAGTCTCACCGGCGTTGATTGTTCCGTTATTATTTTTGTCATCCAAGATCTGATAACTTGGGTTATTGCCCGCAAAAAAGACCCTGAATTCATTCTTGTTGCTGACTGCCTGCATTCTTGCAGCCATAAGATCAGACATTACCATCCTTGCAGCACCGGATAACCTTCTTTGTTCAATAATGACTGAAAAGGCTGGAATGGCAATTGCAGCCATGATTCCAACAACTGCAATTACTGTAATGCATTCAAGCAGAGTAAATCCGCTTTTACGGGAGATAACCATATCAACACCCTCTGGCTTGAACAGCCCGGACAAAAATGTTGATACCAGGATGCCA
>JBBIWB010000030.1:0-31317 GCA_037439445.1 Desulfobacteraceae bacterium | reverse complement strand
ATATGAGACACCTGATGTCTTTTGGAAGGATAAAACAGAGGGGGAAGATTTCTGTCTTCCCCCCATTTATCTAATGCAGTGTAAAAAAGTTGATAAAGTCTGTATTTGGGGGTTGTTACTCTTTTGGGGTACACCGTACTTAGTTACTATGGTGTTATCACCCCTGCGTCATTTATAGTGTAAGTCGTTGGACCATTGGTATGCTTTGATGTCATTACAAGACCGACCTGGCTGCCAGTGGTAACAGTAACTGCAACACCTGTCGTAGCCACATAACCATTACTTGCAAGCAAAGCTGCAGTAACTGGGTTTCCAGTAATATCTGTAGAAAAATATGCTTGTGCAGCAGTATAGGCGTTTTTTAAGTCCGCTCTTGCGGCTGTATCGTAGGCTTTCGCCCTATATGAGATGAAATTTGGAATTGCGATTGCTGCAAGAATACCGATGATTGCTACAACGATCATGAGCTCGATGAGGGTGAAACCCTTTTCATTGGTGTTTTTGATCTTCTCTAACATGGTAAAACCTCCTTTGATAAATGATGAGTAGTTTTGATTGTCTTTGTTTTTCTCGCTTGGTATTTTTAAAAGCAAAGTATGTGCCAAACATAAAACCTCTAAAAAACTATTCTTCTGTAATTACACCAGTACTGCCAAGTCTATATGACTTTGTTTCTTAAGGATGCCTGAATTCTGCATCACAGGCAATTGCGCTGGTGGTGGCTGCGTAAGTAAAGGCACCATCAAGAGGATCTCTTCCACGGTATCAAAAAAATATAGATGCTTTGATGATTTTTACGCTGTTGTGGAAAAAGAAATGACAATTTTTTGCCAGTATCCTGACAATTTTTGTCATTTATCTTTTAATGGCGAGTTTTTCCATGCGGTAGCGAAGGGCTCGAAGGTTCATCTGCAGGAGTTCTGCTGCTCTTGTTTTATCTCCTCTTGCAAATTCAAGAGCTTTTTCTATATAGGCTTTTTCTATGTCTTCAAGGATGGAATCAAGGGAAACAACGTTTTCTACATCGTCAAGATCGAAGCGCTTACCCTTTATTCCCTCTATCCATCTTCGTTTATACTGTTTTTTATGAAGAGAGATGGCAAGGCTGTCCGGCAAAATGATATTGGTGGCAGAGAGTGCGACACTTCTTTCTATGAGGTTTTCAAGTTCTCTGATGTTTCCCGGAAAATCATATTGTTTCAGCAGATCAATTGCATAAGATGAAAGCTTTACTATCTTCTTTCCGGTTTTACTGGAGTATTTTTCTAAGAAATGATGGGCAAGAAGCCTTATGTCTTCTTTTCGTTCCCTAAGAGCAGGCATTCTGATCTTGATGACATTCAGGCGATAATAAAGGTCTTCCCTGAATCTGCCCTCAATGACCTCATTTTCGAGGTCTTTATTGGTGGCGGCAACTATTCTGACATCAACATTAATATCTTCACTTGCTCCAACTGGCTTAAACACCCTTTCCTGAACCACCCTCAGCAGTTTTACCTGAATGGATGCGCCGAGTTCTCCGATTTCATCCAAAAAAATTGTTCCTTTGTCAGCAGCTTCAAAAAGACCTTTTCTGTCCTGAGTTGCACCTGTAAATGATCCTTTTTTATATCCAAGAAGCTCGCTTTCTATGAGGGTTTCAGGAATGCCTCCGCAGTTGACAATGACAAAGGGCTTGTCACTTCGTTTGCTTTGATCGTGAATGGCTCTGGCTATAAGCTCTTTTCCGGTTCCGCTTTCACCTGTAATCAAAACATTTGATGTCGTATCTGCAACCCTGTGTATAATTTCATAGACTTTCTGCATTTGAGGGGAGTTGCCTATGATTCTGCCAAAATGCATTGTTTTTCTCAGCTCATCAACAATGCTTTCTTTTTCATTCTCTACGGTCTTTAAGGTAAGGGCATTGACTATTGTCTGTTTAAGCTCCTGATTGCTGAAAGGCTTGGGAACATAATCAAATGCGCCTTCGTTCATTGATTCTACGGCAGTTTCTGTCGAAGTATAGGCTGAAATCATTATGATGGCAGTCTGAGGGTTGTTTTTTTTCGCTGCCCTCAACACATCAAGGCCGGAAATATCTCCAAGGCGGATATCGCAGATCAAAAGATCATAATCATTCTTTTCAATCATGGAAATGGCTTTAATGCCGCTGTCGGCGCAGTCAATTCTGTAGCCTTCTTTTGTCAACATATATTCGACAAGCTCGCGCATGCTGAGCTCATCATCAACAACAAGTATATGGGGGGGGGCCTGATGCATAGGGTTTACAGCCCTCAGACTTGAGCCGGCATTTCATCAAAAATAACAGCGCCGTTAACCATTGTTAAGACAGCCCTGCCCTTGAGCGTCCATCCATCAAACGGTGTGTTTCTGCTTATTGACCTGAACTTTGCAGAATCGACTGTCCAGGCTTTTTCCGGATCTATTACTGTAATATCAGCAGAAACACCTACCGCCAGTATTGTTTCAAGCCCAAGGATTCTTGCAGGATTGACAGACATTTTTTCTATCAGACCGGTCATTGATAATACTCTTGATTCAACAAGACGGAGCCCCAGGGCAAGAGAGGTTTCAAGCCCTATGATACCGTTTGCAGCCTGATCGAATTCAACGGCCTTTTCAACCTGGGAATGAGGGGCATGGTCTGAGGCTATTGCATCGATGGTTCCATCGCCGAGGGCTTCCCGTATGGCATCCACATCTTTTTGAGTGCGAAGCGGGGGATTCATTTTCGCATTTGTGTCATAATTCTGCACTGCTTCTTCTGTCAGGGTAAAATAATGCGGAGCAGTTTCAGCAGTGACTGGAATACCGGTTTTTTTGGCATTTCGAATAGCAGCGACAGATTCCTTAGTGCTGACATGAGCTATGTGAAGTCTTGCACCTGTCAGCCCGCAAAGAGCAATGTCCCGAAGAACCATTATTGATTCAGCGGCATTTGGAATCCCTGAAAGCCCCATTCTTGTAGCCATTGTTCCTTCATTCATTACTCCATTTGCGGCAAGTCCCAAATCCTCACAATGAGATATTACAAGAAGCCCTGTACTTCTGGCATATTCCATAGCTCTTCGCATCATGAGACTGTTTGTAACCGGTTTGCCATCATCTGTAACTGCTATGATACCGGCCTCTTTCATTTCAGCAAATTCGCTCAGCGATTTGCCATCGAGGGCCTTGCTTATGGACCCTGCAGGATATACTTTCACTCCGCAGGATTTCTTTGCCTGAGATGCAATGAACCTGGTAACCTGGCTGTTGTCATTGACTGGATATGTGTTAGGCATTGTGCAGACTGCACTGAAGCCTCCTGCCGCAGCAGCCATGCAGCCGCTTTGTATTGTTTCCTTGTACTCCTGTCCTGGCTCACGGAAATGAACGTGCATGTCGATGAGTCCCGGAACAAGAATGCAGCCTTCTGCATCATAGATTCTGCAATCACAGCCTGAAGGAACATTCAAAGAACCCTGAGGTTTAATATCTGAAATGAATCCATTTTCTATCATGACATCCATAAGACCATCGAGTCTTCCCGGATCTATCACCCTGGCGCCTTTAATCAGTATCTGCATTCCTGGCTCCCCCTGTAACCAGATATAAAAGCGCCATACGAACCGCCACGCCATTTGAGACCTGATCAAGAATTATGGAGTTGGGCCCGTCTGCCACATCCGGAGAAATTTCAAGACCTCTGTTTATAGGTCCAGGATGCATGACGAGGGCTTCAGGTCCTGCAGATTTCAGTCTTTCCCTGTTAAGGCCATAGAGCCTTGAATACTCGCGCTCTGACGGAAAAAAGAAACCTGACTGGCGCTCTTTCTGAATTCTCAACATCATGATCACATCTGCATCACGTATCGCCTCGTTCATATCGTATGTAACCCTCACTCCATATGATTCCATGCCTTTGGGCATCATGGTAAGCGGTCCGCACAGAGTGACTATTGCACCCATCTTTGTAAAGCCGATGCAATTAGATCTTGCAACCCTGCTGTGGGCTATATCGCCTATTATGGCAATGCGGAGTCCTTCCAGTTTTCCCTTATGCTCACGCACAGTCATCATGTCGAGAAGTGCTTGTGTTGGATGGGCGTGCATCCCGTCTCCGGCGTTTAATATGGAAGCTTTCAGATTCTTTGCAAGAATATTGGGAGCTCCTGCCGAAGGGTGCCTCAGAACAATGACATCGGGCTTCATGGCTTCGAGGTTTCTGGCAGTATCAAGAAGGGTTTCACCTTTCACCATGCTGCTTGAGCTTCCGGAAAGTGAAATACTGTCTGCACTCATTCGTTTAGCAGCAATGTCAAAAGATGTCCTTGTCCTTGTGCTTGGCTCATAAAAATAAAGAATCACGGTTTTCCCGCGAAGGGTAGGCACTTTTTTGACAGGCCTCTCAGACACTTCCTTCATCCTCGCTGCAGTGTCAAGGATCAGGGAAATATCTTCGACCGACAGAGAAGTAATATCGAGAATGTCCTTGTGATTAAATTGCAGCATAATCAGCTTTTATTTCAGTGTATTTCCAATTCTGTCCCACCTTACACCAAAACTTTCCTTATCCCATGACCAGTAGATTATGAAGGCCTTGCCCCTGAGGGCATTGATATTGACAAAACCCCAATAGCGGCTGTCATAACTGTGATCCCTGTTGTCTCCCATAACAAAAAGGCTGTTCTCTGGAACTGTCTTAGGGCCAAAGTTATCACGGGGCTGCATGTTTGCAGGGAAAATGTGAGGATCGTTGTTTATAAAAAAATCCCCTTCCTGGAGGATCCCGTTGACCCAAACTTTTTTGTTTTTGATTTCAACAACGTCACCGGCAACAGCAACAACCCTCTTAATAAAATCCTTATCCCTGTCTTCCGGAAATTCAAAAACAACAATATCGCCTCTATCAGGATTTTTTATTGAGACCAGGGTAGTGTTTATAAACGGTAATTTTATGCCGTATATGAATTTGTTGACAAGTATGTGATCCCCGATTTGAAGGGTTTCTTTCATCGAGCCTGATGGAATTTTGAAGGCCTGTATAATAAATGTCCGGATGAACAAGGCTATAAGAACGGCAATAAGAATTGCCTCAATGTTTTCTCGGAGGCGGCTTTTTGTCCGCGTTTCTATGTCTTTTGCAGGAACGGTTCCGGGTTTCAAAATGCAAATAATACCTTTAAGATTTAAGAAGTCACAATATGATTCATGTCATCCAGGACGTCAGGCAGATTAACCTCAACAGGAGATTGGCAGCAATCCCTGCAGCCACATCGTCCAGTACTATCCCGGCACCACCCTTCACTGTTCTTTCAATATACCGGATCGGAAAGGGTTTAAATATGTCCATGATACGGAAAAGAACCAGACCTGCAAGAGCAGTCTTCCATGTAAAGTGAATGCCAAGAAGTGTCACCATCATTCCTGCAAACTCATCTAATACAATAAAGCCCGGATCCTTCTGTCCTGATTCCCTTTCCGCAATGCCAGCGATCCATATTGCAAGAGCTATGAATACAACAAGAAAAATAGCAGAAAAAGACAAAGAAAACAAGGACAGAATCCAGCATGGGAAAAGTGCTACAACTGAGCCAACTGTGCCGGGTGCCAGCGGCGAATAACCGGTTTTAAATCCTGTGGCCAGGTAAAAGACGAATTTTTTATCTGTCATGGATGATTTTTATTATCCGGCATCTTTTTTGTCAAGAAAAGGATTTGCGCGCCTTGCCTGCGGCCTTTTTACAAAGCCGTCCGACGGACTTTTTACGAGTTCATCAATTGTCTTGCCATCCGATAACTGCTGAAAATAACCAACAAGAGCCATGGCAGCCGTTTTGACTAAATCTTAAAAAAGATATATTAAATGAACATGAAAAAACCTCTTAAGATTTTCCTTATTGTAACTGGCATGTTACTGGGGACAGCAGTTCTTATGGTAACTGCGGCATCATTTTATCTCAATACCGATCATGCCAGGGCTCTGATTATAAATGAAGCAAATAAGCATATTTCCGGAAACGTTTCTGTTCAGAAGCACTATCTTTCCCTTGTAAAAGGGAGAGTTGAAATCCTTGACATAGTGATCAGGGACGAATTAGAGGAAAAACTTGCCGTCTGCAACCGGGTTGTTCTTGAATTTTCGTGGCCAGAATTACTGCATGGTCTTGTCAGAATTCAGTCTGCAACATTTTACAACCCTGAAGTCAGGCTGGGTCTCTTGCCGGATCGCAGCTTAAATCTTATGAAGGTTTTCTCAGGGACTTTTCCTGATAAAGGGCCCCATGGCTTTCAACCCAATGTTTTCCCCCCTCTTATCATAGATTCTTTCCAAATCGAAGAAGGAAGTCTTGGTTATTTCAACTCTAAAAAAGAACTCTTATTTTCTCTTGAAAACCTGAAGATAAATGCGTCTGTAAATTTACTGAACCAGAGCGCAAGAATCGATCTTCATAAACTTAGAGTTTCTTCTCCTGATCTTGAAGCAGAAGCTTCTGGCAGCCTTTCGGGTCATTTGGAAAACCCGGAGGCTTTTCTGAATTTAAAATTCAACAAAGCAGAAATTTCAGGTTATCTGCTTGATCATATCGAAATAAGCTCATCGCTTAAAAACAGGGTCATTGCCATTGATTTATCGTCTTCTCCCGCCGGAAAAGGGACTATAAAAATGGAAGGTGGCATTGATCTCCAGCATGCATTCCCGAAAGGTTTTTTCCGGACTCCAGGCGACATCTCGGAAATATCTTCTGAGTTTAAAATATTGATAGATTCTGTTGATTTGTACAGGATTCACAGGTCTGCGACAGGTATTGTCAACGGAAATCTTCGCCTGCAGGGCAAAGGTGCTCTTGACAAATCACTTGTTGCAGATATTGACCTGTTTCTTAAGGCAAGACAGGTTTCCCTGAATCCTGAAGCCAGACCTGTGGATGTTCTTTTAGATGTCAGTTCCAGATGGGATAAAGGCAGGCTTATTATAGAGAAACTTACCGCAAATGCCGGATCAACCCGTATAGCAGCAAAAGGAACAATAAGCCCAGAGGATAACACAATCAGAGCAGACCTTGCGTGCCTGTCTGATAATCTTTCTGAAAGCCTTTTGCCTCTCGGGATCAAAGGCGCTTCAGGAAGTCTGAAGCTTGATGCTGTTCTGTCAGGAGGAATCGATCTCCCTGAATTCTCCTTCAGATTGCAGAGCAAAGGACTCGGCTTCAGGGATGTTCAGATCGGAGCTCTCAATCTGGATGCAAGATTACAGACTGGAGGCATTTTAAGTATTTCCAGCCTGTCCTTGAAAAACCGGGAATCGGAGTTGACCGGAAAAGGCGGAATCAGGTTTTATTTCAGCCGGGGAAAAGTCGACTCTGTCAGACCATTGGCTTTTACGGCAGCATTGAGAAAGATGGATCCCGGAGTTTTTTTAAAGACTTCAAGACTCAAGGGGACAATCGACGGAAATATCATTATCGAAGGAAAAGGCAAAGAGATATCAGGGTCTATAAGCTTTTCAGGAAAAAACCTGACATATGATACAATAAGGATAGGCAATGCAAAAGGTGACTTGAAGTTTTTTGAAGGACTTCTTCAGATACAGCGCCTCTACCTTCAAAACAGAAAATCGAGTGCTGATGTTACAGGTTCAGTACTTCTTCTTGAAAAGAAAAATCAGACATTCAATCCGCGCCCTCCTTTCAGCCTTTCAGTATCCTCAAAAGCATTGTTTGCAGAAGATTTCGTTGATTTTATGCAAGGCAGGATTTCACTTGATGCTGATATTGAAAGGGTTTCCGATCAGATCACAGGGTCTGGAATTCTTAATGCTGAAAAACTGGATACAGGATTCCAGAAATTTCTCTCTGTTCAGACAGAAGCAAAACTTAAGGATAAAAAACTGATTATCTCAAGGCTTAATGCTGTTGTAGCACAGGGCGAAGCATTAGAGTCATCAGGATGGATAGCTTTTGACAGGACTTTTTCCTTTGACCTCAAAGCTGATTCCATATCTTTTTCCAATATAACCGCATTATCGGGAAAATGGCCTGGTCAGGGGAAATTATTTCTGAATCTTTCAGGAAACGGAAGCCTTGATAGACCGGTTTTTAAAGGAAATGCTTTATTCAACCCTTTACGTTATAATAATCTTAACTGGGACAATTCAAGCATAGAACTGGATATGTCGGATGACCTTGCCCGTATTCATCTTAAATCCCCTGTCAGTGGCCTTGCAACCTATCATATCAGGAAAAAAGACTTTACAGCAGCCCTTGATTTCCTGAAGGTCGATCTTGCTCCTTTTCTCCAAATGACAGGCTATGGATTGCTCGGTGGAAATTTTTCCGGGAATCTGGCTGCATCGGGAAATCTTGACTCATTAAAAAGCCTGAAAGCCAGGGCGAATTTCTCAGAACTCCTTCTCAGTTCGCTTTCAGGTGATAAAATCATGGAAGGCAGGAATCTAAAATTTTCGTTTGAGGATGAAGCCATTGTTATTTCACAAAATCGCATGACCCTGTTAAACGATGGTTATATCGATATTGGTGGAAGACTCAGACCTGCTGATTTCCGGGACGGACTTGTTCTTAAGGCTGAGGTCCCCCTCCATGGATTAGGGGCTATAAGGAAGGGCTTTTCAGGTATGAGCGGGAGTCTCCTTGTTTCAGCAAGACTCAAGGGGCCATGGCATAAGCCAGACATCGAGGCAACAGCAGATATAAGAAAGGCAGGGCTGTATTTTTTAGAAGGTTCACACAAGATTCATGATGTTAATGGCAGGATCATGCTTGACCAGGACGGTTTGACGATTGAAAAGCTTGACGGAAGATTTGACACAGGGATTTTGTCGCTGAATGGAAAAGCTGATTTAGACTGGCTGAAGATAAGGAAAATGGATTTCAGGCTATCAGCATCACAGATTGTTATAGATGTGCCTGAGAGTCTCAGTATAAGGCTGAACGCGGATATCGGCCTTTATGGAAATGCTCAGTCCCCTATGGTCAAGGGAGAAATAGTTGTTCTGGAAGGCCTTTATTATAAAAATGTGGACTTCAATCCTTTAAAGCTTCTGACTTCAAGATACCGCAGTTTTGAAGCCAGGAAGAATGTCGAATTCCCGGATTTCATGCAGAACATACTTCTTGATGTAAGGATTCCGCCCCGCAATCAGTTTGTTGCGGACAACAACATAATACAGCTTTATTTATCTCCGGACATGACAATCAGGGGAACTCTCCAGAATCCTGTCGTTCATGGGAGAACAAGGATAGATTCGGGTTTAATTCAATACCAGGGAAACACGTTCGTTATCAAGAACGGCTTCATTGTCTTTAAGAATCCCTATACATTCGAGACCGTTATAGACATCCAAAGCCAGGCTGAAATAAGGACATGGAAGGTCTTTCTGGATATTTCGGGACATCTCGATCAATTGGAAATCAAGCTGTCGTCATCACCTTTTCTGGATGACAATGAACTTTTATCCCTTGTTCTTACAGGGAAAATCCCCAGGGATCTGACAGGCAGAACTGGCAGCAGCGGTACAATGTCTTCGCAAAAAATGCTGGCTGATTTGCTCTCAAGCTCAGTAGGCAGTGCATTGAAAAACGCATCCGGACTGGATATTCTTGAAGTTGATTCAAATGCTCAGAGCCGCCTTGAAAACGAGGATCCATTAAAAATAACGTTTGGAAAAATCATTTCCCCGCAGATCACCATAAAATATACTGTTGAAAACAAGAGAGGAGAATCTGTTCAGCGAGCAATTACAGAGTATATGCTTGTAGAAAATTTGTTGTTGAGTGGATTTCAGGATAACAGGGGGGTCTTCGGAGGTGAAATAAAGTTTCGGCATGAATTCAGGTAAATTTCACACGGGCCTCATCATCTGGTTTGTTACAATCATCTGTCTTACAAGCCAGGCTTTTTGCTCTCAGCATTCTGCTTCAGACCAGCCTGATTCAGAAACAACAATATCTTCAGATGATTCTTCATGCCCTAAGCAATATCTTAGACCAAGAATAAAAGACATAATTATAACAGGGGCTTTCCCTGTTTCTGAGCGTGACATAAAAAGTGTGTTGAACATATATCCAGGCTCTGTAATGGATAGTGATCTTGTATCAAGCCAGAAGGCAAAAATTGAAGGCTACCTGAAACAACAGGGTTTTGCAGACCCTTCAGTCAACATGATCACAGTTTCTGATCCATCAGGCAATCATTTCCTCATAAAGATAGAAATAAGCAGAGGAAATCATTACAGGCTGCAAAACATACGATTCTCCGGAAACAATGAATTTTCAGAATTTTTCCTCAAAACCAGGATGGATTCCTGGAAAAAATCATTCTTGCCGGGAGTTTCCGGCAGATTCACAGAATCATCAGTCAGGAAGGATGTGCAAAGATTTTATTCACTCTATAGAAGCAGAGGTTATCTTGATGTCAAGATAGGCTATAACATAAGTTTTGCAGGAGAAGCACATGTTGACCTTGAAATAACGGTGTCAGAAGGGCCTCTCTTCAAGTTTGAATGGGTTGGAAATAATTTTTTTTCAGAAAATGATCTGAAGAAAGATATTGTCTTCTTTTCAGATGGAAAAATAAGTGATACAGGCATAACCCGAAGCATTCTCAGGGTTAAAAACAGGTATAAAAAAGCTGGGTTTCTCGATCCTAAAATCAGTTTCACAGAGAAAACAATTCCTGAAGCATCAAATCATTCCGAAAGAGTCTTTCAAATCAACATTAATGAAGGCATAAGAACCAGGATAGAGAAGATAAGTATTGCCGGCAACAAGTCACTTCCTGAAAAAGAAATTAAAAAGCAGATCGTTTCACAGTCAACAGGGATTTTTCAGAGCGGGGAATTTGTTCAGCAAACCCTCGAAGAAGATGTAAGGGCCGTTTCATGGCTGTATCACATGAAAGGATTCAGAAATGCCGATATAACACCTTCTGTCATCCTTACCCAAAATAATGAGCAGGCCTTAATCGGATTTGAGATTCATGAAGGAAATAAGACCATCATTTCTGAAATTTCGATAACAGGACTTCATTCCATCACAAAAGAAGCAGTATTTTCGCTATTTTCGATGAAAGTAGGCAATCCCTTTAATGAGGATCTGCTTCAAAGGGATAAAGACTTACTCTCTGAACTTATTTCTGAAACCGGCAGACCCCATGTTCAGGTCACAGGAAAGCCGGTTTTCTCTGGAGATGATTTGAAGGTAAAGATTGAATATCTGGTAGATGAAGGCCCTTATGTTGAAATGGGTGATGTTATCGTCACAGGAAATTTCACGACACTTGATAAAATCTTTAAAAATGAAATGATGATAAAGACAGGGGAACCCTTTTCCCTGAAAAAACTCCTGCAAAGCCAGAAAAATATAAGCAATATTGAAATTGTTCAGTCAGTAGAATTTAAGTCATGCGGACTGAAGGAAAAGGCAGATCATATTGATATTGTAATAGAAATTGAAGAAAAAAAACCGTATACCATAGATGCAGGGGTTGGGATTGAAACCGAAAAAGGGGCTTTTTTTAATACCCGTATCGGAAGCCGCAATCTCCTGGGAGCCAATTTGAAAACCTGGTGTGAAGCAGAAGTGAGCCAGATCGGCTATAAGGCAGAGGCAGGATTTACAGAACCAAGGTTTCTTGAGACAAGAATTTCAGCAAACGCTTCCTTGTATTCAGAAGACAGGTCGGATTTTAATCAGGATTTTGGCTTGAGAATTCTTGGATCTTCATTTCTTTTTTCTACAAGGCTGAAAAATAATTTTTCTGCTGCAATTGCACTCAACACCGAGCAGCGGGAACAGTATGATAATAAGGGGAAAAGATTCAGCTCTTATATCACCAGCAGATTCATCCCCGATGAATTTGAACAAAGAAGCCTGATGATGATAACTCCCAAGATTCAATATGATTCAAGGGATTCTTTCATCAGACCAAGGAAAGGTTTTTTTCTTGCCGGATACATGGACATATCGAAAGGACTTGACAACACTCAGGATAATTTTTTGCGGTACAGGATTGATTTTCGTTCATACATTACTCCGATAGAAAGACTTACAATTGCCGGTTTAGCAAAATGGGGATATATCGAACCAGGCAGCAGGGAAAAAACCATTTTCACTGACCAGCTTTTCTATCTTGGAGGATCTGCAAACGTGAGAGGTTTTGATGAAAACATGCTGAGATTTGACTCTGCAGGAACCCCTGTAGGTGGCAAATCGTCAGTTTCAGGAAGCCTGGAAGCCAGAATTGATCTTGGTCGTCAGATAGAACTCTGTCTTTTTGTAGACTCAGGAAGACTAAGCCGTTATCAGTTGATAGACTTCAGTGATGAATTCAGGACTTCAGCAGGCCTTGGACTGAGGTACATAACCCCCATTGGTGCAATAGGAGCTGTTTACGGGTTTAAGATTAACCCTGAACCAGGAGAAAATTCAGGCAGAATTCATCTTTCCCTTGGCTACACTTTCTGACGACTTGAAAAATAAACTTGACGGACTTTTTACGAGTTCATCAATAAGGACTGTCTAAAATGAAATTTTCAGGAAAATGCATTGACGTGATCGGTTTTCCGATGGATCTTGGAGCTGACAGGCGAGGTGTGGACATGGGACCATCTGCGATTCGAATAGCAGGAATTGCAGAAGAGCTAAAAGTGCTGGGATACGATGTCCATGATCTCGGAGACATTACTATCGTGCATAAGGAACATCAGGTAATTGTTAATCCGAGACTCCGGTATCTGGATGAAATCGCAAGAACATCAGAGCTTTTAGCCCTAAAGGTAAAAATATCGCTTGAACAGGGTCATTTCCCATTATGCATTGGAGGCGATCACTCCATGGCGATAGGCTCTATTGCCGGTGTTTCTGCTTTCTGCAGGAGCCTGGGCAAGAGGCTTGGTATTATATGGATCGATGCACACCCAGACATGAATACAGAAGAGACAACTCCTTCCGGAAACATCCATGGAATGGCAATGGCAGTATCTCTTGGACTTGGAGACGAAAGGCTTACACATCTGCTTGGTTTTGCTCCAAAAGCTAATCCTGCAGATTGTGCCATGATTGGCATAAGAAAAATAGATTTTCTTGAGAAAGAAACAGTAAAAAAAATTGAAATACCAGTCCATTCGATGAGCGACATAGACAAAAAAGGGGCTGATTTCGTGATTCGCAGTATTCTTGATTCCCTCAGCCATGTTGACCATGTCCATGTCAGCTTTGATCTTGACAGTGTCGATCCTTCCATTGCAGCAGGAGTAGGAACCCCCGTGCCTGGAGGCCTTACCTACAGAGAAATTCATCTCATAATGGAAACCGTTGCTGAATGCAGTTGTATGGCCTCTTTAGACATTGCCGAAGTAAACCCGATACTCGACAATAAAAACATAAGCGCAAGGCTGGCCACAGAAGTCGTAGCTTCCGGCATGGGAAGAAGAATTCTGTAACACATCTTTATGCTTGACCATCAACACTACCCGATTATATAGATAGTGTCACTACTGCTAATACAAAGAGAGAGGCTGCAGACTCTTAGTCAGAAGAGCAGGCTTAGGACTTAAAGTCAATGGCAGTTATAAAGTGATGAACTCGTAAAAAGTCCGTCGGACGGCTTTGTAAAAAGGCCGCAGGCAAGGCGCACAAATCCTTAAGGAATGAGGCGTACTTATGGTACGCCGCAATGACGAAGGATGCAGCGCAAGCGCTGCATCCGACCTTTTTACGATGCCGTCTAAAGTCATTTTCCGTGGACTTTCCAGAGTGAATGATTCTAATCAGCATAATGAGAAAATAAGGTTCCGTGCAATTGCCATCGGCTTCTTTCTGGCTTTGCTCATCTGCGCGTTTACTCCTTATAATAATGCTTTTCTTCAGGGAACCCCTCTTGGCGGAGGCCATTTTCCGCTTGCTCCTTTTGTGATACTGGTGTGGCTTACACTTCTTATAGGGTTTTTGAGAATTATTTTCAGAAAACTCATACTCTTGACAGGAAAGGAGCTTCTTGTTGCCTGGATACTGATGGTATTGGTATCAGGAATTGCGTACACAGGTCTTGTAAGGACATTTTTCATAAATCTGACAGCACCTTTTCATTTTGCAACAGTCGAAAACAGGTGGGAAGAAACACTCCTGCCGTTTCTGCCTGAAGCCCTGTATCCGAATGATCCACAGGCAATTCAGCTTCTTTACGATGGTCTTCCCGGCGGCAGGCAGAGCTCGTTAGCGGAAGTAATCTCAGAGATTCCATGGAATGCCTGGATAAAACCTCTTGCAATCTGGAGCGGCTTCATACTGCTTTGCTATGCAGTAATGATCTGTATTGTGAATCTTGCAGGCAGGCAGTGGCTTCATCACGAAAGAATGAATCTTCCGCTTATGCAGGTTACCCAGATGATAGAAGAAGCCCTGGATAAACGGCAATTAGGAGCTTTTTTTTCAAACCGGTATACTCTTGCAGGCCTTTTTATTCCTGTATTTCTACATTTTTTTAATGGACTCAATTTTTATTACCCTGTAATCCCCCAGATTCCAACTCTCATTTTAGCAGGCCCCTACATTCCTTCCCAGGGAATATTTTCCGGATTCGACAAACTGAAAATCTATTTTTATCCTGCTTTCATAGGTTTTGCATTCTTAACCTCAAAACAGATATCCTTTTCATTCTGGTTTTTTTTCTTTGCAGGCGGACTGCTGATAGGAATTCTTGGCACTCTCGGGTATAATATTCCGGACGCAGCCCTTGGAATCACCTTCGGACCTACCCTGTCAAGACCTGAAGAAACCCAGATGATAGGCGCCTATTTCATTTTTTTCGTTTTCATTATCTGGCTCGGAAGGCAGCATTTAATGGATGTATTAAGTCAGGCCGTCGGCATTTCCAGGGATTCACATTCGGGGAAAGACTGGATTTCCTTAAGAATGTCGTTCTGGGGCATGATAATCGGATTTTCCTGTCTTGTTCTCTGGTGCAGCTATTTTGGAATGCCTTTATGGGTATCGATACTATTTCTTCTAACCTGTTTTATGATGATAATAGTTGCAACAAGGGTAATATGTCAAGGAGGAGTTGCCTATTTCACACTCACTGCAGCCCCGATTGACAGCCTTACTGCATTTCTTGGCCCTAAATTTTTCAGCGGCACCAGCATATTGCTTGCAGCAGTCATCCAGAAAGTTCTCTTTGTGGATCTTCGTGAATCCCTGATGCCGTCATTGCTCCATGCCAGAAAAGTCACAAGTGGTCTTGACCATCAAAGAAAGGTAATAGCCGGAATCGGCATTGTTCTTGTCGCAGGCGTAATGGCATCTTTTCTTTCCATGCTCATTCTCAGCTATAAATTCGGTATAAGGGAACTTGAACTGGAATGGGCAACACGCACCACACTTGGAGTTTATGACAACATTCAGTCTTTCATGAATACCCCTGTAAACAGATCCAATTGGGTGCTGATCTTCAGTCTTGCAGGGGCCGGAATCATGATTGGTCTTGTGATCTGTTACCACAGGCTATATTGGTGGCCTATACACCCCATAGGTTATCTTACAGCCTATAGTTCTGCAATGCGCATTCTCTGGTTCAGCTTCTTTCTGGGCTGGCTCTGTAATGCCTTATGCATGCGCTACGGAGGGGTTTCTCTCTTTAAAAAGCTTCGCTTTTTTTTTATTGCCCTGATCATAGGGGACTTTGTCATGGGTGGAATATGGGCTATCATAGGATTTTGGGGAACCTCCAGTTACCTTGTTCTCCCTGATTGATTACAATACAACTGCAACCACATACTTCAAAGGAAACCATCATGGAATTCTGGAAAAATGAAAACGAACCGATTCAGGCTTTTGTCAAATTGTTTGAAACTGCTGCAAAGGATGAAGAGCTTGCATCAGGATTAAGAAAAGTAAACCAGCTCATATTGTTCGACTATACCGAAGATGGTCCGAATTGCTGTTTCTGGGTTGACTCGAGAGGCGGAAACTTAAGCGTTGGCGCAGGAAAGCCTGCAGAACCACCTGATATGACCATGAGTCTTTCAGCCGATGACGCTCATAGATCATGGTCTAACAAACTGAATCCTGTAATGGCCATTACACGCAAGAAAATCAGGGTCAAGGGCTCTGCAACAGGCCTTTTGAAGCTTGCTCCAAAACTCAAGAAAGTTGCAGAAATCTATGCCGGAGTCCTGACAGAACTGGGCTGGAACGATAAAATTCTGAAATAAGGATATAACTGCCATGTTTGGAAACACTGGTAAAGTCATTGCTGTTGACTTGAGCGCTGAAAAGATTTCCATAGAAACCCTTCCTGAGAGCTACTACCTTTCTTATATAGGCGGAAGCGGTCTTGCAGCCAAGCTTTTCTGGGAAAAGGCAAATATCAAGGCAGATCCTCTTTCTCCCGAGGCTATGCTTGTCTTCATGAACGGACCTCTTGCAGGTTTGAAGCTTTCCGGAGCAAGCAGATGCAGTGTGGGAGGAAGATCACCATTGACCGGGTGCTGGGGAGATTCGTCATGCGGCGGTTATTTTGCGCCGGAGCTTCGCTATGCCGGCTTTGACGGAATTATAATCACAGGAAAGGCATCAAGGCCAGCAATGCTTGTTATAAAAGACAGCAAAATAAGCCTCGAAAATGCCGAGAGCTTGTGGGGAAAAGGCATAGAGTCTGTTAACCAGAGCCTTAAAGATCAATACGGAAAAAACTGGCGAACTCTCATCATAGGACCTGCTGGTGAAAACCAGGTCAAATATGCCATGATCCTTAACGAAGCTCACCATGCCTTCGGAAGAGCCGGGTTCGGGGCAGTAATGGGATCTAAGAATCTTAAGGCCATAGTGGTGAAAGCTTCTTCAAAAAACGTTAAGCTATATGATCCTGAAGCGTTTGAGGCCTTGAGACAGGAACTTAATCCCAGGATAAGAGATGCTCTTGCTTCAGATGTAATGCGTGTAAACGGAACTGCTGCAAATCTTGAAGGCGGGGTTTACAGCGGGGATGTACCAATAAAGAATTTTACATCAAATTTCTGGCAGGAAATGGCAGAATCTCTGACTGGAAGCGTTTTGACTGAAAAATATCTCACTAATCGAAGTGCGTGCGCCTACTGTTCCATTGCCTGCAAACGAAATGTCATTGTCAAGGAAGGGCCATTTGCAATTCCTAAAGGTCCTGGTCCTGAATACGAGACGATTGTCTCTCTTGGTGCCCTTATTGGCTCAATTGATTTAGCTGCAGTATGTAAGGCAGGAAGAATCTGCAACGATCTGGGACTCGATACAATATCAACAGGTGCAACCATTGCCTGGGCAATGGAAGCATTTGAAAAAGGAGACCTCCCGAAAGATTACACTGATGGAATTGAGCTGACATGGGGAGACATGGAAACTGTCATAGACAGGATTATTCCTGCAATTGCAGGCAAAACCGGCAGGCTCGGGAGGCTTCTGGCAGAAGGAAGCCTTGGAGCTGCCAAACAAACAGGGAAGGGCTCTGAAGCCTATACTGTACACTGCAAGGGGCTGGAGGCTCCTGCTCATGACCCTAGAGGAGGAGGGCATGGCCTTGCCTTAACCTATTCAGTAAGCCCAAGAGGTGCGTGTCATGTGGCATTTCCCATGCTTTTCATGGAAATGGGAGCCTGTTTTTATCCGGAAATTGGTTTCGAATACGAGCTTGAACCCAAGACAGATCAAAACAAGGCAGAGTCTGCTGCAATTGCAGTAGCCCTTGGATCTATTGAAAACAGTGCATGTTTCTGCCAGTTTGCAGACAGGGAAATAACAATTCCGGAATGGGTTCAATTATTCAATACTGTCGCAGGCTATAACTGGGATATAAATTCCATGATGGTGGCAGGAAAAAGAGTTTTTTATCTCAAACGCCTCATCAATTATCTTTACGGCTTTACTGCAAAAGATGACGTTCTTACGCCAAGAATGCTTGAGCCGGGGAGAGACGGTGAGCCAGAAGGAATAGAGATGAATTTCACAGGCATGAAAGAAGCCTTCTATCGACTAATGGAAATGGATACTGATACCGGTATTCCCGTCAAATCAGCATTGAAGGCCTGCGGCATGACAGAAAAAATATCTTGACAAATCCTGTCATATCTAAGTAGTAGAATCTAAAATAACTCACTGGGGGTGCTTTTCTTAAAAGCTGAGAGAAGTTGAAAACTTCAACCCTTGGAACCTGACACGGTTAGTACCGTCGTAGGGAAAGTGTATGAAGCAAAATCCTTCTTGTTCTCCTTTCCTTACACTCCGGAAGTTCTAATCAACATCAGGTCCCATCAAAAATTGACGGCTTTGTAAAAAGGCCGGATGCTGCGTTGCGCTGCATCCTTCGTCATTGCGGCGTACCATAAGTACGCCTCATTCCTTAAGGATTTGCGTGCCTTGCCTGCGGCCTTTTTACAAAGCCGTCCGACGGACTTTTTACGAGTTCATCAAAAATTAAATAGTTTCGGGCATGGAGGTCTGATGGAAATTAACCTGAATGGCAACCTTGTAGTATCAAAGGCAAAAACCCTTATGGATCTTGTTCTTGAACAAGATCTTGATCCATCATCCCTGATTGCTGAGGTCAATCTTAAGGTGATTCCTCAGGAAAACTGGAAAACCGTTCCTGTCAGAAAAGGGGATACCATTGAATTGTTAAGTCTTGTGGGAGGTGGATAGGATGACTGATATTAGAAACGACAAGATGAGACTTGGAGGGATTGAATTCACAAACCGTTTGTTTACAGGAACTGGGAAATTTGCCTCCCTTGAATTGATAGCCCCAATGCTTGAAGCGAGCGGATCGCAGTTGATAACCGTTGCACTGAGACGGGTGGACAAAGTGTCGAAAAGGGAAAATATTTTAAATCATATTCCTTCTTCAGTTACCCTCCTTCCCAATACATCTGGGGCTAGAACAGCAGATGAAGCCGTGCGTATTGCAAGAATAGCAAGGGAAGCAGGGTGTGGGAAATTCATAAAAATTGAAGTGATTACAGACATGAAATATCTAATGCCTGACAATCATGAAACGGTTAAGGCCACTGAAATACTGGCAAAGGAAGGCTTTGTGGTACTTCCCTACATGACGCCAGATGTCACTGTTACAAGGCAGCTCTATGATGCTGGAGCCTCTGCGGTAATGCCGCTCGGGTCTCCCATAGGCACAAACAGAGGTCTTGAAATGAAGTCCATGATCAAAATGATGATAGCTACCAGCAAGCTGCCGGTTGTGGTGGATGCAGGTATCGGAAGGCCATCCCAGGCAGCAGAGGCTATGGAAATGGGGGCTGACGCGGTTCTGGTCAATACAGCCATTGCCACAAGCCTTGATCCGGTTCAGGCCGGCATGGCCTTTTCCATGGCGGTGAAAGCAGGCCGGATGGCTTTTCTTTCCGGCATGGCAGACCGGAAGCTTATGGCTGCGGCATCCTCTCCTCTTACCGGGTTTTTAAGGGAATGACCATGTCTTTTCTTGATAAGGCTATACAGTTTCAATCATTTGATTTTGATGGATATTTCAATTCCGTAATCCTGGAAGATGTCATGAACTCCATCGAAAATGATGATCTTGATTTGTACGATCTTCTGAATCTTTTATCCGGAACTGCACAGGCAGCCCTGGAACCCATGGCTCAGAAGGCAAAAAAGCTCACAATTCAACATTTCGGGAAAACTATCGGACTCTATGCACCCATTTATATTTCAGATTATTGCACCAATCACTGCACATATTGCGGATTCAACCGCTCAAACGGATTCGAGCGGACTATGCTGTCGATGCAGGAAATTGAAGCCGAGGCAAGGGTTGTTGCCGATATGGGAATCAGGCACGTTGTTATCCTGACAGGAGAAGCGCCTTTAATGACCCCTCTTTCCTATCTTGTAAATGCTGTGAGGATTCTCAGACATTATTTTTCTTCCATAGCCCTTGAAATCTTTCCAATGGATGAGAATGACTACAGGATTCTTAAGGATGCAGGTGCTGACTCCCTTACCATTTACCAGGAAGTTTATGACCCTAACATTTACAGGGAAGTTCATCCTGAAGGCAGGAAATCCAATTACAGTTACAGGCTGTTAACCCCTGAAAGAGGAGCTGGTATAGGATTCAGGGCCATCAATATCGGGCCCTTGTTCGGCCTCGGAAAACCCATGATTGAGGCCTTCATGGCCGGACTTCATGCCTCGTACCTGGAGCAGGAGTTTCCGGATGTGGAAATTTCCCTTTCCCTGCCAAGAATGAGAAAGGCCACAAGCTGTATTGAGCCCAGACACATGCTAAGCGACAGGGATTTTGTTCAGATAATGCTGGCCTGGCGCCTGTTCATGCCAAGAATAGGCATAACCATTTCCACACGTGAGTCCCCTGCCTTCAGAGACAGACTCATTCATCTGGGTGCAACCCGCTATTCTGCAGGATCTAGAACCAATGTAGGCGGATACGCGCTTAAACCCATCGATGCCACGGTTCAGTTTGAGGTAACAGATAAAAGAAGTGTGGCAGAAATCAGTCGGATGATCCGGAATAACGGGTACGAGCCGATTTTAAAGGACTGGGAGATGTTCTGATGAAAGTTGGCATTGCAGGAATAGGCGGCATAGGCTCAAATGTTGCCAGACACCTTGCCCAGTCGCGGGTTAAATCCATTAAAATTGCGGATCATGATCTTGTTGAAGCCTCCAATCTGAACCGCCAGTTTTACAGGATATCACAGGTAGGGAAAAAAAAGACAGACAGCCTCATGGAAAATCTTAAAGAGATTTTTCCGGAAATGCTCATAGAAAAAAAGGATATGCTTATCAAACCTGGGGATTCAAAACATCTGTTTTCAGACTGCGACATTGTTGTCGAAGGCTTTGATGCTAAGTTCTTTAAAAAAATGATCATGGAAGAACTCAGTACAACAGGAAAAGTTCTGGTATCTGCCTGCGGCATTGCAGGGACAGATATGGCAGGAGTTACAACACGAAAAATAGGCAATTGCCATGTTGTAGGAGACTTTTCGTCCGACCAGGAGCAATTTGAGCTCTTCGGACCTAAAATTTCATTTGTAGCATCCATAATGGCAGGGATTGTGTTAACCAGGATAATGGGAGAAAAAAGATGAATGAATCAAGGCTTCTGGATGCCTGTATAAATCGCAGTGCCGAAGGGTTGAGGGTTCTGGAGGACATTGCCAGATTCTCTTTTGATCACCAGAAAATGTCTTCAGACATCAGAAAGTTGAGACATGAGATAAGAGAGCTTTTCAAAGGAAGGGAAAAAGAGCTTTTGTCATCTCGCAAGGCTCTTGATGATGTGGGTATTGAAACATCCATGAAACAGAAACAGGATGAAAGAAAGAATCTTAAAGATACGGTTCTTTCCAATTTCAAAAGAGTGGAAGAAGCCTTGCGGTCAATAGAGGAAATCCTTAAGTCTAAAGGTGAATACCTGGCTGGAAAGAAGATGGAAACCCTGCGCTTTTCCGTTTATTGCCTGGAACCTGAATTTATATCTTTTTTTTCACGAAAGCTTCCGCAAGGCATATATGGGATTTTAGGAGAGCGCTTTTCCCTGGGGATGACAAATGCAGACACAGCAAAACAGATGGTTGATGCAGGAATTGATGTTCTCCAGTACCGCGAAAAACTCAAGGACAAAAACCTGAAGCAGATATTTAAGGAATGCTGTGAAATTAGGGAGATAACAGCAGCAGCAAATGTTCCTTTTATTATAAATGATTATACTGATATTGCCATGATGGTTGGGGCTGACGGAATCCACCAAGGACAGGATGATCTTCCCATTGATGCTGTCAGAAAAATCGCTAAGGAAATGATGATAGGCTGCTCCACCCATTCACCGGAACAGGCAGCAAAGGCTGTTGCTGACGGTGCGGATTACATTGGTGTAGGACCAATATTCACTACCAGAACAAAGGATGATGTCTGCGATGCAGTGGGCCTCGAATATCTTGAGCATGTGGCAGCAACATATGACATCCCCTTTGTTGCCATCGGCGGGATAAAGATCAGCAACTTGAGAGAAGTTCTGTCAAGGGGGGCTAAAACCGTCTGCCTGGTTACAGAAATCATCGGTGCTGAAAATATTGAAAAAAGAATCAGGGAAATCAGGTGTATCTTAGGAGAATTTCAATGAAACGGCATTACACAACCCAGATGGACGCTGCAAGAAAGGGAATACTTACTCCACAGATGGAGCAGGTGCTTGACAGTGAATACATAACCAGGCAGGATTTCATGGAAAATCTTTCCAGGGGTTCCATTGTCATTCCGGCCAACAGAAATCACCTGAATCTCAAGGCTACAGGGGTCGGGAGCGGGTTAAAGACCAAAATCAATGTTAACTTAGGCGTGTCAAAGGATGTTTGTTCCTTTGATGCAGAAATGAACAAGGCCAGGATGGCTCTTGACTACAGGGTGGATGCGTTGATGGACCTGAGTGTATCAGGTGACACGGAAGGTTTCAGAAAACGGCTGGTAAAAGAAATTCCTATCATGATAGGTACTGTACCCATCTATGATACCCTGACAAGGACAGATAAACCTGTTAAGGAAATAACCATTGATGACTGGTTTCGGACGGCTGAGATCCACGCTGAGAACGGCATTGATTTTATCACCATCCATGCCGGACTTACAAGAAAATGTGTGAAAAGCCTCAGAACCAACCCAAGACTTTGCGGGATTGTCAGCAGGGGTGGATCCATACTGTTTGAGTGGATGGAAAAAACAGGCAATGAAAATCCTTTTTATGAACATTTTGACAGGCTTCTTGATATCTGCGAAGCTCATGACGTCTGCATCAGCCTTGGAGACGCTCTTAGGCCAGGTGCTATAATGGATTCCACTGATGCGCCCCAGCTCGAGGAGCTCATCACCCTGGGCGAGCTGACCAGAAGGGCATGGAAAAGAAATATCCAGGTCATGATAGAAGGTCCAGGCCATGTACCTTTGCACGAGATTGAAATGAACATGAAGCTTCAGAAAAAACTCTGTCACAATGCGCCGTTTTATGTTTTAGGGCCTCTTGTAACCGATATCGCACCAGGATATGATCATATTACCTCCGCCATAGGAGGGGCGCTGGCTGCAATGCACGGGGCGGATTTTCTCTGCTATGTCACCCCTGCCGAACACCTGAGGCTGCCAACAATCGATGATGTGAAAGAAGGCATCATGGCCTCAAAAATTGCCGCTCACGCAGGGGATCTGGGCAAGGGGATAAAAAATGCAGACTCCATAGACCATAAAATGAGCATGGCAAGAGGAACCCTTGACTGGGAAGGCCAGTTTGCCAGTGCCATTGATCCTGAAAAAGTAAGGGCCTACAGAAAATCTTCCCAGCCCTCTGAAAAAAACGTCTGCACCATGTGCGGGGATTTTTGTGCCCTGAAGCGGATGTCCGATTTATTGCAGAAATCCAGCAACTTGTAGCCTAAACCCATGATCAGTGATGTAATATGTTAATTCAAGTAAAACCAGCAGGAATTATCCGGATGTATATTCAGGAAAGGGAAATGGAGGTGCCTGAGGGCACGACCGTAGCTCAATTGGTAGATTTACTCGCCATTCCTGATAAACTTAAACTCATGGTATTTGTAAACAACAGACGAAAAGGGTTTAATGTAATTCTGGAAGACAAGGATGAGGTTCGCCTGATTACTCTTCTGAGCGGTGGATAATTTGAGAACCGTATGTTATCTTCACCGAATAAAAAAAGACTATCTCAGCCTGAATTACGGAAAAGGAATTGCGGATCATGAATATATCTGATACAGTTTCTTTCATCATAAATATTATGATTACAAATAGTTAATACCATAGATTGAACTGTTATCATCAATTCGCATGATGAATGTCCAGAGGGGTTTTTCAATTTTTTCTGTAATGGATTCCTTTATGGCCTTGTTCTGGCAGGCGATGATTTTGTTGATGCTATAACATACCTTAGTACCATAAAAAATTGACGGCATCGTAAAAAGGCCGGATGCTGCGTTGCGCTGCATCCTTCGTCATTGCGGTGTACCATAAGTACGCCTCATTCCTCAGGATTTGCGCGCCTTGCCTGCGGCCTTTTTACAAAGCCGTCCGACGGACTTTTTACGAGTTCATCAAAATTAGAGGAATCATTTAGATACATTTATGTTTCAACTATCTTCACCGTTTGTTACAAGCGGAGATCAGCCTCAGGCCGTAGATTTGCTTTGCCAAAGGCTCAACTCCGGACAAAAGCACAATGTCCTTCTGGGAGTAACAGGATCTGGCAAGACGTTTACCATGGCTAATGTCATTGCCAGATTAGACAGGCCAAGCATAGTGATCGCCCCAAACAAGACCCTGGCCGCCCAGCTTTACAGCGAGTTCAAATCCCTTTTTCCGGAAAATGCCGTAGAGTATTTCGTAAGCTATTATGATTATTACCAGCCAGAGGCATATCTTCCTGTCAGCGACACGTATATTCAGAAAGATTCATCAATTAATGAAATGATCGATAAGATGCGTCACTCTGCCACAATGTCCGTCCTGTCGAGGCGTGATGTTATAGTGGTTGCCAGTGTTTCATGCATATATGGCCTTGGGGCTCCTGAAGATTATCTTGCCATGAGGGTAAGTATTGAAGAAGGAACCGAAATACCAAGAGACAGTCTGTTGCGTAACCTTGTGGCAATACAGTATGAAAGAAATGACTTGGATTTTCACAGAGGAGTTTTTAGGGTAAGAGGGGACAGGGTAGAAATATTTCCTGCCTATGAAGAGGATAAGGCTATCAGGATCGAATTTTTTGGAGATGAAATCGAAACTATTCATGAAATAGATCCACTGAAAGGCTCTGTACTGAAAAAACTCCATTCTGCTGTCATTTTTCCAGCCAGCCACTATGTAACCCAGAAAACTACTCTGAAGCGTGCGATTGGTTCGATCATGTTTGAACTGAAAGACAGGATTGATTTTTTCAGAAGTGAAAACAAGCTCATAGAAGCTCAGCGAATAGAGGAAAGAACAAATTTTGATGTGGAAATGATGATGGAGATAGGTTATTGCAACGGCATTGAAAATTATTCAAGACATCTTACAGGAAGGGCTCAGGGAGAACCGCCTCCAACACTTCTTGACTATTTCCCGAAAGACTATCTCGTATTTTTCGATGAAAGCCATATTTCAATACCACAACTGCGTGGTATGTATCACGGAGACACCTCAAGAAAGAAAACCCTGGTTCAGTATGGATTCAGGCTTCCTTCTGCACTCGACAACAGGCCTCTCAAATTTGAAGAATCAGAAGCAAGGATTAATCAGGTTGTTTATGTTTCTGCAACACCATCGGATTATGAACTGGAACAGTCCAAAGACGCTCCTGTCGAACTTATCGTCAGGCCTACAGGACTAATAGACCCTGAAATCTTTGTAAGAAGTGCCCAAAATCAGGTAGATGATCTCCTTGAGGAAATACACAAACAGATCAATCTAAAAGAACGAACACTTATAACCACTCTTACCAAAAGAATGGCAGAAGATCTTGCAGAATATTATTCTGATGTCGGAATAAAGGTCAGATATCTGCATTCTGATATAACCACTCTCGACAGGATGGATATCATACGTGATCTAAGACTTGGCCAATTTGACGTTCTTATAGGCATTAATTTGCTGAGAGAAGGGCTTGACATTCCTGAAGTTTCACTTGTGGCAATTCTTGATGCTGACAAGGAAGGATTTTTACGCTCTACAAGATCTCTTATTCAAACATGCGGCAGGGCTGCCAGAAATGTAAGGGGCAGAGTCATTCTTTACGCTGACAGGATCACTGATTCCATGAAGAATGCAATCAATGAAACCAATCGCAGGAGAAAAATCCAGACGACCTATAATCAACAACGCAACATCATTCCCGAAACCATTATAAAAGAGATTTCAAACATCTTTGAAGCAAGCAGTGAGCCATCAGGAAAGAAAGTTTCTGAACCTGTTAAACCGTATCGCTCTCTTGATGAGCTTGACAGCATAATGGAATCCATGGAATCAGAGATGAAGGCTGCGGCAAAAGCACTCGATTTTGAAAGGGCGGCAGTGTTCAGGGATAAGATTAAAGAACTCAAGAAAATAGCCATTTTTACAGGATAATATATTATGAACGGACATCACCTTATTCTTGGGGAACTTGTTGATTTCATTACCGGTGAAACACTTCCCGACACTCATGACGAGCGCTACAGACAGAAGCTGGCGCGGATTCTTATTGAATCAAAGGGTTATTTGGCCTCAGAAATTCGAACCAGATGCAATCTCCTGGTGCGTGCAGGAGAAAAGAGCGCAATAGTCAAGGTTGATTTTGCCGTTGCTATTGAGAAAAAAATCTGCATGATAGTCAAATACGGACCTGGCTCCCTTCTCACCAGGCACCGCTCTGCCATTGCAGCATCAAGACTTCTGACATCATATCAGATACCTCTTGTAGTCGTAACAAACGGTGAGGATGCTGATATACTGGATGGCAGTTCAGGAGAAGTAATTTTTAAAGAACTGGTCAATATCCCTGACAGGACATATCTTTCAGCCCATTTTAAAGAATATGGCTTTGAGCCTGTTACAGAAAATAGAGAAGAGATCGAAAGCCGCATTCTCTATGTGTATGAAGTTGATGGAGCATGCCCTTGTGATGACACGATCTGCAGAATATCTGAGTAAAAGGAGAACTGGGAAATGAGATCAGAACCGGTACTGGTAACAGGCGCTACAGGCTATGTAGGCGGAAGGCTTATTCCTGTAGTCCTTGATGCAGGATATCGTGTGCGGGCTATGGGTAGATCAATGGAAAAGCTGGCTTGCAGGCCATGGGCCAGTCACCCCTGCATCGAACTTGTAAAAGGAGATGTATTAGATAAAGAATCGCTGAAAAAGGCGCTTCAGGGGTGCTGGGCAGCTTATTACCTTGTTCATTCCATGATTGCCCAGAAAAAAAAATATGCAGATGCAGATCGAAAGGCCGCCCATAACATGATTGAAGCAGCAAGGGAGGCTGGAATAGAAAGAATCATCTATCTTGGTGGACTTGCTGATACAAAAAACCCTAACCTTAGCAGACACCTGCTGTCCCGCATGGAAGTGGCCGAAATCCTTAAATCAGGGTCAGTTCCTGCCACAAATCTCCGTGCACCGATGATTTTAGGCTCAGGAAGTGCGTCTTTTGAAATTCTTCGCTATCTTGTTGAACGCCTTCCTGTCATGATTACACCGCGCTGGGTCAGGTCAATGAATCAGCCCATTTCCATAAGAAATGTAATTCACTATCTTGCAGGCTGCCTTGAGCATGAAGAAACAACCGGTCAAACCTATGATATAGGTGGAACTGATGTCCTTTCTTATCATGATCTTCTGGAAATCTATGCCCAGGAAGCCCATCTAAAAAAACGGCTTATATTTCCTGTTCCTTTTCTTACACCTACCTTAAGCGCCTACTGGATCAATTTCATAAGCCCTGTACCTTCATCGATTGCCTTGCCTTTAACAGAAGGTCTGACAAGCGATGCTGTATGCATGGAAAACCGGATCCAGTCAATCATTCCCCAGAAACTTCTCAGTCCTCGCGAAGCCATCCGGCTCGCACTTGATCGCATAAAACAGGAACAGATAGCTTCTTCATGGATGGATGCAGGCGAGATGAGCGAACCGGAATGGGCTCAGTGCGGAGATGCCGAATGGGCTGGGGGCACAATAATGAGCTGCGGGTACAGCGCCGTTATAAAAGCAGGTGAAGAAGAAATCTGGAATTCTGTAAGAAGGATAGGTGGAAAAAACGGGTGGTATTCCTTGAATATCCTCTGGCGCTTCAGGGCAATTATAGATCGTCTCTTTGGAGGTGTTGGGTTAAGAAGCGGGCGGCGCCATCCAGCAATACTCTGGGCAGGCGATGCTATCGATTTCTGGAGAGTCCTGAGGGTGGAGCCTCCTTACAGACTTCTTCTGATTGCCGAAATGAAAACACCTGGGGAGGCTCTCCTGGAGTTTCAGATCACACCTGTGGGAGAAAATAAGTCTGAATTGAAAATGCATTCCAGGTTCCTCCCGAGAGGACTGGGAGGAATCGTTTACTGGTATGTACTTTATCCTTTTCATGAATGGATTTTTTACGGCATGCTCAAGTCCATTGCCAAGTCAACAGGAAAAGAGATCGTTTCAGGACCCAAGCGCTTCACTCCAAGACTTCATAGTTCTTGTAAATTAACCTGACTGTAAAATACGTCAAAGTTTTTCTATCCATTTTTTGCCGGAAAAAACAGCAAGCATTGCTGCAAAAAGATAAAAAACAGTCAGTGCGATATGTGCCATATCGAGAACAATTATCGTATTCTTTGAAAACCAGTATCCCGGGAAGTTTTTCAAAGCCATGAAGACCCCTGTCAGGATAAGACCTGATATAAACGTTACTCTTGCAAAACCAGAGGCAGTAATCCTATGAGTTTTCCGAAAAAACAGCAGGTATTCTGAAGCCTTATAGAATACAATACCAAGAAGTGCTACTGCTGACAGGTAGTGAATATAGTGGGTTACATAGAATTGATCCAGCCAGCCAAGGCCTGGAACATCTGCTAAATAATAACGTCTAAAAATCGGCAGCTGGGCAAATCCACTGAGTGTGATAAAAAACATGGTTGTAATATAAAAGATTTTCAGGCCAACTTTAGGCTCTGAAGAAATTGTCCGGTTATCCATTATTGTGATCCTTTTTTCATCATCCTGTAATATTTCCCAATTGCCGCAACAAATCCCGCAACGGGTGCTATCAGAAAAGCTGTGGCCAGATTGTTGGCTTCTGACATTTTATCTTTAATGGGTTCAAGACTTGGCATGCCTTCGCTTTTTACAATGGCCTCATTCAGCTCTTCAAATGGTACGGGGGAAACATAAATCGTGTTTGTTCCTCCATTTTCTGTTTCTCCGTATATATAACCTTTCATGGAATCAGCCAGTTCATGAGCCTGCCTTATGATTTCCTTTCTATGGCCGATAGTTTGAACATCCTGGGGACAGGACTCAATGCAGACAGGCATCCTGCCTTCAGCAATCAGGTTGTAACACCTGTCACATTTGTTCATGATACCATTTCCTGCCAGAGACGGGAGAATATCCAGATAAAGACCGGAACCAGTCTGCCTCTGAGGAATCTTCCACGGGCAGACATTCCTGCATTTTGCACCTCCCAGACAAATTTCCTGATCTATGACGGATATGCCGTTTTTTTTCTGAACAGCCGCTCCCCACGGACAGAGTTTAACGCAGGGCGGATTCACACAGTGCATGCAGCGCCTGGGAATTGTAATTTCTTTTTCATTTCCGTCAATACTTACGGCCGCATGCTGAATAAAGAGCCAGTTATAAGGGGTAAGCCGGTCTCTTACATCCTTTTGTTCCGACCAGTCCTCTGCCTTTACCCTTGAAGGGTACATTTTTGGAAAAGGCTTCCGGGGTTTAGGAAACTTTGCTTCATTGATTTCCTTGCATGCGTCAACACAGGCTTCACATCCTATGCATTTGGAAATATCAATCAATGTTGCAAGCTGCCGATCCACTTCGCTTTCAGTTGCATGTACTTTTGGCACTCCGGCTGCAGCAAGACCTGCTGCTGCAACAGCACCTGTCTTAAGAAATTGTCTTCTTGAAATATTTGTACCCATTGAATCTCCGAAACAATTTTATAAAAAGACGCGTTCATCAAAAGTGATTTCATTACCGTATAATGAATCAATAACCTGGAAAAAGTTACAGAACAGGTGAAAAAAAGCATGATCGCATTGCTATACTCTCAAGCTTGATGAACTCGTAAAAAGTCCGTCGGACGGCTTTGTAAAAAGGCCGCAGGCAAGGCGCACAAATCCTTAAGGAATGAGGCGTACTTATGGTACGCCGCAATGACGAAGGATGCAGCGCAAGCGCTGCATCCGACCTTTTTACGATGCCGTCAAGCTTCTTGGCTTCGTAATAAGTCGGGATGCTTTGTTGCGGAAAGCCTAAATGGGTTGAGGTAAAAATTCTTTGTTAAGCGTGGAGATGAGTTCCTTTACAGAAATAATTTCTTTGATCCTGTAGGCGTTTGATCCGGCAAAGGCAAATCCATTTCTAAATTTCCCTCTTCTTGCACCTACCAGAGCCAGAGCAATGCAATAAGGGCTTTTCTCCGGATCACATGTTTTGATACATTGATAAGGACAGGTAAACGGTTTTTTATTGCCGTTTTCAACTTCTTCCAGGAACCTGTTACGAAGAGCGCGCCCAGGCATTCCCACCGGGCTCTTTATGATTACAACATCTTCTTTGATAGCATCTATATAAGTCTGCTTGAAATCAGGCGCAGCATCGCATTCGTGTGTAGCTACAAAACGGGTTCCCATCTGGACACCGGCTGCTCCGAGATTCAAGAATTTGCGAATATCCAGGCCTGTAAATATACCGCCTGCTGCAACAACAGGAATAACATCACCCCGTTCCTGAGCAACAGGATTGAGAGTTTCAATCACTTCTGCTACGATTTTCTCCAAAGAACAAGAAGGATCATCAATTTGCTCTTTCTTGAATCCAAGATGGCCACCGGCTTCCGGCCCCTCTACAACAAAAGCATCCGGAAGGTAGTTAAATCTTGAAAGCCACTTCTGGGTAATGAGCCTTGCTGCCCTGGCAGATGAGACGATGGGAACCAGCTTCGTCCTGCTTTCTCTGGTGAGATAACCCGGCAAATCCATGGGAAGGCCGGCACCGCAGAAAAGAATATCTATCCCTTCTTCAATGGAAGTCTTGACAAGATCGGAATAGTGGGTAAGGGCAACCATGACGTTCACACCGATTATTCCCCCTGTCATCGATCTCGTTTTTCTTATTACATGTCTCAAAGCCCTTACATTGGCTTCAACTGGATTGATTGAGATATCCGGTTCATCTATTCCTATCATCGCAGCGGCTATGACACCGATTCCTCCTTCATTTGCCACAGCAGAGGCAAGTCCTGACATGGAAATGCCAACACCCATTCCACCCTGAATGATGGGAACCGGACAAACTAAATCACCTATTCTTAGCTCTGGGAAATTCATTTTTCTTGCTTTTTTGTTTTTTTAGCAAAAATACTCTTTGTTTTGAGAGATTCACTTTACGAGATAAGGAATAAACCGCAGTAAGCACTGCTTATTGATATAGAAGGAAAAGACGTGAAATGCAAAAGAGAAGTCGACAGTTACAATTATATTACAAACTCATGGATGGGTGTTAAAACAAAAAAGCCTGTCACCAGATAGACATGGTGACAGGCTTTATATAAGATTTC
>JBBIWB010000029.1:0-37994 GCA_037439445.1 Desulfobacteraceae bacterium | reverse complement strand
GGAATGACGGTAAAGGAAAAAAGACTGCGTCGCTACGCTCCGATAAGGGTGGCCGACTTCAATGGAATAGGCACGAATGGTCAAACAAGCTTTTCACAAAAGAAAATGATAAGCTTCTTGAGCCATTCATGGGTTCACTGGAACAACGCTAATTTGATGACTGACTGAAAGGGCTTGCCCTTTTCATTAGCAAAATGGTCTACGCGGGAGATGAAAGTCAGGCATTACAGGAAGTGATCCTGAGTTCTGCGGCTATTATGGCAGAAATGATATAAATTGATGAGCCTAAACTTCACAACTGAATGCCCAACGAAAGAGAAATGAGATAAAAAACTTTCCTGTTATCCACGTGGAAAGTTTTATCTCCTGAGCTTGCCTCAGTTTCTTACACTTTTTTAGGGCTAATCCCTTAAAATCAGTGAAGTTCTTCACTGTAGAAGGTCAGATAACTGAATGCGGCCGAGAAATATCCTTGGATTGCTGCGGTACTATATCGAAACACAGATCATTGCCATTAAACAAATGTGTGCCTTCCTCAAGAATCAGGGCATGAGTAAGTACTTCGTCCATATGCCCAATCAGGATGTATTCCATCTGCCTGGAAATGATTGAAGGGATATCCTTTAAATCCTTTTCGTTTTCCTTTGGAAGAATGATTCTGTTGATTCCTCCCCTGTGAGCAGCAAGTATTTTTTCCTTGAGACCTCCAACAGGAAGAACACTGCCGCGGAGTGTTATCTCACCTGTCATTGCAATGTTGCGGTTGACGGGCTTACGGGTTAAGGCAGATACTATGGAAGTACATATGGAAATTCCGGCAGATGGACCGTCCTTTGGAATTGCTCCTTCAGGAATATGGATGTGAATATCAAAAAGTTTATAAAAATCCTTGTCAATCATGAGGCGCTCTGCACGAGAACGAACAAAGCTGATTGCTGCCTGGGCTGATTCCTTCATCACATCGCCAAGTTTACCTGTAACAATGTGCTCGCCCTTTCCAGGCATTATGAGAGTTTCTATGTTCAGAAGCTCTCCTCCTAAATTTGTCCAGGCAAGGCCAGTAACCATTCCGATGCGATCTTTTTCTTCAATCTGGCCATGTCTGTATACAGGGGGGCCAAGGTATTTCTGAACAGTGCGAGTATTGACAATAAAAGACTCAATTCCCTTGTTTTTTGCAACTTCTCGTGCAATTTTTCTGCAAATGGATGCTATTTCACGCTCGAGATTTCTGACCCCTGCCTCTCTTGTATAACGCTGGATAATGTTGAGTATGGCATTTTTTGTAAACTCAACTGATTTGCCTTCAAGACCGTTTTGCTTTAACTGTTTTCTAATCAGAAACTTTCTTGCAATATTGTATTTTTCAAGTTCGGTATAACCTGAAAGCTTTATTTTCTCCATACGATCCTGAAGAGGAAGAGGAATATCTGGAAGGGTGTTGGCAGTTGTTACAAAAAGAATATCAGACAAATCATAATCAACATCAAGATAATGATCATTGAAAGCATTGTTTTGTTCGGGATCAAGAACCTCAAGAAGTGCCGCAGACGGATCTCCCCTGAAATCCATGCTCATTTTGTCCACTTCATCAAGACAGAATACAGGGTTGTTGACACCTGCCTTTTTTAAAGACTGTATGATTTTTCCTGGCATGGCACCTATATATGTTCTTCTGTGACCACGAATCTCTGCCTCATCCCTTACTCCGCCAAGAGAAAGACGGATGTATTTTCTGCCTGTTGCTCTTGCAATTGATTTTGCAAGGGAAGTTTTCCCCACACCGGGTGGCCCTACAAAACACAGGATTGGACCACGTAGTTTTTTAACCAGAGACTGGACAGCAAGATATTCAAGAATACGCTCCTTTGGCTTTTCGAGTGCATAATGATCTTCATTCAGAATTCTTTCAGCTTCAAGCTGGTCATGCTGAATATCTGTCTGTTCATACCAGGGAAGGCTTATCATCCAGTCAATATAATTTCTTACAACTGTAGCTTCAGCAGACATGGCCGGCATCATTTTAAGCTTCTTTAATTCATGCATTGCCTTGTCAGTTGCTTCCTTGGACATTTTCTTATTATTAATCTGTGCTTCAAGCTCCTTGATCTCATCAACACCGTCGTCATCAGTTCCCATTTCCTTTTTGATGGCCCGTATCTGTTCATTAAGATAATAGCTTTTCTGCGTTTTCTCCATCTGTTCCTTAACCCTGAGCTTTATTCTCTGATCTATCTGGTAGGAATCAATTTCAATTTTTATAAGGCTCAGAAGAAGAGTAAGGCGATCGTTCAAAGACTCGGTCTCAAGGAGTTTCTGCTTATCTTCGATCTTAAATGCAAAATGAGCTGAAACAGTGTCTGAAAGCTGAGAAAGATTTGAAATTGTTGAAACTGAATTCAATAACTCTTTGGATATGTTTTTTGTCAGTTCAGAATATTCACCAAAAGCTGCCACTACAGCTCTTCCAATGGCAAGGCATTCAGCATCAGCAGTCTGATTTTCTATAATAGCTTCTAATTCGACCTGAAAAAAATCTTCCTGATGAATGAAGCGTTTTATCCTTGCCCTCGATTTTCCCTCTACGAGTGCTTTTACAGTACCATCTGGAAGACGCAGGAGCTGAAGTACCCTTCCTATGGTTCCAACAAGGCTTATGTCTTTGATATCAGGATTTTCTTCGCTGATTTTTTTCTGGGTTGAGAGAAAAATGTCTTTCTCATTGTTCATTGCATCTGACAATGCTTTTACAGATTTTGATCTGCCAACAAAAAGAGGCGCAACCATGTGCGGAAAAACCACTATATCCCTTAACGGCAAAAGTGGCATGATTATGCCATCTGAAGCTTCGCCGTTCTGTCTGTTTTTTTTTGTCAAATTTATCATTTATCAACCATTAGGCTTGTTTTTTAGCTTTTTCGTAAAGTAAGATGGGTGGTTCATTATTCATAACAACTTCTTCACTTATAACGCATTCTTTTACATCTGCGATAGAAGGAAGTTCATACATTATATTCAGCAGACAGTTTTCCAGAATAGCTCTCAGGCCCCTCGCGCCGGCTTTTCGTTTCAGAGCTTCTCTGGCTATGGCGGAAAGGGCACTGTCAGTGAATCTAAGATTGACACCTTCCATTTCAAGTAATTTCTTGTACTGCTTGATAAGGGCATTCTTTGGCTCCTTGAGTATCCTTATGAGAGAATTCTCATGAAGTTCTTCGAGAGTCGCAATAACAGGAAGCCTTCCAAGAAATTCAGGAATCAGTCCGAATTTTATAAGATCTTCTGGCTGAAGCTGTTTGAGCAGTTCCCCAACATTAATGTCTTTTTTATCTACAATACTTGCACCAAAACCCATGGCATTGGAACCTATCCTGCGCTGAATGATTTTTTCAAGTCCTGTAAAAGTTCCACCGCAGATGAAGAGAATGTTGGATGTATCCACTTTGACAAAATCCTGCTGGGGATGCTTTCTTCCGCCTTTTGGCGGTACACTCGCTGTTGTTCCTTCTATAATCTTGAGAAGGGCCTGCTGCACACCTTCACCTGAGACATCTCTGGTTATGGACGGATTGTCGGATTTTGAAGCGATCTTGTCTATCTCATCAATATATACTATTCCACGTTTTGCCTTGTCGAGATCGTAATCTGCATTCTGAAGAAGAGAAAGTATAATGTTCTCAACGTCTTCTCCAACATATCCTGCTTCTGTCAGGCTTGTGGCGTCTGCTATGGTAAATGGCACATTCAAAAATCTTGCAAGAGTCTGGGCAAGAAGAGTCTTGCCGCTTCCAGTCGGCCCGATAAGAAGAATATTGCTTTTCTGAATTTCAACATCATTATGGCCTACTAAGGAATCGAGCCTCTTATAATGATTATAGACAGCAACAGCGAGGACTTTCTTGGCTCCTTCCTGTTCTATGACATAATCATTAAGCATCTCCTTTATCTGCCTGGGATTAAGAGGGCGCTGCTGAGATACTGCATTTTGCTCAGTTTCTTCTTCTATGATTTCACTGCATAACTGAATGCATTCATCGCAAATATAAACAGCAGGACCTGCGATAAGCTTAGAGACTTCTTTCTGATTTTTTCCGCAGAAAGAACAATACAGGTTATCAGTGATATCGTCATTTTTTGACATTTCTACACCTCCGTTTTGACCAGTTGATCCAGATCATTCCTGTTGGCAATGACATGATCAATGATTCCGTATTCTTTTGATTCATGACCTGACATAAAGAAATCACGGTCAGTATCTCTTTGAATCTGTTCAAGGTCTTTTCCTGTGTGGAATGCCATAATATTGTTAAGCGTATCCTTCAGTCTGAGTATTTCCCTTGCCTGAATGGCTATGTCAGAAGCCTGGCCCTGTGAACCTCCCATGGGCTGATGAATCATTATCCTGGAGTTTGGAAGTGAATAACGCTTATTTTTTGTGCCGGCCGCAAGCAGAAGTGCTCCCATGCTGGCTGCTTGGCCAATACATACTGTTGTGATATCCGGCTTTATGTACTGCATGGTATCATAGACTGCAAGACCGGCTGTGACAGAGCCCCCGGGAGAATTGATGTAAAAATTGATTTCCTTGCCGGGATCTTCTGACTCCAGAAAAAGAAGTTGTGCAATCAGAAGATTGGCAACCTCATCGTTTATGACTGTACCCAGAAAAATGATTCTGTCCTTCAAAAGGCGCGAGTAAATGTCGTAAGCGCGCTCTCCCCTGCTGCTTTGTTCAATGACCATAGGTATTAATGGCACTGAATATCTCCTTATGAGACAACCATAATGTCGTCTGAACTTGGACAGTTAAGTCCGATAAAATGTCGGTTTGAAATTAAGCAAAATTCATACCAATATTATGTCATACATCCTGCCCTGTCTTTGGATGTTCCAGTACTGGCTCGCAATCTTCAACGTTACTGTTATTAACTATAAGATTCATTGCATGTTTTTCAAGGAGTGTATGTTTGAAAAGATCAAGTTCGGAGGGATTCTTATCAAAATGAGACTTGATTTCATTAACAGGGCTGCCATAAGCTGCTGCCATATTCTGAAATGCTTCCTCAAGCTCTTCATCGGATAGTGTCAATTTTTCCTGCAATATTATTTTCCCGAGAATAAGATGACGTTTTGCCTGTTTTTCAGCAACACCGCGGTATGTAATTGCAAGGTTTTCCCTGTTCATCCCAACAGATTCCAAAGTAATCTCTCTGTGTTCAAATGATCGCTCAATTTCCCTGATGATCCCTGCAAGTTCCCAGTCAATCATTGTATCTGGAACTTCAAAAGGCATTTTTGCAATCAAGGTCGAAAAAATCTGTTCATTGATCTCCTGTTCTGTTCGCTTTTTATAGCCAATTTGAAGGTTTTCCCTGATGACAGCCTTAACATCTTCCATCGTTTCGAATGGCCCTAGTTTTTTTGCAAAATCATCGTTTAACTCAGGCAGAATCTCTTCACGTATATCGTGGAGTTTAACCCGGAATTCCACTTCCTGACCTTGCAGACCTTCATTTCTGAGGTCTGCAGGAAAAGTTATTGAAAAAGTCTTTTCATCAGTGGGCATCATCCCTTTAATGCTTTCGTCAAATTCTTTTGAAATAGTGGCAAGGCCGATTTTCAGGGAAAAGTTTTCAGTTTTTTTAATCTCAGGATGAGGTTTTCCATCTTTGAAACCTTCATAGTCAATAATTGCAAAATCTCCTTCCATTGCAGGACGAGCAGGTTCAATTGGTTTTCGCTCTGCCATAGTGCTTTGAAGAACCTTTAACTGTGCTGCAATTTCCTGGTCTGTTGGCTTGTAAAGAATTCTTCTCAAGCTAAGACCCCTGAAATCAACATCAGGAATTTCAGGTCTGATTTCTATTGTCGCAGAATATTTATAATCGCCTTCAGTATCAAGTTGAGGAGGGTCAATATCAGGATTCAACAAGGGACTAAGACCAGATTCCTTGAGTGCTTCTGCAAAGGAGGTCTGAATCAAATGAGAGGTAATATCCGCAATTACATCTTTCCTGTAAAGACGTTCAAGAACCCCTCTTGGCACCTTACCAGGACGAAAACCCTTGACTTTTGCAGTCCTGTTCAACTCTTTATAGGCATGATCGACTTCTTTTATTACATCGTCCTTCGGTATTTCAATGTGGAGGGTTTTTTTTACGGAGCTGATGTCTTCTAACATAAATTTCATTTGAGAGTTCCCATTTCAATAGTAATCAGTTATGATGGCGTTGACTTTTTACGAATTCATCGGTTATTGTCTGGGGAAGGCATTTATGCTGATGCGAGAGGGGAGATTTGAACTCCCACTCTGTCGCCAGAGCTGGATCCTAAGTCCAGTGCGTCTGCCAGTTCCGCCACTCTCGCCAAAAGGCTTCATTGCCCGTGAATCCTAGAATTAATTAACAGCAGACACGGCAATATCAGCAATAAATATGTCTTAATTAAAGCTTTAAAAATAATATGAATCCCACTCCATGTCAAGAATCTTTTAAGGATTATAAATGAAAACAAGGAATCTGCCGGAATCAAAGGATAAGCTATCAATTTCACAAAGCGGAAAAGACATTGATTGTATTCATATATATGCTGATGGCGCATCTTCAGGAAACCCAGGGCCATCAGGAATAGGAATCCTTCTTCGCTATCGTAATCACGAGAAGGAAGTCTCACGCTTCATAGGAACGGGAACCAATAACATAGCAGAATTAGAAGCTATAAGAGCAGGCCTTCTTGAAGTCAAAAACCCTGATCTGCCCATAAGAATCTACACAGACAGCAGTTATGCATACGGTCTTCTGGCGCTTGGGTGGAAACCCAAAAAAAACATTGATATAGTCAATGAAATCAAATTACTGACTAAACGCTTTAAAAATATAGAGTTCATCAAGGTCAAGGGGCATTCTGGGTTAGAAGGAAACGAAACAGCAGACAGACTTGCAACTTTGGCAATAAGTCAGGCAAAAATTGGTCTGGGGTATTGACAAATGTCAATACCCCAGACCAATTTAGTCAGAAAGAAAAATACATCAAAAAATGGAAGACAAATTCAGACAGGGTACGGCTGATCAAGAAAAATCAGGCCTTCGCTGATTTCAAAGATTCCAGCTCTTTCTTCAGGCTTTCGATTTCCTGTTTGTATTTATCTGTATTGTCAGAGCATGTTGTGGAAGCAGGGGCAGCAGCTTTATCATCTTTTTTCCAAGTATCTTTCAGCTCGTCAAAACCCAGATAAAGAGCAAGCCCTCCACCTAAGAGCATCATTATAGGAAGAACGCCGGCAAGAATTTGCAGAAATTCCTTAAACCATATAGAAACTCCTATCAGTCCCAAAACCGCAGCCACTGCACCACCGATCAATGTTTTCATAGAAAAAACCCCTCCTTTAATTAATCTGTTAATTTCTTATGTTAAAAAAATATCTTCTTAATCGGAGCAAAATTCTTAGTCGGAATTATTGCAGCCTTAACTGTTCAAAGCTCTCAAAACATACTGTCCGGATTTTAAACTTGACTTTTTCTGATTGACTAACACAAGATTGGTCTTAACGCAAGCCATAATTTTACGATCAGAAAAGCCTATCGAAACATTTATCCATTGTGTTCCAGGCAGTGTTTTGAAATACTTGAATCAAATGCAACCGGATAACAGCCATCAAAACAGGCCTTGCAAAAATAATTCTCCGGCTGCTCAAGACCGGTCGCCTTTAAAAGACCATCTAGACTAAGGTAATGAAGAGAATCGAGTCCGAGATAATCCTTTAGTTCCTCTACACTCATGCGGGCAGCAATCAGTTCTCCCTTTGTTGAAAAATCGATTCCATAATGACATGGAAAGCGGTGCGCCGGACCACTCACTCTAAGATGAATTTTTTTTACCCCGAGTTCACGCAAAGCTTTTACTCTTGTTCTGACTGTAGTTCCTCTTATGATGGAATCTTCGATTATGACAATCTCTTTTCCCTTCAGAAGCTCTTTGACAGGATTTAGTTTGACTCTTACCCCGAAATCTCTCATGCTTTGCGTAGGTTGAATGAAAGTTCTTCCTACATAATGGTTACGAATCATTCCCATCTCAAAAGGGATACCCGATTCTTCAGAATACCCGAGTGCAGCATAGGTTCCTGAGTCAGGGAAAGGCATTATCATGTCCGCCTCTACAGGCGCTTCTCTTGCAAGCTGTCTTCCATGCGCTTTTCTTATTAGATATACATTTTGTCCAAATATGGTGCTGTCAGGCCTTGCAAAATAGATGAACTCAAATATGCAAAATGACCGTTTTGGAGCTGCCGCAGACCTTAGAGTCCTGATCCCTTCATTACTGATAATGACAATCTCACCTGGATCAAGCTCTCTTATGAACTCGGCCTCAACAAGATCCAGTGCACAGGTTTCAGAAGAAAGGACATAATGACCGTTGAGTCTTCCCATGCAAAGAGGCCTGAATCCATTTGGATCTTTTATGCCAATTACTTCTCCTTTATTTGTCATTACGATCATGGAAAAAGCGCCCTCTATGCGTGAGACTGCCGTAATCAATGCATTTTCAAACCCTGAGTGAAGGTTTTTTACAAAAAGATGAAGAAACACCTCGCTGTCCATCGTTGTCTGAAAAATTGAGCCTGATTCTTCAAGCTCGTTTTTGAGATAGTGTGCATTTACTATATTGCCGTTATGGGCAACTGCATATGATCTCTGCCTGTGGTGGACAACAAATGGCTGAGCATTGGTCAAAATGGAGCTTCCTGTTGTCGAGTACCGAACATGACCGATTGCGCTGGTACCGGATAATTTATCCAGATGAGGGGCTATGAAAACATCGGATACAAGGCCCATTCCCTTATGTACAATAACCTGACTGTTGTGAATCACTGCAAGTCCTGCACTCTCCTGTCCCCTGTGCTGAAGTGCATAAAGCCCGAAATAAGTCAGTCTGGCTGCATCCTGATGGCCATGTATACCAAATAGTCCACATGCTTCCCTTGGACTATCTTCATCCGAAAATGCCAGCGATTGAGAACTAGAAATATCATTCATGGTATGACCGGTACTCCTGAAGCGATTTTACAGATAATAACTTCTGTCTCATTGAAGCAATGCCTTTACTCATGGCTATTGCACCAGCCAGAGTCGTAGTATAGGGAATATTGTATTTTATTGCAGCACGCCTCAACTGATATCCATCCTGCTTGGTTCTATTTCCGAACCCTGTGTTAATTATGAGCTGAACCTCCCCGTTCATGATGGCGTCAACAATATCTGGACGTCCTGCAGATACCTTATTGATCGTCTTGTTAGGTATTCCGTTGCTTTGAAAAAAAGCTCCTGTGCCACTTGTAGTCATAAGCCTGAACCCCAGGTCATTAAGCTGTCTGGCGACACCAAGCGCTCCTTGCTTGTCCTTGTCCTTCAAACTCATGAATACAGTCCCATCCAGAGGCAGATTCTGTCCTGCACCAAGCTGAGCCTTTGCATAGGCAGCCCCAAGTTCATAGTCGATGCCCATAACTTCACCTGTTGATTTCATCTCCGGACCAAGAAGAGTATCAACATCAGGAAAACGGTTGAAAGGCATGACAGCTTCTTTGACTGAAATGTGGGGTGGAACCGTTTCTTTAGTAAAGCCAAGCTCTTCAAGCGTTTTTCCTAACATTACCCTGGTTGCCAGTTTCGCAAGAGGAACCCCTGTGGCCTTGCTTACAAAAGGAATGGTTCTTGATGCCCTCGGGTTAACTTCCAGGACAAAAAGCCTGTCTTTTTTTACTGCATACTGGACATTCATGAGCCCAACCACACCAAGCTCTTCGGCCATGGCTTTGGTTGCCGTTTTTATTTCTTCTATCATTGCAGGTTTCAGGCTGTAAGGCGGAAGTACACAGGCCGAATCCCCAGAATGAATGCCTGCTTCCTCTATATGCTCCATTATCCCGCCAATCACCGTGTTTTTCCCATCAGAGATTGCATCAACATCCACTTCAATGGCATCTTCCAGGAATTTATCTATTAAAACAGGGTGTCCTGAAGACGCGGCTATTGCAAGCAAAGTAAAATTTTCAAGGTCATTCGGGTTATAGACAATCTTCATTGCCCTTCCGCCAAGAACGTAAGAAGGTCTCACAACCACAGGGTATCCTATCTTTTCTGCAACGAGCAAGGCTTCTGCCACAGAAGTCGCAGTTGCGTTTTCCGGCTGAACAAGACCAAGTTTATGAAGCATTGCCTGAAAAAGCTTTCTATCTTCAGCTTTGTCAATGCTTTCAGGCTGTGTCCCCAAGATGGTTACTCCTGCATTAAAAAGGGAACTGGATAAATTGAGAGGGGTCTGGCCTCCAAACTGCACTATGACTCCAAATGGCTTTTCAGTTTCAACTATATGAAGCACATCTTCTGTTGAAAGAGGTTCAAAAAACAGCCTGTCAGATGTATCATAGTCTGTACTTACAGTTTCAGGATTGCTGTTTACCATTATACTTTCAATTCCTTCCTCACGAAGAGCAAAAGAGGCATGAACACAGCAATAGTCAAATTCAATACCCTGTCCTATCCTGTTTGGACCTCCTCCAAGTATCAATACTTTCTTGCGTTCTGATACCCTTGCTTCATTTTCAGTTTCATAGGTGGAATAATAATATGGTGTTGAGGCAGCAAACTCCGCAGAACATGTATCCACAAGTTTATAGACAGGAAATATCCCAAGCTCCATTCGTCTTTTTTTTATGTTCTGCTCAACAGATCCAGTAAGACTTGCTATCTGGATATCGGAAAAACCATTTGACTTGGCTTTCTTGAGAAGCTCTTCAGAGAGATTTTCCCCTTCTCTTCTAATTTCGAGTTCAATTTTTACTATCTGATCAATTTGTTCTATAAACCATGGATCTATCCTGGTAAGCGCGTGGATCTCTGAAAGGCTCATTCCGTGCAGTATCGCATGACGAATATAAAAAATCCTGAGAGAGTTGGGATTTGCAAGTCGCTCAATGATTTCTGAAAGAGACGGAGAAATAAAATCTTTTCCATCCCCGCCCATTCCATATCTGCCGATCTCAAGAGATCTGAGTCCTTTTTGCAAGGCTTCTTTAAATGTCCTGCCTATGGACATGGCTTCTCCAACCGATTTCATGGTTGTTGTGAGGTAATCCTTGGTTTCAGGAAATTTCTCGAATACCCATCTTGGAATTTTTACCACACAATAATCTATGGCAGGCTCAAAGGCAGCCATTGTCTGGCCTGTGATGTCATTGGGAATTTCATCCAGGGTGTAGCCTACTGCAAGCTTTGCCGCAATCTTTGCTATCGGGTAACCAGTAGCCTTGGAAGCAAGGGCAGAACTTCTCGATACCCTGGGATTCATTTCAACTACAACCATCTCGCCATTGTCAGGATTAATTGCAAACTGAACATTAGAACCTCCTGTATCAACACCGATTTCTCTTATGATGGCAATTGCAGCATTACGCATCTTCTGGTATTCTTTGTCAGTCAGGGTCTGTGCTGGTGCAACAGTGATGCTGTCTCCTGTGTGAATCCCCATTGGATCTATGTTTTCTATAGAGCATATAATGACTACATTGTCATTATTATCACGCATGACCTCGAGCTCAAATTCCTTCCACCCTATGACTGATTCTTCAATCATGATCTGAGTGTTCAGGCTTGCATCAAGACCGCTTTTTGCTATCACATCAAAGTCTTCCTGATTATATGCAATGCCGCCTCCTGTACCGCCCAGAGTAAAGCTAGGCCTGATTATGACAGGAAACCCCAGTTCAGAAACTATTTTTCTGCACTCATCCATACTGGTTGCTATTCCGCTTCTTGGAATCCTGAGGCCTATTTTTTCCATGGCCTTTCTGAAGAGATCCCTGTCCTCAGCTTTTTTTATGGATGGAATGGTAGCACCGATCAGTTCTACTCCGTATTTTTCCAGAATCCCCTTTTCAGATAATTTTATTGCCGTATTCAGTCCTGTCTGACCTCCTAGAGTTGGAAGAATTGCACATGGACGCTCCCTTTCTATGATTTTTGCAACAGTTTCAGGTGTAATGGGCTCTATATAGGTTCTGTCAGCCATGTCAGGGTCTGTCATAATTGTTGCAGGATTACTGTTGATCAGGACAACATAATAGCCTTCTTCTTTCAGTGCTTTGCAAGCCTGGGTTCCTGAATAGTCGAATTCGCAGCCCTGGCTTATTATTATGGGGCCGGCACCGATAATGAGAATTTTTTTAATGTTTTTTCGTTTGGGCATATTTCTACTTCACTGTAGCCAATCAGTTGTTTTTAAGCTGTAAACTGAAGGCTGTTAGATGTTCCATCTATAAATCTACAGTTTATCAGCATGAGTGGCTAAAAAGATCATGGATATTTTCTTGCTTTCATTACTTCTTATTTCCATGATTCAACTCATGTATTAACTTAATCATTGGTTTCTGTATATTATCTGGCGGTCATGAGTCTTGTGAAATCATCAAAAAGATACTGAGCATCATTAGGGCCGGGAGAGGCTTCCGGATGGTACTGAACTGCAAATACAGGGAGGCTTCGGTGCCTGAAGCCTTCAAGAGTATTGTCATTGAGGCTTAGATGTGTAACTTCAATATCTTCAGGATTAAGGGTCTTCATGTCAACTGCAAAACCATGGTTCTGGGATGTTATTTCAATACGTCCTGTTTTAAGATTTTTTACAGGCTGGTTTGAACCTCTGTGTCCAAACTTGAGCTTGTAGGTTTTAGCACCCACAGCAAGCCCGAGAAGCTGAATACCTAAACATATTCCAAAAATGGGACGATAGCCTAAAAGCTGCCTTATCGTTTCAACTGCATAGCCAACTGGTTCTGGATCCCCTGGACCATTTGACAGAAAAATCCCATCAGGACTCATGGTTCTGATGAATCCGGCAGGAGTCGATGCAGGCACTACAACCACCTCACAACCGGCTTGTTCTATACATCTCAGAATGTTGTATTTTATTCCAAAATCATAAGCCACAACTGAATGCTTGCTTCCTCTGTGCTTCCAGACTCTTTGCGTGAAGGCATCAGCATGATTTTCAATAGGAATGATTTCACCCTTAATCCACCTGTAGGGGCAACCGGTTGAAACGACTGTGGCAAGATCCTGGCCAATCATGCTGGGAATCTGTCTTGCCTTATTTACACATGAGAGCGGATCAGTATTTTCAGTTGAAACAAAGACCCGCATGGCACCTGAATTACGCAGGTGAAGGGTGAGGGCCCTGGTATCTAACCCATCGATTCCCATTACATTTTGTTTCATGAGATAATCAGCAAGAGATCCTCTTGAGCGGAAATTGCTGTGAAAGTCTTCATATTCCCTTACCACAAAGGCTGCCACCTGTATCCGGTCTGATTCAACATCTTCTGGATTGACTCCATAATTGCCAATAAGAGGATAGGTCATGGTAACAACTTGCCCTCTGTATGATGGATCAGTAAGGACTTCCTGATAGCCAGTCATGCTGGTATTGAAGACTGCCTCACCTGAAGCCTCACCCCTACCTGTAAAGCTATTGCAGTCAAATGTCCGCCCATCTTCTAAGGCTAAAATTGCTTTTATCATAATAAAGTCGTCTTTTATCACTCCAATACTTCATTTTCAACTAAATTCCATACCCCGCATGGACAGGTCCCCGCACAAAAACCGCAACCAATGCACTGGTTTCCGTCCACCCTGTACTCATAACCATCGGGAATTATCTGCATCCTGCTGATTGCCGCCTGGGGACATATTTCAATGCAGATTCCGCAATCCCTGCATGCCCCGCATGATGAACACTGAGTTCCGCAGCTTTTTATATCTTCAAATTTTGTAATCCTTGGATCAAAATATTCCAGAGACACGCGTCTTTTTTCTATCACAGGGCGAAAATCGCAAGTCAGAGGCTCTCCTTCAATGATCTGTTTGATGGCACTTGCTGCCTTTCTGCCTGATCCTATAGCATCTGTAATGAGCCCTGGTCTTACAGCATCTCCTATTGCAAACACTTTTTGAAAAGATGTCTGAAAATGTTCGTTGACTGCTATGAATCCGCGGTTTCTTTTCATATCAAAAGGAAGAAAATCAAGATCGGGCATATCTCCAATAGAAATCACAACCATGTCGGAAGGAATTTTTTCACCGGTCGAAAGGATGACCCCATCAGGGGTTATTTCACTCGTGATACATGGCCACCTGAAGACAGCACCTGCTTCTTCAGCATCTTTTCTTTCTTTTCCGAAGGAAGCCGGCTCCTGAACATCTATAAGAGTAATTGTTTCAGCACCCAACCTTTTTGCTTCTGCCGCAACATCACATCCTACATTGCCTGCTCCTATTATTACCATATTTCTGCCTGATCGAATCCTGCCCGCCTTGGATAGCTTCAAAAAATCGAGTGCTGTGATTGCATGCTCTTTCCCCGAAACATCCAGTATTCTGGGTTTTTGGGCTCCAACTGCTATAACAAGAAAATCATAATCACAACGGAGTCTTTCAAAATCTTCATTGCTTATATGATGTTGAAGAGAAACATGTGGTATAATTTTTATAATCTTTTCAAGCTCTTTTGTCACAACATCTTCTGGAATCCTTGTTCCAGGAATAACCTTTGAAATTTTTCCTCCAAAAGCCCCTTCAAGGTCAAATACAACAGCGTCATGCCCATTTAGCCGGAGCTGCCAAGCAACAGATAAACCAGCGGGGCCTGCTCCGATGATGGCTATTTTTTTCCCTGTAATTGGCGGAAGCTCCGGAAGGGCTGCTGAAACGCTTGCCTTTCCAAGCAGAGCAACGTCAACAGATGGCATTTTGGCCTCTTGCCTTGTACAGGACTGCATACAGAGGTTCGGGCAAAGATATCCGCATACTGTTGCTGGAAATGGGGTATAGGCAAGAGCCATGTTTACTGCCTCATCAACCTTTCCTTCACGTATGAGACGCCACCTGTCATGGACAGGAATCCCTGTAGGGCATGCGGTCTCGCAAGGGGATTTGTATTTGCGGTTTTCCCAGACAGGTACATAACGCCTCAGTTCCCCTGTCGGGACAAGAGTAACAGGACTTCTGTCAAAATCTACAAGATCACCTATCACCCCCCCTGCTCCTAGTTCCTTATCCCAGACATGTGATCTGAAATATGCCATTGACGGCAAAACATGAGCAGTTTTTTCACTTGGCAGACAGGCTGCAATCAGTTGCCACTCATCACGTATCGTGAGCGTTTCAAGAAGATCAGGCCTGTAAATATTTTTGAGAAAAACTTCGAGATTCAGGGTAAGCCAGTTCCAGTCACTTTCCTTTAAAGGGACTATCCTGGCATCTGCCTGGCTGAATCCCTTGTGGGGTCCTCTGAAAAAGACCTTGCCCCCAACCATCCCCACTAGAGGCCTGTGACCAAGTATGTTGTCAGGATTCTGAGGATCTATCCCGCAGATGACAGCAATCCCTCCTGCCATGAACTCACCGAAATAATCTCCGGCAGACCCCAGAACCCACAGTTCAGGATGAGCAAATCTTGGATTATGCTTGGTCATAGTCATGCCCCTAGATCCTATGCTCCCTCCTATAAAAACCTTGCCCTGAGACATTGCATTGGCCACCCCGTTTCCTGCGTTTCCATAAACCACAATACGGGCTCCTGCATTCAGCCACCCAACATCGTCAGAAGCAGGACCGTTCACCTCGATCGTGGTGTTAGGAAATCCAAAAGAACCAAGCCTCTGGCCTGGAAATCCATCCACTTTCACATGTACAGGATCACCTCCTGCCTTCCAGAGTCTTCCCCCTATCCCGTGCTGGCCAAATGCCTTGATGACAATCTGCCTGTATCCGAGAGTCAGGGCATTCTGGACATGCTCTTCAAGGATTCTGGAATCGAGCCTGTTTCCATCAATTATTCCTTCAATAATCACTACATTGTCATCCATTAATCATTTACCCCTGCCCCTTAACCCAAAATAATAATTAAATAACATATTTGATCTTAAGCCTTTCGGCAATATTGTAGTCGTTTATCCCCAGAGCATCTGACATACCAATGGGAAGTGAAGTAGAACGCCCGAGGGGGGCTATGATTTTTTTGAGCTCAACATCAAACCCAAGAAACACGTCAACGACCCTCTGTGCAACAAGCTCAGGGTCAAGCCTCCGGTAAAGGCGTGGATCCTGTGACGCAATTCCCTTGGGACACTGTCCTATGTTGCATATATTACAGCGATCAGACTCTGAGCCCAAACAGCCTGCGGCAGCCTGCATGATGTATTTTCCGATCTGAACCGCACTTGCCCCAAGCATGATTAGAGCTGCGGAATTGGCAGCAAGATTTCCTTTTTTCCCAACTCCACCTCCTGCTATAAGTGGTATCTCATTTTGCATTCCTGCAGTAACAAGCCCAAGATATGCATCTCTTATGTTGCTGGCTATGGGGTGCCCCATATGATTCATGGAAACATTATAAGCAGCCCCTGTTCCACCGTCTTCTCCATCAATTCCAAGGCCTCCTGCATAAGGATTTCTTGTGAGGTTGTTGAGGACTGCAAGAGCAGTCGATGTGCCCGAGATTTTTGGATATACAGGCACTCTGAATCCCCATGCCATGGACATGGACTGAATCATCTTGGCTACAGACTCTTCTATTGAATACTGGGTCTGATGTGTAGGCGGACTCGGGAGGCTGACGCCTGCCGGAACCCCCCGGATGGCAGCGATGAGATGGTTAACCTTATACCACATGAGGAGTCCGCCATCTCCTGGTTTTGCACCCTGACCATATTTTATTTCAATGGCACAAGGGTCTTCCTTCATTTCAGGCAGTGCATGGATAATTTCATCCCATCCGAAATAGCCGCTTGCGATCTGAAGAATAACGTATTTCAAAAACCTTGATCGTAAAAGCCTTGGCGGACACCCTCCTTCTCCTGTTGATATTCTTACAGGCATTCCGATCTCTTCGTTCAAATAAGCCACTCCCATTTGAAGCCCCTCCCACATGTTGGGAGAAAGTGCACCAAAAGACATGCCACCTATCATGAGAGGATAAATTTCCCGGACTGGAGGAATCCATCCATTCTGACGAATGAATTTCAGGTTTTCTTCCGGAGGAAGAACCCTTCCAAGAAGTGTCCTTATTTCAAACTCATGTCTTCCCGCATCAAGAGCAGGGTCTGTAAGCATTGAAATTCTTATGAACTTTATCTGGTCAAGAACAGTCCCTGATTCATTGCGCCTTCCACCCCTGCTGCGGGGCTGTCCGCCCCTGTCCCTGTGAAAAACAAGTTTTTCAGCTTCATCGCTTCTCCGAGATATGATTGCACCATTCGGACATACCAGGTTGCACATGGCGCATCCAACACAACTATAGGCAGGATCGGTTTTCTGGCGAATTCCATAATAGAGTCCGGTATTGTTTTCAGGAGGTTTCGTTATCCCAAGGGACAAACTGATTGTTTTTTTTCGGAACACACCTGCCTCAATGGCATTAACCGGACAAACAGCAGTGCATTGCCCGCAAAGAGTGCATTTGTCCTTATCCCATACTACCTGCCATGGCAAATCCTTGACACTTAACGTAGAAGGGGTAATGGGGATGTTTGACGGCATACCTTAACCTCCTGACGACTTGGTCCTACAATGGCTGTATCTAAATACATGGGTTGAAAATCGAGTTTCTTGTCACGGTCAGGAATAGCGGCATCGAGTCCGCAGATTTCAGATGAAAAAGCATATTTTCCAGGCTTTCCGCCAACAACACCAGGGCGGAGTTTTTTCCTGTCCTGAACCATGAAAAGGCTGTGGTCCGGAAGGCATCCTATCACACAGTTGGGACCATCTATTATGAGCCTCCTGCAGGATTGCTTCAAGCCCTTAAGCATGGCAGCATCCGGATGAGTCTTTATATCCTCATCCTGGAGCGGGGTTATTATATGCTTGTAAGCCTCAATTCCCAGTCCAAGCTGCATGAATGTATAATGAAGGATATGGGTGAATACTTCGGAATCTGACTGATATCCTGTATATCCCGGAATACCCCTTGTCTTAAGATAGTCTTTTATCGGAATAAATGCAGTATTCTCCCCGTTTGTCATTGTTGAAAATCCCTGAAGGAAAAACGGATGACAGGCATAGAGGTTTATGGCGTAGTTTGTGTTCTGGCGACCCTGTGCCATTATTACCCTTGCCTTTATGTCTTTTCTGTCGAGCTTTAGATGCTGGGCAACTTTCAGGGGTTCACCGATTTCTTTTATCATGATTACATCAGGCCAGAAGGAAAATACTATCATGTCGCCTTCTTCCTCACCCATCTTTCTAAGTTGAAGCCTGATGTTGACAAGTCTGTTGAAAAGCACTGTCTGGCTCAATCCATCCCAGTCCTCAGGGTATTCATAGGCTCTTACCAGATAAATATCTCGCTTGGGAATGCCAGGAGGAGGATTCTTGGATGTCTTTATCGATAACTTGTATTTTGTCATGAATCCTACGCTCATCATGAAGGCATCCAGACGCTTGAGTCCGTTTTCTGTAAAAATTCCTGAAAGGATGGGAGCATCCTTCATTTCATCGAAGACCCCTCCAAGGTCTCTCAGGAAAAGCCCGACTCCCGAGCCGTCATGACCTTCACGCATCACATCTAAGGCTTCAAGTGCAACCATAGGGGAAATGGGCTCCTTGCTGGTTATTGCAAATAAACGGCACATGCTTTCTTTCTCCTCATTCCCGAAATATTCTTTCCTGCGATATCTTCATTCAAGCTTCTTCAGTTTCTTAAAATAAAAGATGTTATGTCATACTTTAAACAAAAGCAACATATTGTCAATCTGATATTTGGGCATTACCGGAAACCCACTGCATTTAATGATGACGGCATCGTAAAAAGGCCGGATGCAGCGCTTGGGCTGCATCCTTCGTCATTGCGGCGTACCATAAGTACGCCTCATTCCTTAAGGATTTGCGTGCCTTGCCTGCGGCCTTTTTACAAAGCCGTCCGACGGACTTTTTACGAGTTCATCAATGATATTATTGGCGTAAAAGTTAGGGATTTGACAATTTTTGAAAAGAACTGTATTAGAAAGTCAGTATTTAATGAATAAGTGAAATATTGACTGCGTATTTTATTTGTTTTTCAGGAAAAAATGACAGAAGAAAAATTGATAAAAAGAGTAAATCTTGATAACGGTCTTGAATTGTCCTTATACGATTGCTCACGAAGAATTGCCGCAGATACATGGAAAGTAATTTTGTCGGCAAGAATTGAAATCGATACTGACCAGACAGAGTTCACCATAACAGAGAAAAAAAAACTATATGAAATCAGGCAGACAATCGGCAAGCACATTACTTTTGAAAAAAAAATAATGCGCAGCTTCATTAATGAAGAAAAAAAGGAGGAAACCCTTCAGTTCTTGTATGAATCTTTTCTGGATAATACTAAAAAATATCTTTCAGACAAACAATTTGCAGAACGCCTTGCTCTCAAAATCTTCGCCGATTCTCTGGGAAAACGAAAGGAGAAACCATGACGTCTCTACAGAAAGTATGTATAATAGCAATTTATGCCTCTGTTTTATCCTATGTCACTATTCAATCTGCCAGAGCTGATATTTATGTTTATGTTGATAAAAATAAGGTTCGTCATTTCACAAACGTCCCGACATCTTCCAAATATCGTCTTTACCTGAAAAGCAATCCCCGTAATTTTGATAAAATCGCTTTAGATGTTGGATTTAATCATAACTCAGACAGATACGACCATTTGATTCTTAAAGCTTCCATTCACCATGATGTCGATTTTTCTCTGCTTAAATCCATAATTAAAGTCGAATCCAATTTTGACAGCCAGGCTGTATCTCATAAAGGAGCAATGGGACTGATGCAGATAATGCCCCAGAATTTCAGCTTCCTGAATATAAAAAATCCGTTCGATCCCGAAGAAAACATAATGGGAGGCACATTATACTTCAAACAGTTAATGGAAAAATTCAACAAACTGGAATTAGCCCTTGCTGCATATAATGCCGGTCCTGGCATGGTTGACAGATACAACGGGATTCCCCCGATTCCTGAAACCAAAGGGTATGTCAACAAGGTACTGGCACATTACAAAAACAAGTCTTTTTAGCCTTCTAATATCAGTATATGGTTTCCGGTAATAAAGCTTTTAATAACTGGCTTCAGTCAGATTCTCTGTTGAAGCCATATAAGTCAATACTCACAAGACGATTCAACAATCGAGCTGATACTGTATCTTCCATAATAAAAGAGCATTGTTCTGTCTACGATTTTTCCGGTGCTTATAAGTATTTCGGCCTTCATAGCGAAAACAAGAGATGGGTTTTCAGGGAGTGGGCCCCCAATGCATCAGGAATATACCTTATTGGAACTTTTACAGACTGGCAGGTACGCAATGATTTCAAACTTGCAAGGATTAACCCCGAAGGGACATGGGAACTTCATATCCCTCATGAGCGTATTTCCCACAAGGACTTGTACAGGCTGCGAGTATACTGGCAAGGCGGGCAAGGTGACAGAATTCCTGCTTATGCCAGAAGGGTAGTTCAGGATCCAGTCACTCTCATTTTTAATGCCCAGGTATGGGAACCTGATTCTCCATATGAGTGGCAATTTCAGAATGTCAGGAATTCTGAGCCTCTTCTTATCTACGAAGCCCATGTCGGGATGGCTCAGGATGCAGAAAAAATCGGCTCTTTCTGTGAGTTTAAAGAAAACGTTCTGCCAAGAATAAAGGATGCGGGTTACAACACCATTCAGCTTATGGCTATCCAGGAACACCCTTATTATGGTTCTTTCGGATACCAGGTTTCTAGTTTTTTTGCAGTAAAATCAAGTTTCGGAACTCCGGACGAATTCAAAGAACTGATTGATACTGCCCACGGGCTTGGACTAAGAGTCATAATGGATTTGATTCACTCCCATGCAGTCTCAAACGAAGTAGAGGGACTGAGCCGCTTCGATGGCTCATTAACGCAGTATTTTCATGAAGGAGCAAGAGGATTTCATTCAGCATGGAATTCACGCTGCTTTGATTACAAAAAACATGAAGTGCTTGCTTTTTTACTTTCCAACTGCCGCTTCTGGCTTGAAGAATACAAATTAGAAGGTTTCAGGTTTGATGGCATTACCAGTATGATATATCTTCATCATGGTATGGGTAAGGCGTTTACTGACTACAGCCAGTATTTTGATGATTCGGTGGACGAAGATGCCCTGAATTATCTCTCATTAGCCAATACTCTTATTCATGAAATCAAGCCAGACGCCATTACAATAGCAGAGGATGTAAGCGGGATGCCTGGTCTTGCCTCCCCTGTTGAAAGCGGAGGGATAGGTTTTGACTATCGCTTTGCAATGGGAGTTCCTGACTTCTGGATCAAACTTACAAAGGACTGTCCAGATGAATCCTGGCCAATGGGTAAGCTCTGGTTCGAGCTTACCAACAGAAGATCGGATGAAAAAACCATAAGCTATGCCGAGTCGCATGACCAGGCTCTGGTAGGAGATCAAACCCTTATATTTCGTCTCATGGGTTCGGACATGTATCACGGCATGTCTAAACTGCATCAAGCAAATCACAGGGTGGAAAGGGGCATGGCGCTTCATCGTCTTATCCGCCTCATTACCCTTGCAACTGCAGGAAACGGATATCTCAATTTCATGGGAAATGAATTCGGGCATCCTGAATGGATTGACTTTCCAAGGGAAGGAAACGGGTGGTCATTCAAGTTTGCCAAACGCCAGTGGCACCTTGTGGACAACAGTGATCTTCGATACAGGCTTCTGGCTTTCTTTGATAAAGAAATGATAGAGATGGCAAAAAAATTTCAAATCCTTCAAAGTCCTCTCATTAAATTATGGTATGAGCATGACCAGGATAAAATTCTCGTTTTTGAAAGAGCAGGTCTGTTTTTCATCTTTAATTTTCATCCTTTCTTGTCTTTCACAGATTATCAGATTCCATTTGCCCCAGGTAAATACAAGATGATATTTACAAGTGATTTGCCTGAATACGGGGGACACGATCGCCTTGAAGAAGGCCAGATTCATTTTACGAAACTTTACAAAGACAAAGAAAACTCTTCAAACCGTATCAGCCTGTATTTACCATCAAGAACTGCAATGTTGCTTCAACTAGTTGATTAATAACGGCCTCTTAATGATCAGGGACGGTTTTTGAGATGTTTTTTATCGATAGCCCGAATAAGCAAGCTTTCTTTTCTCCGATTGGCTTCTGGCAACTGATCTGGTATATTGTCATTATCTGGTTATTGTTGGTAGGAATTCTTTATTATATTTATGATGATCATGGGCCTCAGGAAAAAGCCCTCTATAGTTATTCAATTGCCAATGAAAACCGGGGTGAAAACACGGCAGGCAATTCTTTCAGCATAACTATTCACCCTGTTGTGATTGTGAAAAAGACTTTGACAGATGATGAAAAACCCTCTTCCGGACAAAAAAAAACCCCCGACCAGACTGATTATCATTCAGTCCGTAAAGGTTTTTTTGAGTTTGAAACCACAGAACAGCTTACCATTAAAGAAATTTCCAGACTGTTTTATGGAGACAATCGCTTTTTCCCTGTTGTTTTGATGCACAACTCGCATATAAGGTATTTTGATGTGGAAAAAGGGACGAGAATCAGGGTGCTGAAAAATTCCCAGATGTCAAAAGAGATATATGAAAACAATATTGAAATTATTGGTGAAAACGTTCATTGGGTTTACACTGTTGAAAAAAATGATACCATAAATGGAATTGCAAGAAAATTCTACGGAAACAATGACTCAAGACGACCTGTTGTTGACCTTAACCCTGAAATCGTTTTGAAACAGGGAGAAAAGGTCATGATCATGCTGGAATAAAAACAATGACGGTCAAAAGATCATCGTAACAGGTTTTTAATACTTATAACCTGTTATCTTCTTCAGGAGAAATAGATGAAATTAGCAATTATAGGCTGCCCTGGTTCGGGAAAGTCAACTGTTTTTGAAGCTCTTACCCGTTCTAAGACAGCCGGAAAATCAGAAACCAGAATTGGGGTCCTAAAGGTTCCTGATTCACGTGTAGACATATTGAGCAGAATGTATAACCCTAGAAAAACTGTCTTTGCTCAGATCGAATATCTGCTGCCAGGAAAAACATCTTTAAAAAAAGAATCTGAAAAAGAACAGGTTACCTGGTCACTGGTTAGAAACTGCGATGCTGTTATTCATGTTGTGCGTAATTTCAGAGGATTGGGAGGAGAGGCTCCGAGACCATTATCTGATTTTCAGACGATTGAGCAAGAATTCATGATATCGGATCTTGTTACAGTGGAAAAAAGGATAGAGCGCCTCAATAATGATAAAAAGAGAGGGAAAAAATCCGACCAGGAAGAAATGACTCTGCTTGCTCAGTGTTTAAATCATCTAGAAAATGAAACGCCTCTTCGAAAATTCAAGGAAATAACTGATTCATCCTTATTGAGGGGTTTTGCTTTTATTTCAGCCAAACCCATGCTTGTACTGTTCAATAACGCAGATGAGGATGACTCTTTGCCTGATGTCCCTTCCATTTTATCAGCAGAACACTGTATGGTTATTAAGGCAAAGCTAGAGCAGGAGATGATAGGCATGAGCATAGAAGAGGCTGAAGAGTTTTTGAAGGAATTCAATATTACAGCCTCTGCAACTGATCGTGTCATACAGATATCTTACAGCCTGTTAGGACTGATTTCTTTTTTTACTGTAGGCGATGATGAAGTAAGAGCATGGACGATCAGGAGAGGAACCTCTGCCCTTGATGCAGCAGAAGTAATTCATTCGGATATTAAGAAAGGCTTTATTCGGGCTGAAATAATCTCTTATTCAGATCTAATAACTGCCGGAAACCAGACAGAAGCCAGAAAAAAGGGCACTTTCAGGCTCGAAGGAAAGACTTATGAAGTTCAGGATGGAGACATAATCAATTTCAGGTTCAATGTCTGATATTTTAATCTACTTTTACAATTATCAATTAAGGAAAAAATGATGAACAGTTGTTTTATTGAAGGAAACGAGGCAATTGCCTGGGGTGCAAAGGCCGCTGGTTGCAATTTTTTTGCAGGATATCCGATTACTCCTGCTACCACTATTTATAACACAATGCTTGATATACTTCCGCCAGATGGCGGAATATGCATGCAGGGTGAAGATGAAATTGCTTCTATAGGGCTCTGCCTTGGGGCATCCATGGCCGGAATGAAAACCATGACAGCTACATCAGGGCCTGGCATAAGTCTTTACAGTGAACACATATCGTTTGCAATCGGAAGCGAGATTCCGCTTGTAATAGTTGATATCCAGCGACTTGGCCCTTCTACCGGCTCAGCGACACGTGGGGCAGATGGTGATATACAGTTTCTTCGCTGGGGCAACAGCGGAGGACTCCCTGTTATAGTTCTTGCCCCGACTGATGTAAAAGACTGCTATACTCTCACACAAAAAGCCTTTAACCTTGCTGAAATCTACAGATGCCCGGTTTTTGTGGCGTCGAACAAAGAAATCGGAATGACAAGGGAAAACATAGATTTGTCTTCCCTGGAAGCAGTCGAGGTGTTAAACCGCAAGATAGCTCCCGAAGATAAGCCATACATCCCTTTTCAAACCACCGGAAAAAGCAATGTTCCGGATTTTCTTCCTCTCGGATGCAAGACTCTCGTGAGGCAGACATCATCTACCCATGGCCCTGATGGTTATATCACAAGTGATGCATCAGTCATAACAGCCATGCAGAACAGGCTCAAATCAAAACTCGATAACTCTGTCAATGATTTCAGCTATTATGAATACCACGAGGCAAAAGAAGCACGAACCCTTGTTATTACCTACGGAGTATCTGCCCGTGCTGCCAAAGAGGCTTGCACCGGAATGACTGAGTCAGGAAAACCTGTGTCTTTGCTTGTTCTTAAAACCCTGTGGCCTGTTCCTGAAAAAGTGATTAAGGAAAAGGCCCTAAACATTCAGAAAATTGTGGTGGTCGAAATGAATCTTGGTCAGTATGTTTTTGAAATTGAGAGAATCCTTCCAGGCAAAGCAGTATCGTTTGTGGGGAAAATGGACGGTTTGCTGATAACCCCAAAAGAGATAATGGAGGCAACAAGTCATGAATAGTTTACTTAATACAGGCAGACCTCCTGTCTATTGCCCAGGATGCTCTCACGAGCGTGTTACCATAGCACTTGACAAGGCATTTCAAAACATGGGTGTTAAAGGCTCTGATGTTGTAATCGTTAGCGACATAGGATGCTCAGGCCTCTTTGATACTTTTTTCAATACCCATGCTTTTCATGGACTTCATGGCAGAGCTCTCACTTATGCTGCAGGCATTAAAATGGCCAGACCTGAGCTTCATGTAGTCGTAACCATGGGAGATGGAGGACTTGGAATCGGAGGAGCTCACCTTCTGGCAGCATGCAGGAGAAATCTCAACATGACTTTGCTGATCTTGAATAATTTCAATTTCGGGATGACAGGAGGTCAGTATTCAGCTACAACCCCTCAGGATGCAAGTGTCGGATCCGGTTTTTTAAACCAGATCGAAAAGCCCCTTGATGTTTGCGAGGCTTCAGCAAGCCTTGGAGCACCCTATGTTACCCGTTGCTCAGCCTATCAGAAAGAACTGCCAGCAAAACTGGAAAAAGCTATTCTTTACGACGGTTTTTCGGTTGTTGACATGTGGGGGGTCTGCCCTGGCCGTTACACAAGAAAAAACAAACTGACCCCTGCCGCCATAGATGAATCCCTGGCGGAATTACCTCGGATGGACGGAGAAGTGTCTTCGAATTCAAGGACAGAATACGGAACCCACTACCGCCGGATTGCATCAGGCCTTAAACCTGTAAAAGAACCTAAAGGCATAACAGCAACATTTTCTCCTCTTGGATCGGGAAGAAGAGAGGTTATCATACTTGGAAGCGCTGGCCAGAGGGTCATAACTGCAGGAGAACTGACCTGTCTTGCCAGCATGACTGCTGGGCTGAATGCTACCCAGAAAAATGAATACAACATCACTGTGTTGAGGGGTCCGTCTATAAGCGATCTTGTTTTATCGACAGAGCCAATAGGTTATACAGGCATGAAGAAACCTTCTGTTATAATTGCAATTGCACAGGAAGGAGTCGAGCGCAGGAAAAGTCTCTTTGATTCTCTTGATGAAACCACGGTAGTTTTTCAGGCAACAGGCGTTGATCTGCCACCTACAAAGGCAAAAATCCATATGGTTGATTTCAAGGCAAACGGCATAAAATCACAGGACTGGGCGCTTGCAGCAATTGCTTACCTTGCAAAACAAAACCTGATAATAAACCCCGAGATGATAGAGCAGGCAGTAATTCACAAATTTAAAGGCTCAGCCCTTGAATCATCCCTGAATCTTATAAGGACAGTGACATCTGACAAGTTCAAAATCATAAACAAGGGGTAAAGTTTATAACATGATGCTATCATTATAGGTTATTAATATTTAAATCAGGGTTTATTTTTTTGAACTATCCTATTATTTCATATTATCTTTAAATCAGGGAAGTTAATACTGATCTTGGAATAATGGTTTACGTTTTTGAACTTTTTCTCTGATTCAACGACTTATCTTGAGGCTGAAATCATTTATAAAGGTTTATTAATGAAAGATAACCTGTTGCAATAAAAGGATAAACAGTAATCCAGAAAAATATTAGGCTTTGTTAAAAGATGTGGCAAGAACTTTGCATTTTTATTATGACAAACCTAATAATTCTTCATCTTTTCCTCCTTTTAAGAAACGGCTTCCAGATGGTCTGGTGGCCGTTTCTTATTTCAGGAAATTTCAATCTGTCTGAAGCTCTTTGATGTCGGCAAAAAAATCCAGAACTTGAGGATTGCTTAAAGAGTCCTTGTTTTTCACTGCCTCTTTCTGAATCACTTTTTTCACAGCAAGTTCAACTTTTTTCATGTTATGGGTATAGGGAATGGCAGGAACTTCTATGATCTTGGCTGGAACATGCCTTGGAGAGGCATTTGTCCGGATGATGCTGCGTATTTTTTGTTTCAGATCTTCCGTGAGGCTTCTGGATGCCATCATCTTCACAAACAAGATGACCCTGACATCGTTTTTCCAATCCTGGCCTATGACAAGACTGTCTTCGATTTCTTCCAGTTGCTCTACAAGACGATAGATTTCTGCTGTTCCGATGCGTACTCCTCCTGGATTCAAGGTAGCGTCTGATCTGCCGTAAATAGTCACCCCGCCTCTGTCATTTATTTCAATGAAATCCCCATGGCGCCACACATTTGGATAAACATCAAAATAGGCTGAGTGGTATTTATTCCCGTCAGGGTCATCCCAGAAATATATAGGCATGGACGGAAACGGGGCAGTACAGACCAGCTCTCCCTTCTGTGCTATAACCGGTCTTGCATGGCTGTCGAAAGCCTCCACTTTCATGGCAAGTCCCCTGCACTGAATCTCTCCTGCATATACCGGCCCCATTGGATTTCCCAAGGCAAAACAGCCGTTAAGGTCTGATCCTCCGGAGATAGACGATAGTTGCAGATCACTCTTTACTGAATCATAGATAAAGTCAAAGCCTTCGACTGAAAGAGGTGAACCTGTAGAAAGTACAGTTCTAAGCCACTTCAGATCATAGAGATTTTTAGGAATTACTCCTGAATTCTGAAGAGCCGCTATATAACCTGCACTGGTTCCGAAAACCGAGATTTTTTCGTCCTGAGCCATTTCCCATAAAGCTCCAGGATGAGGATGAAAAGGGTTTCCATCATAAAGCAATACGGTCGCCCCACTTGCAAGCCCTGCTACCAGCCAGTTCCACATCATCCATCCGCATGTCGTGTAATAAAATATGACATCATCTCGTTTCAAATCAACATGCAGGACATGTTCTTTCAGTTGGTGTAAGAGAATTCCCCCTGCACTTTGCACCATGCATTTGGGAAGGCCGGTAGTGCCTGAGGAATACATGATATACAGGGGATGATCGAATGGAAGCTGGACAAATTCTATTTCCGGAACAGTTCCAGATGATGCCATGAAGTCTTTGTAGTGAACTGCATTGGGGATACGGCTTATATCGGGATTTTCTTCAGTATATGGAATCACAACAACATGTTCAATGGATGGCAGCTCTTTCATGATTCCTGCAATACGCTCCAGTGAATCCATTTTCTTTCCCTTGAACCAGTAGCCGTTTGCGGTAAAGAGAATCCTGGGTTTTATCTGCCCAAAACGATCAAGCACTCCTTTTATGCCGAAATCAGGAGAGCAGGACGACCAGACAGCTCCGAGACTGGCTGCCGCAAGCATGGCAAAAACAGACTGTGGCATGTTTGGAACAAAACCGACAACACGATCTCCAGTCTTTATGCCGGCCGCTTTTAATGATTTTACAATCCTAGCAACTTCATCATAGAGATCAGCATAGCTTGTAGAGGATGAAGGCAGTTCTTCTCCTTTGAAGATAATTGCTGTCCTGTCATCACGAAACCTAAGAAGGTTTTCGGCAAAATTGAGCCTGGCTCCTTCAAACCATTTTGCGCCAGGCATTCGGGAAAGGTCATCAATTACCATAGTGTAAGGGGAAGAGGCTTTTATTTCAACAAAATCCCATAGCAATGTCCAAAAATCAGGGATATTATCTATCGACCACTGATAGAGCTCAGGATAATCTGTAAAATTCTGGCCATACCTCTCATTGACCGTTTTCATAAAACGGTACATGTTGGTTTTTTTGATACTCTCCTCTGACGGTTTCCATAACATTCTTGGCATTTTCATCACGCTCCCTGTTTTTCTTTGTTGATGGGTTGAATTTAAAGAAGAATTGATTTATGGATTATCTAAGTTTTATAATTACATAATTGACTGCATTTTTTCAAATCAAAATTGTCTGCTGAAAATTTTCGGGAATCCATTATGAGCAAAACCCCCATCGCTTCGATTAGTCAAGAAAGACCATTTGAATCTGAAGAAAGCCTTAGGCTAGTCCTTAATTCTGTGCAAACAGGTATTGTCATAATTGATGCTCAGACTGAATCAATTGCGGATATAAACCAGTATGCAGCAGAAATGATTGGTCTGCCTAAAACCGAAATAACAGGGAAACCCATTCAGAACTTTCTCAGCTATCCAACTGAAGAAAAAAATCTGTTTTCTGATTCAAAGCCTGGAACAGAAAGCTCTGAACAAATCCTTATAAAGCCTGATGGCCAAAGTGTTCCGATCCTCAGAAAATCCACTTCTGTCCATATTAAAAAGCGCGAATTTTTTATAGTCTCATTTGCCGATATTTCTGAACAGGTAAGGGCAAAAGAGGAGTTTTTAAAAGCCAAGGTTGCCGCTGAAATGATTACTACCGCCAAAAGTGATCTTCTGGCTAATGCCAGCCATGAAATCAGAACCCCCATGAATGGCATAATAGGTATTGCTGGCATTCTTCTGAATAATGGCCTTACTCCTGAACAAAAAGGTTATGTGGAAACTATCCGGAACAGCGCAGATTCTCTCATGTCGATTATTAACGAAATTCTCGATTTTTCCAGATTTGAAGCAGGGAAAATGGATATTGAAACGCTTGATTTTGATATGCGTATAATGATTGAAGAAGTCTGTGACCTCCTGTCTGTAAAAGCTTATGAAAAAGGCCTTGATTTTGAGTGCATGGTTCATCATGACGTTTTGTCTTTTTTGAAGGGGGACCCTGGAAGGCTTCGCCAGGTTCTCATTAACCTTATTGGAAATGCCATCAAATTCACAGAAAGCGGCAAAATAATAATAAAAGTCATATCCGAACACGAAGATGAACATGAGACAACCATAAGATTTTCGATTTCAGATACCGGAATAGGTATTTCCGAAGACAGAATCGGCAATCTTTTCAAACCGTTTTCGCAAGCTGATTCCTCAACCACAAGACATTACGGAGGCACTGGACTTGGACTTGTAATTGCAAAGCGCATAGTTGAAATAATGAATGGTGAAATCGGTGTGGACAGCAAGTTAAACAAAGGCTCAACATTCTGGTTCAAAGTGACCTTGAAAAAACAGATTGATGGACTCAGCAAAGAGCCTGCCGTTCCAGTTGATATTCAAGGCAAAAGAATTCTGATAGTTGACAATAATGCAATAAGCCGTCATGTACTTAAAGAACATATTAAATCATGGAATTGCCTGGTTGATGAGGCAGAAAACGGTGAAATCGCATTAATGCTTATGGATCAGGCTGTAAAAGAAGAGAACCCTTTTTGTCTTGCCATAATTGACATGAAGATACCTGAAATGAACGGAAAAACCCTGGGAAGAAGAATAAAAAACAATCCAAAGCTAACAGACACAGTACTTGTGATGTTAACCTCTGCGGGAAAACGAGGAGATGCCGAGTCGCTTCAGGACATAGGCTTTTCTGCTTATCTTACCAAGCCTGTAAAACGTCAGAAATTATACCATTGTTTATCTACGGTTCTGGGGATGCCCTTAACTGTAGTGAAAAAACCTTCTAAACCAATTGTAACAAGACACGCTCTTTCTGAAGAAAAAAAACGCTGCATACGCATACTTCTGGTTGAAGATAATCCAGTTAATCAAAAAGTTGCGGAAAAAATGCTGGAAAAATTCGGTTACTATTCAGATATCGCTAAAAACGGTCTTGAGGCTATAAAGGCTCTAAGCAATAAAGCATACGATCTTGTATTCATGGATGTGGTTATGCCTGAAATGGATGGTTATGATGCAACTGTCCAGATTCGCAATCCGCTTTCAAGCGTCATAAATCACAAGGTTCCTGTCATAGCCATGACTGCTCACGCAATGAAAGGAGACAGGGAAAAATGCCTGGAAAAAGGAATGGACGATTATATTTCAAAACCTGTCAATCCTCAGGAACTTCTGAAAGCCATTGAAAAATGGGTACCAAGGGGGTAATAACTCAGGCGTTAAGTATAAAGACTTTTAGTCATTGGAAATGTTACGTTCCTACAACATAGTAGACTACAATCTATCTGCCCGAGTAATTACAAACACCTAAAAACAAGACAGGCGTTTGTGCCTCCAAACCCAAATGAGTTGGACAAGGCATAATGAATTGTTTTTTTCCTGGCCTGGTGAGGAACATAATCAAGGTCACAGCCTTCTGAAGAATTTTCAAGATTGATAGTTGGTGGAATAATCCCTTGTTTTATGGCCAAGGCGGTAAAAACAGCCTCTACTCCTCCACCTCCTCCAAGAAGATGGCCTGTCATGGATTTGGTAGAGCTTATTGCAAGCCTGTAAGCATGGTCAGCAAACACCGATTTTATTGCCTGGGTTTCGTAAAGATCATTCATCAGGGTCGATGTTCCGTGAGCATTTATATAGTCAATTTCAAGGCCGCTGATGCCTGCATCTTTCAGGGCATTCCGCATGCAGCGTTCTGCACCCTCGCCTTCTGGAGCCGGTGCTGTCATATGGTATGCATCTGAACTCATCCCGTAACCAACAACTTCTGCATAGATTTCAGCCCCTCTTTCCAGCGCATGTTCTAAGGCCTCAAGAATCAGTATCCCGCTTCCTTCTCCTACTACAAACCCGTCTCTATCACGGTCAAAAGGCCTTGAAGCTTTTTGGGGATCGTCATTTCTGGTGGAAAGGGCTTTCATGGCATTGAAACCGGCAATGCAGGTAGGAGTAATTACAGATTCCACTCCTCCTGTTATCATGACATCTGCCTCACCTCTCTGGATTATCCTGAAAGAATCACCCACAGCATGTGTTCCTGCTGCACATGCTGTGGCAACCGAGGAGTTAGGCCCTTTTGCTCCAAAATACATTGCAATCATTCCGGGAGCCATGTTGCCTATCATCATGGGGATGAAGAAAGGACTTACTCTGCCTGGCCCTTTCTGCTCTATTATTCTTGCCGTCATCTCAAGAACGGCAAGTCCTCCGAGTCCACATCCTGTAAGAACACCTACCCTTTCTGAATTGGCATTATTAATCAGAATGCCCGAATCTTCTGTTGCCATTTTTGTGGCGGCAATAGCGTAGGCAATGAAACGCTCCATTCTGCGGGCATCTTTTTTTAACAGAAAATCTTCTGGATGAAAATCCTTGACTTCACCAGCAATCCGGGTTTCGAAACAAGAAGCATCAAAACGGGTGATCTCGGAGATTCCGGACTTGCCTGAACACAAAGCAGTCCAGGTTTCATCAACACCTATACCCAGAGGTGTAACCAAGCCAACCCCAGTTATGACAACCCTTCTTTTCGGTGATCCTTCCATGTAAAAATATCTGCCCCCTATGCACGTTAATCTGAGCTGAACCCAAAAGGCATGTTCACGAACATAAAAAAATCAATGAGTATTGATAAAGTTGATAGCGTCTTTTACACGTATAATTTTTTCTGCATCATCATCTGAAATTTCTATATCAAATTCTTCTTCCATAGACATTATAAGCTCTACTAAATCCAAGGAGTCTGCTCCGAGATCATCCACAAAAGATGCTTCAGGCACAACCTCACTTATATCAACACCAAGTTTTTCAGCAATGATTTTTTTCACTTTATCTTCAACAGACATTAATTTTTCCTCCACTGTTTTATTAAATAACTCCAAAATCAAATCCGTGATGTTTTACGCCCACGGATGAATATCCTTAATCTTGCCATTTCCATCTTTTGCTACACATACATGCCACCGCTGATATGTATAACCTGTCCGGTTATATAGGCTGAAGCTTCTGAAGCCAGAAAAACAACCATGGCAGTAACATCTTCGGGTTTTCCAAAGCGTCCCATCGGAATCTGCTGCATCATTGTTTCCTTGACTTTATCAGACAGGGAATCAGTCATCTCGGTTTCAATATAGCCTGGAGCCAGTGCATTAACCGTTATATTCCTTGAGGCCAGTTCTTTTGCAATTGCTTTTGTAAATCCTATTATTCCTGCTTTTGATGCCGAATAACTTGACTGGCCAGGATTACCTGTAACCCCAACTATCGAAGAAATATTGATAATCCTGCCATAGTGCTGCCTGATCATGGTCTTTGATGCAATCTTTGTGCATAAAAAAAGCCCCTTCAGGTTGACGTTCATGACCTCATCCCAGTCAGAGGGCTTCATTCTGACCAGAAGCCCGTCTCTGGTAATTCCAGCATTATTGACTAGAACATCAATACGCCCGGTTTCTGAAAGTACTTTCTGGAAAAAATCGCCTACTGCCTTCTCTGAAGATATGTCTGCACAAACACCGACTGCAAACCCGCCTGCATTTCTTACTATTTCTTCAGTTTCAGCAGCAGCCTGGATGCTGGATGAATAGTTGAAGTAAACAAGATTATCTGGTCTGGCAAAAGAAGCACAGATTGCCCTTCCTATCCCCCTTGAGCCTCCAGTAACAACTATTGTTCTTTTTTCAGGCACTGTTGTCATGTTTATTCCGTTATCACGAAGCAAGCCGCAGTACTTGTCTTCGTCATCCGCCAGAAACTGCCGCCTGGTCATTAAAAATTATTTCTGCTATTGTATCCATGTCCTTGACTATCCCGGAATATGCCCCAGACATCCTTAAATAAGAAACAGATTCGAGAAATTCCGAAATTTCCTTTGAAGAAAACTGGCCTGTTCCCATCAGTATTTTAAGCATGTTCTGAGAAACATGCTGGACTAATTCAGCGCTGAATATCCTGGATGATGCAAGAAGTTTCCTGCTGCTTGTATCACTGGATTCTAATGCTGACGCAGCCCTGCGTAAAAGGCTTGCTCCTACTTCAACCACAGTCATCATGTCAGCGAGGCAAAACATCACATACTGGCTTCTGGTCAGCCTGTTTTCATGTGCAAGCAAAATTGTCTTATTGAGGGCTTTTGCTGCAAGTTCGCAACAAAGAAAGCTTTGCTCTCCGGTCTTGTTGTGTAATCCATCCATTTCCTGTGCAATTGACCCATAAAATTCACCTTTTGTTTTCCAGGTTTTTTTCCAGCGAAATGTGCTTATGATATTCTGCAGAATTTCACTGGTTCCTTCATATATACATGTTATTTTAACGTCTCTTTTTATCTTCTCTACACCAAACTCAACAATGTAACCATAACCCCCAAGAGCCTGAATAAAGTCATCTGCAGCACGGTTGGCAGATTCTGAAGCAAATAATTTGGCAATAGCTCCTTCAACCTGAAGATCCGATTCTCCGGAATCCAGACGCAATGCAATTTCATCGATATAACTCGAGGCCGCTTCAAACCTTACTATGTGAGGAATTATGAGTTTATGTGTGTAGCCTTGTTTTTCAGCAAGAGGGGAGCCAAACTGGATCCTGTCCTTGGCATAAGGAATTACTATGGAAAGCGCAGCCTCAGCAGCTCCTATTGCCATAGAAGCTACCATGAGCCTTGTGTATCCGAAAACAGAATTTGCCTGCTTTAGCCCCTGCCCAGGAATACCGCCAATCAGGTTTTCAACAGGGACAAAAACATCACTGAAGGTGAGGGCAGATGTGTTGGATGCACGAATACCATGCTTTTCTTCTCCTTTTCCCTGAACAAAACCGGGGGTTCCTTTTTCCACGATAAAAAAAGAAGGCCCCTCCGGAGCAACGGCAAGGAGTGTTATGAAATCAGCATAGCCTCCTGTGGAGATAAACTGCTTTGTTCCATTTATTCTGTATCCAAGAAGATTTCCGGATCCATCCTGAACGGGTTCGGCCTTTGTCTTAAGAGCTGCGAGATTGCTTCCTGCCCCAGGCTCTGTAACAGCATAGGCAACAAGACAGCGGCCTTCTGCAATTGCGCCAAGCCATTTTTCCTTCTGGGCATCAGTGCCTCCTACGATAAGGGGGTCTGATCCTAATTGAATGGCAAAAAAAGCTGTTGCAACCCCAAGGCAGACTCCTGCCATCTGCCTGGTTAATGCACAGCAGTCGCGGGCTCCTCCGCCCATTCCGCCGTATTCTTCAGGAATGAACAGGAGCTGAAAGCCAATATCAGGCCCAAGCATTGAGCGGATTATAGTTTCAGGAAAAATCTCCTTCTGGTCGAATTCGCGTACCGCACTGGGTGTAAGAAGTTTTTTCCTGAGCTTTCCGGCAATATCGAGAACCATTTGCCTGGATTCGTCATCCAGGCCCGCAAGAGATGATAGCCCGCTGTTATTTAGAGAAACCATCCCTGATTAATCCTCTTTCTTATCGGCAATCTGCTTTCCTTTGTACTGACCGCAGTTTGGACAAACATGATGAGGAAGCTTGGGTTCGCCACACTCCGGACATTTTGACAAGGTCGGGGCTTCAAGATTTTGATGAGAACGGCGCATATCGCGTTTTGACTTGGATGTCTTATGCTTTGGAACTGCCATGAGTAATCTCCTAACTATCTGTTTATAAATAAAAAATTATCATTATCACTACAAATTTAAATTTTGCGGTATTAGTAATTTAAGCCAGGCTATTTGTCAAGTTTTTTTTTCAGACACAGGTTGAAATCAACAGACCAAGCGAGACCGCTATCGCTTCTGCGCCCCTGCTTGGAAACATAGGATTATGGCTACCACATGTGTTTGCCCCAATTGTCATACCAGAACAAATTTATCGGGTTTTGCTGAGCGCTTTTGTTGTTTGTGAATGACTTTTGTGTTATAGTCTCCCCTACAGACAAAAAAACAATTCCTTAAAACAAAAATTACTCTAAGTGTTTTTACTAGCAATTATAATAAATAACCTTTTGATAATACATTTAATTGAGATTTTTTACTCAAAATGCAGGTGAATCATAATGAGCATTGTTATTACTCGTTTTCCTCCTAGCCCTACTGGTTATCTTCATCTTGGAGGGGCAAGAACTGCCTTGTTTAACTGGTTTTATGCAAGGCATACGAAAGGGCGCTTTGTCCTCAGGATAGAAGATACAGATGCAGTTCGTTCTACTCAAGAGTCTGTTGATGCAATATTTGAAGCCCTCGAATGGCTTGGTATAGACTGGGATGAGGGGCCGTATTTTCAGTCACAGCGCTTCCATATCTATGAGGAATATGTCCAGAAACTTATTCATACTGGTAATGCCTACTACTGCACCTGTTCTTCTGAAAAACTGGATGCCATGCGCCAGCTTGCTATGGCTACTGGAGGAAAACCCAAGTATGACGGAAGCTGCCGTGAAAAAGGGCTAAAGAAAAGCTGTGATTCTGTGGTTCGTTTCAGGGCTCCCCTGTCAGGAACAACCGTGATTCGCGATGTGGTCAAAGGCAACATAGTTTTTCAGAACTCGGAACAGGATGATTTCATCATTCAGAGGAGCGACGGAACTCCTACTTATAATTTTGTAGTTGTTGTGGATGACATAACAATGGGTATAAATACCATCATCAGGGGAGATGATCATGTCAATAACACCCCCCGCCAGATAATGCTTTACAAGGCTTTAGGGGCCAGTCTGCCTGTATTCGGACATGTTCCCATGGTTCTTGGAAAGGATAAGACCCGCCTCAGCAAGAGGCATGGTGCAACGTCTGTAACTGCTTACAGAGATATGGGTTTTTTGCCCGAAGCAATGATTAACTACCTTATTCGCCTTGGATGGTCTTATGGGGACCAGGAGTTTTTTACCAGAGAAGAACTTATTGAAAAATTCTCCTTGGAGAATATAGGAAAATCGGCAGGTGTCTTTGACATGGACAAGCTCCTTTCTTTGAATGCCGATCATATAAAGGCAACACCCCCCAGCATGCTCTCTTCTCATCTTCTGCCGTTTTTGAAATCCAAAGGATATTGTGCAGAGCAAGGAGATTATCTCGAAAAGGTTATCCATACTCTTAATGCCCGCAGCAAAACCCTTGAAGAGATGGCTGAGGCTGCCAGATTTTACTATGCGGACTGTATTTCGTATGAACCTGATGCAGTTGCCAAATTCTTTAAACCTGAAGCAGTAAAACCGCTGAAACTTCTTGTCGATAAAATAGATGGACTTCCTGATTTTACAATAAAAAGCCTTGAAAATGTATTTTCATCTGTCATGGAAATAACAGAACTTAAACTTGGAAAAATTGCTCAACCTGTGCGTTTGGCACTTACAGGAAAAAGTGCAAGTCCCGGAATCTTTGAAATAATGGAAATTCTTGGAAAAGAACAGGTTCTTACCAGGCTTAATCAGGCAATTAACTTTATCTTGAAATTATCTCATTAGGTTAAACTGCTTTTCCTTCAACTTTAAAAAAGGGGGATTTATGATCAGGGTAAAAGACATCATGACAAAAACGGTAATATCTGTTAGTCCGGAAACAGATATAGTGAATGCAGCCAGAATCATGCTCGAAAAGCGCATTAACGGATTGCCAGTGGTCAATTCAAAGGGATCGGTTGTGGGAATCATCTGCCAGAGTGATCTGGTTTCTCAGCAAAAAATCATACCAGTTCCGTCTATCTTTTCTTTTATGGATGGATTCATGCCGCTTACATCCATGAAAAAGATAGAAAAAGAAGTTGAAAAAATAGCAGCAATAACTGTCTCTCAGGCAATGACCCCTAAGCCTGTTACTGTGACTCCTGAAACTGGCATAGAAGCAGTGGCAGAACTCATGGTGGACAAGAGCTTTCACACCCTTCCTGTTGTTGAGGGAGGAAAGCTGGTTGGCATAGTGGGCAAGTCGGATGTGTTAAAAACGCTTATTCCATCTTCTTGACTTGGTACAATATCCACTGAGTTTATATTGTATCGCAACGGCTTCAAAATACGGAAAAAGTTGACGGGATTCACCCGGCTTAAGGTCTTTTTGAACAGGCCATAGGCTGCCTATTCCATTGATTCCGGCCACGCAATCCAGTCGAATCCGGCCGGGCATTCCACGGGAAGTCGGGCACCTGTTCCATTGATTCCGGCCACCCTTATCGGAGCGTAGCGACGCAGTTTTTTTCCTTTACCGTCATTCCCTTATTCTGTCAAGTTGGCGTTTTTCTTTCTCATAGAAACTACTTTCATTTGAATTTTATGGGCATTATGGACCAGCCGGT
>JBBIWB010000028.1:0-38071 GCA_037439445.1 Desulfobacteraceae bacterium | reverse complement strand
GCATCCGGCCTTTTTACGATGCCGTCAATTTTGTAAAACGTAAGTTAATGATTAAGTCTCTAAAAATCCAGTTTATGTCGTCATATCATTTTTGGATCTGTTAAAAATAATAAGCACCAATCCTGTACTGACAACCATTATCATAGCACCGAGAGTAAATACGCTTTGAAGCTGAAAATTATCCATGATAAAGCCAGCCGCAAGAGAGCCTGCAAGCATTCCCAGGCTGTGAGCCATTGTCATGAGAGACATGACAGAGCCCATTGCTGTAACTTTATGTCCTTTAATCACAGCAAGAGCCATGAGAGCAGGCGTTGCCATGCCTCCGCCTATTCCCAAAAAAACACTTGCCATGAACATATCCCAGAAATCACTTGACCATTGAAATGAGATAACCGAGATGCTTATTATTATGCCCCCAAAGACAATGAGCCTTACTTTGGAAATTCTGTCTGCCAGATATCCCACAGGCACTTGCACAATGCCGCTTACTATGATTCCGGTAGTTACAAGGATTCCTATATGTGAACTGGGCATTGAAAAATTAAGTGTTGCCATGATCGGAAGAAAACCCCAGATAATGCCTATACAGGCAGTGTGTGCGAATCTGAACCAGAACAGACTGTTAATATGGGTATCTTTAAGAAGAGTCAGCCATTTAACAGGCTCAAGTTCTGAACTTGTGACACGTTCCAGACGAGTCGGGGGAAGAAAAAAAAGGCTTAGCAAACACCCTGTTAGTGCAAAAAAACCCATGAATAAAAATGCAGCATAAAGACCAAAATGGTAATTTGTAAAACCACCTATTATAGGCCCGATTCCAAGGCCCAGAAACATGGACAGGTTGAAAAGACCCATCACAAACCCTTCTCTGCCCACAGGTGTGATGTCCCCAACATAGGCCTGAGATACTGGCATGATCATGGCAGAGGCAATCCCCTGAATGAACCGGACTAATATAAGGGTTTCTATGCTTTCAGTAAAAATAAAGGCTATGGAAATTATGGCATAAGCCAGCAGACCGATAACAATGAAGGGCTTTCTGCCCTTCATATCAGACTGTCTTCCGAAATAAGGAAGAAAAAAAGTCCTTGAAAGTGAAAATGCCCCGAAAATGAGTCCAATGTAAATCCCGCTCGACCCAAGACTATGAGCATATACAGGCAGGAGCGGAACCACGATCCCAACACCTGTAACTGCACTGAAAATGGAAAAAAACAGAACACCGAATATTTTCTTATCAAGCGATGGCATCTAAGTCAGAATCAGTTCTTTTGGATTTCAGAAAGGACAGATTCAATTAAGGAGCGGATCTCAGAAAGCCTTTTTTCTGATATGGCCTCAAAGCGAAGGACAAGTGCAGGCTGTGTATTTGAAGCTCTAACCAACCCCCAGCCATCTTCAAAAAGCACCCTTACACCATCAATATCAATGACTTTATGCCTGGTGCTGAAATATTGGGTTATGTTTTTTACAACAGTAAATTTTTTATCATCAGGGCACTCGACCCTGATCTCAGGAGTCGTATAAGTCTTTGGAATGTCAGAAAGAAGCTCCGAAAGAGATTTATCTGTTCCGGAAAGAATCTCAAGAAGTCTCAAAGATGCATAAGTTGCATCATCATAGCCAAGATACCTGTCTGCAAAAAACATGTGGCCGCTCATCTCGCCTGCAAGCTCGGCATGCTCTTCCTTCATTTTCTTCTTTATCAGAGAATGCCCCGTTCTCCACATTATGGCCCTTCCGCCATTTTTTTCAATATCGTCGTAAAGGGTCTGTGAGCATTTCACCTCAGATATGAATGTAGCTCCGGGTTTTCTGGAAAGTATCTCACGGGCAAAGAGAATCATGAGCCTGTCTCCATAAACGATGTTTCCCCTTTCATCAACGACTCCTATGCGATCTCCGTCTCCATCATAGCCAATTCCAACATCAAGCCTGTTTTCCTTGACAAGTGCTATGAGGTCTTTCATGTTTTTTAGAACAGTAGGGTCTGCCTCATGATTCGGAAAGGTTCCGTCCATTTCGCAAAAAATATCGTGTACTTCAAGATTCTTGCTCTTCATTATAGGAAGCGCAACAACCCCTGCTGTTCCGTTACCGGCATCGAGTCCAATCTTAAGTCTTCTTTTTATCACTATGTTTTCCTGAACATATTTCTGATATGCGGGTATGACATCAGCATGAGACAGGCTTCCATTTCCTTCAACGAAGGAATTGTCCTTGATTATGCCTAATATCTTCTGAATATCTTCACCATGAACAGAGCCTGTCCCCATGCATATTTTAAATCCATTGTACTGGCCAGGGTTATGGCTTGCAGTCACCATTACACCTCCTTCCTGGCTAAGATGCTGGATTGAAAAATAAAGCACAGGCGTTGGGCATATTCCAATATCAATGACATTGCATCCACATGACATGAGCCCTTGAATTAATTTTTCAGCATAAAGATCTGAAGAAAGTCTGCAGTCTCTTCCGACTGTAATTATTTTACTTCCATTTCTGCGTAAAAACGTTCCGATTCCCTTACCGATAAGTACAACTTCCGAGTCGCTTATGTCCTTACCTGCAACTCCCCTGATGTCGTATTCACGGAAAATTTCTGGATTCATAGATTCAATCTCCTTTCTGAAGATAGTAAACGCTCATCTCAAACTGTTAATTCTAGTACCGATAGTTTCGGTAGTCAATGGCATATTGATGGGCTTTATAGGCAAATTTACGTACAGTTGTTTTTATGAGCTTTGCTGCAAGGGTAACATTGCCTCTTGTATTTTTTAAAGCATCTATAATCATCTCTTTTTCGAGGTTAGCAACAGCCTCTTCCATTGACATTGAAGGAAGTGTCCCGGATTCAACTCCGGTTTGAAGAGTAGGTGGCAGGTGATAACTGTGAATTACTCCTGAATTACAAAGAAGAACAGCCCTTTCCAGGCAGTTTTCCAGTTCCCTCACATTCCCAGGCCAGTGATAATTCATCATCATGTCGATTGCTGGGGTGGAAAATCTTTTGATTTCTTTTTTATTTTCCCTGCTGTATTTTTCCAGAAAATAATCTGCAAGAAGCAGGATATCAGTTTTCCGTTCTCTAAGAGGGGGCATGTATATGGGAAATACATTCAGCCTGTAATATAGATCTCCCCTGAAAGACCCATCTTCTATGGACTTTTCAAGATTCTTGTTGGTTGCTGCAATTATCCTCACATCAATCTTTATGGTCTGATGCCCCCCAACTCTCTCGAATTCTCTTTCCTGAAGTATTCTCAGAAGCCTGACCTGAACATCTGGCTCCACAGCACCGATTTCATCAAGAAATATAGTGCCTTTGTTTGCTATCTCAAACTTGCCTATCTTCTGTTTTATCGCCCCTGTAAAAGAACCTTTCTCATGCCCAAAGAGCTCGCTTTCGACAAGATTGAAAGGAATGGCTGCACAATTAATCTTGAAAAAAGGATTTTTTGTTCTGAGGCTGTTATAATGAATTGAGCTTGCTACAAGTTCTTTTCCTGTTCCGCTTTCCCCCCTGATAAGAACGGTTGCATTGCTTTTTGATACCTGTGAAATCATCTGAAAAACTTCACGCATACGACTGCTGTTTCCAATTATATTAGTAAAACTGTATTTGCTTTCAAGTTCTCTGCGAAGCCTCAAGTTTTCGTCTTTGAGCTGCTCTTTTTCAAGATTTATGATTTCAAGATTTATTACATGCCTTGCGATCATTGTTGCAATAACTGTTAAAAGCTTTTCTCCGTTTTTAAGTGAATAGGATTCATCGTACTCACGATCAACACTTAAGGCTCCTATGACCTTGCTGCCTTTTTTTATAGGAACACAGATGAAAGAGATATTCTTGTCGGGCTTTCCTCTGCGTGTTTTTGTACGATCCAGAAAAAGTGGCTCTTCGCTTATTCTGGGTATCGTTATAGCTATGCCTGACTGAATTACCTTCCCTGTAATTCCTTCACCAAGCTTATATTTTACCCTTTCAACAGCAGATTTTGAGATTCCATGAGCTACTTCGATTGTAATTTCATTGGTCAAAGGATTCAGGATTGTAACAGTTCCCCTGATCATGTTTATGGAGTTCGATAAAATATCCAGAACCCTGTACAGAGACTTCTTGAGATCAAGCAGCTCATTGAGAGTCTTGCTGATTTCATAAAGAATTGTTACATCTTCTATTCGGTTCATTGATATTGACTTGATGACTCTGTGAAAGACCTGAAAGATAAAAACGATACCATTGTTTTGCCATAAATCCTATGATCGTATATTTCAAATCCTGAGAGATTCTTGTCTATGTCCTCCAGGAGAGAATGCTCTATTACGATACAGGCATCTTCTTCAAGCGATTTGGTTTCCAGAAGATGACAAAGTGCAGGGGCAATCATTTTCCGGTTGTACGGAGGATCTATGAAGACGAGATTAAACAAGGGCCGGTAGTGTTGCAATGGGCTCAGGTTGTGCAGGATGTTCCACCTTATGACTCTGGTTTTTTTCTCAAGTGAAAGAGATCTGATGTTCTGCTCTATGATGGATATTGCCTGGGGGCTGTTTTCAATCAATACGGCAGATTCAGCCCCCCTGCTTAAGGCTTCAATAGCCATAGCCCCTGTTCCTGCAAAAAGATCAAGCACAACGGATTGTCTTGTCCTGAATGACAGAATATTGAAAACAGCTTCTCTCAGCCTGTCTGATGTTGGCCTTGTTTGTTTTCCTTTCAGTGAGTTTAGTCTGCGGCCTTTCAGTTCCCCTGCTATTATTCTCATCCAGTTTCACTTTTTCAGTTTTGCCTTAACCTTCATCTTAAGCCAGCTCACCCATGGATCGATTCCTGTTTCTTTTTGTGCACTCATTTCAAAAACAGGTATCCCAGGGTGTATCTGAGAAATATTATTTAAAACTTCGGCTCTATTATATTCGAGATAAGGAAGAAGATCAATTTTGTTCAGGATGGCAGCATTACATACCCTGAACATTAAAGGGTATTTAAGTGGCTTGTCCTCTCCTTCGGTTACACTGAGTACAACAACCCTTTCATCTTCTCCTATGTCAAATTCAGCAGGGCAAACGAGATTTCCTACATTTTCAACAATGAGAATATCAATTTCATCAAGAGAAAAATTCTCTGCTGCTTTAGCAATCACATGTGCAGCAAGATGACAGTCTCCTCCGAAGGCATCTGTATTTACCTGAACAACACAAACCCCGGTTTTTGCCAGCCTGTCAGCGTCATTTGTGGTACTTATGTCACCTACAATGACAGCAGTTCGAATTTCAGGTGCAAGCCTTGTTATGGTTTTTCCAAGAACAGTTGTTTTTCCTGCTCCAGGAGAGCTCATCACATTCAGAACAAAAACATTTTTATCTGAAAAGAGTTTCCGGTTCTGTTCTGCCATCGTGTTATTGACATCCAGAACTTTTTTGACAACTTTTATTTCCATAGAATTCCTTTATTGATCTTCTTCAAGTTCCATTGATTCTATATCAAGCTCCTGGCCTGAAATAAGCCTCGTGTGACCTCCTTTGCAGACAGGACAGGAAAAGGCCGGTCCTTCAATAGTCCATTTATTGCCGCAATCATTGCAGGAGGCAGTTACAGGGATTTCTTCGATAAAGAGTTTTGCACCTTCAACACGAGAATCCTTTGAAACAATATCAAAACAAAACCTGAGACTGTCCGGAACAACAGAAGAAAGTTTCCCGATCCTGAGGTTGATGGATTTAACTTTCCTGCCTTCCAGGTGACCTGGGATGGCAGCAGTTGCAACATCTATGACCTGCATGGCAATGCCCATTTCATGCATGAAAAAAATTCCTCATTTAAAAACCCTTGAACAAAGCTCTCCCAGAGTTCCAAGGTCTTCACAGACATGAATTCCTGAGGCTTTCATTGCTTCAATCTTGGCCTGGCCAGTACCGCTTCCACCACTTATTATGGCACCTGCATGCCCCATTCTCCTGCCAGGCGGTGCCGTTAGTCCTGCAATGAAACCGACTACAGGTTTTGTGACTCTTTGCTGAATGAAAAAAGCTGCCTCTTCTTCTGCAGATCCTCCAATTTCACCCACCATTACAATCCCTTCTGTCTTTGGGTCTTTCTGAAAAGCTTCCAGGCAGTCAATAAAATTTGTCCCGTTTACAGGGTCTCCTCCAATACCAATACAGGTACTTTGACCTATTCCCTGACATGTAAGCTGATACACCACTTCATAAGTAAGTGTTCCTGAGCGTGAAACAACTCCAACAGGACCATCAGGCTTATGAATAGGACCTGGCATGATTCCTATCTTAGCCTCTCCTGGTGTTATGATACCAGGGCAATTCGGACCGATGAGCCTTGCTGATTTGCCAGCAAGAAAGTTTTTAACCTTCATCATGTCCATGACAGGAATTCCCTCTGTAATGGCTACAATCAGCTCAATTCCAGCATCTGCTGCTTCCATCACAGCATCTGCTGCAAATGCAGGGGGAACAAAGATCATGCTGCAATTTGCCCCTGTAACTCTGACAGCATCCTTAACCGTATGAAACACTGGGATTTCATCCATTTTCTGTCCGGCTTTTCCAGGAGTAACCCCTGCAACGACATTTGTTCCGTACGCTACACACTGACGCGTATGAAACTGTCCTTCTTTTCCTGTGATTCCCTGAACCAGAAGCCGGGTGTTTTTGTTTACAAATATGCTCACGATCTTTCCTCCTGATTCCTCACGATTGCAGCCACTTTTTGGGCTGCATCCTTTAAATCGACTGCTGTGATCAAATTGAGTCCGGATTCCTTCAAAATCCTTCTGCCTTCCTCGACATTTGTGCCTTCCATTCTGACTACCACAGGGACAGAGATTCCAGTTTTTCTTGCAGCAGTGACCACTCCTTCAGCCAGAATGTCACAGCGAAGAATTCCTCCGAAAATATTTATTAAGACGCCTTTTACATTTTTATCGCTGAGAATTATCCTGAAACCGTTTTCAACCATTTCAGCATTTGCCCCGCCTCCAACATCCAAAAAGTTTGCAGGGCTTGCTCCTGCCTGCTTGATGATATCCATGGTAGCCATGGCAAGTCCTGCGCCATTTACCATGTTTCCAACATTTCCATCGAGGGCAATATAGTTGAGGTTAAAGTTTGATGCATCAACTTCAAGAGGATTTTCCTCATCGAAGTCTCTGTAAGATAAAACATCCTTGTGCCTGAACAATGCATTATCATCAAAATTGACCTTGGCATCAAGTGCAATCACTGATTGATCCGCTGTTATTACAAGGGGATTTATTTCAACAAGCGAGCAGTCGTAATCCACAAACATCTTGTAGAGCTTTGATAAAAGTGCTGTAAACGCTTTGATTGCTTCCGGAGCAAGATTAAGTCCATATGCAACCTCACGGCAGTGATAACCCTGAATCCCAACAAGAGGATTTATGTATACTTTTATGATTTTTTCAGGGCTTTTTGCTGCAACAGCCTCAATGTCCATTCCTCCTTCAGAACTTGCAATAATAACAATACTTGCAGTCGCACGATCAGGAATTATGCTTAAGTAAAGCTCTTTTTGAATGTTGAGGCCCTGTTCGACCAGAACTTTTTTTACAATTCTTCCTTCAGGTCCGGTCTGGTGAGTCACAAGGTTCATTCCAAGAATTTTGGCTGCAATTGCCGAGGCGTCTTCTTTGGAGACTGCAAGTTTTACACCTCCACCCTTTCCTCTTCCACCGGCATGGATCTGTGCCTTTATGACAACCGGATATGCCCCGAGCTGATCAGCAGCAGACAAGACTTCTTCCACGCTGAAAGCAACTCTTCCATCCGGTATGGGAATACCGTATTTTTTAAATAATTCCTTGGCCTGGTACTCATGAATCTTCATGCTGAAATTTACCTCCTCATAATAAAACAGGGGCTCAATCTTCTTGCAGCCCCTGTGATGTCCAAACAGATGCAGTTCCCTTAAAGAACCGACAGTCTACCTACTTGAGTAGTTACAAAACATTAAGATGATCCAGTAAAAAATCAAAATTAAGATGGCAAGGTAAAAAAAAGTACTATGCCACCGATCTTATCCAATCACGCAGAGTACAGCAGCTTTAGGAACAGAATCGCTGCTTTTGAAGTTAATTGACTTTATGGTTCCGTCTACTGGGGATACCAGGGCGTTTTCCATCTTCATGGCCTCAAGAACAACAACAGTTTCTCCTTTGCTTACAGCATCTCCTACATTCTTTTCATACCTTACAATCATCCCCGGCATGGGAGCTATTATCGGTGTGCCGTCAACAGAAGCGGCATCTGGTGGAAGTGCTGTATCTGCTGTCTTGGCAGGAACTGCTGGAGCCGCAGGAGCTGCTGGAGCTGCCGGAGCTAATTTTGGAGCAGGCTTTGCAGGCTGGACATAACTTACAACAGGAGCTCCGCCAATTTCTTCGACACCTACTTCAAAATAATCATCATCCACAAAAACATTGAACTTACGCAGGTTATCACCCTTAGAAGGTGCTTCTTTTGCGGCCTTTTCAACAAGTTTTCCTGCAAGCGCCTTCTGGATCAGTTCCTGTCTGACTTTTACCTGCTCAATTGTTATGGGTTTAACATCAGCAGGTACTTCCTCCTTGCCGTATTTCCATTTGAGGAATCTTTTTCCTGTTACAGGATACATTGCATAAATCAGCACATCATCTATATCTGCTGCAAGACCCTTGACGTCTTCCATGGCCTTAGGAAGTTCTGATTCAATCACTTCAGCAGGTCTGCACGTGATTGGTTCTTCGCCTCTCGGATAGCCTTTGAGTGCTTTTTTCTGAAGCTCAGGGTTTATGGGTATGGCTGTTTTCCCGTAGAGCCCATAACACAGGTCCTTGACCTGAGTGGTAATCATCTTGTATCTCTCGTTTTCATCATCATGCAAGACATTGTTCACCGTCTGAATTCCTACTATCTGGCTTGTCGGAGTTACCAGAGGAATCTGGCCGAGGTCTTTACGTACTCTCGGAAGCTCTGCATAAACCTTGTCGATTTTATCAAGAGCATTCAAGTCTCTCAACTGGTTGACAAGGTTTGAGAGCATGCCGCCCGGAGTCTGGTGCAGAAGCACATTGATGTCTATTATAGACAGTTTTGTATCATCAAGAAGATGCCTGTATTTGGGTATAATTTCTTTTTCAAGAACTTCATTTATGGCAGCAAGTTTATTTATATCAAACCCAGTATCCCTGTTTGTACCAAGAAGAGTCATTACAAGCGGCTCGATTGCAGGGTGAGAAGTCCTATAGGCATAAGGTGACATGCAGGTGTCAATGATATCCACTCCTGCTTCTATTGCTTTTAAATGCGACATTGCAGACATGCCTGAAGTAAAGTGGCTGTGAAGATCGACAGGTATCCTGACCGTTTCTTTAAGGCCCTTTATGATTGCATAGGCATCATAAGGGGCTATGAGTCCTGCCATGTCTTTGAGGCATATGCTGTCAGCACCCATTTCCTCGAGGGCTTTTCCCTTTTTTAGGTAATAGTCCAGATTATAGACCTCGCCACCAAGCCTTGGCTCGGTCAGTGTATAACAGATACATCCCTGAAAATGCTTTCCGCTTGATTTAATGGCAGGAACAACTGTTTCGAAATTTCTGTAGTCATTCAAGGCATCGAATGTCCTGAAAATATCCATACCGTTTGCAGCAGCTCTTTCAACAAAAGCACGTGCAACATCATCTGCGTAATTGCGATAGCCAACAAGATTCTGGGCTCTTAACAGCATTGAAAACGGGGTTTTTTTTATGTAGCGTTTCAGAGTCCTGATTCTTTCCCAGGGGTCTTCATTCAAGAAACGGTGCATAGTGTCAAATGTTGCTCCGCCCCATGTTTCAAGCGCCCAGAAGCCGACTTCATCCATCATTTCGGCTATAGGAATCATGTCCTCTGTTCTGCCTCTTGTAGCAAACAACGACTGATGGCCGTCCCTTAAAGTCAAATCTTCAATCTTGACAGGATTTGCAGCTTTTGACCTGTCCTTACTGTAATTCATTTCAGTAATTTCTACTTTATTGTGGTCGCTCATGCTAACTATCTCCTCATAATCCATATTTTTTAAAGTCTATTAAGTAGAGGTGATTGCAAACTCTTCACGCGTTTAAATCCCGTATCAAGAAACGGTTTCCAGACCAAAGAGCCATGCTATCGCAGGTTTTGTCTGGCAAACGTGCGCAGTTGCATCAGGGTTCTCATGCTCATTATGTCTTGCCTGCCGCTTATCCCCCATAATTTAACCTGCACAGGCAGACTAACTGCAACTTCTTCAGCCCCAAGAGGTTCAGTCATAGCCTGGGCAAGGGCTGCAGCATCTTCTTCTGATCGTAAGTAGCTGTAAACCGCTGAAATGGCAGCAGTCATTTTTTTTTGTTTTAGCTCTGATTTCATCATGCCCCCTTTATACAGGAATATTACCGTGCTTTTTCGGCGGTCTTGTTTCCCTCTTGCTGCACATGATTTCAAGGGCATCTATCAGTCTTGGCCTTGTTTCACTCGGAACTATGACGGCATCGATGAAACCCCTGGCAGCAGCGCAGTATGGATTTGAAAAGAGGTCTTCATATTCCTTGATTTTTTCCAGGCGCTTTGCCTTGGGATCAACTGCTGATGTTATTTCCTTGCGATGAATGATATTTGCAGCACCTGCCGCACCCATGACCGCAATCTCTGCAGTAGGCCATGCAAAGGCCATGTCAGCTCCCAGGTCCTTGGAACACATGGCAAGATAGGATCCACCATAGTCTTTCCTCGTAACAAGCAGAAGCTTTGGAACCGTTGCTTCTGAATAACACCATAGAAGTTTTGCACCATGTCTTATGATTCCGCCCCATTCCTGATGACTTCCTGGAAGATATCCAGGCACATCGGCAATGGTAAGGATCGGAATGTTAAATGAGTCACAGAATCGGATGAATCTTGTAGCCTTGTCCGAAGCATTGATATCGAGACATCCCGCCATGACTTTTGGCTGATTGGCTATTATCCCGATGCTTCTGCCGTTTAGCCTGGCAAAGCCTATGAGTATATTTGGAGCATAAAACTCATGGGGTTCAAAGAAATTCCCTTTATCCACAACAGAGCGAATTACTTCCTTCATGTCATAAGACTGATTGGGGCTGTCAGGAATTATGTTATCAAGGGCAGGGTCTGTTCTTCCAGGGTCATCTCCTGTTGGTACAACAGGAGGGTCTTCCATGTTATTGGATGGAAGGAAGGAAAGCAGTTCCTTGATTTTAGCTATTGCATCCTGATCGGATTCACAGGCAAAATGAGATACTCCGCTTTTTTCGTTGTGAGTCATTGCACCACCAAGTTCTTCGAAGGTAATCTCTTCCCCAGTTACTGCCTTGATTACTTCAGGACCTGTTATGAACATGAAGCTGGATTTTTTGACCATAAAGACCCAGTCTGTCATGGCAGGCGAATACACAGCACCGCCTGCCGTTGTTCCCATGATTGCTGAAATCTGTGGAATCACTCCGGATGAAAGGGCGTTTCTGTAAAAGATCTGGCCGAACCCAGATAAGGCATCGACTCCTTCCTGAATTCTAGCTCCGCCTGAATCATTGATACCTACAAAAGGAACACCTGCCTTCATTGCCATATCCATGACCTTGCAGATTTTTTTTGCATGCATTTCCCCCAGACTCCCCCCCCTGGAGGTAAAATCCTGAGAAAAGGCAAACACTGGTCTTCCGTCCACCAAACCATGACCAGTAATGACTCCGTCACTTGGGATCTCAATACCTTCCATTCCGAAATTAACACATCTATGTGTTACAAACATATCAATTTCCCGGAACGTTCCAGGATCAAAAAGAATATCGAGTCTCTCCCTGGCGGAAAGTTTGCCCTTTTCTCTTTCCTTGGCAATAGCTTTTTCCCCGCCCATTTGCAGAATCTTCTTTTCACGCTCCTTAAGATCCTTTATTTTGTCTGCCACAATACCCATTGTTGTTTCCTTTCATGTTTCGAAACTACAAAAGTGTTCAGCCCGAAGACCAAGGGGCTCTCTGTTAACCCTTCTCAGCCTAAAATCCTGTAGTCTCTGTCCACCCCTGTAGTTAAGTATTTTTTAACCGTTCCATTGTTCAATGTTATCTTGACTTATCAAGAATAAAAAGCAGTTCACTGGCTGCTGCTGTTGGTGATAACTGCTCGTTTTCAACCTGACGTACAAGCATTGGAAGCCTTGTTTGAACTTCTGGGTTCTTATTAAACCTTTCTTTCAAGCCTTCTTCCACTAAAGACCACATCCAGGCCAGAGCCTGGCGTCTTCTGTTTTGTTCCAGCTCGCAGCTTAAAGTCATTACTTCACGGTGCTTGAGAACAGTTTTCCAGATTTCTTCGACTCCGGTCATTTCCATGGCGCTGCATGTTAAGACCGGAGGCAGCCATGTTGGAGATGCAGGTCTTAATATTCCGAGAGCTGCTTCATAGTCCTTCTGCGCCTTTCTCGCCTTGTCTATATTGTCTCCGTCAGCCTTGTTTATGGCAACAGCATCTGCTAGCTCAAGAACCCCTTTTTTAATTCCCTGAAGTTCATCTCCTGCTCCGGCAAGCATAAGGACAAGAAAAAAATCGACCATCAGGGACACTGTGATTTCAGATTGCCCTATTCCAACGGTTTCTACAATGATCACATCGAAACCCGCTGCCTCACAGACAAGCATCGTTTCTCTGGTTTTCCTGGCAACACCACCAAGCGTTCCCCCTGAAGGAGACGGCCTGATGAACGCATTGCAGTTTACAGAAAGCCTCTCCATTCTTGTCTTGTCAGCAAGAATGCTTCCTCCGCTTCTCGTACTGCTAGGGTCAACTGCCAGCACTGCAACTTTTTGGCCTTTTTCAACCAACATCATTCCAAGGCTTTCTATGAAAGAGCTTTTTCCTACCCCAGGGACACCAGTTATGCCAAGCCTTACAGATTTTCCTGTATGCGGCATCAGCCTGTCAAGAATATCCTGGGCTGTTGACTGGTGTGAAGATAATGAGCTTTCAATCAGGGTAATGGTTTTGGCCAGAATCCTGCGATTGCCTTCCAGGATCCCATTTATGCAGGTCTCGACCTCAAAACTCATTTGCTCATTTTCTCCAGAATATTGAGCGTTTGATTAGCCGAATCTGTTATGGATGTACCCGGTCCGAAAACCACAGAAGCACCAGCATTAAACAGGAACTCATAGTCGGCAGGTGGGATAACCCCCCCTACCACTATTCTGATATCGTCTCCACCGCCTGCCTTAAGGGCTTCAACAAGCCTGGGAACAAGGGTCTTGTGACCTGCTGCAAGGCTTGAAACACCTACAAGATGAACATCATTTTCAATTGCCATCTTGGCTGCTTCTTCAGGAGTCTGGAACATCGGACTTATATCAACGTCAAATCCGAAATCCGCAAATGCAGTAGCCACAACCTTGACTCCTCTGTCATGACCATCTTGACCCATCTTGGTCATCAGAATCCTTGGTCTTCTGCCATTTTTATCAGCAAAATTCTGGCATCGTTTTCGTGTGGCCTCTATTATGGAGTTATCGGCATATTCAGAGGCATACACTCCTGATATGCACTGAGTTGTTGCAACAAAACGGCCAAATACCTTTTCCATCGCATCAGATACCTCCCCCACCGTTGCTCTTTCCCTTATTGCAGTGATGGTTGCCTCAAGAAGGTTTCCATCACTTTCAGCGCATTTAACTATATCTTCAAGAGCTTTTCGTACAGCCTCAGGATTACGCTTAGCTTTCAGTTCCTTGAGTCGTGCAATTTGCTCGATGCGGACTGAATCAGAAACTTCCCTTACATTTTCCAGTGGTTTTTCCTCGATCTTGTATTTATTTACCCCTACTATGACATCGAGGCCCTGATCTATTCTTGCCTGTTTTCTTGCAGCCGATTCTTCAATTCTCAGCTTTGGCATTCCGGTTTCGATGGCTTTTGCCATGCCACCAAGAGAAGAAATTTCTGCAAGAATTTTTCTCGATTCCTTTATGATGCCATCTGTTAAAGCCTCCACGTAATAGGAGCCTCCAAGAGGATCAACTACATGACAGATCTGGGATTCTTCCTGAACAATGATCTGGGTGTTTCTTGAAATCCTGGCGGAAAACTCTGTAGGAAGCCCTACTGCCTCGTCGAATGAGTTTGTGTGCAGAGACTGGGTTCCTCCGAGAGCGGCGGACAGACATTCAAGCGTAGTACGGATAATATTGTTATAGGGGTCCTGCATCGTAAGGCTCCAGCCGGATGTCTGGCAATGGGTCCTAAGCATCAGAGACTGGACATTTTTAGGATTAAACGGCTTTATAAGCTCATGCCATAGAAACCTTGCAGCCCTCAGCATGGCTATATCCATGAAAAAATTCATTCCAATCCCGAAGAAAAAAGAAAGTCTCGGGGCAAAAGTATCGATGTCCATGCCTGTTGCAAGAGCTGCCTTTACATACTCTAAACCATCTGCAAGTGTGAATGCGGTCTGAAGAACAGAGTTAGCACCTGCTTCCATCATATGATACCCGCTGATACTGACCGTATTGTATTTAGGCATGTTTTTAGAGCAGTATGCTATGATATCAGATACGATTCTCATGGAAGGAGCCGGTGGATAAATGTAGGTGTTTCTGGTAAGGTATTCTTTTAGAATATCGTTCTGGATTGTTCCAGTAAGTTTTTCCTGGGGAACACCTTGCTCTTCTGCAGCCACTATGTAACCCGCAAGAATGGGAAGTACGGCGCCATTCATGGTCATGGATACAGACATGTCATCAAGAGGAATCTGATCGAAAAGAATCTTCATGTCTTCAACAGAATCCACTGCAACCCCGGCCTTTCCTATATCGCCTACTACTCTCGGATGGTCAGAATCATAGCCTCTGTGGGTAGCAAGATCAAATGCAACAGAAAGTCCTTTTTGTCCTGCTGCAAGATTCTTTCGGTAAAACTCATTAGACTCTCTTGCAGTCGAAAACCCGGCGTACTGGCGAATTGTCCATGGCCTGCCCGCATACATGGTTGTCATTGGTCCCCTGACAAAAGGAGCCATACCCGGATAAGTATTCACATGCTCCATTGCCTCAAGGTCTTCGGCTGTGTAGAGCGGCTTGACGAGAATTCCCTCAGGGGTCATCCAGTTTAGTGAATCAGGAGATTTTCCCTTTAACTGCTTGGTAGCAAGTTCAATCCATTTTTGTTTTTGAGGATGCTCTGACATTCTACTCTCCTTCTTATGCTTTAATTGTCTCTTTCACACAGTTCAACCAGAAGACCGTTGGTGGCTTTAGGATGAAGAAACGCTATCTTGGCGCCACCGGCGCCGATTCTTGGTTTTTCATCTACCAGCTTGATTCCTTTCGCTTTTAGTTCCTCAAGTGCTGATTCAATATTGTCAACCTGAAAAGCAATATGGTGAATCCCTTCTCCTTTTTTCTCAAGATACTTTGCAACAGGACCATCAGGAGATGTTGATTCGAGAAGCTCTACCTCGCTTTCTCCGACAGGGAAAAAAGCAGTAGTGACTTTTTGTTCCTGAACAGTTTCAGTACCATTAAATGACAGACCCATGACTTCTGTCCAGAAATTCTTTCTCTCATCGATGCTGTTTACAGCAATACCTATATGATTGATTTTTAAAATTTTCATGAATTGCTCCTGTACTCTGTCGTTAAATGTTCTTAAGTTTTTTTTGAATTAACTGAATAAAAGGGAGTTTTCTCAATTCGGATTGGAAATTGCCCTCCACACCATTTCAAACAGCACATTTGCCTGGCTGATTAAGCTTTCTTTCTGTCCCCGCGAAACCCACATAAAAAAAGATCTCTGCACAAAACCCATCATAAAATCAAGCAGGACTCCTGCTTTTACTTTCGGATTTAAAATTCCTTCCTTCTGGCCGTGTTTTAAGACTTCAAGAAAAAGATTCATCATCTTCTTCTGCTGAAAAGTTCTATCCGCCATCCATGTCTTCATGGGAAGAGTCATGAATAATATCTTTGCAAGAGCTTGATTTTTCTCATAATAATCAAGTTGAAGCCAGAAAACCTTCCTGAGTTTTTCTTTTAAATCCTCTATGCCCTGAAGATGGTCAACTATCCTGTCTGTAAGCTTTCCCAGCCATATATCGACAACAGCGAATACAAGCCGTTCCTTACTTCCGTAAAGACCGTAAATTGTACTGAAACTAACCCCTGCTTTCTTGGCGATCGTTCGGATATTGGCCTTGTGAAAATCTGATTCAGAAAAAATATCCAGAACAGCAGATTCGAGCCGTTTTTGAATTTCTGGATTAACAGCTTTGTTGCTGTTATGTGTTTTTTTATCTTCTTTTGCCACAAAAATTCCAGTTCACTTATAACTACTTCATGCACTTAACTTAACGTAAACATGCATGATCTGACTTACAGCCCACTCATAAGAAAATTCATAAAAATTGCAATTAATGGCTTGAGACCAGTTTTTCCGGATACCTGCCCCAGACCAGGGATCAGCCGGAATTATGGAACAAGGGGTTATGAAAAAATTCAAAAAAAATGCCGTTCTAAGAAAATAATATTATAATATATTGATATAATTATTTAATTATTATTAAATTTAATTTAGTGCATTAAAAATAGTAACAATGTTTCTTTATATCATCTTCGTTATATGAATGGATTTCTTATGTCAAGGAAAAAATGAAAGGGACTTTATTGAATGAGACTTTATTATTTCAATCGCAGGGGCATATAGCAACATGCCCCTGCTGCATGTTAACTGTAGACATTTTCGGGCAACATGAATTTTTTCCTTGCCCTGGAAAAAGCATCAGGATTTAAAACGATTCATTACCTTTTTAAACCCTGGCAAGGCCTTAATGATAGATTCATCAGAAACACAGAAGGCAATCCTGAAATGCCCCGGGACTCCGAATCCGCTTCCTGGAACAGTGAGTATTAATTCCTTCTGAAGCTCTTTCACAAATTCAACGTCATCCTTAATCGGGGTTCTGGGAAAGATATAAAAAGTTCCGGCAGGTTTGACAAAATCATAGCCTCCTTCTGAAAGACCATCACAGAATAGCTCTCTCTTTCTGGCATATGCTGATATATCGACACTTGCTCCCTGGAGCCTTGCAACCACCCTCTGCATCATGGCGGGTGCATTTACAAAGCCAAGAATTCTGTTGGCAAGTGTCATCGCTCCAAGAAGTGAATCCTTGTAAGCAGCAACAGGATTTACGGCAACGAAGCCGATTCTTTCCCCTGGAATAGAAATATCCTTGGAATATGACGTTGTCATGATGCTTTCGGGATAGGAAGTAAAAACACCCGGAACATGTAAATTGTCATAGACAACTTTTCTGTATGGCTCATCAGAAATAAGGTAGATGGTGCGGCCAAATTCCTTTCCTTTTCTGCAAAGAAGAGCTCCCAGGGCATCAAGGCTTTCACCTGAATAAATCTGTCCTGTTGGGTTGTTTGGTGAATTGATCAGAACTGCCTTGGTCTTTGGAGTAATGGCAGCAGCAAGGGCTTCGATATCAAGCGTGAAATCAGGATTTGTCGGAGCTGTTTTCAGTATCCCTCTGTGATTTCCAACATAAAAACCATATTCAACAAAATAAGGAGTCGGCGTTAAAACCTCATCGTCTGGATCCAGAATAGCTTTAAAAATGATATTCAGACCACCAGCAGCACCGCAGGTCATTATAACATCACCGGAAGTAATACCTGCAACGCCCTGCTCTTTTGCCAGGTAATCGGCAACAGCCTTTCTGACATCAGGAAAACCGGGATTCGGCATATATGCGTGACATCCGGGAAACTCGTCATTCACAATTTCTTTCAATACTGTTCTGAACTCTTCAGGTGGATCAAGATTAGGGTTCCCAAGACTGAAATCATATACATTTGCAGCACCATGAATGGCCTTCAGTCTTGCTCCTTCTTCAAACATCTTTCTTATCCAGGAAGACTTGGTTAAAATAATTTCGATGTTCTGAGCTATGGTCATGGCAAAATTCCTTGATGATGTTGATGATGAATAAAACTGATATGCTGCTGTTCCGAGGTGTCACAGCCCGGGAACTCACATCACACAATTTCAAAACTGTTGAAAAAATAGGCTATTTCAGTTGACGCTGATTCTGCAGAATCGGAGCCGTGAACCACATTTTTTTCAATGTCTGTTGCAAATTCCCTGCGTATAGTTCCCTCTGCTGCATCTTTATAGTTGGTTGCTCCCATAAGATCACGGTATCTTGTAATTGCATTCTGTGCTTCTAGAATCATTACCACAACTGGCCCTGATGACATGAAACCGGTGAGGCTCTTAAAAAAAGGTCTTTCCTTGTGAACCGCATAGAATCCTTCAGCCTGTGGAAGACTCATGTGCAACATCTTCATTGCTATGATTTTCAGTCCGGCTTTTTCCAGCCGTTTGATAACTTCTCCAATCAGTCCTCTTGAGACCCCGTCTGGTTTTATAATAGATAGTGTGCGTTGCATGAATCTTTACTTTTCCTTTCAAGAAATAAAGTTTAAAGTCTTAGGGTTTAAAAAAAATTTTTTAGCAAATGAAAAATAAAAAACCTGTATTACAAAATTCTAAGCCATCATTCTATTTTTTCCAGCACTTCGTTCAAAACTGAGACAGAAGACGGGATAACATTTTTTTGGTTCCTTCATGTTTATTGTGAGGGTATGCGGACAGGCCTTATTTCCTAAACAGTAATCTTTCATAGTTTGAGACATTGTCTTAGATGAGAGATACGATTTTTCACATGCTCCATATCCCTGGTATTGGATAAGGTCATGAGGTCTTTTGAAGCGTCTGCTGGAGATTCCTTGCGGTTGGCAAGAACCATTAAATACCATTTTGGCAGGTCGTCATAATATGAATTCGAAAGAGCAAGCGATTGTTTTCGCAGAGCCTCGGCTCTTTCAGAAGAAAGCTTGAAAGAATTATTATTATATCCCGAAAAATCATGACTCATTATGATCTCTGAGATTTGCTGTTTGACTTTTTTATAGCGCCTTATAGGTAATATCCAGAACCTGATGATGACGTATCCTGCAGCTCCGATACAGAAGCTTACAAACGCGGCGAAGATTATGCCCTGCATTTTATCCTTACAGTATATGTTTTTGTTTCCATTGTTAAGAGCCTCTGACTATAATTGACTCTTTGAAATTTGGATGTTATCACTCTAAACAACCCAGGCTGTGTTGTCAACTGATTACAGATTTGACCTATAAGTCATGCAAGCTGACACTATCAAAACTGCTGTAAAAAAGCCAATCAGATGCAGATTTCAGAAGAATTAAATATCAAGCTGCTATTATCAAAAAACAGTGTAACGAATAATCAAAAGAACAGAAAAATATCAGATTATTCTGGACTCATCACAGTCTCCAGAATACTTGACAAGGTATTGATATACTGCCGTTGAAATTCTTCTTGTGTTTTCAAGGCTTCCTGTGTTGTCAATAACAATGGTTGCAAGGCATTTCTTTTCTTCAATAGGCATTTGGGAGCAGATTCTGGCCACTGCCTGCTCTTTTGTCAGATTATCTCTTGCAATGAGCCGCTCAATTTGAACGGATTCCGGAACGTATACCACAATAACCTCACTGAGGCCTTTATCCATTCCTGATTCAAACAAAAGTGGTACATCCAGAATCACAACTTCACAGGCTTGTTTTTTTTCTATTTCAGCAAGGAGGTTTTCAGTTTCAGCAAAAACCCTGGGATGAACTATGCTGTTCAGGATAGATTTTTTAACCGGATCATTGAAAATAATATCCCCTAGATAAACTCTGTTTATCTGTCCATCCGGCAGCAATATTTTTTTGCCAAAGACATTAACAATTTCTTCCCAGGCAGGTTTGCCTTTCAGAACCACATCGCGGGCAATCTTATCGGCATCTACAATGATGGCACCAGCTTCTTTCAGGAAGGCAGATACAGTTGATTTTCCTGAAGCTATCCCTCCTGTAAGTCCAATGATATTCAGCATTGCCCCGCAGAGCTTTCCTAACTTTTGATAATTTCACTTACAGGCTGGGTTTTATGGGTCATTCGGCTCTCATCCAAACGTTCAGCGATCAGTGATCCTGCTACCCCTGCAGCCAGAATCAGGATAATCACTCCGAGCAAGTAAAAATTGAAGTTGCTTCCGAATATTTCCTTCAGCCACACCGCTGTCAGCATTTTCACTCCAACCAAAATCAATACTAAAGCAAGTGACACCTTTAGATATCTGAACTTGTTGAGAATACCCCCCAATGCAAAATAAAGCGACCTGAGACCTAATATCGCAAAGACGTTGCTTGTGAAAACCAGGAATGGATCAGCAGTAATAGCAAAAATCGCAGGAATCGAGTCCACCGCAAAGATAAGGTCAGTAAACTCGACCACTATCAGGGCAATGGCAAGGGGTGTGAGCATCAATATGCCTTTGCAGGTCTTGTCCACGGCTTCATCAGGAAGTGATGCAGTAGACGGCAAATGGCTCTCTTGTGATGCCTGCGTTTTTACCCGAACAATGAAGTGCTGCCCGTGGAAACCCGGGGTGATCGGAAAAAATCGCCTTGTGAGCCGTACAAAGATGTTCTGATTGGGATCAGTGTGCTCCGTCTTCAGGACCAGCATCTTGATTCCCGTGATGATCAGAAAGGCGCCAAAGATATAGAGTATCCAATGGAACTCGGCTATGAGCTTGGCACCCAGTGCTATCATTACACCGCGCATCACCAGGGCACCAATAATACCCCAGAAAAGGACTCTGTGCTGAAAAATAGGAGGAACTGCAAAGAAGCCGAATATCATTGCAATGACGAATATATTATCAACGCTGAGCGACTTCTCAATGACATAGCCGGTCAGATACTTGACCATCGCAGCCGAACCATCGTTGAACATTCCATCTACTGCATCCATGGAACTGCCCAGCCCCATCCATCGGTTCTCATACCCATAGTACACAAAAACAGAGAAGGTCAGCCCAAGTGTTGCCCAAACTGCAGACCAAATGAGGGCCTCCTTGACGGTAACCACATGGGCATGACGGTGGAACACCCCGAGGTCCAACGCCAACATTAACAGCACAAAAATTATGAATCCCACCCAAAGCCAAACCATCTTCTACTCTCCTGCTTTACAGCTAAACATTCGTGAATCATTATGAGGGCTTCAGCACAACAAATTAATTAAATCTTTTCTACCGGATTCTGTCTTTAATTTTTCTCTGTAAAAAATCAATTCAAATTAAGCATAGCGGTTATCCTGGATCTAATTGCATCAGTACTCATTCCCTGATAAGGGATTTGCTCCAAAAGCCCGCCTCGCCCTTCTTTACAGGTTCCCATACAAGCATAACGCGGGTGATAGCCTCTTTCAAGAAGCCAGGTCCCCATCCTTAAACCAAGCCCTGTCTTTATATTTTGTGTTTCCACAGCAAGAACTGCCTTGGCTGAACCGATTCTTCTTAACATGTCTTCATCAACCAGATTCAAGGTTGCCTTGTTTACAAGGCCTACTGAAATACCCTCGTCTTTCAGGCTTTCCACAACATCGAGGCAGCGGTACAGCATTTCACCGTACGTTACAATGTATCCCTCGATTCCTTCACGAATGAGATCGTCTTTCCCAGGAACAAAAGTATAATCATCTCCAAAAAAGCGGCTTCCGTCAGGTTTCAGAATGAAAGGAGTTCCTGATCGGGTTGAAAAAATAAAGCGAAGCCCTTTATCGAAAAAAACGGATGAAAGAACTGCTTTTAACTGAGAGCTGTCTGCAGGAAAGTATAACCTGGTAAAATCATTTTCAGGCAGGCCGTTATCTGCAAAAAAAATGTTGATGCCGAAATGGCAGGTATTGTCTGCCATATCATCTACCCCGGCATGTGAAAAATGCGCGAGAACATTGGAGCGGTTAAGCCTTGCCATTGTAATTTCTGAGATCACCATTTCCTGGAAAGCAGAGAAAGTGCCAAATATTCCCTGCTTTCCTTCCGTAGCTCCAAAGCCTGCTGCAACAGAAAAATTGTTTCGTTCCATGATGCCGCCGCGAACATAGATTTCGGGAAAGGCTTTCCTGATATGGTGCAGTCCGCACGAACCTTCAAGATCGGAATCAACAACTATCACATGATTTTTCCGGTCAGGTATGTTCTCAAGTATTTCACATATATATCTGCCAAAATCATCCCTGTTTTTTGCCTGCTCTTTTGTACTGCCTTTATAATAGAAACTCTTAGGCCTTGATACAGATTCCTCTAAAATCTTTACTGCTTCAACCAAGCCTTTTTGTTTGAGATATGCGATTGCAAAATTAACAGGAATTACATCATGCCCCTTGGGAAGTCCCTCTATTCCATCAACACCTGGCGCCATCCTGCGGCGATTAACAAGGGCAAAGGGTCCTTTGACATTCAACGCATCTCTTATTCTTTGAAAAAGGCTGTCTATGTCTTCTCCGTCTCCAGAATTAACTTGAAGATTATGTCCCTTAAGAGTTTTTTCAACATCAAAACCTTTCATATAGCTGCTTGGATGTCCTGCTATTGTAACATCATTATCGTCTATTAGAAGCTTAACATTAAGATTCTGGGCAACTGCATATCGGGCTGCCTCTGCATCTCCACCCTCTTGCTGAGAACCATCACTTCCAAACAATATGACTGATTTATCAGGGTTTGCAGAAGCTATTCCGTTGACATGACTCCAGAGATGCCCGAGTCTTCCGGAGCTGAAGAAAATTCCTGTTTCTTCATGACGTTCTGGATGACCATACAGTCCTTTACCAAATTCTCTGTAATGCAGAAGGCTTTCAATAGGCATAAAGCCGTTTATTACTGCCATTACATACTGGATTGCCACCCTGTGACCTGCTTCATCAAAATATACAGGATAAATAGAATCGCTGCCCTTCATGAAACCATCAATAATGAGGAGTTCGGGGACAATGTCAAAAGCCCCTCCTGTATGTCCGCCCAATCCCTTGGTGTTGGCATAGGCTGTGAAAAATATTATGCTGTCCCTGACAAGGTTTATATTTTTGACAAGCTGCTCTTTCTTGCTTGAAGACAGAGGCTGAGACAGTTCAAAACTAAGGGGAGAAAATAGATTGATTTTTATAGGAAACTTCATTGTTAAATCCTTTTAATCAGGGTTGTTATCCGGAGTTAATCGTAAAAAATAGCCATCCGGTAAATACCTGTCACCAATCAGCGGAATTTACAGGGTTACAGGTGGGGTTTTACCCACTAGCCTTCCATTACCTCTCATTGTTAAATATTTTTTAAATCCTGCTTTATCATGAAAATGGAATCTTCAATTGAAATGGTTTTAAAAGTTTTTACATTCTCAGTATCAAGGCAATTGAAGGCGAAGTCATTGGGGCGAGGTTCGGTTCTTATTAAAACTCTTTCTGTGTTATCGGATTCCTGCTGTAAATCCGATACAGATGATTGTCTGTCAGATAAAGAATCGAGGCTGGTAATACGCGAAATGATATCTGAAGCTACTTTTTCTATGATATGATGGCGTTTTTCCTGAGGTGACATTCTTATATCGACATTATTGGCATTTTCATCATCTGTTTGCAACGCTTCGTTAATCAGCTTGTAATAACGGAGGCTATACGCATTCAAAACATTATGGATTTGATAGGCTGAAATCTGCATGATTTTTTAATTGGAACCAGGCGATTTCATGTAAAATCCCCTAATAAATTTCATATGGCTTTCGAAAGCAATTTCCGGTAAATTGCAATAAGAAAAAAAACCAATATCAGAGGCATCGTCCCCTGCAACCAGACTGCCTGTACATTCAGTTACAAGATATCCGACAAGAAGAACAGTGTCATAAAGCTTGTTAGGGTTTGTTATAACACCTAATAGCTTTTGAATCTTGCCTGTTAAGCCGGTTTCTTCGTACAGCTCTCTCAATGCTGCATTTTCAGGTGTCTCTCCCAGCTCTATAAAACCTCCTGGAAGGCACCACAGCCCTTTTTGCGGATCAACACTTCTTTTTACCAAAAGTAAATTCTGCCGGTCATCTGTCACAATCATACAGGTTGCCGGAACAGGATTTTCATAAACAGGATAATCACAGGAATTACAAAAAAGCCTGTTCCGGTTTTCATAAAACTTTTCGTTAAGTTTTGAGCCACAATATGGACAATGCAGTTTTTTTTCATTTTGTGATTATAGGAAACTACCTATTATTCTGTCAACAAAAATCGAAGATCACCATAATGACGATTCATTCATCAATTTTAGTCCTCAATTATTTTGTTTTTATATTTTACTTGACTATTCAAACCTAATTTTGATAAATGAATGAATATTCATTCATGTAATTGTTGCAGGTTTCCTTAAGGGGGTTTTATCAATACCAGGGACAAAAATAACGATAAATATCACAGGATACTTGAAGCCGCAGTCAAGGTTTTTGCTGAACATGGTTTCTATCAGTCAACAATATCCCAGATTGCAAGAGAAGCCGGGGTTGCGGATGGAACCATATATCTTTATTTCAAAAATAAGGACGATATTCTTGTTCAGTTTTTTGACTACAAGGCAAAGCAGGTATTTGATCTCTTTCGTGAAGAAGTTTCGAAGGCTGGCAGTGCAATTGAAAAGCTCAGAAATCTGGTCAGAAGACATCTCGAGGAATTTCAGCGCGACAGATATATGGCAATTCTATATCAGGCTGAAACACATCAGAAGAGCCGTTCAGTTGAAACCCAGATAAGGGAAATGTCCAAGATGTATCTGGATATTGTCTCAGAGATCGTAGAACAGGGCCAGGCTGATGGCAGCATGCGAAAGGACCTCTATCTTGGTCTTGTAAAACGATTTATTCTTGGCGCAGTTGACGAAACCATCAACACATGGCTTCATTCTGAGGCCAAATACGATCTTGTCTCAATGGCAGATCCCTTAATTGATTTATTCATTCGCGGCATCGGTAATTCAGATTTAAAATAATCAAAACAATACAAGGAGAAACTTATTATGGCACAGCTTATCGCAGATAGAAGGGATGTGGATTTTGTTCTACACGAACAGCTTCGTATTGATGAATTGAGTAAAAATGAAAAATATGCAGACTTCAATAAAAAAACAATTGACCTTATTATCTCTGAAGCAAGAAACCTTGCTATAAAAGAAGTTCTTCCCACCCAGAAAATAGGAGACGAAGAAGGATGTAAACTGGAAAACGGTGTTGTCACTGTGCCCGAATCTTTTCACCGTGTATATGAACTTATAAAAGAAGGCGAGTGGGTTGCAATGACAGAAGACCCCAAATGGGGTGGACAGGGAATGCCAAGAACAGTTGCCATAGCAGCAGGGGATTATCTTGTAGGCGGAAATTTCGCATTTATGATGTATCCCGGACTAACCCATGGTGCCGGCAAGCTTGTGGAAGAATTCGGTACAGACAAGCAGAAAAAACTTTTTCTAAAGAAAATGTACACTGGTGAATGGGCTGGAACAATGCTTTTAACCGAGCCCCAGGCAGGCTCTGATGTCGGAGCACTGACTACAACAGCCGTTAAAAACAATGACGGAACATATTCAATTACTGGGGCAAAGATTTTCATCTCAGGTGGAGAACATGATCTTGCCGAAAACATAATTCATCCGGTTCTAGCAAGAATTGAGGGGGCCCCGGCAGGCACTAAGGGCATTTCATTGTTCCTTGTACCAAAAATCTGGGTTAACGATGACGGAAGTCTCGGCGAATTTAATGATGTTGTCTGCACCGGTATAGAGGAGAAGATGGGAATCCATGGAAATGCTACATGCTCTCTTACCCTAGGCGGAAAGGGAAAGTGCCGCGGAACCCTTCTTGGTGAAGAGAACAAGGGCATGAAAGCCATGTTTCTAATGATGAACGAAGCCCGTCTTCTTGTAGGACTTCAAGGCTTTACATGCGCTTCTTCTGCCTACATGTATGCCTTGAACTATGCCAAAGAAAGAAAACAGGGCAAGAATCTTCTCCAGGCTTTCAACGAGAATGCTCCATCAGTACCCATAATTCAGCATCCTGATGTAAGACGTCAGCTCTTGATCATGAAAACATATATAGAAGGCATGAGAAGCATTCTTTACTATGCAGGCTATTGTTCAGACATTGCTGCAACATCAGAAGATGAAAGTGAAAAGGCAAAATATCAGGGACTGGTCGAAATTATGACTCCCATTGCCAAGGGATATGTTACAGACAAGGCTTTTGAAGTTTGCAGTCACGGGGTTCAGGTTTACGGCGGATATGGTTATATCAAGGAATATCCCATGGAACAGCTCATGCGCGACTGCCGTATTACCATGATCTATGAAGGAACAAATGGAATCCAGGCCATGGATCTTCTTGGCAGAAAGCTTGGAATGAAGCAGGGAAAGCCTGTCATGGATCTTTTTGGCGAAATTCAGAAGACCATTTCTGAAGCAAAAGCAATTGCAGGTCTGGAAGATTTTGCTTCAAACCTTGAAGCAGCAGTCAATAAGCTTGGAGAGGTTGCTATGCATCTGGGCACAACTGCCATGTCACCAAGAGTGATGACTGCTTTTGCCAATGCTCACCCTTTCCTTGAAGTTGCAGGCGATGTAGTGATGGCATGGATGCTTTTGTGGCGTGCTTCTGTTGCAGCACCTCAGCTTGGAAAACTGGCAGGAAGTTTCGACCCCGAAGCAAGAAGGGCAGCAGCAGAAAAGAATAAAAATGCTGCATTCTATGAAGGCCAGATAAGGAGTGCTGAATATTTCATTAAATCAGTTCTGCCTGTTACATATGGAAAGATGAAGGCAATCATGGGCTCCAGCAATGCAGTTATCGATATTCCTGAAGCTTCTTTTGGATGATTGAATGACATTTTCATTTAGTTTTTTTTCTGGGTGTTTATCCCAAATTCATGAAGGGTTACGACTCCATCATCATTATTTGGTTTCCAAAAAGAAAAAAAAATGTTAGTGGGGTCAGTTGATATATTTTTTCCTGATTTTTTGAATGGATGAATGATCATTCATTCAAAAAAACATATCCTTCTGTAAAGCTAAGCTGCATTTACAAGGGATACAGTGCAGCCTCCGGGCTTTCACTTTGCCGTAATGGTTAATTTGAGTCTAAAACAGTAAAGGGGGAAAGAAAGAAAAGAAATGGAAACCGCTTTGATCTCTCCGGCTAAGGCATGGTTGCTTGGGTTTATTCCAGCCGCATTTTTTTCATTGATTATACCAGTTGTAGGGGTGGCCTGTTTTACCTACATCATTGCCAAGAGAGCAGCCCCTCTGGTGCGTTCCAAGCCTGATCCTAGGCTCGATAACATCATCGACAGGATTCTTGGAATGCTCAAGTTTGCTTTTGCTCAATATCGCCAGCCTAGATATCTGATGGCAGGAGTTCTTCACATCATCCTTTTTGCTGGTTTCATGATACTTTCTCTTCGCTCCATTTCTCTCGTGATGATCGGACTCTCTGATGGTTTTGTTCTTCCCGGTCTTGGTGGGACAACCGGACATGTTTACAATATCTTGAAGGATATTGCTGCCACAGCAGTGCTTGTTGCCTGCACTGTAGCCATTATCAGAAGAGGCTTTTTCAGGCCCGAGCGCTATGAAGTTCCGAAGAAATACGGCAAGGATCATACTGCTGAAGCCGTATTTGTGCTTTGTTTAATATCCACCCTTGTTATCTGCGACATGATTTTTGAAGGTTCTCTTGCTGCAGCTCAAATTCAGAAAGGTTTACAGGCAGAATTTCACGTTCCAGGAATGGGTGCCTGGATGTTTGCCATTATCTTTAGCTCAACAAGCATTCCTGCATTGCAGAATATTCATCTTGCATCCTATTTTATTCATAACATTGTTTTTTTCTTTTTCCTCTGTTTTCTTCCCATGGGAAAACATTTTCACGTCATAACATCGATTCCGAATGTTTTTTTCATGAAGCTCAAAAAAGGCATGATAAAGCCTGTTCAGTGGGGAGTCGATGACGATAAGCTTGATGGGCTGAAATCCTTTGGTGTAAAGAAATTCGAAGACTTCACCTGGAAGAACATGCTCGATTTTTACTCCTGTGCAGATTGCGGAAGATGCTCTGATCAGTGTCCTGCAAACGCTGTAAAACGACCTCTTTCACCCCGTTTCATCACAATCAAATGCCGTGATTATTCCTTCAGAAATTATCCAGTCCAAGGGGAAATGACCCCCAAGGATGAACATCTCATCGGTACAATACTCAGCGAAGATGAAATCTGGTCATGCACAACATGCGGGGCATGTGAGGCAGAATGTCCTATCTTGATAGAATATATCGATAAAATCGTTGATTTAAGGCGTGGCATGGTGGATGAAGGACTTGTTCCGCAGTCACTGCAAAAACCCTTGAAAGCTCTTGAAAAAAGAGGAAATCCATGGGGCAAGATGGAGAAAAAGCGGGCAGACTGGACAAAAACCCTTCCTGAGACCTGTGACGTAAAGCTGTTTGAAAACGGTGATGAAGCAAATACCCTGTATTTTGTGGACAGTATCTCATCATATGACGACAGAATGCAAGGCATTGCCAAGGCAACTGCCTGCATCCTCAGTGCAGCAGGTGAGGACTTCGGAATTCTTGGAAAAGACGAGAAAGACAGTGGAAATGAAATCAGGCGCTTCGGCGAGGAAATGCTTTTCCAGGACATTAAAGCCCATAACTCGGAAGCAATTCTTAGCACGGGAGCAAAAAAAATCATAACTGCTGATCCCCACGCCTTCAACACACTTAAAAATGAATACAAGGGGCTTCCCAAGGTAGAGCATATCAGCCAGACCATCACCAGAAGCATTAAAGACGGTAAAATCCGGCTTAAACCAGTTGAGGACCCGTCGAAAATCTACACCTACCATGATCCATGTTATCTTGGCAGGCATAACGGAATTTATGAAGATCCCCGCCAGGCACTCGATGCCATACCCGGCTTGAATAGGGTCGATATGTTAAAGAGCAGGGATCGCTCTTTCTGCTGTGGCGGCGGCGGCCTGATGCTATTTTACGAACCTGAAGAAGAACAGCGAATGGGTGTTTTACGGGTAAAGATGGCCAGCAACGTCGGTGCCAATGTTATCGTTACGGCATGTCCCTTCTGTCTTGTAAACATGGAAGATGCCATCAAGGTTGCAGGGCTTGAAGGCCAGATGGAAGCGGTCGATCTGTGCGAGCTGATTGAGCGACACATAGACAGGGCATAATCTAAGTCATTCATGAATTTTACTATAAACAAAATCATAGCGGAGGAAAAGCATGGAAATTTTGGTATGCGTTAAAAGAGTACCAGACACTGCTGAAAATGAAATAGTGGTCAACAGTAAAGGTACTGACATTGAAAGAGGAGATCTAGTGTACTCGGTCAATGAATGGGATAATTACGCAGTGGAAGAAGCTATCCAGATCAGAGATAAAGTTGGCGGAAGTGTCACTGTAGTTACAGTCGGCGATTCCGATTCAGAGGAAATTTTAAGGCGTGAAATGGCCATGGGCGCTGACAAGGGCATCCTTTTGTCTGATAACGCTTTTAACGGCTCAGATGGAAAAGGTATTGCCACCATTCTCAAGGCAGAAATAGAAAAAGGAAAGTACGACCTTATTCTAACCGGCGCACAGGCTGATGACGGAGCTGCCCAGGTGGGTGGAATGCTTGCGGCACTTCTGGACATACCCTATGCTTCACTTGTGAACAAGATAGATATCCTGAATGATAAAACCCTTAAGATTGGACGTGAAATAGAAGGCGGAAACCAGGAAATCAGTGAAATCGATCTTCCCTGTGTACTGTCCATTCAGACAGGCATTAATGAACCCCGCTATGTTGGAATAAGGGGCATAAGGAAAGTGGCATCTGTAGAGATTCCTGTTCACGGCACAAAAGATATAGGAATTGCAGCAGAATCAGTTGGTTCAGCAGGCGCAAAGGTCAAACGGGTTGATTATTTTGTTCCGCCGGCCGGCAAGGGAGCCGAACTGCTTGAGGGAAGCTCTGATGAAATTGCAGAAAAACTGATTGAACTCTTGAAGTCAAAAGGGGGGATAAAATAATGACTCAGCAGATTTTTGCATATATTACACATAAAAACGGAACTGCCGATGACTCGGCTTTAGAGTTGATTGTAGCGGCTAAAAAAATAAATCCGGGCGGAGCATCAGTAACTGCCATTGTATGCGGTTCCGGCCCTGAACTTGATTCTGTCTGTACGGCAATGGCAGGTATTTATCCAGAGGTCTGGAAAATATCCAATCCTTTGCTTTCATATCCAAATGCAGAGATCAACAGAGGCGTTCTGGTAAATGTACTGCCTGCAGGAGCCGTTACTCTGATCCCCCATGATACATTCGGAATGGATCTGTCCCCCGGGCTATCCATCAAACAAAATGTTCCCTTTGTTTCTGATGTAGTAGGGATTGATGGTATAGACGGCACTTCTCTCAAAATCATCCGCCAGGAATTCGGGGGGCAGGTCAGCACCCATGTTCATTGCGATATTTCAGCAGGTGCGGTCTTAAACATCCGTTCAGGGTGCTTTCAACCAGACAACAGCAAGGCAGCAGGCACAGTTGTGGATAAATCAGGCCAGGCCGGCGACTGCAAGGCTAAAAGACGGTTCGTTGAAGTTGTGGCAGCAGAAGTAGGCGATGTTGACATTACAAAATCCGACGTTCTTGTTTCGGTTGGCCGAGGGATAGAGGATCAGGAAAATATTTCCATTGCCCAGGAGCTTGCTGATGCCATAGGTGCGGTGGTCTCCTGTTCACGACCAATAGTAGATGCAAAATGGCTTGAAAAAGCAAGGCAGGTAGGAACATCAGGCAAGACCGTAAAACCAAAAGTTTACATCGCGCTTGGAATCAGCGGCTCTTTCCAGCACCTTGGCGGAATAAAGGGAAACCCCTTCATGGTTGCAATCAATAAAAACCCGAAGGCTCCAATTTTTCAGGTTGCTGATGTAGGCATAGTCACAAATCTTCTTGAGTTTGTGCCAGAACTTACAGAAAAAATCAAAGAAATGAAGTAATGGATATTGGTCTTTTAAAGACCTGAGCACATGTTTTCCGGCTGGGGGGGATTTTCCGGTCCACCCCGGCCAAACTAAGCTTTTTCTGTTAATCAGAACCTCACATTCCAGAAATCATTGAAACGTTTTGGATAAAGACAGAAAATGCACTAGGTTGTAATTACACTTGTCCGGCAGAAACCGGGGACAATGAAAATCTTTATCTATACTATTCTCCAAAGTGTGCCCTCAGCCCTGTCTTCAATTGTTACGTTCATGGATTCAAGCTGCCTTCTTATTTCATCTGCTTTTTGCCAGTCTTTTGCTTTTCTTGCATCAGTACGATCGGCAAGCATCTTTTCTATCAGGACAGAATCAATCGAAATTCTCTGCAATCCAAGTTGTTTTCTGTCTTTGGCATATTTTTCATAAGGTTCGGTAAACATCCCTAAGATCTGCCCAATTCTTAGCAGATCAGCCCAGTCTGTAACGATGTTCTTCTGCATTTCAGGAGAAAAGACACCACCTGCTTCATCAAGAAGTCGGTTCAGATTTCTGACAGACTCAAACACCAGCCCAATGCCTTTTGCAGTATTCAAATCGTCATCCATTGCCTCCTGGAAACGCTCCTTCAGGTCACCAGTTTGCTTAAAATCTGAGTTTTTCTCAAAACTTGCTTCAAGTCTCGACAGGAGAGCATAAACCTTATCCAGTGCAGAACCAGATTCTTCCATGACTTTGTCGTTAAAATCTATGGGGCTTCTGTAATGGCTGGAAAGGAGAAACAGCCTGATTGCCTCAGGATGATAAGACTTGAGAACATCTTTTATAAGAAGGAAATTTCCAAGGGATTTTGACATTTTTTCAGATTCAATATTTACAAATCCGTTATGCATCCAGTACTTTACAAAAGTCTTTCCAAAGGCTGCTTCAGACTGTGCAATCTCATTTTCATGGTGAGGAAAGACAAGGTCCTGCCCTCCTCCATGTATATCGATGGTTTCATCCAGAAGTGCGGAACTCATGGCAGAGCATTCTATATGCCAGCCTGGCCTGCCTTTTCCCCAGGGACTGTCCCATTCCGGTTCACCTGGTTTTGAGGCTTTCCACAGGGCAAAATCAAAGGGGTTTCTTTTTCTGGGGTCTATATTTACCCTTGCCCCAGCCTCCAGTTCATCTATTTTTCTGCCTGAAAGCTTCCCGTAACCTGAAAACCGCTCTACTGAAAAATAGACATCTCCATCTATCTGGTAGGCATGATCTTTTTCAATCAGAGTCTCAACTATCTTGATGATATCACTTATATGCTCGGTTGCTCTTGGCTCATGAGTTGCCCTCTCCACCTTCAGGGCATCCATGTCTTCATAGAATTCCTTGATGTATTTTTCTGATACTTCAGAACAGGACAAACCTGTCTGGTTGGCCTTGGTGATTATCTTATCATCAACATCAGTAAAATTTCTTGCATAATCTACTTCAAAACCCCTTGCCCTGAGATAGCGAACCAGCACATCAAACACAACAACAGAGCGAGCATGGCCTATGTGACAGGAATCATATACAGTTGGACCACAAACATATATTCTTACCTTATTAGGTATTACAGGCTCAAAGATTTCTTTTTTTCTGCTCAGCGTGTTATAAAGATGAATCGTCATGAAATTAATTCCCGTTTTTGTCTCTATGGTTAATCATGGCCACACACAAGGCTGCAATTCCTTCGCCCTTTCCAATGGCTCCTAACCCTTCTGAAGTAGTGGCCTTGATATTGATACAATCAACAGAAAGCCCAATAACCTCTGCAATATTTTTACGGATGATCTGCCTGAATGGTAACAGCTTGGGCGCTTCAGCCAGAACGGTGACATCAATGTTTATAACATCAAAACCTTTGGAATCAAGTAGTTGTACCGTTTTTTGCAGAAGAATCAAGCTTGAAATGTCTTTATAATTTGAATCTGTATCTGGAAAATGCATTCCTATATCTCCAAGACCTGAAGCTCCAAGCAAGGCATCGCAAACAGAATGTGTCAAAACATCTGCATCGGAATGACCCATGAGACCTTTTTCGAAGGGGATGTCAACTCCTCCGAGAATCAGTTTGCGGTCAGCTACCAGCCTGTGAATGTCATACCCAATACCGGAACGCATTATAAAATAAAAATTTCCTTTGTTACAGCGTTTCCAGGCAGATGGGCCTGGAAACGCTCCTTAAAAAAACCGTCTATTGGGTCTTCCCGCTTTTAGCAGGTACAGCATCAACTGTTAATGTGTTTTTATTAGCTTCCCAGAATTTTTTACCTATGCCAGGTACTTTTACAATATCATCTGCTTTCTTGAAAGGACCATTGGCTTTTCTGTATTCCACGATCTTTTCTGCCAGTTTGGGACCAATACCTTTAATTTTCATCAACTCTTCTGCTGTGGCTGTGTTAAGATTAATTATTTTTGTTCCTTTTTCCTGAGCTCCTGCCAGTGTTGTAACCATAAACAATAAAACTACCACAATCATCAAACATGTACGCATTTTCTGCATGGCACCCTCCTTTGTTTTTGGTTTTTTTAATTACGCAATGCCTGAAACGGCATCCTGCCTCAACACTCCAGAGTTTTTAAACCTGTATAAGCATTTCCTTTTCATGGATCAAGACGTTAGATAAAAAATTTATCAATATGATATAAACCAAAAAAAGTATTTTTGCAATTGACTCAAGTGGACTCTGTCAAGGGCAAATGGAGATATTGTCAAGATTGACACATGAAAACGGAGCAAAAGCTGATTCTTCGCAAGAAGCAGATTGTGTGAACTTAACCATTGAATACTGAAAGATATCCAAGAGTTGTCAAGCTGACTTCTAACCCTGACCCATCGACCGGATGTTGTTCTTCAACCATGTGCAATAGAAAATATGATGCGCTTTCTCTTATAAACAGGCTTTATCATGACTGCCGAGATGAGATTGAAGCTTTGGAAGCATTTGTCGAATCCATAAAACATGCCATTTACCAGTGAAACATGGAACCGACAGGAATTCTTTTGATGCCAGCATGGGCAAGAATTTCTGCGGCAAATCCGGATTTTCAGGTAAGGCCAAACGAGCCCGTTACAAAGATTCTCTCCTGCAAGTCGTAAACTGAAGGACACCGAATGCCTAAACCCTGATCGCAATTATAGAATAGTTTTCGGGAAAACTATAGATTCACATGCACACCTATGCCGTCCTGTATGGCTTTTTCATATGCATGATGAGCCACCACTATATCCTCCATGGCAAACCCTACTGATTTAAACAGAGTTATTTCTTCTGCAGTTTGTCGTCCAGTCTTCTTGCCTGTAATCATGTCACCAAGGTCTGCATGAATGGAAGAAGGGCTTATTTTCCCTTCATTGATAGGGATAATAATATCTCCACCCTCATGCATAGCCACTTCGTAGGTATCCAGAACAATCTTTGCCCTCATCACAACATGTTCATCGACTTCTCTTGCATCTGGATGGTAGGCTCCGATGGCATTTATATGGGTTCCTGCTCTAACTGCCTTTCCTGGAAAAACTGGAGTCCTGGATGTGGTTGCTGTAACTAACATGTCCGAATCTTTCACAAGTGATTCAGGGTTATCAACAGGAAAAACAGGAGAAATACTCTTAAGATTATTGCAGAAATCTTCAAGTTTTTTTCTGTCGCTGTCATAGGCCAGAACCTTTTCAACACTGCGTACAGCCATGATTGCCTGAACCTGATAAAGGGCCTGGAAGCCGGTTCCTATGACCCCAAGCACATGAGAGTCAGGTCGAGCCAGATAACGTGTTGCAAGGGCAGAAGCACCTCCTGTCCTCATGCCTGTAAGGGTTGAAGCCTCTATAAGAGCAAGTATTTCTCCTGTCGTTACATCACTTAAAAGATATGAAGCATAAATTGTAGGCCTGCCCTGAGAAGGATTGTCCGGAAAAACCGAAACTATCTTGACACCACTTCTTTTTATCCCGGACATATATGAAGGCATATAAAGAAAGCCACCCCTGTGTTCCTTGACATCCATGCCAAATCGCATCGGAACAACACATGCCCCTTTTTTGTACTCTTTAAAACCCAGCTCCAGAGCATCTATTACCTCTTTCATGGATAACAGGGAGCTTAAATTTTTCCTGTCCAGAATTAACATGCCATCTCCTCTTTATTTACTGATCAGACGACTTCTTCTTCCAGCACCTTTCGTCCCTGCCTTATTCTCTCGTAAGAAAGATCACTAACGTCAATGGTTTCATAACGACCAAGCATGATGAGTTCCGCAAGGGCTTTTCCGACTGCGGGAGCCTGCTGGAAACCGTGACCACTGAATCCTGCTGCAATATAAAAACCTTTCAGCTCGGGACACAAGCCGATGATTCCGTTGTAATCCCAGAGATTTGTCTCGTAAAGACCTGCCCAGCCGCGGATGAGCTTCAGTTCATTGAACAGGGGGACACGAAAGGCCAGCCCAGGCCAGATAACATCTTCAAAATAGTTGCGATCCCATTCGAAGTTGAACCCGGGTGGTTCATCTTCCCGTGATCTTCCGGTCAGAATCATCTTTCCTGATTCATGACGAAAGTAGATTCCAGTAGTATCGATTACCAGGGGGAGGTCATAATCGAAGGGGCGAGTCGGCTTAAAGAGATAAACCATCCTTCTCACAGGCACTACAGGAAGTGAAATCCCTGCCATATAAGCTATATCACCGGCAAAAGGACCTGCTGCATCAACAACTGCAGAAGCATTATATGTCTCGTCTGATTTGGTTTTAACCCCTGTTATGCAGCAGGAACTTCTTAATATCCCTGTTACTTCCTGGTGAATATATTTTACCCCGAGGCTTTTGGCCTTTTTCACGTACCCCTGCAAGGCACTGTATGGATCAAGATAACCATCTCCTGGTGAATAGGATGATCCGACAATTTCTTCGGGATTCAAATCAGGTATAAGCTTCAGCGTCTCTTTTATGTCCAGAAGTACTGTATCAGCTCCGTGATTGCGCTGAAACTCCTGGTGTTTTTTAAGTATGGGCCAGTTCTTTTCACTGCCTAAAAACAAATAGCCTCTTTTCCGGAAATCCACTTCTGGCTTAGTACCGTCAACTTCCATAAGTTCGCCAAATTGCTTGTAAACAGACAAGCTATAATCAGAAAGGCGGATATTGACAGCAGTGCTGAACTGCCTACGTATGCCCCCTACGCCAAGGGTAGTGGAGGCTCTTTCATAGAAAGGGTCTTTCTCAAAGACTGCAATTGTCCCGCTGAATCCATCCATTACAAGGTTACAGGCGAGACTTGATCCCATGATCCCGCCTCCTACTATGATAACATCATAATTCTTATGCATTGTTTATTTCTCGTTTTCTTCAATTCCGGCAATAATTTTAGCCATTTTCTTTTTTTGCTCGAGATTACCCTGGCGGGCAATCATGACACGCTGGGCCTGTGGCGAACCTGCTCCGTGCATGGACTCTGTCCTGTAGCCAACAGCAGCAGTACCCAGAGTGAGATTTTCAATCAGACGCATGACCCGCACACGGTCTTCACAGGAAACATTTACGTTGCCTTTAAGATATTTCTTCAGAACCACTCCTATTTCCGGATGCAACAGGTCTTTTTCAGATGCCATCGTCACCATGAGCCCGCCTGCAATGTCTTCAGCAAGACGCGCTATTTCATAAGGAAATCGGGTCACATTCTGCTTGCAGACATTTGCAAGCAGCAAATCAATCAGATATGTGCCGGATTCAGTCCTGTAGCCCTGTGAAGAACAGGCTATCCCGCAGGAAAAAAGTGTTTCGTTAAGATGAGTCATTTCAATGAGCTTGTCTTTGATGTGAGAAGCTTTCGAAACACCATTATAATCAGCAGCAAGCGCCGCAGCGCCAATCAAGACATCGCCTACACCAACCTTGCAGCCTCCGTAACTCTGCCTGTGATATCCTGCAAACCTTTCTACAAGCATTCCGCTGAATTCATACTCACCGCACATGAGTACGTTTTCCCATGGGACGAAAAGATCATCAAAAATCATGAGAGCCTCATGACCACCAAACCTGGAATTGCCAACATCGATTGTGCCTCCTTCCAGTTTGCGTGTATCACAGGACTGACGTCCGTAAATGTAATATACACCGTCAGCATCAGCAGGGCAAACAAAAGACAGGGCATAATCTTCATCTTCTTTTCCCATTGCTATAGTGGGCATTGCAAGTATCCAGTGCGAATTAACCGCACCTGTCTGATGTGCTTTTGCCCCGCGCACAACAATACCTCTGTCGTTTTTTTCGACAACATGAACAAAGGAATCAGGATCAGCCTGCTTATGAGGTGAAAGGCTGCGATCTCCTTTTGTATCCGTCATAGCACCGTCAACAGTCAAGTCTTCATCTTGCACCATAAGCAAAAAATTTATAAAATTATCGTGATATTTTGTTCCAAGCTTTTTATCCATTTCAAATGTAGTGCTGTCCATTGCATTTAGAGCATCCATGCCAACACATCGCTGAAAACATGATGCAGTCTTTTGACCAAGAAGCCTCTGCATTTTAACCTTATTTATCAAATCCTCTGCACTTTGATGAAGATGGGTGAAGCGGTTTATTTTTTTACCTGTAAGATGCGAGGTTGCGGTCATGAGTTCCTCATGCAACGGATCCTGGGCAAGAGCATAAGTCATTTTAACAGAATTGGTTGATGGCCTGATCATGGGATTATCTACCGGGTTGTCAACAATTTCTCCAAGCAGATAAATCCTGAAATTCATTTGCCTTAAACTTTCTTCGTACTGTTCAGGAGTCTTTAATGCCATTTTAATCTATCCCCTCAAATCACTCTTATTACCTTGATTCATTTAATCATGATTATATGGACAATAACGACCTTTATCAAAATGCATGATTTTGTGCAAGGCACTGGGGAAATTCCAAGGTATTATTTGATGAATAAGATTTGATCAGCAATCATCACTCTTTAAAATGGTTTAATTTTAATGGACACCTTGCTAAGAGAACCTGAAGAAAGTG
>JBBIWB010000027.1:0-40298 GCA_037439445.1 Desulfobacteraceae bacterium | reverse complement strand
GCGGCCTTTTTACAAAGCCGTCCGAATATTGACTTTTTACGAGTTCATCAAACCTGCTTGACGCATGAATTGCTTTGCTTTATGCTGATGCAAATCTTTCCCCCACAATAGGTTAATATTCATATTCTTCATGCAATGGGAGACCGAATGGCTCTTAGCGATCCAGATGATCTTTATGAATCCTACATCTTGAACATCCTTGACATTGATCATGTGAAGAAAGCTGAGATTTTTTTATTCAATAACAACAATCAACTTATTTTAGTTGCCTCAGGCAGAAATACAGGCCAGGAACCTTTCATACAGAAAGAAATCAAGACAAACAGTTACCTTCTGAAATCAACCCGTGAATCCAACTTGCGCCGTATTAAACGGCCTATAGTTTCTTCTGTTTTTGCGATTCCATTGCAAGATACTGACAGTATAATCGGTTTTTTATATATCCACTTAAACAAAATATTGATTCCAGCCAAGGATTATCTGAACAATTTTTATTTTACAGGAATTCAACTCAGCGCAAAATTAAAAGAAGTTAGGCTTGATGACGAGATTAAAGAGCTGAAACACAAACTGCAAAGCCTGAGTGTTATTAACACTGAAAGTCAGCGACGGATCACATCTCTCAGCAAAGAATTGTTTGCTATCACCGCAATATCAACTAAAATCAACCAATCAGTGCATTTTGACCAGTCTCTTCAAAAATCCATGGCTGTGATTCGAAAAGTCTTCAGGGAATCGCGAATGCTGATTTATACCCTGAACTTAGGAACCGGAAAGCATGAGTTATCAGCCTCTGATTGTGCTGAAAGTGAACTGAACCCTCTTCTTCTTAAAAACATCGAGAAGACCTATCTAACAGAAGTGATATCTCTGTCCAGGCCAATCATGAAGGATTTAACATCTGAATATCAAGAAAAGGGCGAAAAACATGAACTTGCCAAGCATTTCAAAACACTGATCGCTGTACCGTTGAAATCGAAAGAAGCCACAATGGGAGCAGTGTTTCTCTTGAACAGAACCCATTTGCCATACGATCAGGACAGTATGAGACTTCTTTCAGGCATGGCCAATATCATGGGGATGGCCATTGAAAACAAGCATCTTTACAGACAGAACCTGCAGAAAAAAAACGAAGCATCTTTTCTCTTTCAATCTATTATTAAATTCAATGAAAAACTTGACTTAAAGGAGACTCTAAAATCAGTAGCCCAAAAAGGAGCTGAATTTACAGGCAAAAAATGTTCAGTATACTTATTTTCTGAAACAGGAGCCCCCCTCATCAAGTCCACTTATGTTACCAGAAGCGGGGAAAATATGATCGAATCCAGCTTGTTTGAGAAGATCATTCCGCAGAAACTGAAAGAAATCTATAGGTTTTTTATTCCAAAAGATAGATCTGTCCTGATAACAAATGTCAATCGATCAAGAAGAATCACCATGGAAATCAGGCACTATTGCCGTGAACTGGAAATTCATTCCCTTGTTGCCATTGTATTAAGAGTAAGGAAGAAAAAATTAGGGCTCTTGCTTTTCATCCGATCGAAAGATGAATTGCCTTTTGACAAAGATGACTTGTCATTCGGCGAGGCACTGGCGAGTGCTGCTTCATTGGCCATAGAAAATGCCAGAGCCTATACGGCAAGCCTGGAAATGAGCGATTTTCTTGAGCAGAAAATAACAGAAAAAAGCACTCAAATCCAGCAGCTCCAGGAAAAGCAGAAAAACAGGGTGGAAAACAGAAAAGATATTGTTTTCAGGGTCAACAATAAAAACCGTTATGTCTTCGTGAATAAAGCCATGGAGCTCTTGACAGGACTTTCGAAAGAAGAGCTTTGTCATCAGGATTTTCCCGCAGATTTGGTTGTTGCTGAAGAAGATCGCGGACAAGTTAACTATTATTTCAGGAAGATTGTAAGAAAAGAACTTCCTTTGGCCAGAGGTATAGAATACAGACAGCTTAATCGCAAGGGTGAAGACCATATCATTTCATTGACGATTTATCCAGAAACTGATGAATCAGGAACGATTTTAGGCGTTGAAGGTGTAGGCATAGACATTTCTGAAAAGAAACGACTGGAAACTGAACTAAAAAAAGCCAGGGAATTAGCTCTTTTAGGAGAATTCTCGAGTGCTGTTGCTCATCAGATAAGAAACCCCCTCGGCAATATCCTGATGGGGACAAAGTTACTGGAAAAGGCTTTGATACAAGAATCCAGGTCATCACTGCCAGCAATGCAGAAAAACGATTGCAACAATTCTGACAAACTTGTCCTTGGCAGTATTTTTACCAATCTTTCTGAAGGAATTCAAAATCTGAATCGGGTTGTCACTGAATTGCTTGAGTACACAAAAACACTAAAACTAAGCTTCTGCCTTCAGAGAATAGATATCATCCTGGAAGAAACGCTTGAAATATTTAGAGATGATATAAAAAATAACCAGATCGAGGTAGAAAAGAACTATGATCATGAACTGCCTCTTATTCACATAGATGCTTTACTGGTTGGTCAAGTGTTCCGAAATGTTATCCACAATTCAATTCAGGCAATGTCTGATGGTGGCATACTCAAGGTATGCTGTGGGTATTCGCGACAGATTAAAGGATATTTGAACATACAGATCAGCGATAATGGCCAAGGAATCAACCCTTCTGAAATTGATAAGATATTCCGGCCTTTTTTTACAACAAAGGATTCTGGAACAGGCCTTGGGCTGTCTCTTGCTTACCGTATAGTTGAGGCCCACCAAGGCTGTATATGGGCAAGCAACAACGCTGACAAGGGATCTACGATACATATTCTGTTGCCACTGAATCAAACAGTTAATTTAAGGAAACAGCAAATATAGATATACTTTTCTATTTAATCGTGACGGCATCGTAAAAAGGCCGGATGCTGCGTTGCGCTGCATCCTTCGTCATTGCGGCGTACCATAAGTACGCCTCATTCCTCAGGATTTGCGTGCCTTGCCTGCGGCCTTTTTACAAAGCCATCCGAATATTGACTTTTTACGAGTTCATCAATCGTGGTGCTGAATAATCACAAAAAGAACAGGTTTTAGAATGGGACGAAAAATACTTGTAGTCGATGATCAGATTTCGTTTTGCAATCACATTCAGGCCATCCTTGAGAGCGAGGATTATGAGGTTATGGTAGCCCATGATGCCTTGCAGGCAGTGGAGAAGCTATCAGCCGACTCTTATGACATTTTACTGACTGACATGAAATTGCCAGGGGTTGACGGCCTGGAACTGTTCAAGATAGCCAGAAATATGGATCCTCACATTTTAGGCATTATCATGACAGCTTTTGGTACGATTTCATCCGCAGTTGTCTCCATCAAACAAGGGATCACAGACTATATTCAGAAGCCTTTTGAACCCGAAGTTCTCCTCATGGTTGTGGCAAAAACCTTTCGTGAAAAACAAATGCTTCAGGAAATTAGAAATCTCAGGAAAGAAGTCAACAGAAGGTATTCCTTCGGTAATATAATAGGTAAAAACCATAAGATGCAGATAATCTACAGCCTGATACAAAAAATTGCTCCTGCTGATGTCAGGGTTTTTATTACAGGTGAGACAGGTGTTGGCAAAGAACTTGTGGCAAAAGCAATCCATTTCAACAGTCCGAGAAAAAACAAACCTTTTGTCGGCATAAACTGCGGTGCTTTATCTGACACATTGCTGGAAACAGAGCTTTTCGGCTACGAGCAAGGTGCATTTACAGGAGCAAACCGCACAAAAATCGGAAAATTTGAATTTGCCCAAGGAGGAACCATTTTTCTGGATGAGATTGGTGACATATCCCCAAGGATGCAGGTGGAGTTACTGAGAGTACTTCAGGAAAAGAAGTTCGAAAGGGTCGGTGGCAACCGTTCCATAGATATTGACGTTAAGGTAATTTCGGCTACAAATCAGGATATCAAGGCAAAAATAGAACGGGGTGAATATAGGATAGAATTATTTTACAGGCTGAATGTTATCCCCATTCACATTCCTGCCCTGAGGGAGAGAATTGATGACATTCCTTTATTGGCAAAACACTTCATTCCAATTTTAAACAAAAATTTCAACAGAAATATCAAAGATATAAGCGCCAGGGCAATGAATCAACTAATGCAGTATTCATGGCCCGGAAATGTCCGCGAATTTGAGAATGTCCTGGAAAGGGCTTTCGTAACAACAGAAGGGGACATAATCGAAAATTTCATCTTTTCAAATGCCGCACCCAACATGCCGACAGGATGCGAATCTCCATATCCGGTCAATATTGACATACCATTTAATGTTGCCAAAACAATGATTGAGAGGCAATTCGAGAAAACCTATATTTTCGAGTCCTTGAAGAGCAACAATGGCAATGTCGCCAAAACTGCACAACTCACAGGCATAAATACCAGAACTCTTTGGCGTAAAATTAAAGAATACGAACTGGACACCATGCGATTACGCTCAAAAAACACCTCCTCGCTCAGTGTCAGACAGTGACATTCATGACACTATTTTAACACACTAATATTATGATATATAATTAATTTTTCCCTCGAACTGACTCTTTTTTATAGTATTCCGTGACACGCTTGTTTCATTCTCTTTTAATCTCTGTTGATTCCCAACATACTGTATTTACAGTTTTCATATTTAAAAAACAAAATATCAAAACCTGGCCACTAAATTGCATTATCTTTATCTGTTAAGAAAAAAAAATGATTCTTATTCAAGAATTGCGCCTTATGTTTTCTTTTCCTTATTTAGCAGGGAAGATGGTGTAAATCCATCGCTGCCCCGCAACTGTAAGCAGGGTACAGGTTCTTCATATAAAAATTACCAAGGCCTCTGCGAGTCAGGATACCTGCTCATGTCATGTATGCTTCTCTTTCGAGGGCGAAGAGTGCATTTTTGATTGCAATCTACGGACTAAATCTTAAATGCCAGATTACTGTTGAGACCTCTGCTAGATTTTAACACCTGATTTGATAATCCTAAATTGGGATTAAGGCAGTTAGACATAGTATTTTTGTTTTTTCAGATTCTATTTCAAGAGGAGTTAATTGTATGAATGCTAAAGAGCGTGTTATGGCAGTAATAAACCACCTGAAACCAGACCGCATGCCTTGTTTCTGTGCTAACTCCACTGTTACATACGAGCAGATGGAAAAGGTTCAGGCTTTTTGGCCAGATGGTCATGAAAAAGGGGAAGTAATGGCTAAACAAGCACTGGCAGCTTATACCATGCTTGGTTTCGATGCCGTAAGAGTGCCTTTCTGTCAGACATTTGAAGCAGAGGCGCTGGGGTGCAAAATAAAATCAGGCGGTACAGAAGGCATTCCAGGAATTGCTCATCCGTCTCCCTACACACTGAATGATGTTCCGATATTTCCGGATAATTTTCTTTCTTTAGGAAGGATTCCAGAGCTTCTGAAGGCAGTGCGCATTTTGAAAAAAGAACTGGGGGATGAGGTGGCTATCATTGGAGGCATCATAGGGCCTTTCACAATTGCAGGAGCTCTGGTGGATACGGTTCCACTGCTTAAGGCAAGTTTCAAGGCCCCGGAGAAGATGAGACCTTTTCTTGAAGTAGGCACAAAAGCAGGCAACATGCTGGCAAAAGCTCTCATAGAAGCAGGAGTAGATATTATTTCCTGCGAAGATATGACAGCTTCGCCTGACCTGATAGCACCGAAAACATACAGGGATTATGAAATGGACTATCAGACAGCCCAGTTTGAAGGGATTAAGGTTCCAAAAATCTTACATATTTGCGGCAATGTTGATGGCATCGTCGGATGGATGAGTCAAACCGGCGCTGAGATATTGAGCCTGGAACCCAAGGCAAGTGCAAAGCTTGCCAGGGAAAAATGCGGTCAGAATGTAATTTTAATGGGTGGGGTGGATACTGCCAACACTCTGTTCATGAAAGATGTTGCAACAGTAAGGGCTGGGAGTGAAGAATCGATTGCCAGTGGTATTCAGATGCTTGCCCCGGGATGCGCAGTAGCACCCGGAACACCAAAAGAAAACCTTCTGGCAATGGTTGAGGTGGCTAAATCCCACTAAAATTTATTAATCGAGTGTTTCCTGGCCTCATTCCGGGGCCAGGTTTATTCATACCAACCCCAATTATAAAAGGTATAAGGAGGGAGCATGAAGATTTTAAGTGATTTTTCCAACATTTTCAGACGTTACGATCTTGCTTTGGAGACAAGTGGTGCAGCACGTACAGTTTCCAAGGATCCTGTGCTTCAAAAAATTGCTCAGTTTGTCGTAGATGGGGATGAAGAAGGCATTGCACCGGCTGTGAAGGAAGCCTTGACCAAGAAATCACCGATGGATGTCATAAACGATGCATTAATTGCCGGAATGAATGAAGTAAGCCGTCTATGGGATGAAGGAACTTATTTTCTTCCCCAGGTCATCCTTTCTTCAGATGCCATGAATGTTGGCATTTCTTTGTGTGAAGCTGCAATGGGCAAGCCCATGAACCGTAAGGGAAAGGTTGTCACTCATACTGCTGAAGGCGACATTCACGATATCGGACAAGTCATTGTTAATGCGTTGCTTAATGCCAACGGATTTGAAGTGATTAACCTTGGTGCAGATGTTCCTGTGGAAAAAGTGGTTGCCGCCTGTAAGGAACATAAACCAATAATGGTTACCGGCACTGCCTTGATGACAACTACCATGACTGCTTTCCCAAAGATTGCCCATCAGCTTCAGGCCGCAGGACTGCAAGTACCGTTTATATGTGGCGGCGGTGCAGTTAGCGAGGAATATGTAACGAGCTATGAGCTGGGAATATGGGGCAAGGAAGCCAATCAAGCTCCTGAAATGGCTGCAGATGCTCTGGCAGGTGAAAAATGGGAAGCGATGCGCTCTAAGTGGAATGGCTAATTAAAAGGACTCTTAATGATGATAGTTGATTTGGTTTTCGGGTTTTTAGGTTCTGGTAAGACGACTTTTATAAAACAGATCCTAAATGACTGGGGGAGGGAGGAAAAAACCGTTGTTCTTGTGAATGAATTCGGTGATGTCGGCATTGATGGAGAGCTATTAGCTTCACAGGGTGCAACAGTTGTGGAAATGCCAAGTGGCTGCATCTGTTGCACACTAACTGCCGATTTCAGAAACCAGATAAGGGAAATCAGATCTGTCATTAATCCTGACAGAATCATTATCGAGCCAACAGGAGTCGCTACTATAGCACAAATTCAGGGAATTCTTGCCTCCCAAGTTGCAGATGGAGGTATTTCAGCTCTTCATAAAATACTCATAGCAGACGCAAAGGGTTTTATGAAACTGTATAAGGCCAACAGGTATTTTGTGGAGTCTCAAGTAGAACATGCCCATATTGCTGTTTTAAACAAGTGCGATCTTGTGGATAAACAAAAAGCCTTGCTAATTAGTTCAGCAATAAGCGCCATAAACCCTGAAATATCAGTCTTTATGACTCAGTTTGGAATTCTCGACTGGCAGGAATACCGCCTTGCTCTGTCTTCTGCCCAAACCAAACCCACGGCCTTTAACCAAATGCTTGGTCTTCCCAGGAGACAAGATCAGCATGATCATTCAACAGATTCGCTAAGCAAAGTCAATCAGGTTCTTGGTCAGGATCAGACTCAGGAGGATTATTCCCCTGACATAGATTTTGATGCAGAGGCTCCCAACCTGGGTTATGAGTCATTTGGTGCAGTTTTTGAAAACCAGTCGTTTGATTCCCAAAGGCTTGAAGCATTATTTCAAGATTTAAACACCAGAGAGTCTTCTCTTGGAAAGATTGTGCGTGCCAAGGGGATATTTCTGACCGCTGACCACTGGAGAGTCATTGAACTGGCTTCAAATGAAATATCCTCCCAGCCGATCAGGGCTTCTGTCCAAAGTAAAATATGTATCATAGGAAATGCGCTCAAGCGGCAGCAGATACATGAAGCACTCGAACGCTGTTTGACAGGATAGGCCGTACCACCCGGATAAATATCGATTTGAATGAGACGATGGAAACAAAACCTCTGGTTTTGATTATAGATGACCATAACCGGTCGCTTCGATCTTTGGCCCTGCGTATGGCAACGCAGCCCATCGAACCGGTCTGGGTCTCTGATGTTTCCCGGGGAATTGAACTGCTCAAACATAACTGTGATAAGGTGTTTTTGGTAATAATTGATCTGAATACATCTGAAAAGGGCTGTGCCGGTTTCTTATATCAATGCCGGCTTATCGCACCCAGAACTTCCGTACTCATAACCACTCCTCTGGGTCCGATTTTATACAGGAGTGGAAATTTTTACAATCTTCATGAACTTGATTTGAAAAATCATATCGAAAAAATTGTTTCTGCTGTTCATAACCAGTCAGACAATCGCCGGGCAGCAGAAGACAGCAGCATATCAACGGATGTGCCAGAGCCAACGCTTGAGCGCTTTGGCCCCATCATTGGCTGCAGCAACAGCATTAACGCCATTTACCGCTTGATTGAAAGGCTCCGTGCTTCATCTGCTACTGTACTCATAAATGGGGAAAGCGGAACAGGCAAGGAATTGATAGCCCGTACCATACATCAGACCAGCACACGCAGCAAATATCCGTTCATAGCCATAAACTGCGGGGCTATTCCTGCCAATCTCATGGAAAGTGAGCTTTTCGGCCACGAACGGGGTTCTTTTACCAGCGCAGTTAACCAGCACAAGGGCAAATTTGAGATTGCCAATCACGGAACCATTTTTCTTGATGAAATTGCAGAACTCGACAAGGCATTGCAGGTTAAATTCCTGCGGGTTCTTCAGGAGCGTGAATTCCAGCGTGTGGGGGGCAGCATCACAATCAAAACCGATGTGCGCATCATTGCTGCAAGCAGTCAAAATCTGAAAGATGCTGTTGAATCAGGAATATTTCGTGATGATCTTTTCTACAGATTGAACGTGATGCCAATTTACATCCAGCCCCTGAGGGAAAGAAGAGAAGATATACCTCTATTAGTAAAGTACTTCAGCCAAAAGCTGGCTGAACAAAATAATCGCGCCATGCCGGTTTTCACACCTGAAGCACTTGAAGCCTTACAGTGCTACAGCTTCCCAGGCAATATCAGGGAACTCATCAATATCCTTGAACGCATTTTCATTATCTGCTCCGGGGAGAAAATATCTTATTTCGATCTTCCTGATGATGTGCGCAAGGAATCTGGCAAGAAAATAACTTCCAGCCCGATTCTAAACTCTTTACCCCATGGAGGTGTACGGCTCAAGGATGTCGAAAAAGAGCTGATCATTAAAACACTGAATCTTACCAATGGGAATAAACTGGCAGCGGCAAAGAAACTGGGGATAACCAGAAGACTGTTGTATTTGAGACTGGATGAATACGGAATGATTTCCAAGGCTGATACTGTAACACAAGGTAACATATATTTAAGTGATTGAAACTTCACGTTACACAAAAAGAAACGAGGTTTTCAATATCTCTTAAATAACGATTTATTTCCAATTAATTCAGTGTGTTTTTTAATATGCCCCAAACAGTCTGGCATATTAATTGCGGTGATGTCTGTTAAACCGCGTTTCCGGACAGAGGCCTGGAAACGACAGAAAAACTATGGCGAAGTCAGATCATCAGAGTTGACCGATAGAAACAGGAATGAAAAAGTTAACACTTGGATTAAAGGAGGAAAAAATGGCACGTACAGTACGTACAAAAATGGCTTATAAAAGCGGTGAGGATATGATGTTTGGTACTGCCTTATATCCAGTTACTACAAAAAGAGGGATTGAAATTGGCGGCGGTTTTGTACATCCTGAGGTGGTACCTCATCCAAGACCTGGAAGTGAAAAGACGATGAAGATGCTATTGCGCGAATATGAGCGTGCAAATGGTGATGCACTCGAACGGATGGTTATTGTTGGACATCCTACACTTCAGATCGAAAATGAACATATTTTCCAAATGACCCACAATCCGAAATGGGGTGGAGAAATTGCAGCTCAAACAGCAAAACAGATGGATGACTATCTTGCAAAGTACGGGCTAAAGGCATCCTATCGCTCCACGATTGCCGATCTTCGAAAACCCGACATGGTCGATATGCGTCAGAGTGACTACACTAAAGAAGTGATCGAGTCTTTCAAGGAATGCTCCAAGTATGCCGATATAGTCTCTATCGAGTCCATGGGTGGCAAGGAAGTTTTCGATCATGCAATCATTCGTAACGACATTGCAGGTATTCTTTTTGGTATAGGTGTTCTTGGCGCCATCGATATGGAATGGATGTGGAACCAGATCGTTGAAATTGCCAAAAAGAACAACTGCATCCCGGGTGGCGACACCAACTGTTCGGAAGCAAATACAGCCATGTTCATGGCAGGAGGAATGACATCGAAAGACGTTCCGCATGTAATTGCAGCTCTGTCCAGGGCAATTGCAGCCTCCCGTACACTTGTAGCATATGAGTGCGGTGCAACAGGACCTACAAAAGACTGTGCCTATGAAGATCCAATCATAAAGGCCATGACAGGAGTTCCAATTGCAACAGAGGGGAAAACAAGCGCCTGCGCCCATTCAGACCTTGCAGGAAACCTGATAGCAGCAGTCTGCGACCTGTGGAGCAACGAGGCCGTTGAATACCACGACATGTTTGGTGCCAGTACTACATCAGTTTTTGCAGAGATTCTTGGATATGACTGTGCCATGTTCAACAGTGCCATAGAACTAGGCTATCAGAAACAGATGAAAGAGATTTTAGTAAACTCAGACATGTACAGAGATTCCCACAGCCTGATTCTTGCACCCAACAACGCCTGGGAAGTAGGTAATGCTATAGTCAGTAACCGTGGGAAAAGCAATTACGCAAGTGCCAGGGCAGGAGCAATGAAGGCAGGAGAAATCATCCTGGGTGATGCCAAGATGAAATTGACAGCCCTCGAGAAAGCAGCTCTTGAAAAAGCCATGAAGGACATGGAGGCTCTTCCTGCAGATGAGGGGACATTCATTGATCAATGCCTTAACAAGTATAAAAACATTAAAGGTTTTAATCCGGGATCATATGGTCTATAGTATCAATGTCTTAAAAAGAGGGTGTTAAATGAAGGTTCGCGGAAGTTTTTAGCTCTTCCCGAACCTTCATGATTTTAACTCTTCCCAAAAGTTTTTTGGATTCATAAGCTACTGAGGAAAGGAAGTGTCAAAACCAAGTGATTGCATGTACACGCTGCGGCCGCTGGCACATGGATGCTGAAAATGCCATGGGTAAAAGACTTACCTGCACTGAAGTGAAACAATACTGGAACGATATAAAGCTCAAACACAGGTCTGTTTTGGGCCATCTTCCCTTGCTTGCTAAAGATGACAGAGACTGCTGGATTTGTTTAAGATGCAAACAAAAAGTAATATTTGAAGCCAATTAGTTGGTCGAATTATTCAAAGGATAAAAAAATGCCCAGACTGGGTATAGCCCTTGATTTAGGTACCAGCGGATTTAGGGGACAGGCCATTGACCTGGATCAAGGCGGGAAAATAATATCTACAGCCATTACCACAAGACACCCTCTGCCTGGGGCAAATGTGATGGATCATCTCCATTTTGCTCTCGAAGTTGGGGTTTCATATGCTCACGATGTGGTAGTGATGGCTGTCAATGACGTTATCAATAACCTGAATGTCCATAGGAATCAGGTCGAGAGAGTGGCTGTTTGCGGCAACCCCATTCAGTTATCTTTGTTTCAGAACATTGAAATAAGAGATTTGGCATATGCAGGCAAAAGAAAACTGGATGCTCTTGGTGTAATACCACCAAACAGAGATTCTAGAATAGTAAAGGCTCCTGAAATTTCAGGCCTTGACATACCATCAACTGCTGTTGTGCTGATACCTCCTGCAGTAAGGCATGAAATAGGTGCAGATGCCTTGGCTATGCTGATTCAGACAGGTATTCTTGAATCAGATACAATCGCCATTGTGACAGACTATGGCACAAACAACGAGATGGCACTGGTGGCAGGAGGTGCTGTATATACAGGCTCAACTGCCGCAGGGCCTGCACTGGAAGGTCAGCACATAGAAGACGGCCTTCTGGCACTACCTGGTGCTATTGCTGATATAGAATTTGTTGACAGTTATTCAGAGCTCATCCTTCCTGGTTACAGACGAATGGACAGCCAACATATCAAGGTCTATGTGTTGAATGAGGATATGCGCCTTGTTACAGGAGACACAGTTGATTCAGCCACTGGTTCCCTGATTGAGAAAGGAAAAATGGCAGCTCTCGGCATAACTGGAACAGGAGTGGTAGCACTGATATGTGAAGGACTAAAATCGAGGCTTATCCGGATTCCGCAGATAACCACCCAGGACCGGATGCTTCATTTGCCTGACGGACTCAGGTTTACGGAAAAAGACCTTGCTGAAGCAGGAAAGGCCATAGGAGCAGTAAGGGCAGGCCACATAACTCTTTGCCACGAAGCCGGAATAAGGCTTGAAGACATACAAATCGCTTATTGTTCCGGAGCCTCAGGGACTTATGTAGATGCTCTTAAAGCCCAGCAGATAGGAATGATCCCGTCTGGTGTGAAACAAATATTTCAGGTAGGAAACACGTCCCTCAGCATGGCCAGAGACCTGGTACGTGACGAAAACGAACTCTGGCGTATGAAAGATATTGCCAGTAAGCTAAGGCAAAATCACTGTATGTTTGCTGAATCCAAGGTATTCGAAAAAATCTATATCCTTGAAATCGCTTACTGGACTGAAGGAATGCCCATGACTCAATACCAGAAGTTTCTTAAGAAATATGGGTTTCCCGCATTAAATCAAGTGGTTGCTCCTCCTCAGGTCATACGAACCGTAGAAAGAGACATCCAGGATTTAGGCGAAAAAGGGCTTAGAATCATTGATGATATAGGGGAACACAGGAGAGCTGTTTTCCTGAATTGTCTTTGTGACATGGCATGCATAAACGAATGCCCTGAAAAAGCTCTTTATCTGGAAACACATGATCAGGGCGCAGTGATTTCCATAAATCTGGCACTCTGTGACGGAGTGGCCTGCAGGAGATGCGAAAGGGCATGCAAAGACAAGGTTTTTGATTTGATTGCACTCATTACATCCAGTGACAGACCATAGAGGAGGTTATAAAATTTTGGACTGCCAGGCAATGGATAAAAGTAAATGTGATGCCCTCGTCATAGAAACCCTTGGCAGGGTAAAAGGACTCATTAAGACAAAACCTCTTCTTGCTGATGATCGTGAAAAGATACTTGCTCTGGAGCTTGAGGCTGAAGAAAGGTCTCTCATGGGACTGGGGAAGGTAATAAACTCTGGTGTCAGGGAGATACTAAAATCAGATGAAATCTATATTGGTATTACAAACATGGAATTTGACTGGAGTGCGCATTCTTCCCTGATTCTTAAGAAAGGCGAAGAACTGGCAGGAAAAGAAATCTACGATGAAGACGAAATTTCAGAGCTGAAAAAAATGCCAAATGTCTGGTTCATGCACAGAAATTTTGTTATATTCAAGGACAGGATTTCGTTCCCTTCTGATATAATGAAAAAAATCTGCCATTTTGAAACACCAGGAATCTATCCTGAATGGGGCCGTATTCAATCAGACGGGCAAGAATGCTGTGTGTTATCCTTTGCCAATCCTTCCGCCCTATGCGATGTTTATCTGAAGGAGCGATACTTTGGACAAACAGATGAAAGGGGTTTGGGAACTATACTCATAGCCAGAGTAAGGCATTTGTCGAAAGTTGATGAAAATTAAGCAGCTAATGACCGTATATGTAAGTTGGCAATGATGGAGATTAGATGAGGGCCATGAATAAGAGTTTTGTTCTGTTTTTGACATGCACATTTCTACTGGGATCAATGGGTTGGTGCGAGGAAAAAATAATGAGAAAAAAACTTCCTGAACCAAAATACAGAAGCGCTGTTTCTCTTGAAGAAACCCTTAAGAATAGGCGTTCAGTAAGAAATTATTCGAAAACACCTATCTCTCTTGATTATGTCGCACAGCTCCTGTGGTCTGCCCAGGGGATGACAACAAACTGGGGAGGCAGGACATCTCCTTCTGCAGGCGCCCTTTACCCTCTTGAAGTCTATGCGATAACAGGAAATGTGGAAAATCTTTCTCCAGGAGCATATCGTTATGACCCGAAAGTGCATGAAATTATCATGATTGCAGAAGGGGATTTAAGGGCAAAACTTGCAAGTGCAGCACTTGGACAGAACTCGATAAGAGAGGGAGCCATCAGCCTTGTTTTTACTGCTGTCTATCAAAGGACAACCAGAAGGTATGGAGATCGAGGCATTCAGTATGTGCACATAGAAACAGGGCATGCCGGCCAGAATGTCTGTCTTCAGGCAGAGGCTTTGGGTATGGGGGCAGTTCCTATAGGGGCATTCAATGATGATGAAGTAAGAAGACTATTAAACCTTCCCAGAGACGAAAGGCCTTTATACATAATTCCTGTGGGAAATAAATGACTTCAGAGACGCACTATAGCACGTCTCTGAACAATCAAATGCCCTATGCTTACCCGTCTTTCACGGTTTATCCAGCCCAAAGGCAGTATGCAGTACACGTACAGCCAATTCCGCATATTTTTCTTCTATAACACACGAAATCCTGATCTCTGAAGTACTGATCATGAGGATATTGATATTTTCAGAAGCAAGAGCTGCAAACATGTGAGAGGCAACTCCTGAATGGTTCTTCATCCCAACACCTATTACAGAAACTTTTGCAATATTGGTATCTCCAAGAACATCTACTGCATTTATTTCAGCGGCAGTCTTGCGCGCCAGCTTCATGGCATGCTCAAAATCTGTCTTAGGCACAGTAAAGGTCAGATCATTGAATTTCCCTGAATGCCTGTTCTGTATGATCATATCCACTATGATGCCTTCTTCTGCAATTGGCGAGAAAATTTTTGCAGCAATACCAGGCTGATCAGGTACTTTTATAAGCGTAATGCGGGCTTCTTTTTTATTGACTGTAATGCTGGAGACAACCAGTCTCTCCATGCTTTTATCTTCATTTACCACCATGGTTCCTTCCTCCTCTGAAAATGATGATCTGACATGAACAGGCACATCGTATTTTTTTGCAAACTCAACCGATCTGATTTGTAGAACCTTTGCACCAAGACTTGCCATTTCAAGCATTTCTTCGTAAGAAATCCTGTCGATTTTTCTGGCATTGGAGCAGATATTGGGGTCTGTCGTATAAACCCCTTCAACATCAGTATAGATTTCACAGATATCTGCCTTGATAGCCGCAGCAATTGCGACAGCAGAAGTATCAGAGCCGCCGCGTCCAAGGGTGGTTATGTTACCTTTGAAGTCACAGCCCTGAAAACCGGCAACCACGACAATACTGCGCTTGCTTACCAGCTCCTTGATTTTTGTTGCCCCAATTTCCATGATACGGGCGTTTCCAAACGTACAGTCTGTCATGACCTCTGCCTGATACCCGAGAAGCGACTGAGACGGATAGTTCATGGAATTGAGAGTCATGGCCAGAAGCGCTGCTGTCGTCTGCTCGCCTGTTGCAAGCAGTACGTCAAGTTCTCGTTTTTCAGGGTAATGGGTTATCTGCTGGGCAAGGTCTATGAGACTGTCCGTTATCCCTGCCATTGCAGACAGAATCACAACAACGTCATTTCCCTTGTCATAGGTTTTGATTACCCTGTCAGCAACATTTCTGATACGCTCAATATCCGCTACAGATGTTCCACCGTATTTCTGGACTATCAGTGCCATAATTTCTCCTTTAACCTGTTTTCTATTCTATCCAAAAACTGAACATGTTGATTTCCATGTGCAGTAAAAAAAATTTTACGTGTTTCCTCTCCTGTAATTTCTATATTAATTTCCAGAAATTCAACTAAGCAATGCTCAGGAAGCCTCTCTGCCCATTCAATGGCAACCACAGAAGACGCTGAAGCCAGTATATCGTAAATCCCTATATCCTCGAGTTCGACACCTGAGAGCCTGTATAAATCGATATGGAACAAATGAAGCCTTCCTGGATATTCATTCACAAGAGTATAGGATGGGCTTGTAACATAATAATTTTCAGGAACCTGTAGCCCTCTTGCAATGCCCTGTATCAAAGCAGTTTTTCCGCTTCCAAGGTCTCCTAACAGTCCAAGCATTGTCCCTGGCATTGCCATATCTCCGATGGCATACCCGATGTCAAAAGTTTCCTCAAAGCTGCTGGAAGTTACAAGAATATGCTTTCTCAATTGTATTAAGAATAATCATCCCTGTTCAAGATTTTTAATGACAGAAGGAAGTGTACTTGCAACATCAGAGGCCAGGAATCCATATCGACCCATAGTTTCCGATAGCAGATCAGCCGATTTCCCATGTAGATAAACTCCTGAGCAAGATGCGGCCTCAGGCGTAAGCCCCTGGGCAATTAGGCCACTGATGATGCCTGTCAGGACATCACCCATTCCACCTGTTGCCATTCCGGGGTTTGCGGCAAGGTTTACATGCACTGTGCCATCAGGATGAGCAATAACAGTTCTTGCTCCTTTCAGAACAAGATGAACCTTATGGGCCTGAGAAAAGCGCCTGGCACATCCTATTCTGTCTCTTTGAATATCTGAAATTGCTTCTCCTGTCAATCTGGACATTTCTCCTGGATGCGGGGTCAACACTGCTTGAGACTTCATATGACGCAACACCTCAAGATGATTTGCCATGCAGTTTAAGCCATCAGCATCCAATACAACCGGAACACAGACATTCTGAAGGATTTTTAACACGAGTTCTTTGGTCTGGATTGCCGTGCCAATGCCAGGACCTATTGCAAGACATTTTTTCCCCTTAAGCTGCTCCATTATTGCATCAAATACTGTTTCATCCAGAAAACCGTCTTTGTGGCTTTCAAGCGGAACTGTCATTGCCTCAAGAACCTGTGACTGTATTATGGAATTTATGTTTTCAGGAATCGCCATTGTCACAAGCCCGGCTCCTGACCTTAAGGCTCCGATTCCTGTCATGGCGGCAGCACCGGCTTTTCCTGCTGATCCGGCAACCACTAAAACGTGGCCATACGTTCCCTTGTGGCTTGTCAGTTTCCTTGGAGGCAAGAACTTTTTAATTGTTTCATCGGTTAAGATGCTGTTTTTTGGTCCTATTTTCTGAACTATGTGCGGAGGAATGCCTATATCTATGATTTCAAGATTTCCAGTAAAGTCTGCTCCAGGAAAAAGTATGTGTCCTGTCTTGGGAAATCCGAATGTAACTGTGGTATGAGCCCTTATAACGGCACCGGAGGGCATAGCTGTATCTGCATTAAGACCTGATGGGATGTCAACAGACACAATGGGGCGTTTCAAGCTGTTTAAAAAATCTATGACCATCTTGAAAAAATCTTTTACCTCGGAATTGAGTCCTGTTCCAAAGATGGCATCCACCCATATTTCGTTTTTGCTCATTTCATCCTGATTCTGCAATAATGAAGTTTTGTCCGTGATTTCTCTTACAGAAACTCCGAGGTGATCAAGAAGATTGAGATTGGTAGCTGCATCACCTTTCACAGAGCTTCGTTGTGCAAAAAGATAAACTGTTGCCTTAACTCCAATTCCTGATAGATAGCGTGCTATGACAAAGCCATCGCCGCCGTTGTTTCCCCTTCCAGAAGCAACACCCACTCTTTTCTTTCTTATGTCAGGAAAAGTTTTCTGAAGAATACCGAAAGCTCCTCTGCCGGCATTTTCCATGAGGACCATGCCGGGAAGACCAAAGGATTCTATTGTTTCACGGTCCATCTCCTGTATTTCAGATGAGTTTACCAAATACATTTGCAGAAATCTCACTTGCTTATTAATTTTGACTTTCTACGATTTCATCACTTTTGGAAGCATGCTTTTTGTCAATTCCAGCAGTCTCTTGGCTTTATCTTCCATTACTTTTTCTTCTTCCTCCGATTCATGGTCATATCCAACAATGTGAAGAATCCCATGAATGAGAAGTTCAATAAGTCTCTGCCTGAACGCAATACCTGCAACAAAAGCCTCTTTTTCTGCTGTATCTGCCGAGATAACAATATCGCCAAGCAAAAAAGGCGAAATCTTCGAAAATTCACCTTCATGCATGGAGAAAGAAATGACGTTTGTTGGGCCTTCATGATGAAGATATTCCTTGTTTATCAAGGATATCCGAAGGTCGTCCGTTATCAGAAGGGATAGTTCATGGTCAGGATAACCCAAGTCGCTTAAGATGGCCTGAGTCGCTTGTTCGAGAATCTTTCGGGGTATCTTTTTCCGGTTTTGCTGGTTGTTTATCAGAACGCCCATCTTTTCCCTTTCCGTTAATTACTACGAGAGTTTCGCTGTATTCTATCCTGTGATGGTGAATGGCATTAAGGATTTTATTAAAGGTTTTGGCGATGCTGTTAAGGTCTTTCAGGGTCAATTCGCAGTTATCAAGCTGGCCATCAGAAAAAATCTTGTTGATAAGATTCTGAACCAATCCCTGAATTCTTGCGGGAGTGGGGTTTTCAAGACTTCTGGAGGCTGCTTCAACAACATCTGCTATCATTACAAGGCCAGCCTCTATTGTTTGTGGTTTAGGGCCAGGATATCGGTAATCGTCTTTTTTAACTTCCTGATCGCTCTTAAGCTGTTTGGCTTTTTCATAAAAATATCCCATGAGACTTGTGCCATGAGACTGCTGAATTGTATCCATGATTTTCTGCCCAAGTTTGTTTTCCCTCGCAATGTCTACACCATCCTTTACATGGGCAATCAAGATTCTGCGGGACATCGATGGCGCAAGCTTATCGTGCTTGTTTTTGCCATCTACCTGGTTTTCAACAAAATAAAGGGGTTTTTTGATTTTTCCTATATCGTGGTAATATCCGCATACCTTGGCCATCAAAGGATTAGCCCCTATTTCTGATGCAGCCGCTTCAACCATGGATCCAACTATCATAGAATGATGATGGGTTCCTGGAGCCTCTATCATGAGTTTTTTTAGAATTGGACAGTCCAGGTTTGAAAGTTCCAGAAGTTTTATATCCGTAGTATAATCAAACGTTACTTCGATCAGAGGCGCCAGACCTGCGGCGACTATTCCTGCCAGAACTCCGCCAATAAACGCAAAAGACAGATTCCAGATGAGATCCGTTATGTGGAAATTGGCATTCAAAAAAGTCATGGCAGTAGCCAGAAAGATGTTCAGAATGCCTATCCGGATTCCGGCCTTAATGAAGACTTTTCTTTCCCTGCAGTGCTGCATGCAGTATGCAGCAACAAGACTGCTCAGAAAAAAATAAATAAAAATATCAAACCTGCTTTGAAAAATAAACGCAGTGGCAACTGAAACAATCAAGGCAAAAGCAATGGCAATATTGAGTCCGAGGAAAAGACAAACTGTCATGGCGCCTGATGCCATGGGCACACACAGCAGTATGGAAGGCAGAACCATGACTGATGAAGAACCCTGGGAAAGAGCTTCTGACAAGGCAACTGACAGGCGGGCTGCAAGAAAAAAAACAACAAGCATACATGATAGAAACAGAAGGTCTTTACTGCTATTAATATCTATTTTATTTTTGCCGTGACTGAGCAGAATAAAAACAATGATCACCAGACAGACCATCATCATTGCCGAACCTGCACCAATGGGCAGTTTAACCTGTTGTTTTTCCTGTGACTGAAAGGCGCTGATCTTAAGGAGATGGTCATGGGCAACTCTCTCTCCTTCTCTTATAAGCATTTCTCCTGCTTTGATTTTATACAGAACTGGTTTCGTGTTTTCGTAGGCTTTCTTTTTTCTTTCTTCAGTTTCTTTCCTGTTAAAAGTTATATTGGGCTGAATCAACTGCTGAACGATCTCTACAACTGCATCTCTGGTATTATGATTAACGTTTGCAAGAATCGGGGCAGCAACAACTCGCACCATTGTCCTTGCCTGATCCAGTCCATAAAATGATTTAAGACGTATGCTTATACTTTCGGAATGAGTTTCTATGTCCCTCAGGATAATTCCTTTATCTGCTTCTTTTAGAAGAATTTCTTTATTCGTAACAACCCCGTTTTGCAGAATTGAGGATAAAACACTGAGAATCAATTCTGAAACAGATTCTGAAAATTCTTCTTTTACAAGGGTTCCAAAAGCCCCGTCGCTCAGGGTAAAGCCTATTATATCCTCAAATTTCGGTTTTTGTTCCGTAATTCGCTCATTCAATCCTGGTTTTGGGGAAGATAAAATGGGTTTTGGAATTTTAGGTTGTTCTGTAGCTGTTTTATTTATTTTTTCGACTTCGATAAAATGTCTTAAATGTTCAAATGCATATTTTACGTTTCTGGATAAACCGGCTAAAAGGGATGAATCGAGGTCATAGACAGTAAGTACTTCTTCTGCTGCTTTTCTGCGGTTTATTTCTGTAGCTTCTGGATTTTCTATGAAAAAGTCTTTGGGTGCCTTTACATCTCTTCCTGCCACATCTCCTAAGCTGTAGGAGATGTTATTCTGGATCAGGCTTGGATACAGAAGAACCACAAAGGCCGCTGTTACAAAAAATAAAAGTATCCATCTTACATTAGGGTTGGAATTGACAAAAGAAAAAAAATTATCCTTTATATTCTCCATGATTATTTTAACCTGCTGATTTCAAGGTCTTCATAAGCCTTTATAATATCCTGTACCAGCTTGTGTCTAACAACATCTTCTTTTGAAAAAAATACAAACTTGATGCCAGGGATTTCCTGAAGGATTTTTTTTGCTTCGATCAACCCGGATGGTTTCTGAGACGGAAGATCTATCTGCGTTATATCCCCTGTAATTACAGCCTTGGAATTAAAACCGATCCTGGTCAGAAACATTTTCATCTGCTCGGAAGTGGTGTTCTGTGCTTCATCCAGAATTATGAATGCATCATTTAAAGTTCTGCCTCTCATGAAGGCTATGGGCGCAACCTCAATTGCTCCTTGATTTATAAGATTAGCAACCTTCTCAAATCTCATCATGTCATGTAGAGCATCATAAAGAGGTCTTAAATAAGGGTCAACCTTTTCCGTCAAGTCTCCCGGCAGGAATCCAAGTGCCTCGCCTGCCTCGACTGCGGGCCTTGTCAGAATAATACGCCTGACAATTCCCTTGGAAAGTGAAGACACTGCCATAGCCATTGCCAGATAGGTTTTCCCTGTTCCGGCAGGCCCTATTCCAAAGACAATGTCATGAGCTCTCATGGCATCTATGTAGTCTTTCTGGGATCGGCTCTTTGGAGCAATCGGGCTTTTTTTTGACGTCATGAAGACTGTATCAAGAAAAATATCCTGGAGTCTTGCGTTGTCATCCGAGCTAAGAACCCGGACGGCATAATCGATATCGGTTGGGAAAATACTATAGCCGCTTTTTATAAGCTCATACAGTTGATTGATGAGATTTTGCACAAGGCTTTCAGCATAGGATTCTCCCTTAATGATAACCGTATTACCCCTTGTATGAATGTCAACGTCAAGGGATTTTGCAATTTTATCAAGGTTGATATTGTGTTCCCCAAAGAGCTGCCTTGCAAGTTGTATGTCAGGCAAGGTCAGCCGGGTGGAAGCATTGTCGGTTTGTTTTGTCATTTCATCATTATATCACATAATTTTTGATATAAGCAAACATCAAAAATGAGTTTTAAATATGAAGCATTGACCTGACTTCCTTCATTGTTTGCCTTGCAACATTTCTAGCCTTCTGATTTCCTGAATCAATGATTTCTATTACCATTTCAGGTCTGGCTTCATAGTGTTTTCGTCTGTCCCTGATGGGAGCAAGTGCTTCTGTCAGGTATTTTGTCATTATTTTTTTGCAATCCACGCATCCTATTCCTGCAGAACGGCACTGGGAATTGATTTCTTCAATAACTGTATCTGGAGAGTAGAGTTTGTGGAATTCAAAAACATTGCAGATTTCGGGATTCCCTGGATCCTTTCTTCTTGCCCTATTGGGGTCAGTGATCATAGTGGAAACCTTCCCCTTGATATCTTCGGGGCTGTCAGAGAGATAAATGGCGTTATTGTAGCTTTTGCTCATCTTTCTCCGGTCGAGGCCAAGAATTTTTGGCGACTGAGTTAATATGGCGTCAGGCTCAGGAAATACATTCCCATATAGATAATTGAATCTTCTTGCGATTTCTCTGGTTATTTCAATATGAGGAACCTGATCGATTCCTACCGGAACCCCGTTTGCCTTGTACATGATAATGTCTGCTGCCTGAAGAACAGGGTATCCAAGAAATCCGAATGTTGAAAGATCCTTATTGTCGAGTTGTATGATCTGGTCCTTGTAGGTAGGGTTTCTTTCAAGCCAGGGAACAGGGGTGATCATGGAAAGAAGCAGAAAAAGCTCTGCGTGTTCCATGACGCTTGACTGGACAAACAAGGTGCATTTTTCATAGGATAGTCCTGCACTCAACCAGTCAATCATCATTTCATGGGAAAACCGAGTCAGGTTTTCAGTGTTCTCATAGTCGCTTGTAAGGGCATGCCAGTCTGCAATAAAGAAAAAACACTCGTATTCTTCCTGCATGTTTATCCAGTTGGCCAGAGCTCCGTGGTGATTTCCTAGGTGAAGGGAACCAGTAGGGCGCATGCCGCTTAAAATTCGCTTTTTAGATGTCATTAATAACTCCTGTGTATTTTGATAAACTCACTATAAACGCTCATGAATCTGAACTTAACCCACGTAGCTAAAAATAAACTAAATCGTCATTCAGGACTTGAGCAGGAATGGCATCAGTAATAAATTTTCACTCTAAAAACTTAATGAGGCTTTTTACATGCTCTTTTTCTTCTTCTTTTGTTTTGAGAGCACCGTTTATTTTTGCATTACGCAAGGACTTCAGTATTTCCTTGTAAATCGGACCTGGCTCTATCCCCATTGCCAGAATGTCTTTCCCTGTTATTTCAGGCTTTATATAACGAAGGGTCACACAATAATAAGAGATTGCACGCTTTACATGTTCCTGGCGGGTTGCAGCCATCATGTAGAGAATCATTTCTGTCTTCAGTTCTGACAATTTTTCACACAAAACATGGTTAGCAATATTAGAATCACGTTCCAGCCAGAACAGAATTTTTTCCGCTGAAAAACGATCCCTGCACAACACGGTCATGTACCGTGGTGCCAGCTCCAGCCTTGTGCATATCTCCTCTGTGATTTTGTAATCCTGGTTTCGTAAGATTGCCAGAAAATAAACCAGCCATTTAAGATATTGCTTATCAAGAAATAACAGATCATGCCAAGACAGCACTTTTTTGACCGAGTTTAGAAGCATGGTCATATCACCTGTTAGCTGAAGAAGAGGGTGTATTACTTTCAAAAGATCAAAATCATTCAGTCTTGCTATGGCTGGAACAGGGTTTTCTTCATCAAATATCTGTCTTAGTTCGCTAAAGATTCTTCGTCCGCTAAGCCTTGAGAACAAATCCATTTTAACAGCGTTATCAATCAAACCCGATGTAAGTTTTCCTATTGTGAAATCAAATCGTTGTTCAAATTTAATTGCTCGGAATGCCCTTGTCGGATCTTCCACAAAACTCAAATTGTGAAGAACTCTTATGCTTTTTTCCTTTAAATCCTTCTGTGCAGAAAAGAAATCGATCAGAATTCCAAACCGCTCCGGGTTAAGTTGAATGGCAAGTGTGTTGATAGTAAAATCTCTTCTGAAGAGATCGAGCTTTATGGAACTCATCTCAACTATCGGAAGAGCTGTAGGGAATTTATAGTATTCCATCCTGGCTGAAGCAACATCTATCTTGAATCCATCTGGAAAAGTAATGACAGCGGTTCCAAAGCTTTCATGTGTATGAACTCTTGCACCGAACCTTTCGCCGTATTGTCTGGCAAATGCAATTCCATCGCCTTCTATTACTATATCCATGTCATCGTTTTGCCTGTAAAGAAATAAATCCCTGACAAAACCTCCTATTGCATAAGCACCTACCCCAAGTTGTCCCGCGACTTCACCTATTGTTTTTAAAAGCTCAAGAATCCTGGGTGAAAGTCTTTCAATCATGAAATTTATTATATTGCGGGTTCTGGCGTGAACTATATCTTTATTGGGATCAAACTGATTTTCGGCATTATTCTGAAGTTGTCTGGCAAGAATGTTCAGGAGGTCTGTTCTTGTGATAACACCTTTAATTACATCATTATCGACAACAGGGAGAACCCGTTGCTTATTTTCAATTATTTTCTGCTGAATCTCCGACATGTCTGCATCAGAATCAACCCAGGCCATATCTGTTGTCATATAGTCGCGCACAGGAATATGATCTAGCTGGTGGAACAAGGCTTTTTCAATCACCTGGCGTGAAATAAAACCCACTATCTGATCTTTTCGATCAGGAATTTCAGTTACCACCAGAGCGTTTATATTATATCGGGTCAATAGATTTGCAGCTTCTTTACATGAAACATTAGCACCAACTGTGATTGCAGGTGAAGACATTATGTCTTTAGCCTTCCTCCGTGCCCTTACCTTGTTGTACAGTATTTCAACAAGCCTGTGTTCAACCTGGGTAAGTGTCTGGTCCTTTACGACTGCAGATGCAGCATAGCTGTGGCCACCCCCGCCCAGCATCGAGACAATTGCGCCGACATCGACTTCGGGAAGCCTGCTTCTTGCGACAATATGGATTTTATTTTCCATGCCTGCTATTGCGAAGATGGCATTCATGTTCTCCATCTTAATAAGTTTGTGTACAAGCACTGCAAAGTCCGGTATGTAATTGTCACTGATTATGCTTGTAATGACTATGTCTGTCCCGTTAATCATGTAATGGGTTGCAGACTGGATCATGTCATTCAGGAGACCAATTTGCTCAGGGCTTATCTCACGTGCAATCATGGAGGATACGGTATTAAGGTTAGCCCCTTTGGAAAGCAAAAATGCAGCTGCAATAAAATCGTTTTCTGTTGTTGAAGGGAAGGAAAAAGACCCTGTGTCCTCGTAAATTCCAAGACATAGAATGGTAGCTTCATCCGGGGTTATATCGATCTTTTTTGCCTTGAGGATTTCTGTCAGAATGGTTACTGTTGCTCCTGTGAGTTGAACAAATTCAAGATCGGCCTTGATATCACTAGCCATGACTGGGTGATGGTCATAAATGTGGATCTCGACCTCAGGATTATCAACCAATGAAGCAAACCTTCCAATTCGTCCTGACTGTTTTGTATCAACAAGCACTAGTTTTTTGATCCTGGAAAAATCAATGTGTTTGATATCTTCCATGTTGAAAAGATACACCATTGATTTTATGAAGAAATTCCTCAGATTCTTCTCCTGGGAGCCCGGAAACACAACAAGTGCGTCGGGATAGAGCTTTTGAGCCGCCAGCATTGATGCTACTGCATCAAAGTCTGCATTCATATGCGTGGTAATTATGGTCAGATCTGATTTGGGATTTTTGATCAAAATTTCCTCGACATCATGATAAGATTCTTGCCAAGAAGTCACATCTTTGATGATTTATTATAATAACGGATTTGCAGGGAAATTAACAGTGTTTTCAGGCGGGTTTCAGATACAGTTGCCGAATCAGATTGTTATTATTAAAAACTTTCAGCCTTTACTTGCCCTGGCTTCAATTCCTAAATCTATCAATATGTCAAGAAGTCTTGAAAAAGAAATACCTGCAGTCTTTGCAGCAAGAGGAAGAAGGCTTGTTTCTGTCATGCCTGGAATTGTGTTTGTTTCAAGAACATATATGTTTCTTCCTGAAAGCATCATGTCGGTTCTGCTATAGCCTTTGCAAAAAAGAGCCCTGTGAGCCATTTTAGCATATTCCTGAGCTCTTTGTGCCAGAACATCGTCGATTCTGGCTGGACATATTTCCTGGCTTGCACCTGGTAAATATTTGGCCTGATAGTTAAAAAATTCGTACTGAGGATTTGGAATAATCTCTATGACTGGAAGTGCTTCAAGCTCATCATTTCCTATAATTCCAACAGTTAGCTCTGTTCCTCCCACATATGCTTCAACCAGTATGGTATCATCGTAGTTAAAGGCTTCATTAACTGCAGGAAGGATTCCGGCTTCATTTTTTACAATGGACATTCCAATGCTTGATCCCCCTTTTGCCGGCTTTATCACAAGCGGCAGTCCTATTCTGTTAATGGAAGCTTCCAGGAACCTTTCATTTGCAGGTCTTTTTTCTTTATGAAACGTTACATAGGCAGGAGTTGGAATCCCTGCTTTTTCATAGAACTGTTTTGAAGCCAGTTTATCCATTGCAATGGCACTTCCAAGAACTCCGGAGCCTTGATAGGGGATGCGAAGAAGCTCAAGCAGACCCTGCACAGTCCCGTCTTCACCAAATTGACCATGAAGAACTATAAGAGCTGCATCAATTTCAGATGCATCAGCAATCAGACGAGCCAGGTCGGTCTTGGGATCATACCTGAGCACTTCGTATTTTTCCTTATCGAGTGCTGCAAATACCTGATCACCGCTTTTAAGGGAAACCTCCCTCTCCGAAGAAATACCTCCTGAAATCAAGGCAATATTTAACTTGGTTTTCACTCTGAATCCTTATTTTAGAAGCAGTCTCTTGGCATTGTTAAATTCTTCCAAGGTAATCAGTTTGTTTTCCAGCAGATTAGCCAGTTCAGAAAGTTCTTTAAGCTTGCTTGCTGAAGGATTCTCAAGCTGGGAGTACGACTGGTTGGAACTGTTGGGTAAATAATTGTTTGAATCCTTACCTATCTTCAGGGAAGCCATACCGCCAAGAAAGCTTATTTCAACAGCCCTGCCATTAAAAACAGGAAGATTGAGCATTTCGCGAAGATTCTTACCCTCTTGTTTCATCCTTTTAAGGAAACAATAGGCAGAGACAAGTATGGCTGCTGTTCCACCAAGAAAAATCCAGAATAAGTACTGAATCATTCCCCGAAAGAAAATCACCAGGATACCAATGCTTGCAATTAAAAGCACATGCAGCAGGAGAACAGAATAAGCCATCAGTACGCTTTTAAAGATTCCATCATTTTGTTTAGTTTTATTTATCATGACTGTCTTGTGAGACTATTTTGCAGGCTTTGAATTGAAACGAACCGTCAGCTTTTCCATATAATGCTGGGGCATTTCCAGTTGAACAGAAGATTTTTTCATGCAATTAAGCTTTAAAATGAGATGATTCAGCCTGGTCAATGTACGATATTTTTGAGATACATCTTCCATTGCGGAAAGCAAATCTTGAGTTTGCAGGATTTCTTTCTTGAGCTCTATTTCCGGTGGAATACAGTCAGCGTTTTTTAAGATTTTATAGGCAAGCCTCAGGTCTTCGGGGATATGACTGTCATCTTCGATTTCCAGAGGCCTTCCAAAACCCGGAAGATTTTCAAAATCTCCGCGTCTCTGAGCCATAAGAATCCGCTCTTCTACGATTTTTTCAAAACCAGTCAGGGCCATATAGCAAACACCAAAGGGTCATAGTCTAAGGTCATTTTAAAAAGTCCTTAATAATCAGAGTTTTTATAAGACAATAATATGGCTGTGGACATGTTGATCATTATACAACTCTGAATGCCAATTTCAAGAACTATATGGAAATAAATAAAGCCCACCTGAAAAGCTCAGATGGGCTTTTATGTTATTGTGGTGGCGATGCAGGGATTTGAACCCCGGACACTGCGGATATGAGCCGCATGCTCTGACCATCTGAGCTACATCGCCGGATTTTACTATGCAATTATATCACACAACAATAAGAGCTGATTGCAAAAGCCCACCATCACCTTTCCTGCAAAAGCCGGAATCAAGTTGTCTCGGTCGGTTCTAAATGCCGGTTTCAGCCAATATTGCGGATTTAGTGAGTTTTAAAAATAGCTTATCATATGTTCTAACTAGAACAAAAAAATTTCTTTTAACATCTTGATTGTTTTTGGTCAAGATAAAAAAACAACATGTTGACCTTCCCCCCGAAAACTGATCCATTTTCAATTTGAGTTCTTCCAGATAATAAAGAAAGAAGAAATAGAAACTCCTTTCATTTGAATTTTATGGGCATTATGGACAAGCCGGTCAAGGATGGCATCCGCCATAGTCGGATCTCCGATCTGTTCATGCCAGTGTTCCACCGGCAGAGCTGGCTGGTAACCAGGGTTGATTGTGTGTTGTTTCTGTCCTCAGGAATTTCCGGCAGATCATGGCAAGGGTTTCCAGTTTATCAATAGTTGGATGGCTTCTGTCTGCTCCTGTTATTGAATGCAGTGGTGGTAGTATTGAGAACCACGGATGTTGTCATGGGTGATCGGTCTGGAGCAGGCGTCATGCTCCGGCAGCGGCTTGCCATCCGGACAAGAGCAAATGTTCCAATTTCTCTTCATCCCCTTGGGAAGTGGCCAGGAGATTCCCGCAGCGCTGGCTCTGAGCAGATAGTCCGCAACAGTACTGCGGCTTGTTGTTGTGCTATTGGAAATGTCACGGTTACTCAGCCCGTGACCATATTTTAAACGCAGAATTTCTTGTATCTTTCGCATGGATAACCTCTTTGCCGGCATCTCGCCCCCCTTTCTTTTTTATTGAAAAAAAGGCGGATACCATCCCCGGAGTTCTGAGTGCTCAACAAGTCGTGCCACGGAACATTAGGACAAAACATTCGCTCCGATGATCATGACGATGTCTCGGCGGAATCCTGTTGACCAGCTTCCCACATCCGAATGGACCTCATGATCTCGGCGGGTCTCGTGGCGGCAAGCACATCCTTACGCCACTGGTCATCCCGAGCCATCCTGCTGATCAGTCCAAGCATCTCCAAGTGGCTTTCCGGCGGATCAATGGGGGATAACAGCAAAATCATTAGCCTAACCTTCCGACCCGTCTCTTGGTCTTGGATTCCCTCTCTGCCGACGCCAATAGCCATTATAAGGCGAGATAAACCTGCTATCCTCGCATGGGGGATCACCACGTCCTCGCCCACGAAAGTCCCGCCTTGTTTTTCTCGGTCGAGAACGGATTCCAATGCCGATCCCATCCGCCCCTTACCAACCTCGCGACAGGAATCGAGCAGACGCTTGATTGCATCCTCTTTTTCAATGACCTTTTCCCAAACCAGAATGGTCGACCTCGATAGCGCCGCACCGCCCTCACCGATGAAGTCCTTACGTGCCTTGAGTCCTTCATTCGATTCAACAGCCGGAGGGATTATTTTAGGGGATGGTCGCTCTTCCCGTATGGCCTTCGTGTCCAGAACAATGACGGTAATCCCTGCTCCCTCGGTAACCAACCGATCCAGGATACTGCCTTCCCCACGCAATCGCTTCCAGAAAGACACCTTTTTCCCAGGGGTTCCAATCACAATGTGCCCGACACGATACTCCTTGGCAAATTGGAGGATGGTTTTGACGACATCGTCACCCTTGTATGTGAAGACAGTTGCCCCCAATTGCTGAGCAAGGGTCAGAGTGTTGGAGAGCATCCGCTGGGTTGCCGCGTCGATGACAGTGGGTTGTTCCTTGGATGTCTGCACATATGCGGCATACCAGTTACGGTTCAGCCGCCCGGCCAGGCGCGACGCATAGCGCAGCAAGGCCTCGCTGTTCGGTCCCCTGGAACTCAAGCACACCATGACCTGATCCGGGCTTGCGGGAACCTCCTCGGCCTGGGGATCTCGTCTGCGAGAATCGATTTGGGCCGCCAACTCACGAAGGGTCAGCTCGCGAAGCTGTTCCAGGTTGGTCGGTCTGAAGAAATGGTCCAACGCGGTTTCAATCCGCTCCTTGGTGTAGACTTTTCCTTCCTTTAAGCGGCGTCGCAGGTCCTCGATGGTGATATCGACGTCGACAAGCTGGTCGGCTTCGCCGACCACGCGGTCTGGGATTCGCTCGCGCACTTTGACCCCCGTGGCCCGTTCAACGGTTTCATACAGGCTTTCCAAATGCTGAATATTAAGCGTTGAGATGACGTGAATGCCCGCAGCAAGTAGCTCTTCAACATCTTGGTAGCGTTTGGCATTCCTACTACCCGGCACGTTGGTGTGGGCCAGTTCATCCACTAGGACAACGCTCGGACGCCTGGACAGGATCGCGTCGAGGTCCATCTCCTCGATCTCGATCCCTCGATAGGTGACCTTACGGCGTGGAATCACCTCCAATCCCATGAGCAAGGCCTCGGTTTCCGCCCTTCCGTGGGTTTCGACAAGACCGACGGTCAGGTCGATGCCGTCCTCCTTGATGCGGTGACCTTCCTGGAGCATCTGGTACGTCTTACCCACCCCGGCCGCGTAGCCGAGGTAGATTTTCAACCTGCCCCGCTGCGAGCGGCGGATAAGACGCAGGAAGTTGTCCGCGCGGTTTCCGTTCATCTCATTTGCCCAACCTGTCCAATGCCATATTCACAAGCAATACATTAACTAGCGGCTGCGGGGTAAGCACTCCGCCCGGACGGCGCGCGTATCTGTCCAGCAATTCCATTATGGTTTCGCTGGATAAACCTCGGGCCGCAGCGACCCTTACCGCCTGGTATCTGGCGGCGGTAAGCGTGATGTTCGGATCGAGACCGCTTCCCGAAGCGGTCACCAAATCTGCGGGAACAGGATCTTCGGCGGTCGCCTTGAACCTGGCTACCAGGGTCTTTGCCCTCTCGCGAAGCTCCGGATTGGCGGGTGACAAGTTACTGCCCCCCGCGGCCGCCGCGTTATAGTCAACCGCCGATGGTCGAGGCCAGAAGTACTCGGGCCGGTCAAACTTCTGGGCAATGAGCTTGCTGCCGACGATTTCTCCCCGGCCATTGCTTACCAGCGACCCGTTGGCGGAATTCAGCGTCAGGGCCTGCCCAATGCCCAATACCACCAAGGGATAGAGAAGACAGCAAATCACCATCGTAACAAGCACAATCCTGATCGAGGTGCCCGCCTGGGTGATAAAGCCGGTTCTTTCAATCGTATTTTCCATGTTCCCTCCTAAAACAATCCGGTCAAGCTCAACGCCAGGTCGATCAACTTGATGCCGGCAAAGGGCGCGATTACACCTCCCAATCCATAGACCAGGAGGTTCCGTCTCAGGATGCTATCCGCTCCCATGGGACGGTACTTGACTCCCTTGATGGCGATGGGAATCAGAAGCGGAATGATGATGGCGTTGAAAATCAGGGCTGAAAGAATCGCGCTTCCCGGCGTCTCCAATCTCATAATATTGATGGCCGCCAGTTGTGGGATCGCCAGCATGAACATGGCCGGGATAATGGCGAAGTATTTCGCCACATCATTGGCTATGGAAAATGTCGTCAGCGCGCCCCGGGTCATGAGCAGTTGTTTTCCGATCTCGATGACCTCGATCAGCTTGGTGGGGTCGCTATCCAAATCCACCATGTTTCCGGCTTCCTTGGCCGCCTGGGTGCCGGAGTTCATGGCGATGCCGATATCCGCCTGGGCCAGCGCCGGGGCATCGTTCGTGCCATCTCCCATCATCGCGATCAGTCTTCCCGCACGCTGTTCCTTCCGGATGTACTCAAGTTTGTCCTCCGGCTTGGCTTCTGCGATGTAATCATCGACACCCGCTTGCTTGGCGATAGCCGCCGCGGTTAGGGGATTGTCGCCCGTCACCATGACGACTCGCAGCCCCATGGCCCGCAGCCGCTCAAATCGATCTCGGATGCCGGGTTTCAGGACATCCGAAAGCGCGACTACTCCGAGGATGTTCTTTCCCTCGGCAACGACAATGGGCGTGCTTCCATGACGCGCGACATTATCCACCAATCGCTGGGTTACCTCGGGAACCGGGGCGCCTTGTTCACGGATATAGGCGCAAATGGCGTCGGACGCACCTTTGCGATAGCTGCGGCCATCGGGCAAATCAAGACCGCTCAAGCGTGTCTGCGCCGTAAAGGGAATGACCTTGGCCTGCGGCGATTCGCCAGGCGCTCCGGGTCCAAGGGTCTCCTCTCCCAGTTGCACAATGGATTTGCCCTCGGGTGTCTGATCTCCGAAAGAGGCACACATGGCGGCCTCGGCCAACGCTTCTCTCGTCACCCCGGGCAGCGGATGATACTCAGTTGCCTGACGATCACCCATGGTGATGGTGCCGGTTTTGTCCAGAATCAGCGTGTCGATGTCGCCGGCCAATTCCACCGCTTTGCCGCTTTTGGCCAGCACGTTGGCCGAAAGAGCGCGATCCATGCCAGCAAGCCCGATAGCCGCAAGTAAAGCACCGATGGTGGTGGGGATGAGGCAGACCAGCAGGGCGATCAACGTCGGGATCGGAAGGTCCACGCCGAAGTATCGACCGATCGGCCACAGGGCTCCGGTCACCATCAGAAAGGCGAGTGTGAGCCCCGCCAATGTCACGGTGAGGGCAAGCTCGTTGGGGGTTTTCTGTCTGACCGCCCCCTCCACGAGGGCAATCATGCGATCGAGAAAGGACTCGCCCGCCCCCGCTGTGATGCGAATCTCGATCTGGTCGGAAAGGACGCGCGTACCCCCTGTGATGCCGGACCGATCACCTCCGGCTTCCCGGACAACGGGCGCGGACTCGCCCGTAATCGCGGACTCATCCACGGTCGCGGCTCCATCGATCACCTCACCATCGCTTGGGATGGTTTCACCGGCGCTAACCAACACGACATCGCCTTCACGAAGCGCGTCGGAACTCACCTGTTCCTCGACGCCATTCATCACTCTTCGGGCAAGGGTTTTTCGCCTGGTCCGTTTCAGCGTATCCGCTTGGGCCTTGCCCCGGGCCTCGGCCAAGGCCTCCGCGAAATTGGCGAAGAGCACGGTCAGCCAGAGGATGGCCGTCACGGCTAATGTATAGAAGAACGCCGACTGTTCGTGAAACAGATCCACAATCAGCACAAGAGTGGTCAGCGCCGCCCCGATCTCGGTAATGAACATCACGGGATTCCGCGCCATGACCCAAGGTTTCAGCATGACCACGGATTGTTTCCCGGCGGTTTGCACCAGGTTTCTCTCAAAGAGCGAGGCCCGTCGAGCCTTGCGACGATCAAGCTTTAATTGTATGTTTTCATTTATATGGTCATTCATGCTTCATACCTCTTTTCCCATTCCCCGGCTCATAGCCCGGCCGTCAAATGCTCCGCTATCGGACCTAGGACGGCCACCGGCAGGAACAACAGCGCCCCAATGAAGACCACGCTGCCCAAAATGACCATGCCAAACAGGAAGGTGTCCGTTCGCAGGGTTCCGGTGGTTTCCGGTGCCGGTTTCTTCGCAGCCAAGGCCCCGGCGATTGCCAAGGGCAAAATGATCGGAACGAATCTGGCCAGCAGCATGATGACGCCGGTCGCCACGTTCCAGGGGACCGTGTTGTCGCCCAAGCCCTCGAAACCCGACCCGTTGTTAGCCGCCGCGGAACTGAACTCGTAGAGGATTTCCGTGAACCCGTGCGCACCGGGATTGTGTACCGTCGAGGCTCCCCATGGGGTCAAGGCGAATAAGGCCGTTCCGCCCAGGATGAACAACGGGTGAATCAGAAGCGCCAAGAGGGCGAACTGCATCTCGCGGGTTTCAACCTTGCGATTGAAATATTCCGGGGATCGTCCGACCATCATGCCGCAGATGAACACGCCCACGATGATGTACAGGAACATGTTGATCAAACCCACGCCAACTCCGCCAAAGGTCACATTCAGCCACATTCCCGCCAATAGAATGAGACCGGTAAGCGGATTGAAGCTGTCGTGCATGCTGTTGACCGATCCGTTGCTCGTGGCGGTTGTGAGCGTTCCCCACAGCGGGCCGGCGGCGGAACCGAAGCGAAGTTCCTTGCCCTCGAGGTTCCCGGTTGCTTGGATCGGCAATCCGTTAAAGGCGGCTGTTGGAGCGCTTTCAAAATGGACGGCGAGTCCCACCGTTCCAACCAGCAACACGCTCATAACCGCGAAGATAATAACCGCGTGTCGCATCCGGCCCGTGATGCGGCCGAACATCCACACCGATGCCATTGGAATCAGAATGATGCTCAAGCACTCGACGATGTTGGTGAAGAAAGACGGATTCTCGAAGGGATGCGCAGAGTTGGGACCAAAGAAACCGCCGCCGTTGGTGCCCAATTGTTTGATAGCCACGAAGGCAGCGACCGGTCCCCTGGCGATGGTTTGCAGCACGCCTTCAAGTGTCTTGACGGTGGCTGAGCCCTGCAAGGTCATGGGAACACCGCCCAGCAGAAGAAACACCGCCACTGCCACCGCCAGTGGCAGCAACACGAGAAAGGTCGCCCGCATGAGATCACGATAGAAGTTTCCGAGCCGCGTTTTGCCAGCGAGCCCCCTGGCCAGGGCGGTCAAGGCGGCGATTCCCGTGGCGGCGGAAACGAATTGCAGCCACATCAAACCGAAAATCTGTGAAAAATAGCTTAACGAGACCTCCCCTGAATAGTGTTGAAGATTCGTGTTCGATGTGAAGGACGCCACCGTATGAAAAATCAGATCAGGGGAAAGCGCGCCCTTGCCATCCGGATTCAGGGGAAGCACCTGTTGCATCGCTAAAATCACGAACACGACAATGAACATGAACCCGTTGAAGAGGAGCATGGACAGCACATATTCCTTCCATGTCTGCTCCCTGGCGATGACCTTGCCCGCCGCTTTCCCAAAGAGTCTCTCTGTGCCACCACGAAAACCACCGACCTTGTCGCCGGGGTTCATCGCCCAGGTCATGGCTCTTCCCAGGGGCCATGACAGCAATACCGCTATTCCAAGAATGGAGGTTATGAAAACGATGGACATGACATTTCTCCGTTAAAATCGCTCCGGGTCGATGATGGCGTAAACGAGGTACGCCATGCACAACACCAGGACGATTGCCGAAAGATAGAGCATGATAGCCTCCTCATATATTGTCGCATGCGAATGCGAGAGCCGCCAGCGCGGCAAAAAGGGCCAACCCAAGTATTATGTACAGTGTGAGTAGCATGCCTATTCCTCTGTGACCTTGGCGTGTGTTTCCGTCGTCGTGTCGGTTCGTAAAGGGAGCGTGAAGCGGAACGTCGACCCCTTGTCAAGCGCGCTTTCAGCGCCTACATCCCCGCCATGGGCGCGGACGATTTCCTTCACGATGGCCAGGCCCAGTCCCACACCGGATTTCTCATCCTGACCGGGCGCTCGATAAAACTGCTCAAACAGATGTTTTAGTTCTTCCTCCGGGATGCCCTTGCCGGTGTCTTCAACAAGGAACGACACCAGATCTTGTTCCAGCTTAGCCCTGATGGTCACCGAGCCTCCGGGGCCGGTGAATCGAAGCGCGTTTGAAAGGAGGTTCGCGAACACATGACGGATCTTTTCGGAGTCAGCCATGACTTCGGGCAAGTCGTCCGACACTTCGTTCACCAGGGTCACTCCCTTATCCTTGGCATCCACCAGGAAAGGCTCCATGGCGTCGTGGACGAGGGTTCTCGGTGTAGCGTGCTCGAGTTTAAGCCTCGATTTTCCGGACTCGATTCGGTTGATATCGAGCAAATCGTTAAGAATATCCACCAGCCTTTCGCTATCATCCCTTGCTGCCATAAGGAGCTCTATCTGTTTTTCATTGAGTGATCCATTCCGCTCCTCCAGCAGAAGGTGAATGGACATGCGAAGGGAGGTCAAAGGTGTCTTGAGTTGATGCGAGACGGTGGATACAACGCCGCGCTTCATTTCTTGCTGCTCATGGACTTGAGTCACGTCCTTGAGAATCAACGCCACGCCCGTGGGCTCTCGACGCTCCGGGCCAACTGGAATCGGAACCACCATCGGCTGGAAAAAGTATTCATGATTGTCAACGAACTGTTGGACGTAACCGTTCTTGGGGTCGCGCTCGACGATATTATCCTCGTCGAGGGCTTTCCGGGTCAGGGGAAGCAGCCAATCATATCCAAGCTCGCCTGCGAGAACGCCGGGTTTGAGGCCGAAGTGACGGTCGGCCGTTTCAGTTGAGATCTCCACCTTCCCATCGAGATCGAGCACGGCGATGTCGGTTGGGAGAGCCTTGAAGACCTCCTCTGTCGCACGTTTTGTCCTCATCAGGTTGATCCTGTCTTCCTTGCGCACCTGCCTCAGGGCGGCCGCCATTTCATTAAAGGATTCCGAAAGCCGACCGATCTCGTCTCTCGATCCGCTTTCAAGAACCAGGTCAAAATTTCCGCCTCGTATTTCGTTCGTGGATTCAATCAGCCGATTGATCGGGTGTAGAATCCATCGGTTAGCGAGATAGCTGAATAGAAGCGCCAAGAACGTGGAAATCATGATCGCTGCCAACATGCGGCGATGGGCGGTATCCGCTAGCCTTCTCGCGTTGTTGCTGGCCTCGCTCATGTTCGTTTGGTTCATCAATAAAATGTCTTGTGCAATGTCCTTGATCTCCCGGAATAGCGACTGCACGTTCGAGAAATTCTCGGCCTTCCTCTCCTCGATAGATCGTCCGACCTCTGTCACAAGCGGTATGACTTCGACGTATCTTTCAAACAAGGCTCTGATTTTCTCAGCCTTTTCGCGTTCACCGGGAAGCGTTATATTGCCAAGTTCCACATGCAAGGCGTCCCGGAATTTCGTGGTGTTTTCCTCAATGAGATGTTTCCCCTCAAGTTCGTTCCCGGCAAGTGTGAACAGCATGCCTCTATCCATTCGTTCCAAGGATTCCTTCATATCCTGGCACGCCACCACACTACGGTAGTTTTCCTTAAGGATCATTCCGATGGCCTCGCCGAGTTCATTGATCTGAACCATAGTCAGCGCGCCGACAATCGCAATAACGGCGAGCAACCCGCCAAAGCCCAGCATCAGTTTTTGTCTTATTCCAATCATGACCAAGACCCCCAACTTCTAACAAGGCACAAACCGTGCCAATCGCGTAGTTGTCGTAAATTCAACAGGTTGTGCATTTTTTGGGAAGAAATCCCTTGTGATGAACAAGGGCGGCCCTGAATCGACCTTGTGTTTTGCAAGGTCAAGCGTGGAAGAGAAAGGTCCGGCCTGCTAGATGCCGTATTGCTTTCGCTTATGCCAAAGGGTGGCCTGGTCGATACCGAGAATATTTGCGGCCTCTTGCAGGGTCTTGGTGGAGGCGACAACTCGGCGGATGTGATGTTCCTCGATCATCTTCAGGGAAACGTGGTCACCCAATTGGAGCGGTGGAGTATGCGGCGCGATGGACGCGGGAAGATGCTCAACTTGAACAACATCACTGGTGCACAGGATCGCGGCTCGCTCGACCGCGTTGCGCAGTTCGCGGATATTGCCCGGCCACGCGTATTGGCGCAGGGCATCCATGGCCGTGTCGCTGAAGCCTTTCAGCACCTTGTGGTTTTGCGCGCCGAAGAACTCCAACATGTTTCTCACCAGTAGTTCCACATCGTCTGGGCGATCCATCAGGGGTGGCAAGTCGATCTGAATCACATTCAGGCGATAGTACAGGTCTTCGCGGAAGCGTCCCGCCTGAACCGCCTTATCCAGGTCCGTGTTGGTTGCTGCTATGATGCGGATGTCCGCGCGTCTCGTCCGTTGGTCGCCCACACGCTCATACTCACGATCCTGTATGAAGCGCAGGAGTTTGGGTTGAAGCGCCAATGGCAAATCGCCAATCTCATCCAAGAACAAGGTCCCGCCCTCGCAGGCGGCTACCCGACCTGGATTATCGCGGAGCGCACCGGTAAAGGCACCCTTCACATGGCCGAAAAGCTCGCTCTCGAGGAGTTCGGGGCTGAGTGTTGGGCATGAAATGGTCCCGAACGGCTTATCCGCCCTGTGGCTCCAACCGTGGATGGCGCGAGCCAGTACTGTCTTTCCCGTTCCACTGGGACCTCGCAGCAGGACAACCGCGTCCGAGGCGGCCACTTGCCGCGCGAGTTCCACGGCGCGTTGCATGCCGGGATGTTGTGAGGTGAACGAAACCTCCGGATGCAACCGCTCCATGTCCTCCTTTAAGGTCGCAATGCGTTGCTCCATGCCGCGAACGGTTGCCACCCGTTCGGTGACCAGTTGGACCTGTTCGGGAGTGAATGGCTTGGGAATGTAATCAGTTGCTCCCCGCCGCATAGCTTCGACGGCGGTGTCGATGGACGCATAAGCCGTGATGACGACGATCTTGATCCAGGGGCATGTGCCGAGGATAGGGGGAATCAAGTCAAGGCCGCTTTCCGTGCCCAACCGCAAATCCACAAACGCCAGGTTGAATACCTGTTTGTCGGACTCCACCCGGGCGTCCTTTCCATTACTAACAGCGGTCACGCGATGGCCACGCGACTCCAAACATACAGTGAGTGTCTTGCGGATATTGGCCTCGTCATCCACAATCAGGACATTAAGTCCTTGAATGTTGCTTTGACTTTTCGTCGTCATGGGTTATCACACCTCGATCTCATCACATAAACAGTTCAAGTCCTGGCGTGCCTTTTGCCTATTCCATTGAAGTCGGTCACGCAATCCAGTTGAATCCGGCCGGGCATTCCACGTGAAGTCGGCCACCTGTTCCATTGATTCCGGCCACCCTTATCGGAGCGTAGCGACGCAGTCTTTTTTCCTTTACCGTCATTCCCTTATTCTGTCAAGTTGGCGTTTTTTTCTCATAGAAACTACTTTCATTTGAATTTTATGGGCATTATGGACCAGCCGGTCAAGGATGGCATCCGCCATAGTCGGATCTCCGATCTGTGGCTTCTGTCGTCAATAGTGGACACCAATTGATTCATCTTATGTGTATCTTTGCCGTGGCCCCTGAATTCATGGCTTGATTCATCCCAAAAATGTCACCGGAAATCCAAGCATATGACTGAACCAATGCACTTGGGGGAAAGAACTTCAGGATACAACAAAAAAAGAATTAGAGCGCAAGAACCGGATATCATAATATCTGAATAACCTTATAATACATTAAAATATGCTTGAACGGAGGCTTTATACATGAATAAATCCGAAAATATGTGGAGAGCTCCTGGGGCTTGCGCTTTTAAGCACAGTCGTTGCCTACATAATTTATTTCCGGCTGCTTTCAACGGCGGGAGCTTCAAACGTGCTTCTTGTTACCTTGCTTATTCCAGTGAGTGCATCAGTTCCTGGCACAGGTTTTTTATCAGAAATATTGAATATTCGTCATTTTATGGTATGATGCCGATTGCTTTTGGGTTTTGCGCTATTGACGGACACACCTTGACGCTCATAAGGCAAGGTATGCGTCAGGGCAAAAAAAACCCGCCAAAGACATATCCTGTAAAATACTGCATTTTCTTATTCCAGGCGAATCCTTAAGTCGTGTTTCGCAAGCGTTTGATAAAATATCCATAAGGATTGTCCAAAGATGCCTATCCCTCTTACAGATGACGATAAATGGAGAGCAATGCTAAGGCGAGATTTGCCTGTCAATGAAGTTTTTTTTTACGCGGTGTTGACAACGGGCGTATACTGCCTGCCCGGCTGTGCTTCACGGCTGCCGAACCGAAAGAACGTTTCTTTTTTCGAAACTTCTGAAGAAGCTGAAAAAGCAGGGTTTCGCCCCTGCAAAAAATGCCGGCCAAATGACATCACCTCGATAAATCCGCTGAAAAAGGCTGTTTTGCTAGCCTGCAGGATCATGGAAGATTCACACAATCACTTGAATTTTAAGGACATTGCCAAACAAACAGGTTTCAGCGCTTATTATCTGCATAGGATTTTCAAAAAGTTGACAGGAGTCACCCCTAAAGAATATGCGATGGAAATAAGGATGGGAAAAACCCGCAGCCGCCTTCAGGACGGGCAGTCTGTAACAGAGGCAATTTTTGATTCAGGCTTTGAATCAAGCAGCCGTTTCTACGAAAAATCAAAGGAAATTCTGGGGATGACCCCTTCCGAATATAAAAAAGGTGCTCCCAGCATCGAGATTAAGCAAGCTGTTTTTGAATCTTTTCTGGGATGGGTGCTTGTAGCAATGACAGAAAAAGGCATCTGCTCCGTCACCATTGGAGATACGCCAGAGGAATTAAGAGAGAATTTATACAGGTCTTTTCCGAAAGCAGTATTCAGAGAACCTGATAAATGCCTTGAAGACATGGTAGCAAGGCTTATGTCTCTTATAAAGGCACCTGAGGCCAACAGTCCTGAATTGCCCCTGGACATTCAGGGCACTTCTTTTCAATGCAGGGTCTGGAAAGCCTTAAAGGCAATTTCGCCTGGCTCAACCGCAAGCTATTCTGAAATAGCAGCTCAGGCTGGGAAACCATCCGCTGTCCGCGCAGTTGCTAATGCCTGCGCGGCCAATCCTGTTGCAATCATAATTCCTTGCCACAGAGTAGTCCGCAGTGACGGAAAACTCAGCGGATATCGCTGGGGTATTGAAAGAAAACGCAAGCTGCTTGAGCTGGAGGAAAAAAACATCCGTCAAAGCTGATGCCATAGACG